>NZ_JAOWGI010000026.1:0-576251 GCF_030333225.1 Citrobacter sp. CK202
GAGAACGCCGGGGATCTCCCGGCGCACCATAGTTTTCATGGCTGACCTTCGAAGTTCCATCTTGCGGAACCCATATTAAAGTAAACTCTCCGATCGGTAAACGCCGGGAATGTCGCTCTTTCAGAAGCTTTTTGCAATGCAGCGCAATAATCTTTGTCACCACCTTTCACGATAAAATTTTGCAGGGTGCCATCGACTTTGAAATCCAAATGAGCGTTACATCTTTTACCATTCCAGGCATGGGGCTCTGTAAGTGCTGCGTCCAAAGCTTTTTTTATTCTGGATGAATACCATCCATATATATCCTTATCTGACACTTTACCCGAACTCTTATATTCGCATGATTCCATTGCGTTTTTTTTCTGACAGCCTGTAGGTGCAAGAGGGGAGCAACCTGCAATGGTTAATGTCACCACAATCAACATTAAAAATTTTATCATACATGTTTCCCGTCATGCTGAAATTCAATTTATTGAATTGTATAGTTATTTTCAGAGATTTAAAATATGATAGTTACATTACTTCTTCAGTAATGAAGTGACAGACTTCATTACTAATGTTTCAACTGCACGAAATCTACCACGCAGGGTTTCCTGCTGCGGTAATGCTGTGCCGCCACCGTTCGCCGCGGCGCTCGTCCGGGCGGATCTGCCCGAACTTTGCCAGCCTAAAGAAATGGCTGCGTAATGTATAATACCTCTCAAAGCATGGAGGGGATTCATCATGTCAGACTGGAACATCGCAGCAAAACCGAAAGACGAGCAAGACAAAAAGAACGCCTGAACATGCCGGTTATCGCAGAACAGGTGGCTCGCGAGCAGCCTGAGCACCTGCGCGAGTATTTCATGGAGCGAGTACGTTTCTACCGTGAGCAAAGCATTCAGCTCCCGCGCGCCAGTGACCCGCGCTACATCGAAATGGCGGAGCAGAACGCCAAAAAGTAACTAATTAATTACTAGGAGGTAATAATATGGCCCTAAAAAAAGTAACCATAAAGGGCGGTTCTGCTGATGGTCAAAGTTTTATGCATGAAGTAAGTAGCAAGCCTGATGATAATGGTGCTTATGGTTACATTGAAAAAGAAACGAGTAGCTTACTTTCAACGAAAGTCACATACTTCATAGAGAAGGATGAGAGCGGTAAAGTTGATACATACTTTGTTGATTTCACAAAACCACGTTGATCATTGATAATCAACCCGCCATAATCATTTCATCGGAGCCTGAACAACTCCGATGACTTCTGCGCATTTAAGGGGACTTAAATGCGCATTAAGAAAAAAAGTCTTTTCTTCAGACTTTTTGTATCACTGCTTTTATGTGTCTTTTGTTCAACCATATTGACATGTTTGGTCCTTTTTATACTTCTTGGGCTGGGCGTTGTTGAAATGAGCGACTTTGCTGTAGGCACATTAGGGAGTGTGGCAGTCGCCTTCATCAACCTTATGGCTGTTACGGTTAAACAGGTGAGGCGTAGAGCACTTCGCTAAAAATAAAAACCTCCTTTTAAGGAGGTTTTTTCTCTCTAAGAGCTTTGGCACCGATTGCAATCATGTTTGGGTGATGTAACAGAGGGTATTAAACCGAACAATACCAAATTTGTTTTACAGAAGTTTTCGAGGGAAAGCATGTATAAGGATTGACCGATTCCAATTGCGTCAATGCTAACAGCCACCGTTCGCCGAGGCGCTCGTCCGCGCGAATCTGCCTGAGCTTTGTCAGCAGAAAGAAATTGCCACTTAATAAAATATTGCTAATTCGACCCGTTTCGGCGGGTTTTTTTACGCCTGAAATTTGTGTCTGCGGGTTAACAATTCGTGCTCTTAAAACGTTGATCATTTTGTTTTATAGGTATACTGTATAAAAACACAGTATACGCAGTGGAGGCCACTATGAAAGTTGAGTTAACTATTGATCGAACAAAGAAACTTCCTGATGGCGCAGTGCCAGCATTAGAAGCCGAACTGTTACGCAGGCTCAGCCAGAACTATGAAGGGGTAAAACTTACAATTCGCCGCGCCGGGGCTGATGGCCTGAGTATTCTGGGGGGTGAAAAAGGGGACAAGCAGCGCATTGAGGAGATTCTTCAGGAGACCTGGGAAAGCGCCGACGACTGGTTTTATTGATATATAAGCGTTTGGTTATTGCCCTGGTTTTCGGGAGGGATTTTCGGTGGAAGTATTAGAAGAATTACCAAAAAAAGGCTATGCAGTCATCAGATGCCACGATGGGGTTATCGTTGCCAGGCTGCACTCATTTCCTGAATGTGAGCGTGCGCTGATGTACCGGCGTGGCAACATGGTGTCTTTCATGCCACTAAAGGACGATGAGATTATCGGAACGCCGAGCCTCTTTACCCAGATGCTGGAACGCGCTGGTTATCGCGTTTCTCTGAATTCTGTTACACTCCCGTCATAGGCCTGAACAACCTATACCTGCTGCGCCACGGAGAAAGCGATGGCGCAAAACCACTTCAAAATACAATCCTCACTGACGTTACCCAACGCCAGCGCATTTCTGTTGCCGCTCATTCGGGAGGTGGCATGAAACGGAGCTGGTTCACTCATCATGGGCTGACCACCGAGCAGGCCGACGAGCTGGTGGAACGATACCGGGCAAAGGGCATTAAAACAGAGAGAAGTCTGGACTCTGATCCATGTTTTTGGATTGTCAGTGCATTACTGACTGAAAACGCCAGCCCGGCGCGCACTAAAAAATCGTATCGCTCGCGGATGTGGGGGTGATTATGCACGTCTACGACATTACGCCGCTCGGTAAACCCAGAATGACTCAGCGGGATAAATGGCAGAAACGCCCGCCGGTGCTTCGCTATCGTGCGTTCTGCGATGAAGTCAGGCTGAACAAGGTCTCACTGCCTGAGTCGGGTTATCACGTCACATTCATACTTCCCATGCCCGCCAGCTGGAGCAGGAAGCGCCGCGCCGAAATGAGCGGGAAACCGCACCAGCAGAAACCAGATAAGGACAATCTCGAAAAGGCGTTACTTGACGCGATATTTGACGACGACAGCCGCGTGTGGGACGGGCGCGTCACAAAAATATGGGGAGAAAAGGGGCAAATAATCATTCGGGAGATTATTGAATGCGCGCGCTGCTCAAACCCGTAATCGTTCGTGAAATGGGGCTGATAATGCTGAAGCCAGGCAGTGAGTTGCTCGGTCTGTTTCATCATGGTCGGGTGCTGATAGAAAAGCCGCCAGAGTATATGACGCGCTGGCCATCCGGGAAAATCCCTGATGCCCGCCAGCCGCTGGCAGAAGACAGCGGGCTGGTGCCGTTTTTTACTGATGAACGGGTGATCCGCGCTGCTGGAGGAATTACGGCGCTGGAGGAATGGTTACGACGTCGGGTAAGCCATTGCCAGTGGCCGCATTCAGAGTATCACCACAGCGAGCTGGTCAATATGCGATATGAGCCGGGGGCAATACGTGTCTGCTGGCATTGTGATAACCAGCTGCGGGAGCAGGCAACGGAGCAACTTTCGGCGCTGGCCCGCAAGAACCTGATCGAGTGGGTGATTGATAACGTATTAGCGGCGCTAAGGTGTGGTAAAGACAGAGAGCTTTCACTTGCGGAATTGTGCTGGTGGGCCGTGTATTCCGGCGTCGCCGCAGCGATACCGGAAGGGATGGCGAGCCGCGCTCTGGCACTGCCGAACGAACCGTTGCGGTCAGTCTATAAGGAAAGCGAGATCGTCCCTTCGGTTCCGGCCACCAGCATTCTGGAAAAACGCCTGGAATTGCTGTCGGGTTACGTTATTCCGGTAATACCGGCGACAAAGCCTGCTGTGGCGCTGACCGTTGATCCAGAATCCCCGCAAACCCTTATGAAGCGGCCAAAACGTATTCGCTGGGTAAATCCTGAATATGTTCAGTGGGTGAAGACCCAGCCGTGCGAATGTTGCGGAATGCCATCAGACGATCCCCATCATCTTATCGGGCACGGGCAGGGAGGAATGGGAACAAAAGCCCATGACAGCTTTACCCTTCCGCTGTGCCGTGAACATCACACAGAACTGCATAACGATCCGGTCAAGTTTGAACGTAAATACGGTTCTCAGCTTGAAATGTTGAAAAATGTGCTGGACCGGGCGTTCGCGCTTGGCGTGCTGGCATAAAGGAGAAAAAAACCATGACGCCACGTCAAAAACGTTCACACCGCGCAGCGCTGGAAAAAGCAGCATCGGCACCCCGCAAAAGCTGGCTGGGGAAATGTACTCTCCTTACCGGGATTCAGTCGGCATGGATCAAATCACTGTTAACGATATGGGGGGAAGGTGTGAGCGGGGGAACTGCCCCACGCATGCCCAGAGGACATGAATGCTGGAATGTACTGAGGGGAGGTCGCTGGTCAGATAAAGCGCTGGAGCGTTTTACGGCTGCGCTGAACCAGGCTCGCAGTGAGGGATTTAAGGGGCAGCAGGCACTAAATCGCGCTCACACCATTCTATGGCCCCAGCCAGCCACAAGCGTAATTGATGAAGCTTTGCATAATGATGATGTTGATTTTGTTGAGCAATCCGTGCTGCTGGCGCTTGATGTCAATGATCCGGTATATGTCGTTGGTCTTCAGTATTACACCACGCGAAAAAAAATCTCTGATATCACAAGAGAGTTACGGGCAATCGCGCCGTGGTTAACCCCCGAAAAGGCGAGGGAACGGGTTAAGTGGTGTTTGCAGATTTTCAGAGCGAAGGTTTATCTGTCAGCCCGGAAACTCCTGGATGATTAGAAATTGTTATTTTAGCTTTTAGTGCTATTTCTGGCTATGTACATTGAATTCTACCCAGAAAGTTAGATAATCCATTCATGCTTGGCAGAGCTGCGCCACGATGGCAGCGATGAGAAGCGACAATTTGATTATGACGAGAGCCCCGCCAGTCGGGGCTTTTGCTTTCCGGCGATACGGCAGGGGTATTCGCGAGGTGCATTGCATCAGTACCCCTGTCATATCGCCGATTTTTCCTGATTCATTCCAGATATCTTTTATGAAGGCTGCCATCCGGTGGCCTTTTTTATTTCCCCTCAAGTTTTCTGAGAGGACTCACAGCAATAGAGGGGGACCAATGTCCGATCCGATTTCCGGCACCGGGTTAGCCGGCGGCGCCCTGACGGGGGCCAGTGTCTATGGGCTGTTGACCGGAACTGATTACGGTGTGGTGTTCGGCGCATTTGCAGGGGCTGTATTTTACATTGCTACCGCCGCAGATTTGAGCGCAACCCGCCGCCTGGCGTATTTCGTCGTGTCGTATATCGCTGGAATTCTATGCTCCGGGCTGGTGGGTTCAAAACTGGCGACCTGGACGGGTTACAACGATAAACCTCTGGACGCCATCGGCGCAGTAATCGTTTCTGCATTAGCCGTCAAAATACTGACGTTCCTGAATAACCAGGATGTCGGCTCGCTGGTGGCGCTGATAACGCGCCGGGGAGGTTCAGGTGGTACTAAATGACCCGTCAGCAACTGTTAACGCGCTACTCTGCGCAGGGGTGGTAATAACCCTGATGTTCTACCGCCGGGGTGATTCCCGGCATCGTCCGTGGGTATCGCGTCTGGCGTGGCTTATTACAGTCACATACAGCACAGTGCCACTGGCCTATCTGTGCGGCATTTACCCTCATTCCTCATGGGCCACGATTGGGGCCAACATCATTTTCCTTTCCGTGCTGGTGGCCGTCAGAGGCAACGTTGCACGTCTGGTTGATCATCTGAGGCACTAATGACTAAAGACGAAATTTTTGACGCCATTCTCGGTAAAGAAGGGGGTTACGTTAATCATCCTGACGATAAAGGCGGGCCAACAAACTGGGGAATTACGCAAGCGGTAGCTCGGGCCCACGGGTACACCGGAGATATGCGGAACCTCACCCGCCAGCAGGCGCTGGATATTCTGACGGCTGACTACTGGACGGGCCCACGCTTCGACCTTGTTTCTGAGGTGTCACCAGCCATCGCCGCCGAACTCTGCGACACGGGCGTAAACATGGGCCCATCGGTTCAGACCAAATGGTTTCAGCGCTGGCTGAACGTGTTCAACATTCAGGGCTCACTTTATCCCGATCTGATTGCAGATGGATTTATCGGTCCGCGAACTATCAGCGCGCTGAAAAGCTATCTTTCTCGTCGCGGGAAAGAGGGCGAACTGGTTATGCTCCGCGCCCTGAATTGCAGTCAGGGTCAACGTTATCTCGAACTGGCAGAACAGCGCAGCGCGAACGAGACGTTTGTTTATGGCTGGGTAAAGGAGCGGGTGGTTATATGACGCTGGAGATGATTATCGGCCTGGTTGTTGCTGTGCTGGCCGCAATTGCAGGCGCATTTGGTTTCGGTCACGCGCGCGGCACCAGCAAAGCGGAAACCAAAGCGGGAATTCAACGCACAGAAGAACGCGCGGCAGCTACTGAAGCAGTTGCAGAACGCCGGGTAGAGACAACAAAAGGAGCCAGGGATGTACAGCAGACTGTTAATCATCTTCCTGATGACGATGTTGACCGCGAGTTGCGTGAGAACTTTACCCGCAAAACCTGAAGTAACGGACACGGCCTGTGACTGGGTACGCGTCATCTACCTTACTGAGCATGATATTGAAGTAATGGATCGGTATACGAAGAAAGACATTCTGGCGCACAACAAAGCAGTACAGTTCAACTGCAAACAGGGAGTAAAAGAAATTAAGCACTAAAGCAGAGAAAACATATTGGATGACGGCTGATTTCTAGCTGTTTAACTATTGTCCATATCCGGTCATATTCCTCCGCGATATAGTGAGAACGAGAAAGTGTGAAACATCCCGATGTATCGGTTTCTTCCATTTTAATATGTAAGTAGAGAGCAGGACGGTGATGAGTCGGGCATCCTTTGTGTTGGCTTACCTTGTTTTTCGGCAAAGATATTTGCTATTAATTACGCCATCAAAGAATCGACCTTTGGATTTTGCCGTCACAAAGGAATTGTAAGTTTTTTTCGACACTCTAATGTATTGATAAGTACCTGAATCTACAAACGCTATCTCCAGTATTTTCTCTGAAGGGTAGTAACCAATAGATTTTATTTTTGATGATATGACCTCATAGAAGTACATTTTATTTCCTTGTGGTTAATGATACTAGCCTTCCATACTACACCATTAAACAGTTTCCAGGGGAAATAACATAAACAAGTTGTTAGTATTTTTGACTCAGGTGTTGGCGAGAATGTATGTTGTCCTGGCGATGACCCCGTAAGCGGCGGGGCTAACTAACGTAAGAAAAGCATTACCACCCAGGCAGGGTTTTACCGTGATAAAGAAGGAACTAAGGCTGACTGGAACAACGTGCTGCAGTATGGGCAGATGAGTTGTGTCCCTTTTTGAACTCTCATAAAGCTATGTTCTGAATCTTTTGAGCAGGCAGGACAGGAACATTTTACAAGGTGATTACGACGATTTTTTGTATCTTTACGTCCGGACATAGTTTGCTTCCTGTTTTTATAAGGCTGCAACCATACACGTTTCGATAAGAAATAGCTCGCCTTCATTTCCGGACATTTATCTTAGTATCACTATGTATCATGGTTTGCACTGACTGGAGCGGTTGGCGAATGTGCTGATTTACGTCGATATTGACGTTATCTATTGATATGCTAACACTATTAGTGTCGTGATCTACACGGCTTAAAAAATTGACTCTTCCATGAGCCTAAATCCCTTGAAAACTTAGGGTGACAGATAAAGGTTTGGATCAGCATGACAGAGTTTATTTATAAATCCAGTTCTGTTATTTTTACCATTCAAATGATGCAGAAAGAGGCTAAGAATTTCTTTACAAAACTAATGCTTGCTAAGCATGGTTAACCATGCGTTAATGAATGTGCGGTTTGATACAAAATTATCTGAAGCAGTTATTGTAATACCTCTCATTCTTAATATCTCTTGAGATTTCTTTAGGTTTTTTTCTCTCTGATAAATTTTATTCAGACCATCATGTCTAAGGGCTTACTCAAAAAGGTATTAATTATGTCAAATAAAATCACTGGTCTGGTCAAATGGTTCAATCCTGAAAAAGGCTTTGGATTTATAACACCAAAAGACGGTAGCAAGGATGTTTTTGTGCATTTCTCTGCAATTCAAAGTGAAGATTTCCGTACTCTTAATGAAAATCAGGAAGTCGAATTTTCCGTCGAGCAAGGACCAAAAGGCCCGTCAGCTGTAAATGTTGTGGCACTTTAAGGCGGCAATTATCTCTAACTATATTCACTTCAGGTGTCCATGCTGCCATGGGTCACAATTCAGGACATCCGTGTTTGATGTTACTGACAAAAATCCGTCCGGAGCGAAATGTATTTTTTGTAAATCACCAATGATTACATTTGATAACATTGTTTCATACATCAATTCCGGACAGGCTACTCTGGATTTTCGGAAGTAAATTAAGGCTCCGCTACGGGGGCCTTTTTATCTTGTGTAATCAGCATGGTTTTCGCCACTAATCTGGATAACCTTATGAAAAAAGTAATAGTATTTTTTAATGCAGAACCTGCTGCTGTCGTAGAGGTTATGCCGGCCATAACAACAATATTGCGGGATTACCCTAATGGTGAAAAAGCGCATTTGACTGTTATGTCTGCGGGGTTCCCATCTCTGACTGGCGATCACCAAATTGTAAATGTGGCTACTGACCGTGAACTATCTTCTGAGGAGATACTGGAAGCAGCAAGGAAATTGATGTAACTGATTGTTCTGCTTATTCGCCTCTGTAAGATTATGGACAGAGGTGGTGTCGTGGTACAAGGAAAAGAGGTAACCCCGTATTTCACCTATAATGATAGTTAAGAAAGACATTTTATTGGGCTGAGATTGGTTATGACGATTTATCTACGAAGTTCTGTAACAGGAAAAGTTCTGACACAGGAAGAGTGGCAACAATCCTTAAGTGAGTGGGAGGACGAAGGTGGTTCACCGTCTCCGACCGAAGAGTTTATTGAGGTTGTGAAGGACAGCAAAGGAAACTGGGTTGAGAAAAATGATTCGTCCTATCCCTCCTGAAAGCGTCTTTTAGACTCAGTTTCACTAATGTATTCAAACGGAAGAAGCCTGATTTTTGTATTATGAAGAGACCAGTATGACTTTTCTCGTCTGATGGATGCACCGGCAACAAAACAGACATTTCCTACACTGCGAATCAAAGCAAACTTACCATTAGTAAATTTCACCCGATGGATGCATACGGGATGTGATATCTCTCCACGGAGTAAAGTTTCAATCACATATCCTTCTATAATTTTTTCATTTTTGTGGCTCATAATCAGTTACTCATTTTAAAAAGCGTTTGCACTCTAAATGTTAATTTTCTCTTTCTAATTAGTCGGTTATCCACCTATGCATGAACATTCAGATGGCAGGAAGATGTGTCCGCAGTAAGAGCATTTCAATGGCTTATCTCTGCGCAACTGTCTGGATTTCTGATTCGTTATGCGTGAACATTCCGGACATTTGACTTCGACTGGACGTTCTTTGAATTGCCTGAGCCCACTGGAGTATGTCATGAGTGGTAACTCCTTTTTTAGGGAGGGGATCACAACCATACACCTCCCGATGTTCAATTGCTCTTTGTTTGAGTGTTTTTTAGACAATTGATGATATGCTGAAACATATTCATTGGGGCAGGTATTTCCTATGTCATTCTTAAATAAAGTAATAAAATTATTCAGTAATTCATCAAATATCACTGTAATCTGTCCGGAGTGCGGACATAAATCTCGACAGTCAGTAGTAAAGATTAACCAAGGTAGAACATTAATCTGTCCTCGTTGTAAGGCACTGTTTGTTGCTTCTCGATAATTATCAGACCGACGGTTGTTGTGCACTGAATTGTTGTTGATGTGCAATAAAAATGAGACGTTTAAACTGAATCAGGTTATTGAAAAACAATAATTGAATATAGTTCTGGAATGAATTCATCATACATGATGTTCTAACTGTTTTGACAGGGTTCAGTGTATTCACTGAAAAGCTTTTATGTAGCTCTCATGCTCCT
This sequence comes from Citrobacter sp. CK202, assembly GCF_030333225.1. Taxonomy (NCBI): domain Bacteria; kingdom Pseudomonadati; phylum Pseudomonadota; class Gammaproteobacteria; order Enterobacterales; family Enterobacteriaceae; genus Citrobacter; species Citrobacter sp. CK202. The sequence continues at coordinate 10,033 of NZ_JAOWGI010000026.1, forward strand.
TTACACTTGAGAGAATGGCTGGAAAATAGATTATAATTTATAATAAGTTAGTGTTGAAAACTTATGCTATCAACCACTTTACTGGCATGTTCATACTTTTGAAAAACCAGAAGAGGTCAATATGAGTTTAGAGGAACAAAAGCTAAAAGCAGAAGCAGAAATTTCCGCCCTTATCTCTAAAAAGATTGCTGAATTGAGAAAAAAAACGGGCAAAGAAGTTTCTGAAATTGAGTTTACTCCCAGAGAAACCATGACTGGTCTCGAAGGTTACGCAGTTAAGATCAAACTCATATAAATTCTCCCTTACTCATCAGGTCGCTTAGGCGGCCTTTTTTATACCTTATTAATTGATAATCATTATCATTTCAGTGGGTCCTTCCGGTGATTCTGAGCACCGAGGGGGCGAGGACACGCGGAAAACGGCTGGTTTTTTGCATTTTATCGGCATCATCATCATTCCCTTAACCTGTTGATATTTCAGTCGTGAAATTATTCACGATGTCGAAATGATTAATTTTTGTTCATCATCATGGATAACGAGCTGAAAAATCTCCGCCTTAATATTAACCAGCTGGCGGTGCTTACCGATCTGCATCGTCAGACGGTCGCCAGCAGGCTGAATAATGTCGAACCTGCTCCCGGCAGTAATTCCCGTCTCAAACTTTATTCCGTTCTGGATATTCTCCGGGAACTGCTGGGCCGAACAACGACACCGGAACTGGTGGACGTCGATAAGATGCTGCCACCCGATCGCAAAGCGTGGTTTCAGTCTGAACGTGAACGCCTTAAGTTCCAGCAGGAAACAGGTGAACTTATTCCGGCATCGGCAGTTACCCGCGAATTTTCCTCGATGGCGAAAGCCGTCGTTCAGGTACTGGAAACGCTGCCGGATATTCTGGAGCGCGATTGCGCGATGACACCTGCTGCTGTGGTCAGGGTGCAAAAAGTAATTGATGACCTGCGGGATCAGATTGCCCTGAAGGTTGAACAGGCAGATACGCCGGAACAGGAGGACAGTTCGTCAGAAGAGGAGTAAGCCATGCGACAGGCCACGGCGGCGGAGGTCAGAAAAAACACTGCCGGGATCATCAGGGCGCCACGTCGAATGCCTGTTGCCGAGGCCGTACATAAATACATGCATGTCCCGGTTGGTGTGGGTAACTATGTTAAATGGGACCCGGACCTTGCCCCCTATGTTGTGGAACCCATGAACTGCCTGGCATCGCGTGAATATGATGCTGTCATTTTTGTTGGCCCGGCCCGAACAGGTAAGACAATCGGTCTGATTGATGGATGGGTGGTGTACAACATTGTCTGTGATCCGTCGGATATGCTCATTGTTCAGATGACGGAAGAGAAAGCGCGTGAACACTCCAAAAAACGTCTTGCCAGAACATTTCGTGTCAGCCCGGAAGTGGCAAAGCGGCTGAGTCCGTTACGCAACGACAACAACGTGCATGACAGGACCTTCCTTGCCGGGAACTACCTGAAGATTGGCTGGCCTTCCATCAACATCATGTCCTCGTCAGATTTTAAATGCGTGGCGCTGACAGATTACGATCGCTTCCCTGAAGATATTGATGGCGAGGGCGATGGCTTTACCCTTGCCTCCAAACGTACCACCACCTTTATGTCTGCGGGGATGACACTGGTCGAAAGCTCTCCGGGCAGGGAAATCACCAATACCAAGTGGCGGCGTAAATCGCCGCACGAAGCTCCGCCAACCACCGGAATCCTGGCTTTATACAATCGCGGCGATCGCCGCCGCTGGTACTGGCCATGCCCACACTGCGGGGAATACTTTCAACCTGCAATGGAGGCAATGACAGGCTACCGGGAAACAGCTGATCCGGTGAAAGCCAGTGAAGCCGCGCATATTGAGTGCCCGCATTGTAACGGCATTATTACCGCCGATAAAAAGCGGGAACTTAACGGAAAGGGCGTCTGGTTACGTGAGGGCCTGGTGATCGACAGGGAAGGCAATATTACGGGGGAAGGCCGCCGTTCGCGTATCGCGTCGTTCTGGATGGAAGGACCGGCAGCGGCTTATCAGACCTGGTCCCAACTGGTCTACAAGCTGCTGACGGCGGAGCAGGACTATGAAGCAACCGGCAGTGAAGAGACCCTGCGCGCGGTGATTAACACTGACTGGGGACGGCCGTATCTGCCCCGCGCGGCCAGCGAGCAGCGTCGCGCCGATGTGCTGATGCAGCGGGCTGAAGATTACGGTAAACGGCTGGTGCCGCCCAAAGTCCGTTTCCTGCTGGCGTCAGTTGACGTGCAGGGCGGGAAGAAACGCCGCTTTGTGGTCCAGATCATTGGTTACGGTGAAAACGGGGAACGCTGGCTGGTGGATCGCTATAACATCCGCCAGTCCCTGCGCTGTGATGAAAATGGCGAAACTCAGCCACTGCATCCAGGCTCCTATCCTGAAGACTGGAAGCTGCTGATCACGGATGTGCTGGAAAAAACGTATCCGCTCCAGTCCAGTCCTTCGCAGCGGATGCCTGTACTGGCAATGGCGGTCGACAGTGGCGGGGAAGATGGTGTCACGGATAACGCCTATAAATTCTGGCGTCAGTGTCGCCGTGATGGTCTGGGTAAACGGGTTTACCTGATTAAAGGGGACAGCACGAAACGTCAGAAAATCATTACCAGAACCCATCCCGATAACACTGACCGAAGTGATCGCCGGGCGGATGCGCGCGGCGAGGTTCCGGTTTATCTGTTGCAGACCGACCTGCTTAAAGACCAGCTCAGTAATAACCTTGAGCGTGAAACGCCCGGGGCAGGGTATATCCATTTTCCTGACTGGCTCGGGGAATGGTTCTACGAGGAACTGACCTACGAAGAACGTGGGACAGACGGAAAATGGCGTAAGCCGGGAAAAGGCAATAACGAAGCCTTTGACCTTTTCTGTTATGCCCACGCTGTCGCGATCCTGCGCGGCTACGAAAAAATCCGTGACTGGGAACAACCGCCAGCCTGGGCGGCTGCTCAGGATATCAATTCAAACATTATTGACGGGGAACGCCCCAGGGAGATTGCTGTGAAAAAAGCGGTGCCTGCACGTTCGTCTCCGGTTTCAGAAACTGAACAGGCCAGCACGCTGTCTGGCGGCTGGCTGGGTGTCAGCGAAAACGGAGGCTGGCTGTGACGAAAACAGAAATTCAGCAGATGCTGGTTACGGTTCGCCAGGCTTACCATGACTCCCTTGATGGTAAAAGCGTGTCTTTCACTGGTGTGAACGGGCGCGCCATTACTAACCATGATCCGGTAGCGCTGCGTAAAGAGCTGGAATACTGGGAAAAACGCTGGGAAACCGTGAGTCGTCGCAGCGGTTCTTTCAAACTCGCTAACTTTCTTTAAGGCTTCACATGGGCATTTTTGACAGAGCACTTGGCGCCATTGCGCCAGGGTGGGCGGTTGCGCGTGCGCGAAACAGAATGCTGCTGCAGGCGTATGAAGCCGCGCAGCCGTCGCGCCTTCATAAAGGAAAGCGGGAAAGCCGTTCTGCGGATACGGCGGTCTTTGCCGCTGGCGTGTCACTGCGCGAGCAGGCAAGGGCGCTGGATGAAGATCACGACATCGTCATTGGCCTGCTGGACAAACTGGAAGAGCGGGTAATCGGTGCGCAGGGGATTCAGGTGGAGCCGCAGCCGCTGGGGCTGGATGGCAAGCTGCATGAAGATTTTGCGGCCAGGATATCCGCGCTCTGGTCCGAATGGTCGGTGCGCCCGGAGGTGACTGGCATGTTCACGCGACCGGAAGCTGAGCGGCTGGCCCTGCGCTCCGCGCTGCGTGACGGTGAAATTTTTACCCAGCTGGTGCGCGGGCCGGTAGCGGGGTTGACCCATTCAACCAGCGTGCCGTTTTCGCTTGAACTTCTTGAAGCCGATTTTGTGCCGATGAATCTCAACAGCGTCGCCGGGCAGCAGGTGCGGCAGGGCATTATCGTCAACGCATGGGGCAGGCCGACGGGATACCGCGTCTATAAGTATCACCCGGCGAACATGGCCCGTTTCAGCGCAGAGCTTAAAACCGTTTCGGCAGAAAACATGCTGCATCTTGCGCAGCGGCGACGCCTGCACCAGTTGCGCGGCGTCAGCCTGTTGCACGGCGTGATTAAACGTCTGAGCGATATCAAGGACTACGAAGAGAGCGAACGTGTAGCCGCCCGCATCGCTGCCGCGCTGGGCTTTTATATCAAACGCGGGGATGCGGCCAGTTTTCCAGGGGATGACGACTGGAAAGGGCCAGAGAAAAAATACCGTCATTTCGATATCGCGCCGGGCATGATTTTTGACGATCTGGCGCCGGGTGAAGATCTCGGGATGGTTGAGTCAAACCGCCCGAACGTTCATCTCCATGAATTCCGCAACGGTCAGCTGCGTGCCGTCGCCGCTGGCAGCCGGGGCACCTATTCCAGCATAGCCCGTGACTATAACGGCACTTACAGTGCCCAGCGGCAGGAACTGGTGGAGGGGCAGGAAGGCTACAACGTCCTGCAGCAGTGGTTTGTCGGTCAGCACAGTCGCCCGGTATATCGCGCCTGGCTGGCGATGGCGCTGCTCACGATGGATATCCCGTCAGATGTAGACCGCCAGACGCTGTTCAACGCGACCTATCTCGGTCCGGTGATGCCGTGGATCGACCCAGTGAAAGAGGCCAACGCCTGGAAGGGGATTGTCCGTGGCGGCGCGGGAACCGAAGCAGAATGGATACGCGCCCGTGGTCAGTCTCCCCAGGAGGTCAAACGCCAGCGAATGCGCGAAACCGAATTTAACCGTAAACACGGGCTGGTGTTTGATTCAGATGCCGCCAACGACAAAGGAGCTATGCCTGATGCAACCGCAAAACAAACCGGGCAGCCGCCGGAAGATGATGATTAACCCCCGCGCCAGCCTGGCGGGCGTTGATGCCGCAAATGGCCAGTGCTGGTATGAGATCCGCGCGCTGGCCGCCGGGCGCGTGGAGATTTTCCTTTATGACGTGATCGGCGGCTGGGGGATCACCGCCCAGCAGTTTGTCACGGACTGTAAGGAGGCCGGTGTTTTCGACGCCAGCGCAGTGGATTTGCATATTCACAGTCCCGGTGGCGATGTGATGCAGGGGTTTGCGATCTATAACACCCTGGCGCGGCTGAAAGCGAAAGTGGATATCTGGGTGGACGGTGTGGCGGCCAGTATGGCTTCGATGATTGTCTGTTTGCCTGGCGCCACGGTGCATATGCCGGAAAACGCCTGGCTTATGGTGCATAAACCGTGGGGTGGTATCGCCGGGGATTCTGACGATATGCGGGATTATGCCGACTGGCTGGATCGTAATGAAGCGCTGATACTCAGTGCCTACATGAACAAGACCGGGCTTGGACAGGAAGAACTGGAAGCAATGCTGAAAGCTGAAACCTGGCTCAACGGCGCTGAAGCGGTGGAAAAAGGCTTCGCCGACACGCTTGAACCTGAACTGCAGGCTGCGGCCTGTGTGAATGAAAATAAACTGAAGGATTACCAGAATATGCCTGAACAGATTAAGACCCTTTTTACGCCGCGTGCCGAAGCCCCTGTGAATCAGCCGCCTGCTCCGGTTCAGCAGCCCGCACCAGTGCAGGCAACCCAGACCCAGCAGGCACCACAACAGCCCGCGCCGCAGATGACAAACATCGATATCACCGCGCTGGCTCAGCAACTACAGCAGCAGATGCAGACGGCGAACGCGGAACGCGTAAATACGGTTTCCGCTGTGTTTGAGGCGTTCCCGACCTTCGCGACGCTGAAGGCTGAATGCCTTGCCGACTTTTCCTGCACGGCTGAAAAAGCCCGTGACAAACTGCTGCAGGCGCTGGCCGCAGGGACAACCCCGAGTGCGGGCCCGGGCGCCATTCATCTTTATGCCGGTAACGGCAATCTTGTCGGTGATTCCATTCGCGCGGCCATCATGGCCCGGGCGGGCTATGCGCAGGCTGAGAAGGATAACGCCTATAACGGCTATACCCTGCGTGAACTGGCACGCGCGTCGCTGGTGGATCGCGGTATCGGTATTTCCGGTCATGGTGCACCGTTGGCGATGGTCGGGCTGGCGTTCACCCACAGCAGCAGCGATTTCGGCAATATCCTGATGGATGTGGCGCACAAGGCTGCACTGCTGGGCTGGGATGAGGCAAACGAAACCTTCGACCAGTGGACCCGCAAGGGCACGCTGACCGATTTCAAAACCGCGCATCGCGCAGGTCTGGACTCTTTCCCGACCTTGCGCAAGGTGCGTGCCGGGGCGGAATATAAGTACGTCACCCTGAAGGATCGCGGAGAACCCATTGCGCTGGCGACCTATGGCGAGCTTTTCAGCATCGATCGGCAGGCCATCATTAACGACGATATGGATATGCTTACTCGTATTCCGATGGCTATGGGGGGCGCTGCGCGCGCAACCGTCGGCGATCTGGTCTGGGCAGTACTGACCAGCAACCCGAAAATGTCGGACGGCAAGCCGTTGTTCCACGCCGATCATGGCAACCTGATAGCGGCTGACCTGAGCATCGATGGACTGGATGATGGACGTAAGGCGATGCTGTTGCAGAAGTCTGGCGATCGTCATCTCAATATCCGTCCGGCTTTTGCGTTGACGCCGGTTGCTATTGAATCCCGTGCTAACCAGTTGATCAAATCCGCCAGCGTGCCGGGGGCAGATGCCAACAGCGGCATTAATAACCCGATCCAGAACTTCGCAACTGTCCTTTCCGAAGCTCGTCTGGATGACAGCAGTCCGACAGATTACTACCTGTCGGCGGCGAAGGGCCGCGACACTATCGAAGTTGCTTATCTGGACGGTGTTGATACGCCATATCTGGAGCAGCAGCAGGGCTTCACCGTGGACGGTGCCGCATTCAAGGTGCGCATCGATGCGGGGGTGGCGCCGCTTGACTGGCGCGGCATGGTTAAAGTCACCAAAAAATAAACGACCGTCTTCTGACGGTTTTTTTATTACGGAGCGGCGCGTGCTGCTCCTTTTCATCTGGAGAGAAAAATGGCGAAGAACTATCAGCAGGACGGCAACACTCTCGATTTTCATAATACCGGTGCGGCAGATATTCATTCAGGTGAAGCCGTACTTTCAGGGGCGCTGGTGGGCGTAGCTCACGATGATATCCCGGCAGGATTGTGGGGCGTACTGCATACCACAGGCGTATTCGTACTGCCAAAGGCGGCTGAAGTGGTCACTGTTGGTCAGAAACTGTATCTGGCAGACGGTAAACTGACTGCGGAAGCGGGTGAGGAGGCTGCGCCGAACCCTCTGGCGGGTACGGCCTGGGCTGAGGCTGCTGCTGATGACGAGTTTATTCCTGTACGGCTTGGCTACTGATGAACCGCTTCCGTGAACGTCTGGCGAGAGCGGATGCCCGGATAGACCGGGCATTTGCCGAAGAGGTTCCGGCCATTATTTCTGTCGGTGATGAGCAGCGGCCCGTCACGGTGATTTTCGAATCGCCGGACGCGCCTGTCAGCGTGCCGGGAGGCGGAGAAATCCAGAACCATGTCCCGGCCTTTAGCGCCATGACCGCAGATATTGCCGGACTGTCAAAGCACGACCGGGTCCTGATTAACAATTTACCCTGGCGTGTCACTCATGTCGGTGCTGATGAAGAAGGGCGAACACGGGTTACCCTGGCATACGGGGAGCCGGGTAAGCCCCAGCCCGAAATAACGAAGTGGAGCTGATATGGCGCGGGGATCACGGTTGCGGCGGGATTTACCTGTCGATATTGATGTGGATGCTATCTGGGGAATAGCGGAAAGCATTGGGGCAACCCAGAAACAATTTCGCGCGGCATATTCCAGGGCATTAAAGCGGACAGCGGCCACATTACGGAAAAAGGCAATGGCCGATCTGAAAGATGGCCTGGCTCCCAGAAGCATTAATCTGGTGCGTCGCCGGTTGCTTTCATTCCGTCTGGATCGCGGTTCCCGCCTCGATAATTTTCGTCTCTGGTTTGGTCTCAACGCCATAAAAGTGAAGGATCTCAAAGGGCGTATTTCCGGCAGGATCAGACCTCATCACACGCGCAGGGACAAAAATACCGGGCGATTCATTAAAGCCAGGCGGCAGGCCGATAACGCGGGATTCACGCCGAAAGGCCGTCTGCTGTCGGCACGCACGTTTGAGAATGGCGAGGTTGCACGCTCCCGACGGGAAAACCGCCGGACGGTGGTGATTCGTGACCCGCAGACCCGCCGCACCCATGAGGCTGAAATTGATATCTACGAACCGATGCTGAACTACATCGAGGATAACGCCTTTGCAGAAGTGATGGAGATTTTTATGCATCACTTTGAAACCGATCTGCGCGGGCGTGTGAAAGCCCGTATTTCTGTCTGAGGTAATGAACGATGGCGGAGCCACTCCTGCTGGCGCAGTATCACGACGCCGTGATCGGCGCGCTGAAAAAAATTGAATGGGTCCGGGATGCTGATGCCTACCCGGAAAAAAATGTACCGCGCTTTTCCGGCCTGGTCACGCCCGCTGTCTGGCTCACCATTAACGGCTGGGAGCAGGGCGGGGGAAACGAAGGGCAACTGAACGTGGTGCTTTCCTGCGATCTCTTTGTGGTGGTGGACCCCGCCGCTTCAGGCGTCAGCAAGCCAGAAATTTTCCTGCGCACGGCGGCGGCTGATATTACCCAGTGGATCGACGGACAGCAGTTCGGTCTGAATTATCCTGAACCCGCCGTTTTCATTGATGCCGGGCGCGATGAATTTGATCCGCGCATGGATGACTATCTTGTCTGGCGTATTTCTTACACACAGTCAGCGGCCTTCGGTGCAGATCCGTTTGCGCAGCTGAATGCTCCGCTTAAAGCTGTCTGGCTCGGTAAGGCACCGGATATTGGGCGCGCGCATGTGGACGATTACCGGCTGATTTACGAGGCAAAACCTGATGAGTGATATTGAGGGTGACTTACAGCGCAGGCTGGCGAACATCGTGCGGCGCGGTGTCATCCATTCAGTGAAGCATGACGGTATCCCGAAATGCCGGGTCGATTTGGGCGATATCGTTACCGCCTGGCTGCCGCTCTGTCAGGGCTTTGCGGGCGCTAACCGTGCGGACTCCAATCCGTATGCGGTGGGGGATGCGGTCACGGTGCTGTCTGAGGCCGGTGAGCTGAACAACGGGCGGGTGTATCCGGGCTGGAATACCGGCGCGATGCCAGTACCGGGAGGCAGCGAAAGTGAGCATATCACCCGCTACGGAGACGGTACTGAGATCCGGTACGACCGTGCGGCGCATGCCCTGACGATCACCCTGGCAGCGGGCGGCAAATACACAATCGTCGGGAAAGGGACGCTGGATGGCCCGGTTGAAATCACTGACACCCTCACTGTCCAGGGTAAAACGCAGATCAACGCCGACACGAATGTGAGCGGAAATATCGGTGCCACGAAGGAGATCACTGATAAAGCCGGCAGTATGAGCAAAATCCGCGAGACCTTTAACGACCATGATCACCCCGGCGACAGCGGCGGGACCACGGGAAAAACTAATCAGAAAATGTGACCTGCTTCGGCAGGTTTTTTTATGCCTGGAGATAAAACATGGCTCAGTTACATGGTGTTGAAACAATTGAACTGACATCGGGAACCGTTGCTGTCACGACGATTCAGACGGCCATCATTGGCCTTGTGGGAACCGCCCCGGACGCGTCTGACGGGACAGCGGCTTCGGGGTCATCCGGCACGCCGATTCTGGATAACGTTCTCGACTTCACCGCAACCCTGAAGGGGCGGGGCGGGAATATTATCAATGTTGAAGCGGTGGCCGGACAGACGGATGCAGAAAATCCGGTTGCCGTCGGGACATCTGCGGTCTGGGACCCGGAGTCGCTTACCCTGAAGATCACGCTGGGCTGCGATGAAAATGGTGTCATTACCGCCACACCCGCAGAGGTGGCCGGGGTCGTCAATGAGGCTGAAGGAGGAAAGGTAAAGGCAGCAGGCGCCGGAGGCGGGCTTGTTTCGCCATTCATCCTCCAGCTATCCGGCGGCGAGGATGAACCTTTTCCGCTCAATACGCCTGTGGCGGTCGTCGGGACCACGCTGTTATCCCGCCTCGGTGATAACGGGACGCTGAAACAGGCCCTGACCGATATCAACGATCAGCGTAATGCGCTGACGGTGGTTGTGCGTGTTGCGCAGGAGAGTGAGGAAACTAAACAGCGCGCGGCAGTCCTGAAGGGGATCGGGCTGCTGTCATCAGCGAAATCTGTCACCACGTATCAGCCGCGTATTGTGATTGCGCCAGGTTTCAGTGAAGACGATGCGGCGGGGAAAGCGCTGGAGACCGTCGCCGGAAAACTCCGGGCGATCGCTTATGTGGACTGTGCTTCCGGCGCAACCCTGCAGGAAGTGGTGCAGCGCCGCCAGTCCTATGGCGCACGGACAGAATTGCTGCGACCGCGCGTCCAGGTCAGTAACGCTGACGGCCAGCTGGTGTACCGTCCTTATTCTGCCTTTGCCGCCGGGTTGCGCGCCAGAATCGATTACGAAAAAGGCTGGTGGTGGAGTAAATCCAACCAGGAGATCTACAACATCCTGGGCGTTGAACAGGTGGATGAATTTATTCTTGGCGAAGAGAACTGTGATGCCAACCTGCTCAATATGCAGAACGTTTCCACCATTATTCGCCGTGCCGGGTTTAAACACTGGGGGAACCGGCTGTGCGCGACCGATCCACAATGGCGTTTTGAATCCGTCCGACGTACAGCGGATGTGATTGAGGACAGCATCCAGGAAGCCATGCTGGAGTATGTGGACCGCCCTCTTGATCGTGAGAACGCGGACGACATTATCGGCACCATCAATGCTTATATGCGCCAGCTTGTGGGACTGAGGGCCATTTTCGGCGGGCGGGCCTGGCTGGATGAAGAGCTGAACACCGCAGAAAGCATGGCTGCGGGTGTCCTGTACATCAACTACGATTTCGGGCCGAAATCGCCGACTGAACTCATCAGCCTGCGTGTCCGGGTGAACAACAACTATGCGCTTGAGGAGATGCTTGCAGCATGAGCGATAAAAATACATTACGCGTCTGGACCTTCTTCCGGCAGGGGATTCGTATCCAGGGGGCGCATGAATTTACGCCGCCGTCTCTGGCTGTTGTTAAAACAGATCTGCGTACCGGCGCCCAGGACGCTCCCACTCCGGTGGATGACGGTATGGAGGCGCTGACCTGCCAGGTCAAATTTTATGGCATCGATGCTGACATGCTTGCCAGCTTCGGTTTTGTCAGCGGCAGCCGTTCCCGGTTTACGGCCTATCAGGGGTATCTGGGCAATGGTACAGCGCGGGGGACGGTTGAGGAAATTGAAGGTTTTGTCCAGACCGTCACACCGGATGCCCGTGGAAAAGAGAACCTGTCTGAAAATGCCGTTACGGTGGATATTGCCGTGAATTATTACCGACAGTCGCTGGAAGGCCGGGAGCTTTTTGCCATTGATACCGAGCGTTTTGCGCGCCGTGTCAATGGTGTGGATGTCCTGTCCGGCCTGGCCGCAAAAGTTCGCCTCTGATTCCCCTTTTTACAATAACGGCCTGCGGGCCGTTTTTTTATGGAGTTATTTATGAGTATTCCCGGTGAAACCCGTGTAATCAAACTGTTCTCCCCCGTCACGCTTGAGGGGGGCGCGGTACTTGATGAAGTGACAATGCGTGAGCCACTTGTTCGTGACCGTATCGCTCATGCAAAGGATCGTGGCAATGAAGAAGAAAAAGAAGCCCGCATGATCGCTCTGCTCTGCAACCTCAGCGAACGGGATATCTGGCAACTGACAGCGGCGGATTATGCACAACTGCTGGACACATTTAACGTTTTTATGCTCCCGCCCGCGAAGCGACCGAAAGAGGACTTCTCCGGGCAGTAAGGTTTCTCGGGCGGCGTCTGCATTTTCCGATGGCGGATTATCTTGATATGCCGTTCAGCACTTTTACCGATTTTCTGACTGATGAACTGGAGGTAATGAACCGTGGCCGGAATAAGCCAGAACCTTAAGGCCGTTATTACTTTCGGCGGTAACATCGACAGTTCCTGGAGCCGTTCGGCAAACGGCCTGCAGAAAAGTCTGAAGGATATCGGCAGGCAGTCTGAACGGCTGACAAAGGACCAGACAAAGCTGGCTGCGGAGATTAAACGCGCAAAGCTGGCGGGGGAAAGCCTGGGCGATCTTAAACGGCGTTATTCGGAAGTGTCCAGGGAGATCAGGAAAACAGAGACTGAACAGCAGAAACTGAATGCACAGTTGCAGAAAGCGCAGCGCATACAGTCATTCAAGAGCGCTGGCAAGGGGCTGTTCCGGCGCGGGCTGGGGATCGCCGGGCAACTGGGTGGGATGGTCGGGCCGGGGCTGGCGATTGGCGGCGGCGGTGTGGTGGCCTCCGCGCTTGGTACGCTTATCGCCCCGGCAGCCACCAACGCAGAAACCGCCCAGCGCGCGAATGTGGCAAAAAGCTACGGTGTGGATGTCACTACGTTTAACGCCTGGGACACGCTGGCAAAACAGTACGATATGAACGGGGAAAACATTGGCGATCTGTTCGAAGAGTATCTGCATAAAGCCGGTGAGTATAAGCAGAACGGTAAGCAGGGTTCGCTGCAGGATGCTTTTGAAACGCTGGGCTTCAAAGCCGGTGATTTTGCCGGACTCAGTGATATGGCGCAGTTCAATAAAATTGTTGAGCGCGCGCTCAGCCTGGAGGATGAGTCAAAAGCCTCTTTTGCGCTGGATTCCCTTTTCGGAGGAGAAGCCAGCAAACTGCTGATGCTCATCAAACAGTCCGGCAGAAGTTACCGCGAACTGATGGATGAGCAGCGCCGCTATAACCTCGTCACAAAAGAAGGGGCCGAGGGTGCGATTGCAGGGCATCAGGCCATCAGTAACCTGCGTACTGTGTTCTCCTCCGCCGTTGCTGAAATATCCGGGCAACTGGGTAATGAGTTGGCCCCGGATGTACGGCGCCTGACGGATGATCTTGCCGACTGGTTTAAAGGCGGTGGGATAAAACGCATTGTTACTTTTCTGCGTAATGATCTGTATCCGGGCGTCCTGTCTTTCGGTCAGGGCGTCGTTTTTGTCGGCAGGATTATTTATGCGCTGGCTAAAAAGCTTTCTTGGCTGCTGCCCGACAGTTCTGCTGACCAGAAAGAGGTGCTTAAATCTCTGGCAATGACCGGATCGGTTGATATCGCACGAATGACCGCTCAGAGAAAGGGACAGGGAGAGTGGTTTGAGCAGACGCTGGCTGACAACCCGAATCTGTCCGATGAAGTGAAAAATGCGTACATCGGCACCAGGGGATTTATCAAAAACGACGACGAAACCTTCAATAAATCACTGGATAAGTACCTTACTCCTGACAGCAGCGGGACGCTTCTGAACTGGGATGCCGCCCTGCAGCAGAATCGTGAGCGGGCATCCCAGACTGGTGATACCCGGGAGAATACCAGCGCCTGGGATAAGTTTCAGTTACCCGTGGCTGGTGTGTCTGAACCGTCGGACAACGGGGGGCATGGCAGCGCCAGCGATCCGGGCAGGTACTCGCTACCATCCGCAAGGAGACTTGATGTATCCGGTGATCCGGCGCGGGCGACCAGTGATGCCGGATACTGGGACGCGCTGCTGCAGAGGATAGACAGCCTGGATAAACAGCCATCCCGGCAAATCACCGACAACCGGAAATTTGAGTACCGGTTCGAAATCAATGCAGCGCCGGGCCAGGATGAGAAAGCCATTGCGGATGAGGTGTCAGCCGTAACCAAAAAAAATTCTGCATTTAACGGTGATAACAGCCTGACTGATGGAGGGCTTATCTGGTGAGTGAAATTATTCCATTGATTGAAGAATCCGGTCAGCGGCAGGCGGGCGCGCAGCGCGGCGCCCGGCAGGCCAGTGTCATGATGATGCTGGGGGATTTTGCCTTTTCGATTGATACCACCGCATATAACCAGCTTACACGCGAAGCCAGCTGGCGGTGGAGTGAGCAGGAACGGATAGGGAACCAGGATCTGCTCCAGTACACCGGCAAGCCCGGACGGACTGTAAAACTTGAAGGACAGGCACACGCTTTTTTTCGAAAAGGCGTGGATGCGGTAAATGACCTTTTTGATCTTGCTGACATGGCCAGACCCCAGCAACTGGTCAGCGGTGAAGGGGATGTGCTCGGGTGGTGGGTAGTGACTGACTTTTCGGATACAACGAACCGCTTTCTGCCCGGTGGGGGCCATCGTAATAAAAACTGGACCATGACGTTAAAACATTATGCCGACGATATATCAAACCCGTGACGGTGACGTCCTGGATGCCATTTGCGCTTTGCATTATGGCACTGAAAACCTCTCTTATTCAGTAACACAGGTTCTGGAAGCAAATCAGGGGCTGGCGGATTACGGGGCGGTTTACTCTTCCGGCCTGCTTATCACCCTGCCTGATCTGGTGCTGCCCGTTGAGGATTCGCCTTTTAGTTTGTGGGATTAATATGGCTAATCAGATTACATCGCCTGAATATGCTCCGGCATTCAGTATTAAGGCAGAAGGAAAGGATATTACCCGCGCGCTGCAGCAGAGCCTGGCGGAGCTGACGCTGACGGATTATGGTGGCACCACCGCGAAAGCGGATGAGCTGAAAATTACATTACTGTCTGAAACGCTGGCCCTCCCGACGAAGGGGGCCAGGCTGCAGGCGGCGCTGGGCTTTAACAATCATCTGGTGGACAAGGGCTGGTTTGTTGTCAGCGGTGTCGCCAGCAGTGGGCCGCCAAGACGTATCGAGATTTATGCAACCGCTGCGCCGATGAATGCGCAGAAGCAACCGGGTGATGTGACAGGCCAGAAAACGCGGAGCTGGGATAATCTGCGCCTGGCCGATCTTGTCAAAACGGTTGCGAGGGATAATGGCCTTATCCCGAAAGTTGCCGCCGGGCTTGCTGATATACATATCGATCATATTGATCAGGTTGCTGAATCCGACGCGAATCTGCTGTCCCGTCTCGCCCGTACTTACAATGCGGTGAGTAAACCGTCTGGCGGTCACTGGTTTTTTTTACAGCAGGGGGCAACAGCTACGGTTTCCGGGAAACAAACCGGAGGGATCACTGTCACACCGGATGAAGTGTCGAACTGGTCCTACAGTGAAGGACAGCGCGGCAGCTCCACGGGAAAAGCCACGGGCAGCGGGGGAAAGGCTGAAAAGAAAATCGGTGTTCGTTACTACGACGAAGCGGATGGAAAAACAAAAACAGTCTCCGTTGAACATGACGGCCCGGCAATGACTAACCCGTATACCCAGGCAGAGAAGAACACCGCCGAACAGCAGGCAAAAGCCAGAAAGACACAGGCTGGGCGGAATGAACAGAAAATGACGGTGACAGGCCCCTGCCGACCGAAGCATGTTCCGCTAACTGCCGAAGCCGGAGTGACGACATCCGGCTTTGGTTCCCGCGAAGATCGCAGCTGGGTTGTTGAATCACTCGTTTTTTCACTGACGCCCGCAGGGTTCAGTTACACGTATAACCTAGTCGTTGATATCCGCAGGCCCGCAAAATCTGCGAAAAAATCCGGCAAAGATAAGAACGGCCCGGATTATTTCGGTTAACCCTCCCGCCGCCAGGCGGTTCCATAACGGAATTTAATCATGAACGGTGTAAACAACCGGACAGGAAAACGCCTGTCCGGCGCTGATCATCTGCGCCAGTCCGTCAGCGACATACTGACCACTCCCGTCGGAAGCCGCGTTCTGGTACGAGACTACGGCAGCGATCTCTTTTCGCTGGTGGATAACCCCCGGGATGACCTGACGCGTCTGCGGATAATTGCTGCATCAGCGACAGCGCTGGCCCGCTGGGAAACCAGACTGAAGGTGACGCGCGTACTTGTCTCTTTTCCTGAAGGTGAGTCCGGCTTTGTGCTGGATATCGAGGGGATCAACAAGGAAACCAATTTACCGATGAGCACCGGAGGCATACCCATTTATGGCAAGCAGCTATGACGTGATCAACCTGTCCGAACTGGCCGTACCGGATGCCATTGTGGTGCCGGATGCCTCGGAGATTTTTTCCCGCTGGCTGGCGCGACTGCGGGAGCTGGACAGTGAGTTTGATGCGCTGGTGGAGTCTGATCCGGCATACAAACAGGGAGAGGTGACAGCCTACCAGTTAACGCTGGCTTTTCAGCGTGTCAATGACGCAGTCCGGGCAGTATTCCTGGCCAGCGCAAAAAAAGACGATCTTGATCAACTCGGCGCGGCATTCAATGTTAAACGGCTTGTTATTGATCCTGGCGATCCGAATGCCGTTCCTCCCGTGGACCCGGTTCTGGAGGATGACAATGCCTTTCGTGAGCGTATCCAGCTTTCCTGGGCGCAGCTGAACACTGCCGGCGCGCGCAACGCGTACCGCTTTCATGCCAAATCGGCCAATAACGATGTGCTGGACGCGGATGCCTACGGGCCGGATACCCACAACCGTCCCGGTGAAGTGGATGTGTACGTTCTGTCGCGAACAGGAGACGGCACGGCGGGGGAAATATTGCTGGATGCTGTCAGGAGCAATCTGAGCGCTGATGAAGTCCGGCCGCTGACTGACTTTGTGACCGTTAAAAGTGCGGAGATTGTCAGGTATGCAGTGACTGCCGAACTTGAAATACCGGACGGCCCTGACGCGCAGACTGTTCTGAAGAATGCGACTGATGTTTTGCGGGCCTACACCATCCTTTCTCACCGAATAAAAGCCGTCGTCCCGCTTTCAGCAATCTATGCCGCGCTGCAACAGTCCGGTGTTGTCAGGGTGAAACTGATTTCCCCGGTCGCAGATCTGGAGGCTGAAGCCGGTAAGGCACCGTGGTGTACCGCGATTAACGTTACGCGAGAAGAGGGAAACGGCAATGGCTGATAAATTTCGTTCCCTGCTGCCGCCTGGCGCTTCCGGGGGAGAAAGAGCACAGGAACAGGCCACAACAGAACAGATTACTGCGCTGGATACCGACATGGTGCGCAAGGTGAAGAATGCTGACGACTGTCCTGCGCATCTTCTTCCGTGGCTTGCGTGGGAAAGTGCCGTTGATTTCTGGGATGACAGCTGGACGGAGGCGCAGAAACGCCAGGTGATAAAAGACGCTCCCTACGTTCACCAGCACAGGGGGACAGCGGGAGCGGTTCGCCGCTCGCTGGGCGCCATAAATCTCCCGACCACGGTTGTGGAGTGGTGGGAGGATACACCGCGCGCGGCACCGTACACGTTCAGGGTTGAAGTTCACAGCAATCAGGGGGTGAGCGATGCCCTTTATTACCAGATCCGGCAACTGACGGACCGGGCAAAAAACCTGCGCAGCTACCTGAGCCGGATTGATGTGATCGCAAATATAGGTATGGATGGTTCATTTTATATTTCGGGTGCGACGACAGCACATATCGATGTAGATATTTTTGCCGAGGAAACACATGGCTGATTACTATTCTATTATCACAAACCGTGGTAAAGAGCTGGAAGCGGAAGCGCTGGCCAGCGGCACTGTTATCGTTCTGTCCTGGTTTGTGGTGGGTGACGGCAACGGCAAACTGGTTAAGCCCAACCCGGCGCAAACCCGGCTGGTGAATGAAACATACCGGGGCAGTATTGCCGAACTGGTTGTTTCTCCCGACCAGTCAAACCAGTTAATGGCTAAAATCGTGCTGCCAACGGACGCAGGAGGCTTTACTGTCCGGGAAGTGGGGCTGCTGACTGATGCCGGTGAGCTTTATGCTGTGGCGAACTGCCCGACGATCGATAAGCCGGTAGGTGGCGTCAGTGTGAACATGCAGTTTCGCCTGGCTGTATCCGACACATCAAATATCACTTTAGAGGTTGCGACGGGAGACGGGCTGTTTCTGCGCATTGACCAGAACCTGAAAGAAATTAAAGCGCGGGGGGCAGCAGCACAGAAGGCGTCACGGGAATCGATCGGCGTTGTTGATGCGACGACAAAACAAAAAGGGCTTGTCCAGCTTAACAGCGCGACGAACAGCACCAGCGAGACTCAGGCAGCAACTCCGGCCGCAGTAAAAGCGGCGAATGATAATGCTAATGGTCGCGTTCCAGTCGAAGTTCGCGGGGTTATTCGCGATGGTCAGACAATGGCTTCAGCTAATGAAACAGGGTGGTATCGTGTTGCAGTTGTAAATACGGCTACTGTTTCTGACTTTCCTAAATACCCGAATGGAAACTACTTATACGGCTATGGTTATGTATTTGTTGTCGTTTCTGAAAATACATGGCTTCAGCATTATTATGCCCATCATGGTGAGGTAGCTTATCGCCAGGATTGGAACGCGGGGCCAACAGTCACCGTTGGGTGGGACATTGATTATAACACTGCTAACAAACCAGTTGAATCGTATCCAGTTGGTGCCCCCATCCCTTGGCCGTCAGACGTGACTCCTGCAGGTTATGCGTTAATGCAGGGGCAAACGTTTGATAAGAATGCGTATCCGTTGCTTGGGGCTGCGTATCCATCAGGCGTTATTCCCGATATGCGCGGGCAAACCATCAAGGGTAAACCTGCCAGTGGTCGTGCAGTGCTGTCCCTGGAGCAAGATGGTATTAAGTCGCATAACCACCCCGCATCTGCTGCAAATACTGATCTCGGGACAAAAGCAACAACGTCATTCGATTACGGTACTAAAACATCATCGCCTTTTGACTATGGTACGAAAACTACCAACAGTACAGGGGCGCACACCCATACATTCAAAGGTCCAAAATTTGAATGGAAAACCGCGCCTGCTAATGGTGCTTGGGAAATGGGCATTAATACTGACACTACAACGACATCTTCTTCTGGAGCTCATTCCCATACAGTAGGTATCGGTGCCCACTCTCATACAGTAGGCATCGGTGCTCACTCTCATAACGTTACTCTGGGCGCGCATAGCCACGCAATTACAGTTTCCGCAGCAGGTAACGCAGAAAACACGGTAAAAAACATCGCATTTAACCACATCGTGAGGCTTGCATAATGGCGTTTAAAATGGCTGGTTCAGACCGGATTATTACCATCTATAACCTTTCCGCAGATACAAACGAATTTATCGGTAAAGGTGATGGCTTCATCCCGGCGCATACGGGTTTACCTGCATATTGCACTAATATTGCCCCGCCTGATGTGCCGGATGGCTTCGTTGCCGTGTTCGACGATCAAACAGGTAAATGGGGGCTTGTCGAAGATCACCGAGGAAAAACCGTTTACGACATCCACACAGGGCAGGCCATCGCAATTAACAAGCTGGGCAATCTGCCTGATGGTGTTGTTTCAGTTGCCCCGGATGGCTCGTATGTTAAGTGGGATGGTAAAGCATGGGTGCATGATGCAGAGGCAGAAAAACTGGCACTGGTAGCTCAGGCTACACAGCAGAAAGAGAGCCTTCTGGCTCTGGCATCATCAAAAATTGCACCTTTACAGGATGCTGTTGATCTTGGTATTGCAACAGAAGAAGAATCTGCTCTTTTGGTTGAGTGGAAAAAGTATCGCGTATTAATTAATCGCATTACTCCAGATGACGCACCGGATATTAAGTGGTATGAACAACCAGCCTGATGAGATATTGGTGCACGGGGTCATTATGCGTTTTGGGCCTGGGGATATGTCGGATGCTGTTAGAAAAGCTGCCAATCATAGGCAGCGCGTTTTTATACTTTTGCCCGATAAGCTCTAAACTTATATTTGATTTTTTTTATAAGGCAATATTCTCGAATAAAAAAGAATTTAATTTTCTTGCTCGTTTTTTGTGTGCTTAGAAATGGATTTATCGCTTTTTTTATATCGTGAATTTGATCTTTGTTAAAGGAGCAATAGCCATGAACACTTGAACTTATTCTTCTTGCCAGACTAAATGTCAAGTGGACAGAGGGGGCTATAGTTTCAATCTCGCCCTTACATTTTGTGTTAAGTAATTCGTTAAAAACCCCCAAAGCGTATACTATGTCATCGATATCACCTTTCTTTGGGGTGTTAGTTATACTTTCCTGTCTGACTCGATATAAAACAAGCACATCGGTCATACGTTTGACCCTTTTTGATGAAAGATATGTCTTTGGTATTAGGGCTATATCTTCGTAATGTCTGCCAACTGGAAATCGCAATGTATCGAATAGAAACCTTTTGTAAACTCTGGCCCAAGGGAACCATTCGCTTTTTAAAAATGTTTCTCGCAGGTCACTTACTGAATTTATTGTTAAAAGTTCGTTTGCTGATACGATTGATACAGGTGTTATTTTCTCCTTACATCCATCGTAAAATCTGTTCGCGTTAAACTCAACTAAATCAACATCATTGAGTTCTAGTGTCGGTCTGATTTTTTCCCAGAAGGATGAGTCCCAAAGGTCATCTCCGTCCAGAAATGCCAAATATTTCCCGGAGGATGCGTCGATACCTGTGTTTCTGGCAGCGGATACCCCTTGGTTTATTTGAGTGATTAATTTAATAGTGTTCTTTTTGCTTTTGTTTATAAATAGTTCTATCTCTTTAAGAGAATTATCTGTTGAACCATCATTGATTACAATGATTTCAACACTATCATCGATTTGGCTGTATACAGATTGCAAGCATTCATAAATATAATCTTGGCAGTTGTAGCAAGGGATTATAACGCTTAACAAGAAAGGGGCAGTCATTGAGAAGATGTCCTTATTTTATACTGGATTTACTACGCATAAAGCCTCTTGCGAGGCTTATCGTTTTTCTCGTCCTATCACCTTATCAGCCGCCACACGGGACAGAAAGCCGGAGCGGCTACCGTACTCAGGGTGTGCAGCGACAAACTGGTCGATACGTCGGATCAGTAAAGAGGGAAGAGTAACATTGATTTTTTCAGCTTTCCCCATCAATCGCGTAACATCCACATCCACCAGCGCCCATACCACACCAGCATAGTCAGGATCGTCCAGCCAGTTTTCCACACTAGTGGCTTCAGGTACTGCTTCGCCATCTTCCACCAGTAATTCTATATGTGCGTCGATCGCTTCACGTACACTCTCGATTGCGTCCTGGTAGTTATCACCACCAGAAAAACAGCCGGGAATATCCGGTACGCGAACGCCGAAAGATGAATCGCCTTTATCAATAGCAATGGGATATAACATTAAAACCTCCAGTAGGTGGGGCTTAAAGCCCCGCCTGTTTTTTGATGCTTTTCAGTGTTGGTAGCGGTATGTCCTTTTGTGGATGTTTCACCGTTACCAGCCCTTTCTTCGTTGGGTGTTTGAACTGGTGGTGACTGCCTTTTACTCTCACCAGATACCACCCATCGGCTTCTATCATTGCTATTGCATTCCTGCTATCCATCCTCCGGCTCTCTGTATTGTCTTGATGGGGTTATAGTAACCCTAAACCAATTTAATGTCAATACTTTTAGGGGTTATAGGGGTTATCATTTGTGAGTGTCGTAGACAGAAAACAGGCCGCGATAATTTATGATGTGGCTGTATGCACGCTCTATAAAAAATTTCCAGCAGGGTGCCGATGAACAAAAAAGCGTTCTCCAAAACTAAGTGTTAATTGCATGAAAATAAACGCAATTACGTGATGTAAAATGCAGATGGAAAACCGTCAAAAAATGAAGGTATCCGCATGAATTAGAAAAAGAAAATGTGGATTTGGTGAGCCTTTGAACTCAGAAGGAAAATAAAAGAAGAGCGGATAGTACACCGATCAGATTTTTTGCCTACTACTAATAAGAAGTAATATCGACTGGATCAATATTACTTGTTGGCCCTGAAAGGCTGGCGACATCAGGGCTTTAATGCCACAATCCTGTTTTCTTCGCATGCAGGATGAATGATGAAAAAAATAGCGATCGTTGGCGCATTTCTGGTCCTTACCGGGTGTGCAGAGGTACAGAATTATAACGATGTGGTGAAGACGCCAGCGCCAGCCGGTCTGGAAGGGTACTGGCAGTCAAAAGGCCCTCAGCGCAAACTGGTGAGCCCCGAGGCGATAGCCAGTCTGGTGGTGACCAAAGAAGGAGATACCCTGGATTGCCGTCAGTGGCAGCGGGTGATTGCCCTGCCGGGTAAACTGACGCTGCTTTCCGGTGATTTAACCAACGTTACGGTGAAGCGCGAACTCTATGAGATTGAGCGCGAAGGGAACACGCTGGAATATGATGGTATGACGCTGCAACGCGTGGACCGACCCACGACCGAATGCGCCGACTATTTATCGAAACATCCGCTCGCGAGTCAGTTACCGTAAACATTTTCGGTAAACGCTGGCGGTAATCATGTTGATGCCGGGGGCGCTAGCGCTTACCCGGCCGATGTTCTCTCCTGAACTTACAGCACATCTTCAATGACCCATACGCTGACGCAGCCACCGTTGCAGGTAAACGTGGCCTCACCCTGTTCATCGGTGGTTACGCGCTCTTCCCGATTACCTAAAAAATCACGCCAGGTCTTGTTGGCGTAATTTTCACCTAGCGTAATGGTCTTTTCGCCGTCATCGCCGTTGGAAAGTACGACCACGCAGCCAGGATCGTCGTCTGTACCGCTACGGCTAAAGGCAACGCAGTTGGGGTGGTCGAAAAAGAGCGTCTGGATGCCGTGGGCAAAACGCTGGCGCGCGAGAATCAGTTGATCGAGCTGTTCGATAACGGGCATATCAATGGTGTAGGTTTCGCCGTCGCCACCCGTATCTTCGTAATGTGCGCCGTAGAGATCAGGGTAGAACACTGACGGTACGCCGTTCTCCCGCAACAGGATCAACGCATAGGCCAGCGGCTTAAACCAGGCCTCAACGGGCGCTTCAAGCGCCTGTAACGGTTGGGTATCGTGATTTGCCACGAGCGTTACGGCATGGAAAGGATCGGCTTCCACCAGCGTGTCGGTGAAAATCTGGCTCATATCGTAATCACGCCCCCGACGAGAGGCTTCGTGGAAGTTCATCTGTAGCGGCGCGTCGAACAGCATGGTTTTTCCATCCACCTGATCGATATAGGCTTGTAGCTTGTCCACTTCATGAGACCAGTACTCCGCCACAATGAACAGCGGCTTTGGCGCAACCTCCTGGACGTGTTCTATCCACTCTTTATAAAACCAGGCCGGAATGTGTTTGACCGCATCCAGGCGGAAGCCGTCGCAATGGGTTTGCGCCATTACCCAACGCGCCCAGTATTTGATCTCCTCGGTGACCGCATGGTTGCGAAAGTCGATGTTTTCGCCCATCAGATAGTCGAAATTACCCATCTCATCATCGACCTGGTCGTTCCAGCCGTCGCCAGTGTAGTCGTTGACGATCTTAAAGATGCCATCTTCGTCCGGGTTTTCGATGTGATCAATACCGCTGAAGCATTTGAAATCCCAGATAAACTGCGAATATTGACCGGCGCGGGCAGGGAAGGTGTAACGCGTCCAGCCTTCACATTCGATGATCTCGTCATCGATTTGCGTGCGATCATCTTCATTGACCCGCTGTACGCGAATGGCCTCTTTTTCATCCGCGCCCATTTTGTGGTTGACGACCACGTCGAGCAAAACCGCAATGTCATTTTGTTTTAGCGCCTCAATGGCGGCCAGCAGCTGCGCTTTGTCGCCATATTTTGTGGCGACAGATCCTTTCTGATCAAACTCACCCAGATCAAACAGGTCATACGAATCATAACCTACGGAATATCCGCCGGACGCGCCTTTATAGGCGGGCGGTAACCAGACCATATTAATGCCGATATCATTGAGGCCGCCAGCGCGCTCAGCCAGTTCTGGCCAGAGCTTGCCGCCGTCAGGGTAATACCAGTGGAAGTACTGCAATAGCGTGGGGTTTTTCATCTTCCGTGCTCCAGAAGCCGTCAGGCCAACTTCTGGAGTATGGATGAGAATTGCAGATTGGGAAAAATTATTGATTCAGGTTACTGGGGAACAGAATATTTCCCGCCAGGTTCCCGTATGTCGTGGAGACGGACTGCTGTTTTCCGGTCTGGTCTATAAGCTGACGTAGCTCTTCCATACGGTGCTGCAACAGCGTTTTTAACTCAGCCTCGTTACGGAGTACGGCATTCAGGATCTCTTTTGCCTGGTTTATCAGAAATGTATTGCCGGGAGAGATGGGGTTACGTGCAATACCTTCTACCAGCTGCACATAATTCATCTCCTGCTCAATCAGTTCATCCCATTTCCCTGAATGAGCGAGATCCAACATTGTGATACTAAGGGCATGCAGGGCATGCCAGTCGGTAAGTGACGGGATGAAGTTAGTCATCAAAGGGTATCCTGAACGGGTGAAACCGGTGAGCCAATCTGTTTCCAGGCATCAGCGATATTGGTTAGCAATCCCTCTACTTCAATGATAGCTTCGACGTCGTTATGTAAGTTGGCCAGTAACAAACGACGTATCATGTAATCGTAAAGTGATGCCAGATTGCGGGAAAGGTCTCCTTCAACGTCCATGTTGAGTCCCGCCTTGAGGCCGTTATCAATAATATTGATCGCTTTTGACAGCGCTTCACCTTTCGATAACAGTTCTCCCTGCTCCAGGAATAGTCGTGCCCTGACGAGAGCGCTTAGTGCTCCGTCAAAAAGCATAACAATCAGTTGGTGTGGGTCGGCACTCATTACCGCACTTTCCACCCCGACTTTTTGGTAGGAAAGAACACCACTTTTACTATACATATCAGTTCCTTAACTGCTGGATGAGCTAAACTGCTGTGTCAGGTAGTTTGCAGTATTGTTCATCTGACTGATCAACTTATCCAGTGAGGTGAACTGTGCTTTGTAGCGCGCCATAGTTGCTTCTATGGAGGCTTCCATCGCGTCATAGCGCTGTTCTAATGTCTTGAGCGTTTTGTTGATGCCATCCTGCGCGTTTTTAATAACCCCGGATTGATCGACGGAGGTATCCAGCATTTTGGTCAACATATTGTTCATTTCTGTAGCAAAACCTGTCGTTTTGCCATCGCCGATAAAGTATTCCTGAACCGCCTGTGGGTTATCAGTTAATGCTTTCGTTAGCTTAGTGCTGTCTATTTTCAGGTTACCTGTCGAACCGTCGGCGCCGGTCACCGGATCCTGAGTAATACCCAGTTGAGATATAATGGCGTAAGCGCCGCCTTGTACATCCGTCAGCAGACTGCGTAATTGCGATTGAATGGAACGCACGTTGGTGTCGCCCATTAACGCACCGTTAGTTGCTGACTGATCTTTGCCCTGCTCAACTTTGACGTACTTCGTCACGCTGGCGATGGTTGACTGTAGCGCATTATAGGCTGTTACCCAGTCATTTATTGCTTTGCTGTTCTCTTCTGTTGCACGGGTTAATTCCAGCGTTTCGTCGGCGGTGCTTTTATTCTTCAACGTCAACGTGACGCCTGGCAGCGCATCAGAAATGATATTACTTGAACGTTCAAGTTCGACGCCGTTCACTGTCAGTTTTGCGTTCTGCGATGCGGTCTGCTCGGTTAGCGCATTTGTTGAAGCATCGTGACCGATAACCTGCTGGAGCGTGTCGTCACCGGTTACCGTTACGGTCATGTCTGAGTCCGTACCCGTCGTTTTTGATGTCAGCATCAGACGATAGTCGCCGTCAGAAGCCTTCATTACCGTGGCGGAGACGTTACCATTGGCATTATTAATGGCTTTCGCAATACCGTTCAGGCTGGTGTCGGAATCCGACAATGTAATTTCTAAAGGATCTTTGGTTCCCGGCTGCGTAATCGTAATTGTGCGCGTACCGTTCGTCGTTGTTTCGCCCAGTTTTGTTGTGTTGCTGTCAATCTTGCCGGACATCAATACCTGTGCTTTGGCAACCTGACTCACGTTGACTGTGTAGCTTCCGGCAGTAGCTTCACTGGTTGTTGTGGCAGTGAATGCCGTGTTAGTGCTGCTAACGGTTGTCGAGTTCCAGGTTGTTGTTTTACCCAATGCCGCAGTGGCAGTCTGCAGATTGGTTAATGCGCTTTGTAACTTACCGTACGCGCTCAACTGGGCGTTATAGTTTGTCTGCTGAGTTGTAATTGATGTTAATTTTGTTTTTTCAGCAGCTTCCAATTGGTTGTAGAGCGTCGTCAGATCCAGATTAGAGCCAACCCCCAGGTTACTAATAGTAGGCATGTCTTTTTTCCTTAAAGTCTTGGGTGTACAGCTCTCTGTATCGGCAACTTTTGGTGAAAGTTTACATTGACCGTAAAAAAATAATCGGCAGAAAAGGGCGGGGTGAGAAGGGCATATAGAGGGATTGTTTTTGTTTTATTTTTATACCAAACAATCGTGTTCTTGATTCTAAAAAATGTGAAAACTGCATTTAATTACCTTTAAAAATAATTAGTTAAAAGTTTTTGTCGTTTATTTCTAAAGTACTGTGAAGTTGCGCCGATACCCTTGTTGACGGTGAGAGACGCCGTGAGTGTTCGGCACCGAACTTAGAACCCATTTTTGAAGGAATTAAATTATGGCAGTTATCAATACTAACCTGATGTCACTGACCACTCAGAACAACCTGAACAAATCTCAGTCTGCTCTGGGCACGGCTATCGAGCGTCTGTCCTCTGGTCTGCGCATCAACAGCGCTAAAGACGATGCTGCTGGTCAGGCGATTTCTAACCGTTTCACTTCTAACATCAAAGGCCTGACTCAGGCTGCGCGTAACGCTAACGACGGTATCTCCATTGCTCAGACTGCTGAAGGTTCTCTGAACGAAATCAACAACAACCTGCAGCGTATCCGTGAGCTGGCTGTTCAGGCTCAGAACGGCACCAACTCTGGTTCTGACATCGACTCCATTCAGTCTGAAGTTAACCAGCGTCTGGACGAAATCAACCGTGTTGCCAGCCAGAGCCAGTTCAACGGCATCAAAATCCTGGCAGGTACTAGCTCTGCTACAACTATCTCTATCCAGGTTGGCGCTAACGACACTCAGAAAATCGACATCACCATTAATGGCAACAGCGGTTGGAACAAATTTGATTCAACCGGTACTGCTGGTGTTACTACGGGTCTTGCTTCTGGTGAAACGCGTAGCGTTACCACCAAAGGTTTCGACGTTCTGGCTACTGACGTGCTGTCCTCTATCGATACTGCACTGAAAGCTGTTGATACTCAGCGTTCTGACCTGGGTGCGATTCAGAACCGTTTCGAATCCACCATCTCTAACCTGAACAACACCGTAACCAACCTGTCTGCTGCACAGTCTCGTATTCAGGATGCTGACTACGCAACTGAAGTTTCCAATATGAGCCGCGCGCAGATCCTGCAGCAGGCTGGTACTTCTGTACTGTCTCAGGCAAACCAGGTTCCGCAGACTGTTCTGTCCCTGCTGCGTTAATCGCACGGACCAGCCTCTTTATAAAACCAGTCTTCGGACTGGTTTTTTTATTCCCGCGCAGATACCACGAATAAAGCAAAAATTAAGTCTCTTCTTACGCCATTAAAAATATCCCACTCCTGTACTGTAAATCTGGTCATTACTGTAAAGAGATTACCGGCGGGAGCATTAATTTTGGGATTGCCTACAGAGTCAGATAAGAGCTACAGCATTTGCTATTCCACCCCGGGCCATATCAGGGCTGTTAACCATTTGTATGGCGTGACAACGCCTGTCCTTGATACCGCCAGAGTGCTTGAACTGGGCGCAGGGGAAGGTTATACACTGTATTCGCAGGCGCTGATGTATCCCAACTCGCGCTTTGTCGGCGTGGAGCTTGAGAGCGAAAACTCTCTTTCTTCGCAACAGGCTCTACTGGGCAGTGCGCCGGATAACCTGGCACTTTTTTCACTTTCTCTTGATGACTTACTCTGCCAGGATATCGGTGAATATGATTATATTATTATTCATGGCAGCTTTAGTTGGTTGAGTAATGATATTCGCGACCAACTCCTTGCGTTTTGCCAACAGCATTTAAGCCCTCAGGGGTGTATTGCCATTGAATGGGAATGCCATCCTGGTGCAAAAATAAACGAGATTATTCGCGACGCGGTACAAATTCATAGCAGTCTGGCGAATGATATCGAAACGCAAATCGCCAGTTCCCGGGCAATGTTAAGCTGGTTAAAGCTAAACGGCGTCACCGGGGAGGCTGCATTTTTAAAAAGTAGCGATACATTATCAGATTTGCTGATTAGCCATAGCCTTCTGCAAACACCAAACGAGTACCGTTACTTGCTTGAATTTGCGGGTGTGATCGAGACTTTTGGCCTGGCTTATGTCGGCGACTTACTACCATGGACAGAGCTTGCGGCGCATTATGATGAAAAGATCCAACATCTACACAATGTGCTCAGTCCACTCAATAACAAAATTCTGATCCAACAGTATCTTGATTTCGCAGTGAATCGCGGCACGCGTTTTAGCCTGTTGACCCATAGCGACAATGCGCAAACGGTGTCTGTGTTGCCGGACCTGACGAAACTGAAAGATCTGCGTTGGGCAGGAAGTTTTCGCCGTCAGTCTCTGCAAGGAAGGATTCTCAACACGTTAACCGCAAATAGCGAAACGCCTGTCTCTACGGATGATATCGCTACGCTGGCTCTCCTTGATGCTCTCGGCGACGGCTGGCCCTCAAGCCTCACTTTCGAACAGCTCGTTTATAACGTTCGTCAGCCCGACTTAGAGGATAAAGCATGGCGGGAGGATATCAGCCAGTCACTGTCGGCTCTTTTTTTGAAAGGGTTACCTGACTTACATTTCTCTCTGGATAAGAGCGTTTACGATACCTGCCAGGCGGCGCCGGCACAGTGGGTGGCGGCGACAAGAGGTAAATATGCCATTAACCGCTGGCATGAAACTGTAGAACTGAATGACGAAGAGCTGTCGGCGATGTCTGCTCCGACGCTGGTGGTAACGGCGCAGAATGCGCAAATCTTGTTTAGTCTGGTTAAGAAGGGGATGGTGGCGGCTGCTCCCAAAGCCTGGCGGGCTTTTTTGCAGCAGCTTATCGGCCATTTTCCGGCTGAAGAAACCTGGCCCCTTGTTTTCTCGCTGATTCTTTATTCCGGTACGGAGGCCAACGGCGGCTTTTTACCTTCCGCCATAGCAACGCCGGGCAAGAAAAAGACATCCATGCCGGCTTTGGCCCCGGTGGAAGAGGATTTTCATCGACAGCTAGAAAAGTTAATGCAGGAAGGCAGATTCCAGCAGGCGCGTGCGAGCATTGAGCGGTTGGTTGCACAGAGACCAGATAATGTCCATGTGCACTATCTTCTGGCAAATTTTTATTTGCGTACTTCCGATTATGACGCCGGGCTGAAAGCCAGTATGTCGTTGCTCTCGTTGCAGTCGAGTAGCTGGCGTATTTTTTATGAGCTCTCCGCTATTTTTTATCGTAAAAACTGGCGTTGGCAAGCAGGGCGTCTGGCACGGGCGATCTTGCGCGCCGAACCTGGGTATGCTGCGGCATGGGATCTTCTCAGTTCTCTTTACCGTGAAATGATGGAATATACGCTGGCGGAAATGTGTTCGCGTAAAGCAATAGAGATAGAACCGCGTTCTGCAGGCATTATTGAGAATCTGGGAACGATCCTTGGTGATCAGTCAAAAATGAGCGAGGCGATCCCTTATTTACGCCGTGTGGTCGAGCTGGAGCCGGGTAATTTTAATGCCTTCACCAACTTACTGTTTGGACTGACGCACAGCACAGAGCTTACAGCGCAGGATCTGCTGGAAGAACATAAGCAGTTTGGCCTGGCCGCTGAACGTTGGGCGAGTAAACAGCCGTTTACTATCACTCATACGCGCGAAGAGAAATCTCGCTTACGTATCGGATTTGTTTCTGGAGATTTTGGCCGCCACCCGGTGACGAATTTTCTCGCGCCGGTCTGGTATTCGCTGGATCGCGATCGCTTTGAAATATACGGTTACCAGAACTCCCCACTACAGGATGAGGTAACCGAGCGACTGATGGAGAGTGCCTGCGTATGGTCAAAAGTCACACATCTAAGCCACCTCGAATTTGCTGAGCAGGTTAAAAGGGATGGAATTGATATCCTTGTCGATCTCTCCGGGCACACTGGTTATAACCGTTTGCCGGCTTTTGCGTTAAAACCAGCACCTGTCCAACTTTCCTGGATCGGTTATCCCGGAACCACGGGAATGGCGACGGTAGATTATTACCTTATTGATAGTCGTTTTGCGGAACCGGGCGTTCTGGATCCTGCCTTTGTTGAAAAATTAATTTATCTTCCAGCGGTTCAGCAGTTCCATCCGAATAAAGAGAGCCCTGATGTTGGTCCATTGCCTGCGCTGAAAAATGGCTTTATCACTTTTGCCAGCTTTAACCGCCCGAAAAAAATCAATGATGAGGTTGTTCGCGTCTGGAGCAAGATCTTGCACAGCATACCTGAGGCTCGTTTGCTTATTGGCTATATGTCTGACAGCAATATGGTTAACCATTTCAGAATGTTGTTTAAAGAGCAGGGCATTAATGAGGAACGGTTGCTATTCAGGCAAAAGATGTCGCTGCATGAGTATCTGGCATTACATAACGACATTGATGTTTTGCTGGATACCTTTCCTTATACCGGGGGAACGACGACCTGGCATGCGATCTGGATGGGTGTTCCTACATTAACTATTGCCGGGGACACCATCGCTTCCAGACAGTGCAGCGCCGGGCTGAATTTTTGTGGGCTGCAGGATTTTGTGGCCGTTGACAAAGAACAGTACATCGCTAAGGCGGTTTTGTTGTCTGAACAAACCCATGCGTTGGCTGAGTTGCGCCAGTCGCTGCGTTCTCGCCTGAAAGAGAAGAGTGTATCTCAGGTGCGAGAAGCCATTTATTTCGAGCGGGCTCTGGAGATTATCTGGCAGCGTTATTGTCAGGGGTTGCCGCCTGCGCCAGTGGTGATTAATAGCGATACATAATGGGCGAACTGGTGTGAGTGAGGCATTTACGGCGAAGAGGTTATGTAGGGCTGGTGGGGGAAGAGAGTGAATAACACATTGACTGATGCTATAGGTGGATATTTCCCCCTCGAAACGGCGTTAATAAGCCAGACGTTGTATTCTGATGCGCAGTGTTTCAGTTCTGCGCGTGCGGCCTTTTATGCTCTATTGAAAAAAGGGCAACCTTCAGCGCTCTGGATGCCTCGCTGGATCTGCAATGCAATGTTATCGCCTGCCGAAACGTTAGGTATTCCCGTACGTTTTTATTCTCTGGACGCCGCGTTTGCTCCTGCGGACGATCTTCAGCCAGAAAACGGTGACTGGGTGCTTGCGGTTAACTATTTTGGCCTCGTCGATAACCTGGCTCAGTCGCTCATGGAACGGTTTAATCCACAGCAGATCGTCTGGGATCACTCTCAGGCCTTTTTCTCCGCGCCGCAACTCGGTCTGGCAACGATCTACTCACCCAGGAAATTTTTCGGCGTTCCTGATGGCGGGATGCTGGCTGGTGCAATACCGGTGGATATCCCTCCGACAGAGGAATCAGGTTCTCTTCAGCGC
Organism: Citrobacter sp. CK202; assembly: GCF_030333225.1. Taxonomy (NCBI): domain Bacteria; kingdom Pseudomonadati; phylum Pseudomonadota; class Gammaproteobacteria; order Enterobacterales; family Enterobacteriaceae; genus Citrobacter; species Citrobacter sp. CK202. The sequence continues at coordinate 41,468 of NZ_JAOWGI010000026.1, forward strand.
ACTGGGCATCTTCTTATTCGCCTGGCGCAGGGCGCAGAGGCTGGTTACACCGCCTACCGACAGGCAGAGCAAACGCTGGAGGAACTACCGGGGGAAGGCATGTCTATGCTGACTCATCGTTTATTAGCCGGGATCGATTATCAAGCCTGTGAGCAGCGACGCCTTGAAAATTACCATTACCTGTATCAGCGTCTTGCCTGTATCAATGCGCTAAATTTACCTGCCAGGCCAGAATGCGGCCCGCTTTGCTACCCACTACTGACTGAAAATGAAAATCTGCGCGAAGCGCTTCGTCAGCGCCGAATTTTTATTCCTGTTTACTGGCTTGATGCCTTGCAAAGAGTGAGTGTCGATTCGATTGAACACCGTTACATCAGACACATCCTACCGTTGCCTGTGGACCATCGTTATGGGCTGGATGAAATGCAATCTCTTGCAGATTTTGTGATTGCGTATCTCTCATATACCGGGGAAGGTTCTGATGAAAAAAATTAATGTCCTTATTTTCCCTTGCGGTGCAGAGAATGCGGGTGAGATTTATAGCGCGCTGCGCTATTCCGTCCATATTGGTCTGCTGCTGGGGGCATCAAGCGTAAGCGATCACGGGGAGTTTCGTTTTCCCGATTATGCCGGTGATATGCCCAATATTCATGCTGACGACTTCGACGCACAATTTCTGCGACTGGTGAAAGAGAAGCAGATTGATGTCGTTTTCGCTACGCATGATTCTGTCGCGTTAAAACTTGCACAACTTAATGAACCCCGGCAGCACTACTTTTTGGTTAATGGCGATCGTCAGGTAACGGAGACGCTACGTTATAAAAGCGCTACCTATGCCCTATTTGACGATTGCCACTGGGTCCCTCATCGATACTGCGATCTTGCAACAATTGACGACTGGCCGGCGATCGTAAAACCAGACTGTGGACAGGGGGGAAATGGTGTACAGCGAGTAAATAACCGCCTGTCTCTGGAACAGGCGATTGAATCCGTCGCGCAGGCGATCGTGGTGGAATATCTGCCGGGAGAGGAGATCACCGTCGACTGTTTCACTGACCGAAACCGCCGTTTGATTTGGGCTGGGCCTCGTACCCGTGAACGTGTTCGGGCGGGTATCAGCATGCGTTCACGAGAGGTCGTTCTTGACGATGAAATAACCGACATTGTCGAAACGATAAATGCGCGACTGGCGCTTCGTGGCCCTTGGTTTGTACAGCTAAAACGCGACAGAACAGGGAAATGGAAACTGCTGGAGGTGGCCTGCAGGATTGCTGGCGCAATGGTTTTTCAGCGTGCCAGAGGGGTGAATTTACCGCTTATGGCTATCCATGACTTTATGGGACGCGATGTTGTCGCTCTCCCGGAAATGAGTGTCGGTATCGTTGATCGGGCCATTGTGTCCCGAACGCGAAGTGAACTCAACTATCAGCGAATCTATGTCGATCTTGACGACACCCTCATTATCGATGGTTTTGCGGTACCTGCCGTCATGGCGTTTTTATACCAGAGTCGGGCGCAGGGAAAAGCCATTACGCTGATTACTCGCCATGCGCAAAAACCTGAAGAAACCCTTATGTGCGCAGGGGTTGCGTTGAACCTTTTCGATGAGGTCATCCATCTGACTTCTGGAGAGCGAAAGTCAGAATATATACAGCCAAACAGTTTGTTTATTGATAACTATTTTCCTGAGCGGATGGATGTCCGAACGCTGAAAGATGTGCTCGTTCTGGATGTTGATGCCGTTGAGTTTTATTTGCGCTAAGAGAGCCTGTTATGTTGACTGACGAGCAAATTGCCGATTTTTGCCATGCGTTTATCGAGAAAGCCTCACCTCGTTATATCTTTGGACTGACGAGTTATGGTATTGAAATGGCAAAGGTATTTAACGTTGAGGGCATCATTGATAATAAAACAACGCAAACTCAGATTGACGGGTTTCCGATTATCTCTCTAAGTCAGGTTCCTTCGGACGCGTTGATTGTTTCTTCGATTATGGATGGCCGCCCGGTATCGGCATGGCGAACGCTGTCGGCAGCGGGACATAAACAGATCGATTACTTCAGCTTTTATCGCTATTTCAGCCACCTGTTAAGCAAGCCGACCTGGTATCATCAACCCGAATTTGTGCGCGACTACGCCGAGAACCGTGAAGCCTATGAGCGTATCCGTGCGCTCCTTGCGGATGATATTTCAAAGCGCACTTTTGACGATATCATCAACTTCAGGCTTACCAACAAGCTACAGTTTCTTGCGCAGTATAATATTTGCCTGAACGATCAGTACTTCGATCTGCCCTTTATTGGCGAATATGCCGAACATTTTATTGATTGCGGTAGTTTTGACGGCGCCACTTCCGTTGAGTTTATGCGTCGATTTCCCAGCTATAACACAGTATGTATCTTTGAACCAGAACCGCGCCAGGCGCAGAGTATTCAACAGGCGATGCAGGGCAGGGAAAATGTTTATGTTTATCCCTGTGGCGTCTCGCACAGCCAGCAGAAGCTGAGTTTTTCTTCCTCGGGGTCGACTTCGCATGCGAGCGAAGACGGGGGGATCGATGTTGAAATGGTAGCCCTTGACGATGTGTTAAAAGGGCGAGTGACGTTCATCAAAATGGATATCGAAGGTTTTGAGTCACAGGCTCTGGAGGGAGCAAAACGGATTATTCGTCAACAGCATCCACTGCTTGCCGTCTGTTGCTATCACAAACCTGATGATTTCAGAACATTGCCTGAGCAGGTGCTGGGTTATCGTGAGGACTACGACATCTACCTGCGTCACTATACGGAAGGGCTACTGGAAACCGTTTACTATTTTGTCCCCAGAAAAGGTGCACAATGAAAATCGGCATTATGCAGCCCTATCTATTCCCTTACCTGGGATATTTTCAACTGATTAATGCGGTCGATCAGTTTGTAATTTATGATGACGTAAATTATATCCGTCAGGGCTACATTAATCGTAATACTATTTTGATGGGGAACTCTCCTCAGCGCTTTACCGTTGCTGTGCCGGGCGCTTCATCTTTCAAAAAAATAAATACGTTAAGCTTTGACGTTAATGTTGCTAAGGTGCTGAAAACAGTTCATCAGGCGTATCATAAAAGGCCATATTTTGAACCAGTTTTTAGTATTGTTGAGAAGGTGTTGACCGCCGAGCAGCGCCAGATTCCCATGCTTTGCCAGTATGCGTTTAAAGAGATATTTTCCTGGCTTGGCATTGAAGTGTCACTTCACATGGCTAGTGATTTGAATTATTCACGTGATGAAACTGCAAGCGGGAAGGTGATGAACATTTGCCGAACTCTCGGTGGAGACCATTATATCAATAGTCCTGGTGGGCAGCATCTTTATCATTCTGATGAATTTGTCGCTCAGGGGATGAAACTGTCATTTATTAAAATGGATGATGTTCATTACCCTCAGGGTGGGGGTAAATTCCATGCCGGATTGTCAATTATTGATGTGCTAATGAACTGCTCCCCCTCTGAGGTGAAAGTGTTATTGGGGCAGTATCAGTTAATTTAATGCGGTGCGATGCGCTTTCGTTTATCGGTGCGGGCGGAGAAATTATGGATAAGAACATTTTTGTTACCAGTCCTTTATTGCCACCTCTTGATGAGTTTATTCCTTATCTGGAAGAAATATGGCAAAACAAACAATTAACCAATGCAGGTCCATTTCACCAGCAACTTGAAGAGGCGCTGGCGGAATATCTCGGCGTTGAACATTTGTGCCTGTTTGCAAACGGTACGCTGGCGTTGCTAACTGCGTTTCAGGCGTTACGCATCACAGGTGAAGTGATTACCACGCCGTATTCCTTTGTGGCAACGTCGCATTCGCTACTGTGGAATGGCTTAAAACCGGTTTTTGTCGATATTGACCCTGTCACCTGTAATATGGACCCACGGAAAATTGAAGAGGCAATCACGCCGCAAACTACCGCTATTTTGCCTGTCCATTGTTATGGCATCCCCTGTGACACAGCGCATATTCAGCAGATTGCTGATATTTATGGTCTGAAAGTGATTTACGATGCAGCACACGCTTTTGGTGTTAAGCGGGAAGGGACAACCATTTTGCGCGAAGGCGACTTATCTGTCTTGAGTTTCCATGCCACAAAAGTATTCAATACGATAGAAGGCGGAGCGATTATCTGCCATGATAAAAAAACGAAACAACGCATTGATTATTTGAAAAACTTTGGTTTTGCCGGGGAAACCACCGTTGTGGCGCCTGGCATAAATGGCAAAATGAATGAAGTTCAGTCAGCGTTTGGTTTATTGCAACTTCGCCATATCGATAAAGCATTAGCTGAGCGCGCGGCGCTGTTTGATAACTATAAAACACTCCTGGCTGATATTCCTGGTATCTCACTGCTGATCCCGCCGGATAATATTGCATGGAATCATGCTTATTGCCCAATTATGGTTTCGGATGCGTTTCCTGTTTCGCGAGATGGGGTTTATGATTTATTAAAGTCCCACAATATTATGCCCCGTCGTTATTTCTACCCATTAATTAGTAGCTTCCCAATGTATCGTGCGCTGGAGAGCGCCAGACAAGATAAACTTAAAATTGCGCAATTACGTGCAGATGAAGTCCTTTGTTTGCCTCTCTATCCTGGCCTTGAGAAAGAGGTACAGGTAGAAATTGCTTCATTGTTAAAAGGAGTGAGCGAAAATGTGAGTAGTGACTCATCAGCGTTGAAAACTGATGAGATTTTTGCCGAGCGCGTTGCCTGATTTTTAGATCCCCTGAGGGGAATTGGGGGTTATAAATAACGGTAACCCCCAAATAACCCCTCATTTCACCCACTATTCACCCGATTAAAACCCCTCCAGAATCGGATAATCATGCCGATAACTCAACTAACGCAGGGCTGTTTATCGTGAATTCACTGTATACCGCTGAAGGTGTAATGGATAAACACTCGCTGTGGCAGCGTTATGTACCGCTGGTGCGTCACGAAGCATTGCGCCTGCAGGTGCGTTTGCCGGCGAGCGTGGAACTGGACGATCTGCTACAAGCGGGCGGTATCGGGTTATTGAATGCAGTTGACCGATATGACGCTCTGCAAGGAACGGCATTTACCACTTACGCAGTGCAGCGTATTCGTGGAGCGATGCTGGATGAACTACGCAGCCGTGACTGGGTGCCGCGTAGCGTCCGGCGCAATGCTCGCGAAGTGGCGCAGGCGATGGGGCAACTGGAGCAGGAATTAGGGCGCAACGCGACGGAAACTGAGGTGGCGGAGCGGCTGGCTATTCCTGTGGAAGAGTATCGTCAGATGTTGCTTGATACCAATAACAGCCAACTCTTCTCTTATGACGAGTGGCGGGAAGAGCATGGCGATAGCATTGAGCTGGTGACGGAAGAACACCAGCAGGAAAACCCGTTACAACAGCTCCTTGAGAGCAATTTACGCCAGCGTGTGATGGATGCGATTGAATCGTTGCCAGAACGCGAACAGCTGGTGTTGACGCTGTATTACCAGGAAGAGCTCAATCTGAAGGAGATTGGCGCGGTGCTGGAAGTCGGCGAGTCACGGGTAAGCCAGTTGCACAGCCAGGCCATCAAACGTCTACGCACCAAGCTGGGTAAGTTATAAAGGGCGATCGTCGTCGCCCCTTAATAGTGCCGCACAACGTATTGACTACCAGGAGTTCTCATGACGGTGCAGCAATCTAAAAGACGGCCACTAAGCCGCTACCTCAAAGACTTTAAACACAGCCAGACGCATTGCGCTCATTGCCATAAATTGCTCGACAGGATCACGTTGGTTCGCCGGGGGCAGATTGTCAATAAAATCGCGATTTCCCGCCTGGATACGCTGATGGACGACGCACAATGGCAGGAGGAGCAGAAGGAGTGGTCGGCGCTGTGCCGTTTCTGCGGCGATCTGCACTGCAAAGAGCAGAGTGACTTCTTTGACATCATCGGTTTTAAACAATTTTTGTTTGAGCAAACCGAAATGAGCCACGGCACCGTGCGTGAATATGTCGTACGCCTGCGTCGCCTGGGCAACCATCTCACCGAACAGAACATCTCTCACGACCTGCTACAGGAAGGTTTTCTTGATGAAAACCTGGCCCCGTGGTTACCCGAAACCAGCACCAATAACTATCGGATCGCGCTGCGTAAGTACGAACAGTATAAAACGCATACGCATGCCGGACAGATGCAGAAATCATCCCGGATGGCTACTTCTGATATATATTAAAAATGAATAACATGTAGCGGAGTCGTGTTTGTGATTAGCAGCAAACCCTCTACACTACGGTCATTAATGACAACATTCGGGGTAACTATGAAATTAGCACTTCTGGGACGTCAGGCTCTGATGGGTGTGATGGCAGTTGCACTTGTCGCCGGGATGAGCGTGAAGAGTTATGCAGATGAAGGTCTGTTAAACAAAGTAAAAGAGCGCGGCACGCTGCTGGTAGGCCTGGAAGGGACTTACCCGCCGTTCAGTTTTCAGGGTGATGACGGCAAACTGACCGGGTTTGAAGTGGAGTTCGCAGAAGAACTGGCGAAACACCTCGGCGTAAAAGCCTCGCTGAAACCGACCAAATGGGACGGTATGCTGGCGTCGCTGGATTCCAAACGTATTGATGTGGTTATCAACCAGGTCACCATCTCTGACGAACGTAAGAAAAAATACGACTTCTCAACACCTTATACCATTTCTGGTATTCAGGCGCTGGTGAAAAAAGGCAATGAAGGCAGCATCAACACGGCGGCTGACCTGAAAGGTAAGAAGGTCGGCGTTGGTCTGGGAACAAACTACGAAGAGTGGTTGCGCCAGAACGTACAGGGTGTAGACATTCGCACCTATGATGACGATCCGACGAAATACCAGGATCTGCGCGTAGGCCGTATTGACGCTATTCTGGTGGATCGCCTGGCCGCATTGGATCTGGTGAAGAAAACCAAAGACACGCTGGCCGTTACCGGCGAAGCGTTCTCCCGTCAGGAAGCCGGTGTGGCGCTGCGTAAAGGCAATGAAGATCTGCTGAAAGCGGTAGATGGCGCCATTGCCGATATGCAGAAAGACGGCACGCTGAAAGCGCTGTCTGAGAAATGGTTTGGCGCAGATGTGACTAAATAATCGTCATAATTGCAAAAAAAGGCGCTTTAATACGGCGCCTTTTTTATTTCATCCGTTTGAACGTGCATAATAAAAAGAACATCACAACAATGAATACCGGAGGCTTTATGCCACTGCATAATTTAACGCGGTTCCCACGCCTGGAATTTATTGGCGCGCCAACGCCACTCGAATACCTGCCGCGTTTATCTGATTATCTGGGTCGCGACATTTTCATTAAACGCGATGACGTAACGCCGATGGCGATGGGCGGGAATAAACTGCGCAAGCTTGAATTTCTGGCTGCCGATGCGCTGCGTGAAGGCGCGGATACGCTGATTACGGCGGGCGCCATCCAGTCGAACCATGTTCGCCAGACGGCGGCGGTAGCGGCAAAACTGGGATTACACTGCGTTGCGTTACTGGAAAATCCCATCGGTACGACGGCGGAAAACTACCTGACCAACGGCAATCGTCTGCTGCTGGATCTTTTTAACACGCAAATTGAGATGTGCGACGCGCTGACCGATCCTGACGCCCAGCTACAGGAACTGGCGACCCGTATTGAGGCGCAGGGGTTCAGGCCGTATGTGATTCCGGTCGGCGGCTCCAGCCCATTAGGCGCGATGGGATATGTGGAAAGCGCGCTGGAAATCGCCCAGCAGTGCGAGGGCGCGGTACAGCTGTCCTCCGTGGTGGTGGCGTCGGGAAGCGCCGGTACGCACGCCGGGCTGGCGGTAGGTCTGGAACAACTGATGCCAGATGTTGAGTTGATCGGCGTGACCGTGTCGCGCAAGGTTATCGATCAGAAGCCCAAAGTGGTTACGCTGCAACAAGCGATTGCTAAAGAGCTGGAACTGACTGCCTCGGCGGACATCCTGCTGTGGGACGACTATTTCGCGCCGGGATACGGAACGCCGAATGAAGAGGGGATGGAGGCCGTGAAGCTGCTGGCGCGCCTGGAAGGCATTCTGCTTGACCCGGTCTATACGGGGAAAGCGATGGCGGGCCTGATCGATGGCATCAGCCAGAAGCGCTTCAAAGATGAAGGCCCGATTCTCTTTATTCATACCGGTGGGGCGCCAGCGCTGTTTGCCTACCATCCTCACGTGTAACTTCCGGGTAGAAAAACACTCATGCAAGAAAGTATCCAACTGGTGATTGACTCGCTGCCGTATCTGCTTAAAGGTGCGGCGTTTACGCTACAGCTGAGTATTGGCGGGATGTTTTTCGGCCTGCTGCTGGGCTTCATTCTCGCGCTGATGCGTATGTCGCCCCTGCTGCCTGTCCGCTGGCTGGCGCGTTTTTATATCTCCATTTTTCGCGGTACGCCGTTGATTGCCCAGCTTTTTATGATCTACTACGGCCTGCCGCAGTTTGGCATTGAGCTGGACCCGATCCCGGCGGCGATGATTGGCCTGTCGCTGAATACCGCAGCCTACACTTCGGAAACGCTGCGTGCGGCGATCTCTTCTATCGACAAAGGTCAGTGGGAAGCCGCGGCAAGTATCGGTATGACGCCGTGGCAAACGCTGCGTCGCGCGATTTTGCCGCAGGCCGCCCGCGTGGCGTTGCCGCCGCTGAGCAACAGTTTCATCAGCCTGGTGAAAGATACCTCCCTGGCCGCGACGATTCAGGTGCCGGAACTGTTCCGTCAGGCGCAGCTGATTACCTCGCGTACGCTGGAAGTCTTCACCATGTATCTGGCGGCATCGCTGATCTACTGGGTGATGGCGACGGTACTTTCCGCGCTGCAAAACTATTTTGAAGAGCAGCTTAACCGCCAGGAGAGAGAGCCAAAATGAGTGCGATTGAAGTTAAAAACCTGGTGAAAAAGTTCCACGGTCAGACGGTGTTGCACGGCATCGACCTTGAGGTGAAGCCTGGTGAGGTGGTGGCGATTATCGGCCCCAGCGGTTCCGGTAAAACAACGCTGCTGCGCAGCATTAATTTGCTGGAGCAGCCTGAGGCGGGCACCATCAAAGTGGGCGACATTACCATTGATACCGCAAGCTCGTTAAACAAGCAAAAAGGGCTAATTCGCCAGTTGCGTCAGCATGTGGGGTTCGTATTCCAGAACTTTAATCTGTTTCCGCACCGTACCGTGCTGGAGAATATCATTGAAGGGCCGGTGATTGTGAAAGGCGAGCCCAAAGCCGAAGCAACGGCATTAGCGCGGGAACTGCTGGCGAAGGTAGGACTGGCCGGGAAAGAGACCAGCTATCCGCGTCGTCTGTCCGGTGGGCAGCAGCAGCGTGTGGCGATTGCCCGCGCGCTGGCGATGCGCCCGGAGGTGATTTTGTTTGATGAACCGACTTCCGCGCTCGACCCTGAGCTGGTGGGGGAGGTGCTCAGTACGATACGCCAGCTGGCGCAGGAAAAGCGCACGATGGTCATCGTGACGCATGAAATGAGCTTTGCGCGCGACGTGGCTGACCGGGTGATATTTATGGATCAGGGGCGCATTGTGGAGCAGGGCGCGGCCAAACCGTTATTTGCCAATCCTCAGCAACCACGCACGCGTCAGTTTCTTGAGAAGTTCCTGATGCAATAAATGTTTTCGCGCACTCGCCTGAAATAATCCCGTTTCGGGCGAGTGTATTTGAATAAATATCAATAATACCCGCCTGATTATAGCCGTAATCCCTTTGTGTTCTCCCGCCGGGTGAAACACACCTCAAGTAATTCGCCATCTGACCGATATTTTCTACATATAAACTTCATTTATGTGTTAGCTTGTTTTAAACATTATAATGATTATCAATCTCAGGGGTGTTACCGTTTAGTATGCAGGAAAATGATTTCTTCACCTGGCGACGGAGTATGCTGGTACGCTTTCAGGAAATGGCGACGGCAGAAGATGTCTACACTGAATTACAACATCAGACACAGCAGCTTGAATATGATTATTATGCGCTGTGCGTTCGCCATCCCGTCCCGTTTACGCGGCCAAAAATCTCCGTTCACACCACGTACCCGCAAGCGTGGGTGGCGCATTATCAGTCTGAAAACTATTTCTCTATTGATCCGGTATTAAAGCCGGAAAATTTCCGCCAGGGGCATCTGGCATGGAATGATGCCTTATTTAGCGAAGCGCAGTCGCTATGGGACGCGGCGCGCGCGCACGGTCTACGCCGGGGGGCGACGCAATGCCTGATGTTGCCGAATCGGGCGCTGGGCTTCCTTTCTGTCTCCCGGGCGAACGCCCGCCATGCGCCGTTTGCACATGATGAAATTGAACTCCGGTTGCAACTGCTGGTGCGTGAGAGCCTGTCGGCGCTGACGCGACTGGAGGATGAAATGGTGATGACGCCAGAAATGCGCTTCAGTAAGCGAGAGAAAGAGATCCTGAAGTGGACGGCGGAAGGAAAGACGTCATCAGAGATCGCGATGATTCTGTCAATCTCAGAGAACACCGTTAACTTTCATCAGAAAAACATGCAGAAAAAGTTTAACGCGCCGAATAAAACGCAGATTGCCTGCTATGCGGCCGCGACGGGCCTGATCTGAAAAAACGAATGTTCTGCGTGCCAGACGCAAAACCGGCTGAAAGTTTCACTCTCAGCCGGTTTCTTGTTACTGGCGGTAAGCTTGTTTAATTTGCTTAACAGTGCTGGAAAATACCGCGGCCTGCGTTTCATCTTCAATCTGCGCGATCTGTTTTTCCATCTTAAGAATCACGCGCCCTGCGTCGGCTTGCCCCATTGCCTGTAGCATCAGGGTCAACATGGCTTTCAGGCAGGTGACTTCATTGGCCAGTTCTTGATTATTCTCGGCAGTGGAAAAATCAGGCGTACTCATTTATTTTCCTCGTTATGTTTCAGTGAAAAAGTGCGATGGCAAATGTTAAGGCGGCGGAGTATACCATAAGCTGCGCCAAAAATAGCAGTGGTTGTTTTTTGATCGCAAATCAAACCAGCGCCATTAAAATAAACAACGCCTTGCGAGGCATATATTTTCCTCATTTTTTTGTTTACCTCGCGTATTTCGCGCGTTAATTATTGTTACAAAGTTACTTGCCTATTTAGCATTTCGACGGAAGTGAGTGAATTTTTTGTCACTATTCTGAAACTATTATGCAGAAATAGAGGGTAAAAAAAGGCCGTTAGCTGTGGGAGTTTCCACGAAGCGTACAATCTAATTTCCAAAAACGAGAGCAAAATCGAATGCCCCACGTTTTTTACGTTTCAAAGTTGAGATAAAACCCGCTAATATAGGGTCGATTAACTATCAGTAGCGTTATCCCTATTCTGGAGATATTCCTTTGATCAACGTTCTTCTTGTTGATGACCACGAACTGGTGCGCGCAGGGATACGACGCATTCTGGAAGATATAAAGGGCATAAAGGTTGTCGGTGAAGCCTGTTGTGGCGAGGACGCCGTAAAGTGGTGCCGCGCGAACGCCGTCGACGTTGTGCTGATGGACATGAACATGCCCGGAATCGGCGGTCTTGAGGCGACGCGCAAAATTGCCCGCTCAAGCGCTGATATTAAAGTGATCATGCTGACGATCCATACGGAAAACCCGCTACCGGCGAAAGTCATGCAGGCCGGAGCCGCAGGGTATCTGAGTAAAGGCGCTGCGCCTCAGGAAGTGGTCAGCGCGATTCGTTCGGTTTTTTCCGGGCAGCGTTATATTGCTTCAGATATCGCTCAACAGATGGCGCTGAGCCAGATTGAGCCTGAGAAAACAGAAACGCCTTTTGCCAGTTTGTCTGAACGCGAGTTGCAGATTATGCTGATGATCACCAGGGGCCAGAAGGTTAATGAGATCTCAGAACAACTGAATCTCAGTCCTAAAACGGTGAACAGCTATCGCTACAGAATGTTCAGTAAACTAAACATTCATGGTGATGTTGAGTTGACTCACCTGGCAATTCGCCACGGCCTGTGTAATGCGGAGACGTTAACAAGCTAGTGAGTGTTCTGTTTGATGCGAAAGCATTTTTAAAAACCGTGACCAGCCAACCCGGCGTTTATCGTATGTATGATGCCGGTGGTACGGTTATTTATGTCGGTAAAGCGAAAGACCTGAAAAAACGGCTTTCCAGCTATTTCCGCAGCAACCTTGCTTCGCGAAAAACCGAAGCATTGGTTGCGCAAATTCAGCAAATTGATGTCACGGTGACGCATACCGAGACCGAAGCGCTATTGCTCGAACACAACTACATCAAATTGTATCAACCGCGCTATAACGTGTTATTGCGCGATGATAAATCCTATCCTTTCATCTTTCTCAGCGGTGACACCCATCCACGCCTGGCAATGCATCGCGGGGCGAAACATGCCAAAGGTGAATACTTTGGCCCGTTCCCGAACGGGTATGCCGTGCGTGAAACCCTGGCCCTGCTGCAAAAAGTCTTTCCCATTCGTCAGTGCGAAAACAGCGTCTACCGCAACCGCTCGCGTCCTTGTCTGCAATATCAGATTGGCCGCTGCCTCGGGCCGTGCGTAGAAGGACTGGTGAGTGAAGATGAGTATGCGCAGCAGGTGGAGTACGTTCGGCTGTTTTTATCCGGGAAAGACGATCAGGTTCTGACCCAATTGATCGCCCGAATGGAAAAAGCCAGCCAGAATCTGGAATTTGAAGAGGCCGCGCGCATACGCGACCAAATTCAGGCTGTGCGCCGCGTTACTGAGAAACAGTTTGTCTCCAATACTGGCGACGATCTGGACGTTATCGGCGTGGCGTTCGATGCGGGTATGGCCTGTGTGCATGTGCTTTTTATCCGCCAGGGCAAGGTGCTGGGCAGCCGTAGCTATTTCCCGAAAGTGCCGAACGGGACGGAACTGGGCGAAGTGGTGGAAACGTTCGTCGGCCAGTTCTATCTGCAAGGCAGCCAGATGCGCACGCTGCCAGGAGAGATCCTGCTGGATTTCAACCTGAGCGATAAAACGCTGCTGGCGGATTCTTTGTCCGAACTGGCCGGGCGGCGCATTAATGTGCAGACCAAACCGCGCGGCGATCGCGCTCGTTACCTGAAGCTGGCGCGAACCAATGCCGCGACGGCGCTGATCAGCAAACTGTCGCAGCAATCGACGATCACACAGCGTCTGACCGCGCTGGCAAGCGTGCTGAAGCTGCCTGCGGTGAAGCGGATGGAGTGTTTTGACATCAGCCACACGATGGGAGAACAGACGGTGGCCTCCTGCGTGGTTTTTGACGCTAACGGGCCGCTGCGTGCGGAGTATCGTCGCTACAACATTACCGGAATTACGCCGGGCGATGATTATGCGGCGATGAATCAGGTTCTGCGCCGACGCTATGGCAAGGCGATTGAAGAAAGTAAGATTCCTGACGTTATTCTGATTGATGGCGGTAAAGGCCAGCTTGGTCAGGCGAAGACCGTTTTTGCTGAACTGGATGTGCCGTGGGATAAAAATCATCCTTTATTGCTGGGCGTTGCTAAAGGCGCCGATCGTAAAGCCGGTCTGGAGACGTTGTTCTTTGAACCCGAAGGGGAGGGCTTTAGCCTGCCGCCGGATTCGCCTGCGCTGCACGTTATTCAGCATATCCGCGATGAATCGCACGATCACGCCATCAGCGGGCACCGCAAAAAACGGGCGAAGGTGAAAAACACCAGCACGCTGGAAACTATCGAAGGCGTCGGGCCAAAACGTCGACAAATGCTGTTGAAATATATGGGCGGTTTGCAAGGACTACGTAACGCGAGTGTTGAGGAAATTGCAAAAGTGCCGGGTATTTCGCAAGGTCTGGCAGAAAAGATCTTCTACTCGTTGAAACATTGAGGTCTCTGTAGCAACATAGGGGTAATTTCTCTGACAACAGATAGTTACCCGTCACTATGCAATTTAATATCCCTACGTTGCTCACGCTGTTTCGCGTCATTCTGATCCCATTCTTTGTATTGGTGTTTTATCTGCCATTTACATGGGCTCCCTTCGTTACCGCGCTAATCTTCTGTATCGCCGCCGTGACCGACTGGTTCGACGGTTTCCTGGCGCGTCGCTGGAACCAGAGTACGCGTTTTGGCGCGTTCCTTGATCCGGTGGCGGATAAGGTGCTGGTGGCGATCGCCATGGTGCTGGTGACGGAGCATTATCACAGCTGGTGGGTGACGCTGCCTGCCGCGACCATGATTGCGCGTGAAATTATTATTTCCGCGCTGCGTGAATGGATGGCCGAGCTGGGCAAACGCAGCAGCGTGGCGGTCTCCTGGATCGGCAAAGTGAAAACCACCTCGCAAATGGCGGCGCTGGCGTGGCTGCTGTGGCGTCCAAACATTTGGGTGGAATATGCCGGGATCGCGCTTTTCTTCGTTGCTGCCGTGCTGACGCTGTGGTCTATGTTCCAGTATTTGAGCGCTGCTCGCGGGGATTTGCTTGATCAGTGATCGTTTCGCCGCAAATTTCAGCAAACGATCGTGGGTGGCGAAAAATATCGTTGACTCGTTGCGTCAGGTAAGTAGAATGCAACGCATCGAACGGCGGCGCAGGTTGCCAGACGATAACAAAATCAAGTGATTAACAAAGTTACTTGATGATGCGGGAATAGCTCAGTTGGTAGAGCACGACCTTGCCAAGGTCGGGGTCGCGAGTTCGAGTCTCGTTTCCCGCTCCAGTTTAAAGACATCGGCAATAGCGGGTGTCCGGCTGAAAAGCCTGAAGAATATGGCGCGTTAGCAAAGCGGTTATGTAGCGGATTGCAAATCCGTCTAGTCCGGTTCGACTCCGGAACGCGCCTCCACTTTCTTCCCGAGCCCGGATGGTGGAATCGGTAGACACAAGGGATTTAAAATCCCTCGGCGTTCGCGCTGTGTGGGTTCAAGTCCCACTCCGGGTACCATGGGAAAGACAAGAATAATCAAAGCAATAAGCAGTGTCGTAAAACCACCTCCGGGTGGTTTTTTTGTGTCTGTCATCTGTTCGCTGATGATCTTGTCTGCCATTCCTTCCCCAATAAGTATCCCTTACTTCGTCAGCCATGTAAGATAATTGCGGGCGAGAGTATTTCACTGAGGAAAAGCGTTATGAAAACAGGACCGTTAAACGAAAGCGAGCTGGAATGGCTGGATGATGTACTGACAAAGTACAATACCGATCACGCGATTCTGGATGTGTCAGAGTTGGATGGTTTACTGACGGCTGTACTCAGTTCGCCGTATGAGATTGAGCCAGAGCAATGGCTGGTCGCGGTATGGGGTGGGGCGCAGTATGTTCCGCGCTGGTCCTCTGAAAAGGAGATGACGCGTTTTATGGAACTGGCGTTTCAGCATATGGCGGATACGGCAGACAGGCTTAATGAGTTCCCGGAACAGTTTGAACCGCTGTTCGGTCTGCGTGAAGTCGAAGGTCATGAGCTGACCATCGTGGAAGAGTGGTGCTTTGGCTATATGCGCGGGGTCACACTCTCTGACTGGTCCACCTTACCGGATACGCTACAACCCGCGCTGAAAGCCATTGCGCTGCACGGTACGGAAGAGAACTTCGCCGTGGTTGAAAAAATGTCACCAGAAGCGTTTGAAGAGAGCGTTAACGCGATTCGTCTGGCGGCCCTGGATTTACACGCGTACTGGATGGCGCACCCGCAGGAAACGCCGGTGCAGGTGCCGGTAAGAGCGGAAGTAAAGGTAGGGCGCAACGATCCTTGCCCCTGCGGCAGCGGTAAAAAATATAAACAGTGCTGTCTGCACTAAACACAAAAAAGGGGCTTAGGCCCCTTTTGTTTTATCCCACTTCAGGCAGTAGCCCGGCGGCGATACAGAACTGTACGCCGATCACCACTATCCCACAGGTAAAGACGAGGGCTAATGCCGGAACGCCGCCCGCGACGCGATACGTTGCCTGCGGATTATGCTTCCTGCTTTGCCACGCGAGCAGGGAAGGGATCAGCAACGCCAGCACCGCCAGCGCGACGCCAGCGTACCCCAGCGCCATCACAAAGCCGCGTGGGTAAAAGAGTGCGAACGCCAGTGGCGGCAGGAAGGTAATCGCGCCGGTTTGCAGACGCCCGGCAACGGTGTTACGTCGCTGGAACAGGTCTGCCAGATAATCAAACAATCCCAGCGCCACACCCAAAAACGATGTCGCCAGCGCCAGGTCGGCAAACAGATGCACCGCCAGTTCAACGTGCGGCGAGGCAACCACCTCACGCAAGGCCTGCAACAGGCCATTTAACCCGGCATGATCGGCCAGCAAGCCCATAAAGGTAGAGGAGTTGATACTGCCGAGCGTGGCAAGCTGCCAGAAAATGTATGCCACCAGCGGGATTGCGCTACCGGTGATAAATACCCATCGCAGTTTGCGAATATTACCGTTCATATAGCTGACGATGCTGGGTACGCTGCCGTGAAAACCGAACGACGTAAAAATGACCGGAATTGCTGATAACGCCAGACCCTGTTGCAGCGGCAGCGTAAGCAGATTCACTTTATGAATATGCGGCATCAGCAGCGCCAGCATGGCGATCAGGAAGATAATTTTGGCGCTGAAGAGAAAGCGGTTGAACAGATCGACCAGCGAGGTTCCGACGCACACGACGCCGCCGGCAACCACGGTGAACAGCAAAACGCCCATCGCCGGAGACATATCGGCGCCCGTCCAGTCGCTGATGCTTGAGGCCAGCAGTTCGCCAGCCCCGCTGATATAGGCCGCTGTGAGCGCATACATCAGAAACATCATGCTAAAGCCGGTGATCCATTGCCCATAACGTCCGAGGTAGCGTTTTGCCAACGTTCCTAACCCGGTATCTGCCGGAACGTGTTGATATACTTCCAGGAGCAACAGCGCGGTGTAGCACATCAATGCCCATAACCCAATCAATAACGCCAGTGTGACGCTGAAACCAACGCCAGCGGCGGCCAACGGCATCGCCAGCATACCGGCGCCGATAGTGGTGCCCGCCACGATAAAAACACTACCCAGAGTTCTATTTTTCACGCTTTCCTCTGTCCCAGAGATAATCAACGGTTATATCTGCGGCGCAGGGTAAGGCATAACATTATTTTCGTCAAATGACCGTTACAACATGTGTATACCATTGTTTACGAAAATTGGCATGAAGGCATGCGCCACCACGATTGCATCGGCTGTGCATGTAAACCTGCGTTAGCGCAAAGCGGTATTCGCCGGCTCCCGGTAGGCTACAGGCTTTATTGAGGAGGATGTATGGATTCTATTCACGGCCACGAAGTGCTGAATATGATGATTGAGTCAGGCGAGCAGTATTCGAATGCCAGCCTGGAAGCGGCGATTACGGCGCGTTTTGGTGAACAGGCGCGTTTTCATACCTGTTCGGCTGTTGATATGACGGCGGCGGAGCTGGTGGCGTTTCTGGCGGCGAAGGGTAAGTTTATTGCGAAGGATGACGGCTTCTCTACGCACGAAAGCAAGATCTGCCGTCATTGAGCCTAAACGGTGAGGGGGCCTCACCGTTTAATTTTAGTTTTGGGTATCAAGCGTAGACAGTTCTTTATCGATGAAGTACAGACCTTCACCGCTTTTCCCTGCCAGCGTTAATTTATCAATAATAGATTTAAATAACTTCTCTTCTTCATGCTGTTCAGCGACATACCATTGCAGGAAGTTGAATGTCGGATAATCCTGGTTGGTCATCGCGGCATGCGCCAGTTCATTAATTTTCTGCGTAATTAATTGTTCGTGTTCGTAGGTGGCGCGGAACAGTTCATCCAGTGAAGCATATTCGGCAGCAGGCGAAGAGATCGTATTGATGCACGGTAAGCTACCGGTATCGGTCAGATAATCGAACAGACGCTGCATATGCGTCATCTCTTCCTGCGCGTGACGACGCAGGAACGCTGCCGCCCCTTCAAAGCTATGGTAGCTGCACCATGCGCTCATCTGTTGGTAGAGCAGAGAAGAATATAATTCAAGGTTCATTTGCTCATTCAGTTTGTCGATCATTTCTGTTTTCAGCATGGTTCCGCTCCACAAAGAATCATTATACGTTGATGTGGCGTCACTATAATTTGTTATTTAATTATTTGCAAAAGGTAAAATAATAAATTTAATTATTAAAAATGCGAATGGGAATAAAACGCATTAACGCTATTAAATATAAAATATGCAATGAGAATAATTAAAGCCAGCAGCGTCATGCTGGCTAAAGATATTAATACCCGCCAGCGGATATTGGCTGGATGGCTACGCCCTGACACTGATAAGACAGCGTGATTCTGGTGTTCATGCACAGCGAACCGGCATAAACGCTACAGGTTGACACTGGCTGACCGAATGCGATGGCGTTGGCGTATCCCATCTGCTGACATTCGCGTGTCGCCGTACCGTGCGCAACATAGTCATCCGCGCGCGCCGTTTGCATCATCGCCTGGTTATAACTGAGGCGGACAATCCCGCTTGTCGGGTTGGTTTCACTGACCTGCGCTTGCTTGGTGAGGGTACATCCCGTCAGGGTTATGAGTGAGAGGCCAAGGATAAAGGTTTTCATAATATCGCTCTGAGAATCCGGTGACAGCACATCCTATCTTGAACAGTAGACATTCAATGGCCTGAATAGCTTAAGAATTGCCCATGATTAATCCCAACGACACCGGCTCTTTGTGCGATACGGGAAAAGTGTGAGCACATCTTAATTTTTTAAAACCATTTTTCACTAAATTTGAAAGTATGTTTGCGAGATAGTAATGTGACGTATACGTCAACGACTCACGGCGGGATTTCCCGCGACGCATTCAGGAGAAGACAGAATGAAAATTGCACTGATGATGGAAAACAGCCAGGCAGGTAAAAATGCCATCATTCATCGCGAGCTTAAAGCGGTAGCGGATGAAAAGGGATTCCCTGTTTTCAACGTCGGGATGAGCGATGAAAACGACCATCATCTGACTTATATCCACCTTGGTATTATGGCCAGCATTCTGCTTAACGCCAAAGCGGTGGATTTTGTTGTGACGGGTTGCGGCACCGGGCAGGGCGCGCTGATGTCGCTGAATATTCATCCGGGCGTGGTGTGCGGCTACTGCATCGACCCGGCGGATGCGTTCCTGTTTGCGCAGATTAACAACGGTAATGCGCTTTCTCTGCCATTCGCAAAAGGCTTTGGCTGGGGCGCGGAGTTGAATGTGCGTTTCATCTTTGAAAAAGCATTCACCGGCCGTAACGGAGAAGGGTATCCACCAGAACGTAAAGAACCGCAGGTGCGTAACGCGGGCATTCTGAACCAGGTGAAAGCGGCGGTGGTGAAAGAAAACTATCTGGATACGCTGCGCGCCATCGATCCTGAACTGGTGAAAACGGCGGTCTCCGGCCCACGTTTCCAGCAGTGTTTCTTTGACAATTGCCAGGATAAAGAGATCGAAGCGTTCGTTCGCGACATTCTCGGTTAATGTGTCATGTAAGCCGGATAACGCGGCGTTTATCCGGCTTACCGCGTTTGCTTTGCTACCGTTTCTTCTCCTGAATGGGTACTATGGCGGCCTTTCTATAAGGAGCTTACTATGTCCCAACCACTGAACGCCGATCAGGAACTGGTCTCTGACGTTGTTGCCTGCCAGTTAGTTATCAAACAGATTCTGGATGTTATTGACGTTATTGCCCCGGTTGAAGTTCGGGAGAAGATGTCCAGCCAGTTGAAAAACATCGATTTTACCAGCCACCCTGCCGCTGCGGACCCGGTTACTATGCGGGCCATTCAAAAGGCGATTGCGTTGATTGAGCTGAAATTCACGCCGCAGGACGAAGCGCACTAAAGTAAAGCGACTGCGTAACAGCCTCCCGGCACGGGAGGCGTAACGCCGTGGCAATATAGCGGTTAGTGGTGTTGATAGTTGACGACGTTGAGTAAGTGTTTGTCCGTTTGCACCATACACAATCCCGCGCGTTTTGCGCTGCGAACTTCATCGAGAATCGTCTGTAACAGAACGCCATCCTGCTGCTGATCTTTTTCCAGGTCGTGGAGAAAGTTGAGCGTTGGCGCGTCATTCATTGCTTTGGCTTCGTCGGTTAAGCGTGAGAGCGTGCTGGCGCGTTGCTGATACTCATCCAGCGTTTTTTGAAATAACTCTTCAAGACAGGTTAACTCTTCGCCGGGAACATCAATGGCTCTCACGATGGGGTTGGCGCCTGCGTTCTTCATAAAATTGAACATGCGCATCATCTGGGTCACGTTTCCCTGCGCCTGGGTACGAAGAAAGGTCGCCGTGCCGGTCAGACTGTGGTCAAAACACCAGTCGCTCAGGTGGAGGTAGAGGTTAGATGCGTAAAACTCAAGGTTCATTTGGGTGTTGAGCTTATGAACCATTCCAGCTGTCGCCATATCAATATCCTTATTTCCAGAAAGGGTGATGCGCGTTACTCATGTATGCGCAATGAATACTGTTAGCAGAATAAATCCGTTCTGCCGGTCCTTTATGTGATCAAAAAGCTGATTCCGTTGCCGATCGAAAATAAGCATAGCGCCAGTACGGCTATAAGAAAATCCTTAAATCCCAATGTTTATATTTTTTTACAGTTTGCTGAAGGTATATCGCTGACGGCGAATGTAAGAATATAACGAGTGTTGATATATATGATTGATTTTACGTGATTTTAATTTGATATTTATTTTTGAAATGATGTTTCATATCACAAAAGAAAATACACCGGCGTGTTAGGATCGAATAATTAGCGGGCGAAACAGTTCTGGCCGAAATTATCGACAACGTTTTTTGCGCCAGATCATTTTTGCCCATTTTTTAAATATAACCGAATGAACAATTTGTCATTTCGGTGTGATTAACACGAGTAAAGCGAGGAGTCGTAAATGAAAAAGGTCGCTGTCCTGCTGGCGCCAGGATTCGAAGAAGCAGAAGCCGTGGTCACTATTGATATTCTGCGTCGCCTGAATATTGATGTTGAAACGCTGGCCTGCGCGGAATCTCGCGCGGTGGTGAGTTATCACGACATTCCAATGGTTGCGGACAACACCCTCGCCGGGCGTCTGGACACGTTGTATGACGCCATCGTCTTGCCCGGCGGCCCGCAGGGGAGCGCTAATCTGGCCGCCAGCGCGCAGGTGATCGACTTCGTTTCCCGCCATGACGCTGCGGGTAAATTGATCTGTCCGGTCTGCTCCGCCGCAGCGCGGGTGCTGGGGGGCAATGGTCTGCTGAAAGGGCGCCGTTACGTCTGCTCTGGCGACCTATGGGAAAATGTGACTGACGGTGAATATGTTGATGCGCCGGTTGTGGAAGATGGCAATCTCTTGAGCGGCAAAGGGTTAGGGCATATTTTTGATTTTGCGCTGACGTTGGCTGCTCGTCTGTCAGGGGATGACGCTTCTGTTCGCGATCATGCCGATCATATTTACTATGCCTGGTAAAGCATATTTCCCCGGATGCGCCTGCATTCGGGGACAAGGATTTGCTGGCTGATGTTATGGACTAATCTGCTACCCCTTTTTTATTTGTCTGACAAAACCTTCTTTTTTTATGTCATTTTCCGCTGAATTTATGTACGCAATTACTGTAATTCTGCGGTGTGATGCCGCTCTCCTATGGAGAATCAATTTCCCGCTACAACTAACACCAGCACGGGTATCAATCCTTGGCTTTTAAGGTAATACCTTGTTTTACGGCTAAATTACAAAGAATCGTTCGATTTTACCCTACATAAAAGAACGCTAAAGCTGGAGTTAACCATGCACAAATTTACTAAAGCGCTGGCAGCCATCGGTCTGGCTGCCGTTATGTCACAATCCGCTATCGCTGAAACCATGAAGCTCGGTTTTCTGGTGAAACAACCGGAGGAACCCTGGTTCCAGACAGAATGGAAATTTGCCGATAAAGCCGGGAAAGATCTGGGTTTTGAGGTCATTAAAATTGCGGTGCCGGACGGTGAGAAAACCCTGAACGCCATCGACAGCCTGGCGGCGAGTGGGGCAAAAGGCTTCGTTATTTGTACCCCGGACCCGAAACTGGGTTCAGCAATCGTTGCAAAAGCGCGTGGGTATGACATGAAGGTGATCGCCGTGGACGATCAGTTCGTCAACGCGAAAGGTAAGCCAATGGACACCGTACCGCTGGTGATGATGGCGGCCACGAAAATTGGCGAGCGCCAGGGGCAGGAGCTGTATAAGGAGATGCAAAACCGCGGCTGGGATGTGAAGGAAACGGCGGTGATGGCGATTACCGCTAATGAACTGGATACCGCGCGTCGCCGCACATCCGGCTCGATGGACGCGCTGAAAGCTGCGGGCTTCCCGGAAAAACAGATCTATCAGGTTCCAACGAAATCCAATGATATTCCCGGCGCATTCGATGCCGCTAACTCTATGCTGGTTCAACACCCTGAAGTGAAACACTGGCTGATTGTCGGCATGAATGACAACACCGTGCTGGGCGGCGTGCGCGCCACCGAAGGTCAGGGCTTTAAGGCGGCGGACGTTATCGGCATCGGCATTAACGGTGTGGATGCGATCAGTGAACTGTCAAAAGCGCAGGCGACAGGATTCTACGGCTCGTTGCTGCCCAGCCCGGACGTACACGGCTATAAATCCAGTGAAATGCTCTACAACTGGGTAACCAAAGATGCGGAACCGCCAAAATTCACTGAAGTGACCGACGTGGTGCTGATCACCCGTGACAACTTCAAAGAAGAACTGGCGAAAAAAGGTTTAGGCGGCAAGTAACACAAATGCCGGATGGTGACGCGAAAACGGCTTATCCGGCCTGCGAATTGCGTATTCAGTAGGCCGGATAAGGCAACGCCGTCATCCGGCAAAATCCTGACTCACGGAGACGTTATGCAACAGCCCACCCCATATCTCTCATTTCGCGGCATCGGGAAAACGTTCCCTGGCGTTAAGGCGCTGACGGATATCAGTTTTGACTGTTATGCCGGTCAGGTGCATGCGCTGATGGGCGAAAATGGCGCCGGGAAGTCCACACTCTTAAAAATTCTCAGCGGCAACTATGCGCCCACCACGGGATCGCTGGCGATCCGTGGGCAAGAGATGACCTTTGCCGACACCACGGCTGCACTGAATGCCGGTGTCGCCATTATTTACCAGGAACTGCACCTCGTGCCGGAAATGACCGTTGCGGAGAATATCTATCTCGGCCAGCTCCCGCATAAAGGGGGGATTGTTAACCGGACGCTGCTCAACTACGAAGCCGGTCTTCAGTTACAACATCTGGGGATGGATATCTCCCCGGATACCCCGCTGAAATACCTCTCGATTGGCCAGTGGCAAATGGTGGAGATTGCGAAAGCGTTAGCGCGTAACGCCAAAATTATCGCTTTCGATGAACCGACCAGCTCGCTCTCCGCCAGGGAGATCGAGAACCTGTTCCGGGTGATTCGCGAACTGCGCAAAGAAGGGCGCGTCATTCTGTATGTGTCGCACCGTATGGAAGAGATCTTTGCACTGAGCGATGCCATTACCGTGTTTAAAGATGGCCGCTACGTTAAAACATTTACCGATATGCAGCAGGTTAACCATGACGCGCTGGTTCAGGCGATGGTTGGGCGCGATCTCGGCGATATCTACGGCTGGCAGCCTCGCGCCTGTGGCGCAGAGCGGCTGCGGCTGCAAGAGGTGAAAGCGCCGGGCGTTCGCGCGCCTGTCAGCTTATCCGTACGCAGCGGCGAAATTGTCGGCCTGTTTGGTCTGGTTGGCGCCGGGCGCAGTGAATTAATGAAAGGGCTGTTCGGCGGAACGCGCATCACCGGAGGGCAGGTGTTCATTGATGGGCAGCCCATTGATATCCGCAAACCGGCGCACGCGATTGCGGCGGGCATGATGCTGTGCCCGGAAGATCGCAAAGCGGAGGGGATCATTCCTGTGCATTCGGTTCGCGACAATATCAACATCAGCGCCCGACGTAAGCATGTGCTGGGCGGGTGCCTGATCAATAACGGTTGGGAAGAGAGCAATGCCGAACACCATATTCGCTCCCTCAATATAAAAACGCCAGGTGCTGAGCAACTCATTATGAATCTCTCCGGGGGGAATCAACAGAAGGCGATTCTGGGACGCTGGTTATCGGAAGAGATGAAGGTCATTTTGCTTGATGAGCCGACGCGCGGTATCGATGTCGGCGCAAAACACGAGATCTACAACGTTATTTACGCGCTGGCGGCGCGCGGTGTGGCCGTGCTGTTTGCCTCCAGCGATCTGCCGGAAGTTCTTGGTGTTGCCGACCGTATTGTGGTGATGCGTGAAGGTGAGATCGCCGGTGAATTACTTCACGAACAGGCGGATGAACGGCAGGCCCTGAGCCTTGCTATGCCTAAAGTCAGCCAGGCTGTCGCCTGAGTAAAGGAGAGTAAGATGTCTTCTGTAACTACATCCGGTTCTGGCGCACCTAAGTCGCCGTTTAGCTTCGGGCGTATCTGGGATCAATACGGCATGCTGGTGGTGTTCGCCGTCCTGTTCCTGGCGTGTGCGATCTTTGTGCCTAACTTTGCCACATTCATCAACATGAAGGGGCTGGGGCTGGCGATTTCGATGTCGGGTATGGTGGCGTGCGGGATGCTGTTTTGTCTGGCGTCCGGCGATTTTGACCTCTCCGTCGCCTCGGTAATTGCCTGTGCCGGCGTCACCACCGCCGTGGTTATCAATATGACCGAAAGCCTGTGTATTGGCGTGGCTGCCGGGCTGCTGCTGGGCATACTTTGCGGACTGGTGAACGGTTTTGTTATCGCGCGTTTAAAGATCAACGCCCTGATTACCACGCTCGCCACGATGCAGATTGTTCGTGGTCTGGCCTATATCATCTCTGACGGTAAAGCGGTAGGGATTGAAGATGAGCGCTTCTTCACCCTCGGGTACGCCAACTGGTTTGGGCTACCTGCACCGATCTGGTTAACGGTAGGGTGCCTGGTTATCTTTGGTTTATTGCTGAATAAAACCACGTTTGGCCGCAATACGCTGGCGATTGGCGGGAATGAAGAAGCGGCGCGTCTGGCCGGGGTGCCGGTAGTACGCACGAAGATCATTATCTTCGTTCTCTCCGGGCTGGTGTCGGCGGCGGCGGGGATTATCCTGGCGTCGCGTATGACCAGCGGCCAGCCAATGACCTCTATTGGTTATGAACTGATTGTGATTTCAGCCTGCGTATTAGGCGGTGTCTCCCTCAAGGGCGGCATCGGAAAAATCTCATATGTGGTCGCGGGGGTGTTGATTCTGGGGACGGTGGAAAACGCCATGAACCTGCTGAACATTTCCCCCTTTGCGCAGTACGTCGTGCGCGGCTTAATCCTGCTGGCAGCGGTAATCTTCGACCGTTACAAACAAAAGGCGAAGCGCACCGTTTAATGAAATAAACCGTAACTATTTAGTTTAGCTCCTCCCGATAGCCAGCCGCTACCCCGGCTGGCTATTGTCTTTCTAAATGGCGAGCAGCGTCACACTGTCTATACTTACATGGCTAATGGGGCCGATCCGCGCGCCTCAAAAACGATGATTAAGGAGGAGAACAGGGTGGCAGAACCGTTAACCGTATCCCCCGAACTGTCCGCAAACTATGCTTATTTTTTCGATCTTGATGGGACGCTGGCGGAGATTAAACCACACCCGGATCAGGTGGTGGTGCCGCACAATATTCTCCAGCTGTTACACCGCCTCTCGACGCATAACGCAGGGGCGCTGGCATTGATTTCAGGGCGCTCAATGGCTGAACTTGATGCGCTCTCAGCCCCCTTTTGCTTTCCCCTCGCCGGGGTGCATGGGGCGGAACGCCGTGACATCAATGGTAATACCCATATCGTGCGCCTTCCGCAGGCGATAGCTCGCGATGTCAGCGCGCAGCTGCACGCCGCGCTGGGAAATCTTCCAGGGGCGGAACTGGAAGCGAAAGGCATGGCCTTTGCGCTGCATTACCGGCAGGCGCCGCAGCATGAGGCGACGTTGCTGGCGCTGGCGCAGCACATTACGCAGAAATGGCCGCAGCTTGCGCTTCAGCCGGGTAAATGCGTGGTGGAGATTAAACCGAAAGGCGCGAACAAAGGGGAGGCCATTGCCGCGTTTATGCAAGAAGCGCCATTTGCAGGGCGTATCCCTGTCTTTGTGGGCGATGACTTGACGGATGAGGCGGGCTTTGACGTCGTCAATAATTTGGGAGGGATTTCAGTCAAAGTGGGTGCCGGGGCGACCCGGGCAACAGGACGTCTGGCAGGCGTTCCTGAGGTCTGGCGCTGGCTGGAAGAAATTAACAATCCACAACAAGAAAAAAAATTAATGAATGACAGGAGAGATGGCTATGGGTCGTTTAGTCGTAGTATCTAATCGAATTGCTCCCCCGGATAATAAAGGCGGCGCGGGTGGCCTGGCCGTTGGCGTACTGGGCGCGTTGAAAGCGGCGGGCGGATTGTGGTTCGGCTGGAGTGGCGAGACGGGCAACGAGGATAAGCCGTTAAAAAAGGTCACACGAGGCAATATGACCTGGGCGTCTTTTAATCTGAGCGAGCAGGACTACGAGGAATATTATTGCCAGTTTTCGAATGCGGTCTTATGGCCTGCCTTCCATTATCGACTCGATCTGGTGCAGTTCCAGCGCCCCGCGTGGGAAGGGTATTCACGGGTGAATGCGCTGCTGGCGGATAAGCTGCTGCCCTTACTGAAAGATGACGATATTATCTGGGTTCATGACTATCATTTATTGCCGTTTGCCAGTGAATTGCGCAAGCGGGGCGTGAATAATCGCATCGGCTTTTTCTTGCATATCCCTTTCCCGACGCCGGAAATTTTCAATGCCTTGCCGCCGCACGATACGCTGCTGGAACAACTGTGTGATTTTGACTTACTGGGATTCCAGACGGAAAACGACCGCCTGGCGTTTCTGGACAGTCTGTCAAGCCAGACCAGAGTAACCACGTGCGGCAGTAAGAGCCATTCGGCATGGGGGAAATCCTTCCGCACTGAGGTCTATCCTATTGGCATTGAACCTGACGAGATCGCACAACAGGCTTCCGGGCCGTTACCGCCGAAACTGGCGCAGCTAAAAGCGGAGCTGAAAAATGTGCAAAACATTTTTTCCGTCGAGCGTCTGGATTACTCCAAAGGATTACCGGAGCGTTTCCAGGCGTATGAAGCGCTGCTGGAGAAATACCCCCAGCACCACGGGAAAATTCGCTATACGCAGATAGCGCCGACCTCGCGCGGTGAAGTGCAGGCTTACCAGGATATCCGCCATCAACTGGAGACGGAAGCAGGGCGTATCAACGGTAAATATGGACAGCTTGGCTGGACGCCGCTCTACTATCTTAACCAGCACTTTGATCGCAAGTTGCTGATGAAGGTGTTCCGCTACTCGGATGTCGGGTTAGTGACCCCGCTGCGGGATGGCATGAATCTGGTCGCGAAAGAGTTTGTCGCCGCGCAGGACCCGGCAAATCCCGGCGTTCTCGTTTTGTCGCAGTTTGCCGGTGCGGCAAATGAGTTGACGTCCGCGCTCATTGTTAACCCTTATGATCGGGATGATGTGGCCGTAGCGCTCCACCGCGCGTTGACCATGCCGCTTGCCGAACGTATTTCACGCCACGCGGAAATGCTTGAGACGATTATTAAAAATGATATTAATCACTGGCAGCAACGGTTTATTCGCGACCTAAAGGATGTCGCGCCACGTAGCGCTGAAACGCTGCATCGCAATAAGGTCGCCACCTTCCCAAAGCTTGCCTGACGCCCGCTAATCACCGGCAAGCGGGACCAGCAATACATCAACTTCACTGGCGCTAACGACACTTTTCGCTGAGCAGGACGCTCGCGAAAAGAAGCTGTGATTATGATTGCCGCAAATGACCAAATCCACCTGCTGCTTACGACACACATCCAGAATATGCGCGCTTAACTCCCCGTAAGTAATGAACGTTTGTTCAATCGGGTAGTCGGCCTTCGCACTCAGTTTGTCGAGAAAATCCTGCGTCTCTTCATGCATCACCTCCCGCAAATCTTCCAGCATGGGGGCGGCGAATTGATTGTACAGCTCGGGATCAGAGGCGAGGGTAATCAGGCTAATGCGGGCATTGACGGGACGAGCAATGGAGACAGCTTTCGCTAACAGCTGCTGACTTTCGGGGGTAACGGCGACGGCGACAAGAATATGCGTATAGCTCATAACTCGCTCCTTATTGCAAGAATATGAGGTTTCTTCTTCAGCTTTACTCTGTTTAGTCGAATTCTGCAATGTTTTCCTGTGACGATAGTGTGAAGGTTATCATAATAATTCATTAATTATTCTTATAAATGGAATAGTGGCATAACGCACATTGTAAACGTTATTACGCGCTTTAACTTAAATCGACCAATTATGAAAACAAAATGTTAATTACGATGTAACAAAAATTAACTTGTTATGCATCATAGATACCGTCTATTGGTTAACCCTGCTTAATATTTAAGTGGTTGTTTAGAAACGATTAAATTATTTTATGTCCCCGACAGGAATATTCAGAAAGGGGGATATTTTCAGATGTTATTTTAACGGTGCTAAACATACCGCATGAGTGATTATTTACGCACATATTCGTGTATCTGGAATAGAAAAACTGAACGAAAGGCTAAAAAATAATCAAAATAAAAGTTCAACTGATGGATTTATGTTAAGTATTTGGATGATTTATGTGATCTGGATCACATATTTCTCAAATTCGCAGCCCGGCTCCGTTGTATGTGTTCGTGCTGACGAGTAGAGTTGCGTCGAATTAGGAAAAATCTTAGGCATTTTGTAATAAATCATGTAAACGTGTAAAAACCTGACACCCCATTAAGGGGGGTTTTACTGTATGCATCGGTGCCTGGGCGTGGCTATGCATTTGACCTTTTTGCTTTTTTTACCGGGGATTCCCGGCGACATCACGGGGTGCGGTTACACCGCATAAAAATAAAGTTGGTTATTCTGGATGGGAACAATGCATACATCCGAGTTGCTGAAACACATTTATGACATCAATCTGTCATATTTACTCCTTGCACAGCGTCTGATCGTTCAGGACAAAGCATCCGCGATGTTCCGCCTTGGTATCAGTGAAGAGATGGCGAACACGTTGGGTACTCTGACTCTTCCACAAATGGTTAAACTGGCCGAAACGAACCAGCTGGTATGTCATTTCCGTTTTGACAACCACCAGACAGTTACCCAGCTGACCCAGGATTCTCGCGTTGACGATCTTCAGCAAATTCATACCGGTATCATGCTTTCAACACGCCTGTTACACGATGTGAATCAGGCCGATGATGCGGCGCGTAAGAAAAGGGCTTGATGATGAGTGAAAAAAGCATTGTTCAGGAAGCTCGCGATATCCAGTTAGCGATGGAATTGATCTCTTTGGGCGCCCGTTTGCAAATGCTGGAAAGCGAAACGCAGTTAAGTCGTGGTCGCCTCATCAAATTATACAAAGAGTTACGCGGCAGTCCTCCGCCAAAAGGTATGCTTCCTTTTTCAACGGACTGGTTTATGACATGGGAGCAAAACATTCATGCCTCCATGTTTTGCAACGCCTGGCAGTTCTTACTCAAAACCGGTCTGTGCAGCGGCGTGGATGCGGTCATTAAAGCGTACCGTCTGTATCTGGAACAGTGCCCGCAGGCGGAAGACGGGCCATTGTTGGCGTTAACACGCGCATGGACGCTGGTGCGTTTCGTGGAAAGCGGGCTGCTTGAATTATCGACCTGTAATTGCTGTGGCGGGAATTTTATTACCCATGCGCATCAGCCTGCGGGGAGTTTTGCCTGTAGTTTGTGCCAGCCGCCGTCCCGCGCAGTAAAAAGACGTAAACTTTCCCAAAATGCTGCCGATATTATTCCACAACTGCTGGATGAACAGATCGAACAGGCTGTTTAACCGATACGGTGTGGACAAACACTCCAGCAGCGGTAAGTGATTACCGCTGCTTTTTTTTGCCTTGCCGACGTGTTATTCGCCCGACTGTACATCCTGTTTTAGTCAACAGCGGAAGGATGATGTCGTGCTTATCTTATTAGGTTACCTGGTAGTTCTCGGTACAGTTTTCGGTGGTTACATGATGACCGGCGGACACCTTGGAGCACTCTATCAACCGGCTGAATTCGTCATCATCGGTGGTGCGGGGATCGGGGCATTCATTGTCGGTAACAACGGCAAAGCGATCAAAGGGACGTTAAAGGCGATCCCGTTACTGTTTCGTCGTTCGAAATACACAAAAGCGATGTACATGGATTTGCTGGCGTTGCTCTATCGCCTGATGGCCAAATCACGCCAGCAGGGGATGTTCTCGCTGGAACGTGACATTGAAAACCCGAAAGAGAGTGAAATTTTTGCCAGCTATCCGCGTATTCTGGCCGACGCGGTCATGCTTGATTTTATCGTCGATTATCTGCGCCTGATCATCAGCGGCAACATGAATACCTTTGAAATTGAGGCGCTGATGGATGAGGAAATTGAAACCCACGAAAGCGAGGCGGAAGTTCCTGCCAACAGCCTGGCGCTGATGGGCGATTCATTACCGGCATTTGGTATCGTTGCGGCGGTCATGGGGGTTGTCCATGCGCTGGCTTCCGCCGATCGTCCGGCGGCTGAACTGGGGGCGCTGATCGCCCATGCGATGGTGGGGACATTCCTCGGGATTTTATTGGCCTATGGGTTTATCTCGCCACTCGCCAGCGTGCTGCGTCAAAAGAGCGCTGAAACCACCAAAATGATGCAGTGCGTAAAAATCACACTGCTTTCTAACCTGAACGGTTATGCGCCGCCGATCGCCGTCGAATTTGGTCGTAAAACATTGTATTCCAGCGAACGACCTTCGTTCATTGAGCTGGAAGAGCACGTACGCGCAGTGAGAAACCCGAACCAGCAGCAGACGACGACCGAGGAAGCATGAAGAATCAGCCCCATCCAATTATCGTCGTAAAACGGCGGAAACATAAGGGTCACGGCGGGGCGCATGGCTCCTGGAAAATTGCTTACGCCGACTTTATGACGGCGATGATGGCTTTTTTCCTCGTCATGTGGCTGATTTCTATCTCCAGTCCTAAAGAATTGATTCAAATTGCCGAATATTTCCGTACGCCGCTGGCAACAGCGATAACGGGCGGACATCGCATCGCGAACAGTGAAAGTCCGATCCCCGGCGGCGGCGAGGACTACACCCAGCAGCAGGGTGAAGTGAACAAGCAACCCAATATTGATGAACTGAAAAAGCGTATGGAGCAGAGCCGTCTGAGCAAATTGCGCGGCGACCTGGATCAGCTGATTGAGTCCGATCCCAAACTGCGCGCATTGCGGCCGCACCTGAAGATTGACCTGGTTCAGGAAGGGCTGCGCATTCAGATTATCGACAGCCAGAATCGCCCGATGTTTAAGACGGGCAGCGCGGAGGTTGAACCTTACATGCGTGACATTCTGCGTGGTATTGCGCCGGTGTTGAACGGTATTCCTAACCGCATCAGCCTTTCCGGTCATACGGATGATTTCCCGTACGCCAGCGGCGAACGGGGATACAGCAACTGGGAATTGTCGGCCGACCGCGCCAATGCTTCGCGTCGCGAGCTGGTGGTTGGCGGTCTGGATGATGGAAAAGTATTACGGGTGGTAGGCATGGCCGCCACGATGCGTCTGAGCGATCGCGGTCCTGATGACGCCATCAACCGCCGTATAAGTCTGCTGGTGTTGAACAAGCAGGCAGAAGAGGCCATTTTGCATGAAAACGCTGAAAGCCAGAATGAGCCGGTAAGTGTCTTACAACAGCCAGCGGCACTCCCGCCGGTAAGCGTTCCCACATCGCCACCAGCCAATCCGAGGTGATAGCGTGAGCATGGATATTAGCGATTTTTATCAGACATTTTTTGATGAAGCTGACGAGCTGTTGGCTGACATGGAGCAGCACCTGCTTGATTTGGCGCCTGAAGCCCCGGACTCTGAGCAACTGAATGCCATTTTTCGTGCGGCGCACTCCATTAAAGGCGGCGCAGGTACTTTCGGCTTTACCGTTTTGCAGGAAACAACCCACTTGATGGAAAACCTGCTGGATGAAGCCCGGCGCGGTGAGATGCAGCTCAATACCGACATTATCAACCTGTTTTTGGAAACGAAAGATATTATGCAGGAACAGCTCGACGCCTATAAAAGCTCGGAAGAGCCGGATGCCGCAAGCTTCGAATATATCTGCAACGCGTTACGTCAGTTAGCGCTCGAGGCGAAAGGGGAAACCGCTCCGGCGGTGGTTAACGCTGCCAAACTGAGCGTCGTCGACGGTACGGCGATACAGGAAGAGGCGGTCGCACAGGAAAACAGCGCGGAAGAGAGCAAACTGCGCGTGGTTCTTTCGCGCCTGAAAGCCAATGAAGTCGATCTGCTTGAAGAAGAGTTGGGCAACCTGGCCACCTTAACGGATGTGGTGAAAGGCGAGGATTCGCTGTCCGCGACCCTCGACGGCACGATTGCGGAAGATGACATCATTGCGGTGCTCTGCTTTGTGATTGAAGCCGATCAGATAGCCTTTGAGACGGTCTCCTCAGCCCCGGTCGCGCAGGTCGAAGAGCCTGTTGCCGTGGCAACTACGCCGCAACCGACCGCAGTGGTTCCTGTTGCCAAAGTCGCCGCCAGCGAACCGCAGTCCGGGCGCGCCGAGCGTGAAAAGCCGGCCCGTGAGCGAGAGTCAACCAGTATTCGCGTGGCGGTTGAGAAAGTAGACCAGTTGATCAACCTGGTCGGCGAACTGGTGATTACTCAGTCAATGCTGGCCCAGCGTTCTAATGAACTGGACCCGGTTAATCATGGCGATCTCATCACCAGCATGGGTCAGTTACAACGTAACGCCCGCGATCTGCAAGAGTCGGTGATGTCGATTCGTATGATGCCGATGGAGTACGTCTTCAGCCGCTTCCCGCGTCTGGTGCGCGACCTGGCGGGGAAACTGGGCAAACAGGTTGAACTGACCCTCGTCGGCAGCTCGACGGAACTGGATAAAAGTCTGATTGAACGCATTATCGACCCATTAACCCACCTGGTGCGCAACAGCCTCGATCACGGTATCGAGATGCCGGAAACACGCCTTGAAGCCGGGAAGAATGCGATCGGTAATCTGATCCTCTCCGCTGAACACCAGGGCGGCAATATCTGCATTGAAGTGACCGATGACGGCGCGGGGCTGAATCGCGAGCGCATTCTGGCGAAAGCTGTCTCTCAGGGGATGGCGGTCAACGAAAACATGACCGATGAAGAAGTGGGCATGTTGATTTTTGCGCCGGGCTTCTCCACCGCCGAGCAGGTGACGGATGTTTCCGGTCGCGGCGTGGGCATGGACGTGGTGAAACGTAACATCCAGGAGATGGGCGGCCACGTTGAAATCCAGTCGAAGCAGGGGACGGGTACCACCATTCGCATTCTGCTGCCGCTGACGCTGGCTATTCTGGACGGGATGTCCGTCCGCGTGGCGGGCGAAGTGTTCATTCTGCCGCTGAATGCGGTAATGGAATCGCTGCAACCGCGTGAAGACGATCTGCACCCGCTGGCCGGAGGCGAGCGCGTACTGGAAGTGCGCGGCGAGTATCTGCCGCTGGTGGAACTGTGGAAAGTCTTTGATGTCGTTGGCGCCAAAACTGAAGCCACGCAGGGCATTGTGGTGATCCTGCAAAGCGGCGGTCGCCGTTACGCACTGCTGGTTGATCAGCTTATTGGACAGCACCAGGTGGTAGTGAAAAACCTGGAAAGCAACTATCGCAAGGTGCCAGGCATTTCTGCGGCGACGATTCTGGGCGACGGCAGCGTGGCGCTGATCGTTGATGTCTCCGCATTGCAGGGTTTAAACCGTGAACAACGTATGGCGATCACAGCCGCCTGATTGAGTGAGAAAGGTAATTATATGACCGGTATGAGTAATGTAACCAAACTGGCCGGCGAGCCGTCAGGTCAGGAATTCCTGGTATTTACACTGGGAGATGAAGAGTACGGTATCGACATCCTGAAAGTGCAGGAGATCCGTGGCTACGATCAGGTCACGCGCATCGCCAACACGCCTTCTTTTATTAAAGGGGTGACGAACCTGCGCGGCGTGATTGTGCCGATTGTCGATCTGCGCGTGAAGTTTTGCCAGGGCGACGTTGAGTATAACGATAACACGGTGGTCATCGTGTTGAATCTGGGACAACGCGTGGTAGGGATTGTGGTGGACGGCGTGTCTGACGTGCTGTCGCTGACGGCGGAGCAAATTCGCCCGGCGCCGGAGTTTGCCGTTACCCTGTCTACGGAATATCTGACCGGTCTGGGCGCGCTTGGCGAACGTATGTTGATCCTGGTGAACATTGAGAAACTGCTGAACAGCGATGAGATGGCGCTGCTTGATATCGCCGCTTCCCACGTTGCATAACCGTTGACTGCCCGTGCCGGATGGCGCTTTGCTTATCCGGCCTACGGGTGAGGCGCTCTCTGTTTGTGCCGGATGGCGCTTCGCTTATCCGGCCTACACATGACTCATCACTGTATGTAGGCCGGATAAGGTGTTTACACCGCCATCCGGCAAATACATTACCCCACTAACTGCTGCGGAACGCGCTCTTCCGCGTCCTCTTCCAGCAAACCTTCATTCTGCGCCAGCATCGCGGTGGCAATCCCGTTTCCTAACACGTTAATGGCGGAACGTCCCATATCAAGAAAATGGTCAATCCCCATCAGCAACAAAATGCCCGCCACCGGAATATTGAAGCTCGGAATCGTGGCGGCCAGCACCACCAGCGCAGAACGCGGTACGCCTGCAATTCCTTTTGACGCCAGCATCAGCGTCAGCATCAGCACCGTAATTTCCGCAAAAGAGAGATGAATATTATAAGCCTGCGCGATAAACATCGACGCGAAAGAGCAGTACACCATTGAGCCGACGAGGTTAAAGGAGTAACCAATAGGCAGCACAAACGACACGATGTTACGTGAGCAGCCAAACTTCGTCAGTTGTTCCAGCGTTTTCGGGTAAGCGGCTTCAGAGCTGCTGGTAGTAAAGGCGACCAGCACCGGATCTTTCAACATGCTGACTAACCGGAACACCTCTTTTTTCAGCACTATATAGCCCACGGCCAGCAGCACCAGGCAGGTCAGCAGAATCGCCACATAGTAGCCGCCGATAAACGACGCGTAGTTAAGCAGAATCCCCAACCCCTGAGTGGCGATCACCGAGGAGATCGCGGCAAAAATGGCCAGCGGCGCAACGTACATCACGTAGCCAGTCACCTTCAGCATAATATGTGAAACCACATCCAGGGCGGCGACCAGCGGCGCGTTGAATTTCTCGCCAAGCGACGCGCCGCCAATACCGAAGAACATGGAAAACACGACGATCTGCAAAATTTCGTTATTGGCCATCGCCCCGGCAATGCTGGTCGGAATGGTGTGCGACAGGAATCCTTTTAAGCTCATACCGCCCACCGCAAGCCCGGTGTCGACCGATTCTGCCGGAATTGCCAGATTCAGACCGCTGCCCGGATGCTCAATCGTCACGATAAACAGCCCCACCAGAATGGACAACACGGAAGAACTGATAAACCAGACCATCGCTTTACCGCCAACGCGGCCGATAGTGGCGGTTTCGCCCAGACGCATGATGCCCACGGTCAGCGTGCTGAAGACCAGCGGGGCAATCACCATTTTAATGAGCCGTAAGAAAATATCGGTGAGGAGCGTGATGTTATCGGACCAGGCGGCGATCGCCTCCTGTGACGCGTAAGAGTGAATCACCGCGCCTGACAGGATGCCTGCCAGCATGAAGATCACGATAAATAACGTGAGTTTGTTTGCACTTGCCACTGAAAAGCCCTCTGGCTGGATTTAACATGTTGTTGTCAGTAACGCTTTTGTTTTATTTATTGAGTCGCACTGAAATATTCATCATATAAATTGAATTAAAGCGCAGGGGGATACAACTATTTTTTATTATTTATTCATTTTGTTGTGTTCTGACGGCTGTGCTTATGTGATCGGAGTCACATAAGCATCGTTTTTGTCGGCAAAATGCAAACTGTCCAGGAAGGTGATGAATGTTAATATAATGATAATAATGATGTTTTTCTGTCAATGTCTGGTTGCCGCCCCAAAACCGCCAGCCGCGATCTGCCGATCGGCGCTTCCTGCTTCTATTTCCTTTTCGCAAATGTAAAGTTCTCTTCTCTGGTGCCGATAACGTTGATAACTCGTTTTCAGGAAGGTGCCTTATGTTTAACCGTATCCGCGTTGTCACAATGCTGATGATGGTGCTGGGGGTTTTCGCACTGCTACAGCTTGTTTCCGGTGGTCTGTTGTTTTCGTCATTACAGCAGAACCAGCAAAGTTTTGTTATTTCAAATGATTTACGCCAGCAGCAGAGCGAACTGACCTCGACATGGGATCTCATGCTGCAAACGCGTATTAACCTGAGCCGTTCTTCGGCCCGCATGATGATGGATGCCTCTAATCAGCAGAGCAGCGCGAAAAACGACCTGCTGAAAAACGCTAAAAGCACGCTGGAGCAGGCGGCAACGCATTATGCCAACTTCAAAAATATCAATCCGCTGCCGGAGATGGCGGAAGCCAGCGGCAATGTGGATGAAAAATACCAGCAATACCATGCGGCGCTGGAGGAACTGGTTCAGTTCCTCGAAAACGGCAACATGGATGCCTACTTCGCGCAGCCAACCCAGGGGATGCAGAACGCACTTGGCGAAGCGCTGGGCAAATACGCTGGCGTGAGCGAAAAACTGTACAGCAAGGCGTTTGATGAGAGCGCGCGTGACTACCATTTTGCCCAGTGGCAATTGGGTATTCTGGCCGTTGTCCTGGTGCTGATTCTGGTTGTGGTGTGGTACGGCATTCGTCATACCTTGCTGAATCCGCTGGCGCGAGTGATTGCCCATATTCGTGATATCGCCAGCGGCAACTTGACCAATACGCTGACCGTCTCCGGGCGCAATGAGATCGGCGAACTGGCGGGAACTGTTGATCATATGCAGCGTTCGCTGATAGAGACGGTGACTCAGGTACGTGAAGGGTCTGACGCCATCTATTCCGGCACCAGCGAAATCGCTGCGGGCAACACCGATCTCTCCTCCCGTACCGAGCAGCAGGCATCGGCGCTGGAAGAGACGGCTGCCAGCATGGAACAGCTCACCGCGACGGTGAAACAGAACGCCGACAACGCCCGTCAGGCGTCGCACCTGGCGCAAAGCGCCTCCGACACCGCGCAACACGGCGGGAAAGTGGTGGATGGCGTGGTCAACACCATGCATGAAATTGCCGACAGCTCGAAGAAGATCGCCGACATCATCAGCGTTATCGACGGCATTGCATTCCAGACCAATATTCTGGCGCTGAACGCTGCGGTTGAAGCCGCGCGCGCCGGGGAGCAAGGGCGCGGGTTTGCGGTGGTGGCAGGGGAAGTGCGTAACCTGGCAAGCCGCAGCGCGCAGGCGGCGAAAGAGATCAAAGCGCTCATTGAAGATTCCGTTTCGCGGGTGGATACCGGCTCCGTGCTGGTGGAAAGCGCCGGTGAAACGATGAGAGACATTGTTAACGCCGTGACCCGCGTGACGGACATCATGGGTGAAATCGCGTCGGCTTCCGATGAGCAAAGCCGCGGGATCGATCAGGTGGCGCTGGCCGTCTCTGAGATGGATCGCGTCACGCAGCAGAACGCCTCGCTGGTGCAGGAGTCGGCGGCCGCAGCGGCCGCGCTGGAAGAGCAGGCCAGCCGTTTAACGATGGCGGTATCCGCGTTTCGTCTGGCATCTCGCCCATTAACCGTAAAAACAGACCTGAATACAACCGCAGCGGCGTCGCGTACAGCGCAACCGCGCCAGCTTGCAACTGAACAAGATACTCACTGGGAAACATTTTGATCGTCTTTTAATCGTGGCCTTTGCCGCCTAATGGGAGCGTTGATGTTTAATCGTATTCGAATCTCGACCACGCTGTTTTTAATCTTGATCCTCTGCGGTGTTTTGCAGATTGGCAGTAATGGCTTGTCCTTTTGGGCATTTCGCGATGGTTTTCAGAGTCTGAACCAGGTCGAGCAGAGTAATCAGCAACGCGCAGCATTGGCGCAAACACGCGCCGTTTTATTACAGGCCAGTACCGCGCTGAATAAAGCCGGGACGTTAACCGCGCTGAGCTATCCGCCCGAGGATATCAAACAGCTGATGACCACCGCCCGGGAAAGCCTGGCGCAGTCCGGCGTTGTGTTTAAAGGTTTTATGGCGACAGGGGCGAGTACGGAAGAGGGGAAAGCGTTACAGGCCGCCACGGAAAAAAGTTATACGCAGTGGTATAGCGATCTGGAGCATCAGGCCACCTGGCTTGAAAGCAACCAGCTGTCGGATTTTCTGACCGCGCCGGTACAGGCATCGCAGGACGCCTTTGACGCCAACGTCACTACCTGGCAGCAGAATATCAACCGTGTTCTGGAGACGGCCAGCGAACAGGGGAAAGACAATTATCACCGCTCGGCGATCATTTTTATCACGATGGTGATCGTCGCCGCGTTGTTAACCACCGGGGCGCTGTTCTGGTCACGCAAAATGATTGTTCAGCCGTTGGCGATTATCGGCAGCCATTTTGACAGCATTGCGGACGGAAACCTGGCGCGGCCAATCGCCGTGTATGGGCGCAACGAGATTTCCGCTATTTTCGCCAGCCTGAAGGCCATGCAGCAGGCGCTGCGCGAAACGGTCAGCGACGTGCGGCAGGGCAGTTTAGCGATGCATACCGGCATTTCGGAAATCGCGATGGGCAATAACGATCTGTCGTCGCGTACCGAACAGCAGGCGGCGTCGCTGGCGCAAACCGCAGCCAGTATGGAGCAGCTAACGGCAACGGTCGGGCAGAACGCCGATAACGCCCGTCAGGCCTCCGGTCTGGCGAAAAGCGCGGCGGATACCGCGAAAAAAGGCGGCGACCAGGCTTCGCGTATGGCCAGCACAATGCAGGATATTGCTGCCAGTTCGCAGAAAATTGGCGACATCATCGGCGTTATCGACAGCATTGCGTTTCAGACCAATATTCTGGCGCTGAATGCGGCGGTCGAAGCGGCGCGGGCCGGTGAGCAGGGGCGCGGTTTTGCCGTTGTCGCAGGCGAAGTGCGTAACCTGGCGAGCCGTAGCGCACAGGCGGCCAAAGAGATTAAAGGATTGATTGAGGAGTCCGTAAACCGTGTGCATCAGGGATCGCAACTGGTGGACACCGCCGCGAATACCATGACGGAGATCGTCAGTTCGGTAACCCAGGTGAACGACATTATGGGCGAAATCGCCTCGGCCTCCGATGAACAGCGCCGAGGAATTGAGCAGGTGGCGCAAGCCGTCAGCCAGATGGATCAGGTGACGCAACAAAACGCCGCGCTTGTCGAAGAAGCCGCCGCCGCCACCGACCAGTTAGCGAGCCAGGCAGACCATCTCTCTGCCCGTGTCGCGGTATTTAAGCTTGAAGAGCAAGTCGTAACACAACAAGAGTCGGCGCCGCCGCAAGCGGTACCCGTTGTATCCTGAATGTGATTGAGAAGGCGCTATGACATCATCGCTGCCCACCGGGCAAACGTCATTATTGTTACAGATGACACAGCGCCTCGCGCTGTCTGACGCGCATTTTCGTCGGATATGTC
Source organism: Citrobacter sp. CK202 (assembly GCF_030333225.1). Lineage (NCBI taxonomy): Bacteria > Pseudomonadati > Pseudomonadota > Gammaproteobacteria > Enterobacterales > Enterobacteriaceae > Citrobacter > Citrobacter sp. CK202. The sequence goes on from NZ_JAOWGI010000026.1 coordinate 81,068, forward strand.
AATTAATCTACCAGCGCGCGGGAATCGTGCTGGCGGACCACAAGCGGGATATGGTTTACAACCGCCTGGTCCGTCGCCTGAGAACGCTGGGGCTGGATGATTTCGGCCGTTACCTCAGCATGCTGGAAGCCAACCAGAACAGCGCTGAGTGGCAGGCTTTTATTAACTCATTGACCACTAACCTGACGGCCTTCTTCCGTGAAGCGCATCACTTCCCGGTACTGGCGGAGCACGCGCGTCGCCGCAACGGGGAATACCGTGTGTGGAGCGCGGCGGCCTCTACCGGAGAGGAACCCTACAGCATCGCCATTACGCTGGCGGATGCCTTAGGGATGGCGCCGGGGCGCTGGAAAGTTTTCGCCAGCGATATCGACACCGAAGTGCTGGAAAAGGCGAGAAGCGGGATTTACCGTCAGGACGAGTTGAAAACGCTGTCGCCACAACAGTTGCAGCGTTATTTCATGCGCGGTACAGGCCCGCATGAAGGGCTGGTGCGCGTGCGACAGGAACTGGCTAATTACGTTGAGTTTTCCACCCTCAACCTGCTGGATAAACAGTACAACGTTCCCGGGCCATTCGACGCGATATTTTGCCGTAACGTCATGATCTATTTTGATAAAACAACGCAGCAGGACATTCTGCGTCGTTTTGTTCCACTCCTTAAGCCTGACGGACTGCTGTTTGCGGGTCACTCAGAAAACTTTAGCAACCTCGTGCGCGACTTTAGCCTGCGCGGACAGACGGTGTATGCGCTAAGTAAGGACAAAGCATGAGTAAAATCAGGGTGTTGTCGGTTGACGATTCAGCGCTGATGCGCCAAATCATGACCGAAATTATTAACAGCCATAGCGATATGGAAATGGTGGCGACGGCGCCCGATCCGCTGGTTGCCAGGGATTTAATCAAAAAATATAACCCCGATGTGCTGACGCTGGATGTGGAAATGCCGCGCATGGACGGTCTCGATTTCCTTGAGAAACTGATGCGCCTGCGTCCGATGCCGGTGGTTATGGTCTCCTCTCTGACCGGGAAAGGTTCAGAGGTGACGCTGCGCGCGCTGGAACTGGGGGCGATTGATTTTGTCACCAAGCCTCAGTTGGGCATTCGCGAGGGGATGCTGGCGTACAGCGAGATGATCGCAGAGAAAGTCCGCACCGCGTCACGCGCTCGCCTGGCGGCGCATAAGCCGATGGCTGCGCCTGTGACGCTAAAAGCGGGGCCGCTGCTCAGTTCTGAAAAACTGATCGCGATTGGCGCCTCGACGGGGGGAACTGAGGCCATACGTCATGTGCTGCAACCGCTGCCGCTTTCCAGTCCGGCGGTGATCATCACCCAGCATATGCCGCCCGGTTTTACCCGTTCGTTTGCCGAGCGGTTAAATAAGCTCTGCCAGATTAGCGTGAAAGAGGCGGAAGACGGCGAACGCGTGTTGCCAGGCCATGCCTACATCGCCCCCGGCGACAAGCATATGGAGCTGACGCGCAGCGGGGCGAACTATCAAATCAAAATTCATGACGGGCCGCCGGTTAACCGCCATCGCCCGTCAGTGGATGTGCTGTTTCATTCGGTCGCAAAACATGCGGGGCGCAATGCGGTAGGGGTCATCCTTACCGGCATGGGCAACGATGGCGCGGCCGGAATGTTAGCGATGCACCAGGCTGGCGCCTGGACTATCGCGCAAAATGAAGCAAGTTGTGTGGTGTTCGGCATGCCGCGCGAGGCCATCAATATGGGTGGCGTGAGCGAAGTGGTCGATCTTAGCCAGGTAAGCCAGCAGATGCTGGCGAAAATCAGTGCCGGACAGGCAATACGTATTTAACGAGGAGTATTTTTTTATGGCGGACAAAGAGCTCAGATTTCTGGTTGTGGATGACTTTTCCACCATGCGTCGCATCGTGCGCAACCTGCTAAAAGAGCTGGGTTTCAATAACGTCGAAGAGGCCGAAGATGGCGTTGACGCACTGAACAAATTGCAGGCAAGCGGCTTTGACTTCGTAATTTCTGACTGGAACATGCCCAACATGGACGGTCTGGAACTGCTGAAAACGATTCGCGCTGATGGCGCAATGGCGTCATTGCCGGTGCTGATGGTGACCGCAGAAGCGAAGAAAGAGAACATTATCGCGGCTGCGCAGGCGGGTGCCAGCGGCTATGTGGTGAAACCGTTCACTGCGGCGACGCTGGAAGAGAAACTCAACAAAATCTTTGAGAAACTGGGCATGTGAGGGTCTGAGTATGATGCAACCACAAATTAAACCTGTTGATGAGCATTCAGCAGGGGACATCATTGCGCGCATCGGCAGTCTGACCCGAATGCTGCGTGACAGCCTGCGTGAACTGGGGCTGGATCAGGCGATAGCAGAAGCGGCGGAAGCGATTCCTGACGCGCGCGATCGTCTGGACTATGTTGTACAGATGACGGCGCAGGCGGCGGAACGTGCGCTGAACAGCGTTGAAGCCTCTCAGCCACACCAGGATGAAATGGAGAAGGGCGCCAAAGCGCTGACCAAACGCTGGGATGAGTGGTTCGAAAACCCGATTGAACTCGCCGACGCCCGCGAACTGGTTACGGATACGCGTAAATTCCTCGGTGATGTGCCGGGGCATACCAGCTTCACCAATGCGCAACTGCTGGACATCATGATGGCGCAGGATTTCCAGGATCTCACCGGTCAGGTTATCAAGCGCATGATGGATGTGATCCAGGAGATTGAGCGTCAGCTGCTGATGGTATTGCTGGAAAACATCCCTGAGCAAAATTCACGTCCGAAACGCGAGAATGAAAGCCTGCTCAATGGCCCACAGGTCGACACCACCAAAGCCGGCGTTGTCGCCAGCCAGGATCAGGTGGATGACCTGCTGGATAGCCTCGGGTTCTGATGCGGTAAGGTATCCTCAGGTTGTGCCGACAACCTGAGGAACGTTTAGCGCAGATCCATTTTTACCGTCACATTGCCCTCAAATTCGCCGGGCGCTGGCGTTGCGCTGGTCGTGCTCACCGGTGCGGCTTTGATGTGTACCGCGCCGTTACCTTGCTCATCCATCGTCACCGGAAATTCAAAGGTGCCGTCCAGCGCAACATTTTGGTTGTCCTCACTAAAGATTCTCACTCCCAGGTCGTCTCTGCCGAGCATTTTGGCTATCAGGGGATCGCTGCTGTCTACAACCCCCTGGTCGGCGCTGAGCGTTAGCTTGATTCTGTCGGTATTTCCCACGGCGTTGCCGTCGCAGTGGTAAGAGATATCAACGTTTTTCAGGGCGTAGCCTTTGGGAGGCTGACCCCTGGTGACAAACTGTTTACTCACAATTTTCCCCAGATCAACCTCAATGGTGCTTCCGGCATTAATCGTACAGCTCAGCGGGGCAGAGAGTGAGCCACTCAGCCAGATATTTGATACGTGCTGTGCGCTGCCAGCGTCGCAGCTTCCTGAGTCAAAATAGAGACAGGCGTAGTTTTGCACGAGTATCGTTGGGGGAATGACTTCGATACCGAGAATGGGCTTTTTGATATAAAACGTGGCGGCGATAACATTCCATCTGAACGTTCGCTTCGCGGGGGCGGGCGCGCCAGGATGGGTGCTGTCGCTACAGACGCTGGCGGAACCTTCGGTGGGTTTCATTGACTCGATCACTTTCCCCATCGACGACACCGGCGTCGGATACTGGTTAATGCTGATCTGAATCAGGCCGGTACCGTCCAGAGAATTAACGGCATCGCTATAACCTGCAACATCAATATCTATGTTTTCAGTCAGATAACCGTACCCGGCGATACCGGCATTAAGCGGGCTTCCGGCCAGCGTCAATTCCATTATTGCCGTTGATTCAAACACATTGCCAGGGCATGTGCAGTTTGCCTCCATTTCAACGCCGTTCCCGACAATATGCTCATCAAATTTAACAATATTGTTGGCCGTGTTGTCGTTTGCGTTGATTTCGTTGCTGAACGTGACGCTGTAATACTGTGGCGCGGTAAAGCAGTCACGCAGAATGGTCGCGGCCTGGGCTGTTGCGGACGCCATCAGGCAAAGACCTGCTGCGGACAATGAAAGACGTGCGTATTTTCCCATTTTACTTAACATTTTGCGGTTCCTGCTGACAAGTCGCGCTGAGGTAATGGATGCCGGTCGGGCTGACCGCGTGGTGTTCGCTATTCAGCGTGATGTGGGCTGTGCATTGTTGATCCTGTGAATTTCCCCATTTGACGCTTAACTGAACGTCGTCGGCGACCCCGGCCAGGTAGAGCGTGCCCGTATCATCCACGATGCCGCTGATGGCGAGGGCGTCGACCGTCGCCATCGCGCCAAAAGGCACCGTCATGCCATTCGGGCGGGTTAATTTTATGAGCGTGCGATAACCGACATGCGCATCAAAAGCGGCGGAAACGGCGGCATTGCGCGAAGGAATCACCGTCACGGCGGTTTCACTGGTATCAACGTCCTCCGGCAGACTGCTGGTGTCGACGCGAATCCGGTTTTCCTGATAGGGGCTTAATGACGGGATGATGGCGTTGCCCTGCCAGTCAGTCTGAATGCCGCGCTGGTTTTGGAAGCGTACGCCCGATGCGCCGTTGGCGTTGACGATAGCAAACTGACTGCCTAAAGGCTGAGCCAGCGTGACACCGTGTGGATGGGCGACAATCGCACCGCTGACGCCGTAACTCAAGCGCTGCGTATCGTCAGAGGAGGTGTAGTAACCCGCATTGAGGTTGGCATATTGTGAGCGATAGCTACCGTATACGCTGCTGGTGTCTGCGCCGTCATGGTTGGAATGGCTCTGCTGGAAGGCGTAATTCAGGCGTTCATCGTCCAGCAGCGTACCGTTTAACCCGATATTTTGCTGGGTGTAGCCATGCTTGTTATTGCTGATGTTGTAGCTGCTCCAGGCTCCCGGTAGCCACTGACTTAACGGCACGCTGAAGCCGAAGGCGATCATCTGGTCGCTCTCTTCGCCGTTGCTTTTGCTGTAGGTATAAGCAAGGTGGACGCTGATATTTTTAATCGTGGTATTCAGGCCCGCCGAAATACTGCGCTCTTTGTAGGCGGTGCCCCAGTAATCCTGCTGATAACCGTTCAGGTAAAGGCTGGCGCCGGACACGTTCTGGCTTATGCTGGCCTGAATCCGGTTGCGTTTGTTAAAGCGAAACAGCAGATCATCTTCATGATCGTCGTACTTTTGATTCGCGTCGGCGAAACTGTAATAACCACGGGTAGAGTAGCGGTAGCTGGCCAGCGTAAAGTTCGTCTCCGTGGTGTCAATTTTCCCGGAGTAGAGCAGGCGATAAGACTGGCCGGTGTGCTGAGTGTCATCATCAAGCCGGGTTTTCGCCAGCGTCACATCGGCGGAAAGCGACCCGACGATGCCAAGGGAGAGGCCAGCCCCGCTGTTCATCGCCTGATAATCCTGCGCGGCGGTCACGCCGCCGAACAGCGTGACGCTATTGTTCAGGCCATAAATGAGGCTACCCTGCACGAAGTCCGGTTCATTTTGTTCGCTCCCGCTGTCTGCGCGATAGCGACCCGCGGTAACTTCATATTTCATATGCCCAGGACGCTGCATCACGGCGACGCTGGAATAAGGCTGGGTAAAGTGGCGCTCTGTGCCATCGGCCTCTTTTACCGTGACTTCCAGATCGCCGCTGTTGGTCGTGGAATAAAGGTCGTTAATTTCAAATGCGCCGGGCGCGACGTTTTGCTGATAGATGAGATAACCGTTCTGACGTACCGACACTTCGGCGTTGGAGCTGGCGATGCCGCGAATCACCGGCGCGTAGCCGCGCTGGCTGTAAGGCAGCATCTCTTCATCAGAGGCGATATTGACGCCACGGTATTGCAGACTGTCAAAAACGTCGCCCCGGGTGTTGCTTTCTCCCCCGGTAAACTGCGCTTTCAGGGCGTCAATATCGTGCTGCAAATAGGTGTTGATGGTTTCCCAGTGATGGCTGCCGTCAGTGTCGCTCCAGGTGGCGTAATTGCGCAGCCGCCAACCGCCGATATTGGTGCCGCTGCGCATATTCAGGTACTGGCTAGTGGTGTTGTTTTGCGTGTCGTCCTGGTTTTGTGAACCGGAAAAGGCGTAGTCGACAAAGGCGACGGGGACGCCGTCATCCCAGCGTGACGGATCAATATAGCCTTTACCCGTGCCGGCAATGGCGGCCTGCGGGATGCTAAGGCGCAGCGTCATAACGGAGAAATCAAGCGTTGCCAGCGCCTGTGGGATATACGCGCTCAGCGGTTCAGGCAGTGGCTTCGCCGCATTGAGTGCGGCTAATTCAGGATATTTATCGACCGCCACGCCCCATTTTCTTAGCATATCCGGCGTGAGCTGCGGCGTCAGTTCGCCGCCAGGCGTGCCGAGGTAGGTGATATCCGCATCATCCAGGCGCACATCGTTAATCATGACCCGGGAAGCGTAAACGCCGGGCAATTGCGCACTGGATTTAGAAAATAAGGAAAGATCGATATCCTGCTGCGTCAGCATATTCCCCTCCAGCGCAGAAGGCGAAAAGCGATACTCACGCGCGTTCGCGACACAGGAAGAGACCAGCAACATACCGCCAAGGCAACGCACCAGTGGGGTGAGACGCTGACGTAAAAGAGGTGGGCCAAAAGCCATAAGGTGGTTTAATCCCGAGCCAGAGTGACAGTATATTTGTCAGAGGCGTTGCCGTAATCCGTAATGCAACGCCAGCTAACGGTGTTTCCCGAGGCGCTTTTCGGCACCGGGATTTGCACGCTGGACCTGGGAGTGACCATATCGGCTTTCTCAAGTCTGGTGTTGCCGAGCAGCAGACTGTCAAAGATGCTGTGAAACGCGCCTTCATTGACCACCGTTAACATTTCGCCGCGACGAACAAAATGCAGGTTCTTGCAGGTCTCGGTGGGCGTACCTTGCAAGCCCTTCGGACGCCAGAACAATTTCAGACGCGTTTTGTAAATCAGACGCAACACGTTTTTATCATCGTCTTCTTTGGCTGTACCGGGAATTGTGCGCACATTCATGTAGAACAGGGATTCCCGGTCTGTGGGAAGCGCGGTTCCATTCCAGGCAATACGCAGGCTTTGTTCTTTCTGCGGGTCAAGACGGAACAGTGGCGGCGTGACAATAAAAGGCCCACGCGTTTTACCGTCGCCGGTATCGGACCATGACTGGATCAGCCACGGCAGTTCCTTCTCTTTATTGACCAGCGGAAGGGCGACCTCTTTTTTCCCTGCGTCATAAATAATGCGCGTGCGGCCAACCTGAATTCCAGCGGCATGGCTAAATGATGTTAATATTACAGGGAGGCATAATAAAACCTGAGATACAGTACGCATAACCTTAACTTATATTAAGTGGACATATAAAAGCGGGGGAGATAATAGTCCGGGTCCATTTTCGGACTATTATCAGATTCGCCTTCCTGAAATAAATCTGTTAATGCCAGAAGATGCTATGGATTTTATCAATGAGTAAAGTCAGGTTATTAACGATAAAGTATATTTACGGTCATGTCCGCATCGGCCGGGCCCGCAGTGACGGTTTGCGCGAATGATTTATAACGGGCATTGAAATTCGCCTGAACAGAGTCGCCCGTCAGAGTGGGTAATTCGATAAACACCTGTCCTTCTCCTCCATCCATTGTAATGAGTTGCGTGTCTTTATTTTCCGGGCTAACGGCAATACCGACCCCTGTTGCCGCCGTATCTCCGGCGGTAGTGATTTTACTGACATCCAGTAATGTCGAAGAACCTGTCAGGGCGGTTGTCCCGTTAAACGTTAACTGAACGGCGGGCAGACCGTCGCTTTTAAGTGGGCAATCCACTAATACAATGGAAAAGGGGGCAAGCGTTGATTCTGTTCCTGGAGTGGAAAAAAGCGAGGTGGGGTAAGTACCTAATGGCACGATGCTGTTCGTTCCATCATCACCCTGAATCTCACAACTGGGTTCGATAATTTGTCCTGTAAAGTGAATCGTACCGGCATCCATTTCGGCGGCGAAGATTCCCGTTGACGCCAGTGCCAGCAGTGCGCCTGATATAATATGTCCTCTTGCGTTCATAACTGTAGTTCCTTAATGGTGATATCCATGATATGAAATTGTTCAGTTTCAGATGGGATGAATTTATTGCAAATAGAAAACGGGGTCAATATTAAATTATATCTATATGTGTGAATTTAAAATATATTCTGTGAATCAATGAAGGCTATTATACCGTCAGTGTCGCCTGCTTTCTGTGCATAAATATTGTAATAAAGTATTTTTTCTCTGGTGAAAAGATAAATTGAAGAAATGAAAACCAGGTAATATATTTTAAAGACTTCTTTAATCTTGATGACAGAAAGCGAAATTAACCTCCGTAATACAGGTTTATATAAATGCTCATTGTATTTTATGTCAATGAAATGTGATCCCACTTCCCTTATTCCGAAAATAAGACGCCTGACCGGCAGAGAAAATCCGCTTGCTGACAAACAAGACAAAAAGAGGGCGTTATGGGGGCTATTCCGCCTATTGACTGCGGCGTGTTCTGGCATGATCGATGCAACGTAATGGCAGCAGGCGTATGCAGTGGCAGAAGAGAGCGACGACGACAAAACAGAAGCCCCCACACCCCACCGACTTGAAAAAGCGCGGGAGGAAGGGCAAGTCCCCCGATCGAAGGAGTTGACCTCACTACTGATTTTGCTGGTGGGCGTTTGCATTATCTGGATCGGCGGTGAGTCGCTGGCGCGTCGCCTGGCGGGGATGTTGTCGGCTGGGCTGCGTTTCGATCACAGCATGGTGAACGACCCCAATTTGATCCTCGGGCAGATTATTTTGCTGATTAAAGAGGCGATGATTGCGTTGCTGCCGCTCATCACCGGCGTTGTGCTGGTCGCGCTGATCTCGCCGGTCATGCTCGGCGGCCTGATTTTCAGCGGTAAATCACTGCAACCCAAATTTTCAAAACTGAATCCGCTATCGGGGATTAAACGCATGTTCTCCGCCCAGACCGGCGCGGAACTGCTGAAAGCAATCCTGAAATCGACGCTGGTGGGAAGCGTGGCGGGATTTTATCTCTGGCATCACTGGCCGGAGATGATGCGCCTGATGGCGGAATCTCCGGTTACGGCGATGGGCAACGCGCTTGATTTAGTCGGGCTGTGCGCGCTTCTGGTTGTACTGGGCGTGATTCCGATGGTGGCGTTTGACGTCGTCTTCCAGATCTTCAGCCACCTGAAGAAACTGCGGATGTCGCGTAAAGATATTCGCGATGAATTTAAAGAGAGTGAAGGCGATCCGCACATCAAAGGGAAAATTCGCCAGATGCAGCGTGCGGCTGCGCAGCGGCGCATGATGGAAGATGTGCCTAAAGCGGATGTCATCGTGACTAACCCGACGCATTACTCGGTTGCGTTGCAGTACGACGAAAACAAAATGAGTGCGCCAAAAGTGGTCGCCAAAGGCGCGGGACTGGTGGCGCTGCGCATTCGCGAAATTGGCGCGGAACATCGGGTGCCGACCTTAGAAGCGCCCCCGCTGGCGCGCGCCTTGTATCGGCATGCTGAAATTGGTCAGCAAATCCCCGGCCAGCTCTATGCCGCAGTGGCAGAAGTGCTGGCATGGGTATGGCAGCTCAAACGCTGGCGTCTTGCCGGTGGACAACGTCCTCCACAACCTGAAAATCTTCCTGTGCCTGAAGCACTGGATTTTATGAACGAGAAGAATACTGATGGCTAATCTGGTCGCGATGCTGCGCCTGCCCAGCAACCTGAAATCCACGCAATGGCAAATTCTTGCCGGGCCGATCCTCATCCTGCTGATTTTGTCGATGATGGTGCTGCCGCTGCCCGCCTTCATCCTCGACCTGCTGTTCACCTTTAATATCGCGCTGTCGATCATGGTGCTGTTGGTGGCGATGTTCACCCAGCGTACGCTGGAATTTGCCGCATTCCCGACAATATTGCTTTTCACCACGCTGTTGCGCCTGGCGCTGAACGTGGCGTCAACCCGTATCATCCTGATGGAAGGGCATACCGGCGCAGCGGCGGCGGGGAAAGTGGTCGAGGCGTTTGGTCACTTCCTGGTCGGTGGCAACTTTGCGATCGGTATTGTGGTGTTCGTCATTCTCGTCATCATCAACTTTATGGTTATCACCAAGGGCGCCGGGCGTATCGCGGAAGTGGGCGCGCGTTTCGTGCTGGACGGGATGCCCGGTAAACAGATGGCGATCGACGCCGACCTGAACGCTGGTCTGATTGGCGAAGATGAAGCGAAAAAACGGCGTGCTGAAGTGACGCAGGAAGCGGATTTCTACGGGTCAATGGACGGTGCGAGTAAGTTTGTGCGCGGGGATGCCATCGCCGGTATCTTAATCATGGTCATTAACATCGTGGGCGGCCTGCTGGTGGGGGTTCTGCAACACGGGATGGACATGGGGCACGCGGCGGAAAGTTACACCCTGCTGACGATCGGCGACGGCCTGGTGGCGCAAATTCCGGCGCTGGTGATCTCTACGGCGGCGGGCGTTATTGTCACCCGCGTAAGCACCGACCAGGATGTGGGCGAACAGATGGTGGGGCAACTGTTCAGCAACCCGAGCGTGATGCTGCTCAGCGCATCGGTTCTCGGCCTGCTTGGTCTGGTGCCGGGGATGCCAAACCTGGTGTTCCTGATGTTTACGGCGGCGCTATTGGGCCTTGCCTGGTGGCTGCGCGGGCGTGAACAAAAACCACCGGCGGAGCCGCAGGCCGTCAAGATGCCGGAAAATAATTCGGTGGTTGAAGCCACCTGGAACGATGTACAGCTTGAAGATTCGCTGGGCATGGAGGTGGGCTACCGCCTGATCCCGATGGTGGATTTCCAGCAGGACGGCGAACTGCTCGGGCGAATCCGCAGTATTCGTAAAAAGTTCGCCCAGGATATGGGCTTCCTGCCGCCAGTGGTACACATTCGCGACAATATGGACTTACAGCCAGCGCGCTATCGCATTCTGATGAAAGGGGTAGAAATTGGCAGCGGCGACGCCTATCCGGGACGCTGGCTGGCGATTAACCCTGGCACGGCGGCGGGAACGCTGCCGGGCGAACAGACTGTCGATCCCGCTTTTGGCCTGGACGCCATCTGGATCGAAAGCGCGCTGAAAGAGCAGGCGCAGATTCAGGGCTTCACCGTGGTGGAAGCCAGTACCGTCGTGGCGACGCATCTTAACCACTTGATTGGTCAGTTTGCCGCAGAGTTGTTTGGTCGCCAGGAAGCGCAGCAACTGCTGGATCGCGTATCACAAGAGATGCCAAAGCTGACGGAAGATTTGGTGCCTGGCGTTGTAACGCTCACGACCCTGCATAAAGTGTTGCAGAACCTGCTGGATGAAAAAGTGCCGATCCGTGATATGCGCACGATTCTGGAAACGCTGGCGGAACATGCGCCGTTGCAAAGCGATCCACATGAATTAACCGCCGTGGTGCGTGTGGCGCTGGGCAGGGCGATTACGCAGCAGTGGTTCCCGGGCAATGACGAAGTGCAGGTGATTGGTCTGGATACTCCGCTGGAGCGCCTGCTGTTGCAGGCGTTACAGGGCGGTGGCGGCCTTGAGCCGGGGCTGGCCGATCGCTTGCTGGCGCAAACCCAGGAGGCGCTGTCCCGTCAGGAAATGCTGGGCGCGCCGCCGGTTCTGCTGGTGAACCACGCGCTACGCCCGCTGCTGTCGCGCTTTTTACGCCGGAGTTTGCCGCAGCTGGTGGTGTTGTCGAACATGGAGCTTTCTGATAATCGCAACATCCGTATGACGGCGACAATTGGAGGGAAATAATGCGTAAATTACTCGGTTTATTGTTATTTCCGCTGGCGGTACAGGCCGCCGGAGAAGGGGCGTGGCAGGCCAGCAGTATCGGCATTACCCTGAACCATCGTGGGGTGTCGGCGTCGTCTGCTCCATTGTCGTCAGGCCAGCCGGTGTCCGGTTTAATGACGCTGGTCGCCTGGCGCTATGAACTGAATGGCCCGACGCCGGCGGGGCTTCGGGCGCGTTTGTGTTCACAGTCCCGTTGCGTGGAGCTGGACGGACAGAGCGGAACCACCCACGGGTTCGCGAATGTGCCTGCCGCTGAACCGTTGCGCTTCGTGTGGGAGGTGCCGGGCGGCGGGCGACTGATTCCCGCATTAAAAGTGCAGCGTAATCAGGTGATTGTGAACTATCGTTAACTCCCCGCGCCAACAGCAGCCAGCAGACAACGTGCTGGCTGCCTCACAATTTTGACCCCGTCTTTTGATTCAATAAAAACGCTGTTTTATAAATCGGTGACGCGCGTTGCCAGACTCTTTGTATTTTTGCCATCTCGTCTGATGGTGTGGCAAAAATGAAAAGGTTTCACTTTCTGTTAGCTTTTACTGTGGCCGTGTAAAAACTCCCTTTGGCGAAGCCAATATGCCGGGGGTCTCCCAACAATTTGCAGGGTTAACGGCATGAAAACACGTAAAATTGGATTGGCGAATTATTTAGCCTATGGTTCGGGCGATTTTCTGGGCGCAGGAACCACTGCATTAACCGCCGCATGGTTACTCTATTTCTACACGACCTTCTGTGGCCTTACGCCGATTGAGGCGACATTCATTTTCGCTGCCGCGAGGGTTCTGGATGCGGTCGTCAGCCCGCTGATGGGCTTTCTGACCGATAACTTCGGTTCGACCTGGTTCGGCAGACGCTTTGGCCGTCGTAAATTCTTTATTCTGCTTGGTATTCCATGCGTCTTTAGCTACTCGCTCATGTGGGTTGGCGATATGGGATTCTGGTACTACCTGCTGACTTATCTGCTGTTCGACATTGTCTACACCATGATTCTTGTCCCTTACGAGACGCTGGTGCCGGAAATGACCGATGACTTCAAACAGAAGACCCGGTTCTCCGGGGCGCGTATCTCAATGGCGCAGATGTCTGCGATTCTGGCCTCGTTCCTGCCGGGTATCCTGCTGACTGCCTTTGGTAAAGACAACCCCATTTCTTTTTTCTATGCCAGCCTGGTGTTCTCGGTGCTGTGCGCGCTGATGCTGACTTTTGTGTGGTTCTTTACCTGGGAGCGCCCGCGCGAAGAGTGGACGGAGGCGGCGCTGCGCGCGGAAGAAGAGAAGAAAAGCCTGACGTTCAGCCAGAGTATGAGTCGTTTGTTTGTTGAGCTGAGCTCGACGCTGCGCATCAAGATTTTCCGCCAGCATCTGGGGATGTATCTTGGGGGATATATCGCACAGGACGTCTTTAACGCCGTCTTTACCTGGTATGTTGTTTTTGTCCTGATGCAGGAAGCCTCACTGGCGTCGAATCTGCTCGGTACGATGGCTATCTTCCAGTTCATTGCGGTGATTGCCATGATCCCGCTGTGCATTCGCTTCGGGCCTGCGCCGTCATACCGGATGGTCGTGGTGCTCTTTGGTCTGAGTTCTCTCTCTTATGCCGTTCTTTATTATGCGGGCTTAAGCGATGTTTATTCGCTGCTGCTGCTGATCTCAGCGCTGGCGGGGCTTGGTCGCGGCGGGATCAACTATGTGCCGTGGAATACCTACACCTATATTGCCGATGTTGATGAGGTGATTACCGGTCAACGGCGGGAAGGGATCTTCGCGGGCATCATGACGCTGACCCGTAAAGCCTCTCAGGCCGGGGCCGTCATGCTGGTCGGGATTGTGATGCAGATGTCTGGTTTTGTCTCAGGGCAGAGCATACAGCCTGAAGCGGTCAGTCATACCATTCTGCTGATTCTGAGCTGCGGCACGCTGTCCGTGCTGGCCTTTGGTTTCCTGGTTTCTTTGCGTTTCAAACTGAATTTGCAAACGCACGGCACCCTGCGTGAAGAGACCGCCAAAATGCGTGAGTCGGGCCGGGTGATGCCGGAAGCCATCACGCCGCAGGCGCGTGCGACCGTCGAGATGCTCTCCGGTATGCCGTATGAATCACTGTGGGGTAACAACAATATTGGTTATCTGAACCGTAATAAACCTGCGGCGCCTTCGCTTCAACAGGGGGCTGCGCTGAATTCGACATTGAACAGAGGTTAAGGATATGAAAGTTTGGCCCGTCAAACACAGCCCATTATTACGTCAGCCGGAGCGATTTATCTCCCGGGAAGCGCTGCAAGCCTTGATTCAGACGGTGACGAACAATCTGGTCAATATCAGGGATGAGAGCGGACAATTTCTGCTGCGCCTGGACGATGGCCGGGTGATTGATACCAAAGGCTGGGCAGGATGGGAGTGGACGCATGGCGTCGGTCTGTACGGTATGCATCAGTATTATCAACAGACCGGTGATGAGAAAATGCGCGACATTATCGATAACTGGTTTGCCGAGCGTTTCGCCGAAGGCGCGACCACCAAAAACGTTAACACGATGGCGCCGTTTTTGACGCTGGCGTATCGCTATGAAGAGACGCGTAACCCGGCGTATCTGCCCTGGCTTGAGTCCTGGGCGGAGTGGGCGATGAATGAGATGCCGCGCACCGATCATGGCGGTATGCAGCACATGACGCTGGCGGAAGAAAACCATCAGCAGATGTGGGATGACACGCTGATGATGACGGTGATGCCGCTGGCGAAGATTGGCAAACTGCTCAACCGCCCGGAGTATGTGGAAGAGGCGATTTATCAGTTCCTGCTGCACGTACAGAACCTGATGGATAAAGAGACCGGTCTGTGGTTCCACGGCTGGAGCTATGATGGACATCATAACTTTGCCAGGGCTCGCTGGGCGCGGGGTAACAGTTGGCTTACCATCGTGATTCCAGATTTCCTGGAACTGGTCGATTTGCCGGAGAAGAACGCGGTTCGCCGCTATCTGATTCAGGTTCTGAACGCGCAGATCGCCGCGCTGGCAAATTGTCAGGATGAGAGTGGGCTATGGCATACCCTGCTGGACGATCCTGATTCCTATCTGGAGGCCTCGGCAACGGCGGGGTTCGCCTACGGCATTCTGAAAGCGGTGCGTAAACGCTATGTTGGGGCGGAATATGCGCAGACGGCTGAAAGCGCGATTCGCGGTATTGTGAAACACATATCGCCGGAAGGCGAGCTGCTGCAAACGTCCTTTGGTACGGGAATGGGGCACGATCTGGATTTCTATCGCGACATTCCGCTGACATCGATGCCGTACGGGCAGGCGATGGCGATACTGTGTCTGACAGAGTATTTGCGTAAGTATTTTTGAGAGGGACGCCCGATGGCGCTGCGCTTATCGGGCCTACGGTTCGACGCAGTTTGTAGGCCGGATAAGGCGTTTACGCCGCCATCCGGCATGTTGGCCGGTATATTCACCGTAGGCCGGATAAGGCGTTTACGCCGCCATCCGGCATGTGCTGTTATTGCGGCGCAAAAAGGTGATCCATGATTTGCCGCATCACCGGCGCGGCGGTCACGCCGCCGCTGCCGCCGTTTTCCAGAATCAACGCCACCGCGACTTTCGGGTTTTTATACGGCGCGAAAGCGGTGTAAAACACATGGTCGCGCAGACGGATAGGGATCATTTTCGCATTATAGGTCTGGTTTTCTTTCAGACTGAACACTTGCGAAGTGCCGCTTTTGGCTGCAATACCGTAGGGCGCGGTGTGGAAGAATTTATAACCGGTGCCGTTCGGCGCATTCGCCATACCAAACATCGCCTGTCGCACCAGCCCCCAATAAGGCGAGGCGGCATCGGCAATCTGCGTTTCCGTCTGAGGCGCCTGCCAGGGCATGACGGTCTTGCCGGACACTTCACTCTGAAGCAGGTGAGGGGCGATCACTTTCCCGTTGTTGATTAGCGCTACCATCGCTTTCACCATCTGGATCGGCGTGGCAATCCAGTACCCCTGGCCGATACCGACTGAAATCGTATCCCCCTGATACCAGGCTTTTTTATGTACTCTCTCTTTCCACTCGCGGCTGGGTAGCAGGCCGTTATACTCTTCATCCAGATCGATACCGGTGGGCTTACCGTAACCAAATTGACCGAGCATGGTGTTAATGCGATCGATCCCCATCATCCAGGCAACCTGATAGAAAAAGGTGTCGGCGGATTCTTCAATCGCTTTGGTGACATCCAGCATACCGTGGCCGGTTTTTTTCCAGTCGCGGTAATGGCGTTGCGTGCCGGGGAGCGTCCAGGTCGGCGCGCCGAAGAAGGTGGTTTGCGGCGTGATAACGCCGTTTAACAGCGCAGACATCGCGATATAAGGTTTCACCGTGGAGGCGGGCGGGTACAGCCCCTGGGTGACGCGGTTAATCAACGGCAGATCTTTATCATGCAGTAACCTGCCGTAATCCTGATGGCTGATGCCCTTCACAAACGGGTTTGGGTCATAGCTGGGCGTGGAGACCATCGCCAGCACTGAACCGTCGTGGGGATCTTCGACCAGCACTGCTGCGCGCTGACCGGCAAGCAGGCTTTCTATATATTCCTGTAGATGTAAATCCAGCGTCAGGTGGATGTCTTTGCCGGCAACGGGCGGGACATTTTTTAACAGGCGCACGATGCGTCCGTGGTTATCCACTTCGACCTCCCGGTAGCCCGTTTTGCCGTGCAGATCATTTTCGTAATAGCGTTCAATGCCCTGCTTACCGATGTTGTGATCGGCGGCATAGTTCTCAGCCAGACCTTTCTCATCCAGCGCTTTCAGGTCGCTGTCGTTAATCTTCGACACGTAACCGAGCACATGCGCCAGCTCCGCGCCGTAGGGGTACTGACGGTCTTCATAACTGTTGATCGTCACGCCGTTGAAATGGAACTGGTTAACGGAAAAGCGGGCAATTTCGACGTCCGACAGCGCGTTTTTCAATACCACCGGGCGATAGCGGCTGCCTGACTTCAACGCATGGTGAAAGGCCGCAATATCATCAGGCGTGAGATCCACGAGAGGGGTAAGCTGACGTAACAGCGCGTCCATGTCGGCAATTTTGTATGGGGTGACGGAAATATCATACCAGGTGATATTACGCACCAGCGGAATACCGTTGCGATCGTAGATGATGCCGCGCGTCGGGGCGACGGGCAGCATTTTGATGTCATTTTCGTTTGAACGGGTCGTGTAATACTGATGCTGACGGATTTGTAAATCGTAGAGATTGACAATCAGGACGCCAAAGCAGACAACCACCAGGCCAAAGGCCACTATCACGCGTCTCAGAAAGAGTTTTTCTTCCGCAGCAAAATCTTTAAACGTCATTGTCCACACCCGATAAATTCGCCGCCTAATAATACGGAGGCGTCACCGGCATGACAGACAAAAGATGTTCCATCTCTCTACGGAAATGTGTCATTCCTTGTGAGTCGTTACAAATTACAGTTAACGTAGCCGTTTCTCGTAGGCTGGATAAGGCGTTTACGCCGCCATCCAGCAAGGTGCGCCCTACCGCCTGATGGCGCTTCGCTTATCAGGCCTACGAGGGCGGTCATTCGGGAAAATAAAAAACCCGCGACATAGCGCGGGTTTTCACATCACTCGATGTGATTACATCCGTTCTACGGTCTCAATACCCAGCGTATCCAGACCCAGTTTCAGCGTTTTCGCGGTCAGTTGCGCCAGTTTCAGACGGCTGTTACGAACCTCTTCGTTTTCCGCGCTGAGGATCGGGCAGTGCTCGTAGAAGCCAGAGAACAAACCGGCAACGTCATACAGGTAGGCGCACATCACATGCGGCGTACCTTCACGCGCGACCACGGTCAGCGTTTCTTCGAACTGCAACAGGCGCGCAGCCAGTTGGGCTTCACGATCTTCACGGATAACGACCGGCGCGCTGGACAGGGCGCTCTCGTCAATCTCCGCTTTACGGAACACGGACAGCACGCGGGTATAGGCATACTGCATATATGGCGCGGTGTTGCCTTCGAACGCCAGCATGTTGTCCCAGTCGAAGATGTAGTCAGTAGTGCGGTTTTTGGAGAGATCCGCATATTTCACTGCGCCAATACCAACCGCGTTGGCCAGTTTTTCCAGCTCGTCGGCAGGCATATCCGGGTTCTTCTCGGCCACCAGACGGCGTGCGCGTTCCAGCGCTTCATCCAGCAGATCGGCCAGCTTCACCGTACCGCCCGCGCGGGTTTTGAACGGCTTGCCGTCTTTACCGAGCATCATGCCGAACATATGGTGTTCCAGCGGTACGGAATCCGGCACGTAACCGGCTTTGCGTACGATGGTCCATGCTTGCATCAGGTGCTGATGCTGGCGGGAGTCGATGTAGTACAGCACGCGATCCGCATGCAGCGTTTCATAGCGGTATTTCGCGCAGGCGATGTCGGTGGTGGTGTAGAGATAGCCGCCATCTTTCTTCTGAATGATCACGCCCATCGGTTCGCCTTCCTTGTTTTTATATTCATCAAGGAAAACAACGGTTGCGCCTTCGCTTTCAACCGCCAGACCCTGAGCTTTCAGGTCGGCGACGATGCCAGGCAGCATCGGGTTATACAGGCTTTCACCCATCACATCGTCACGGGTTAACGTAACGTTCAGGCGATTGTAGGTGATCTGGTTCTGCGTCATGGTGATGTCGACCAGCTTGCGCCACATGTCGAGGAAGTACGGGTCGCCGCCCTGTAGTTTCACCACGTAGTTACGCGCGCGCTCTGCGAACGCTTCGTCTTCATCGTAATGTTTTTTCGCATCACGGTAGAAACCTTCGAGGTCGGCCAGCGCCATTTCACCTGCATTTTCCTGCTGCTGTTTTTCCAGCCAGGCGATAAGCATACCGAACTGTGTGCCCCAGTCGCCGACGTGGTTAGCGCGGATAACGTGATGGCCGAGGAACTCCAGCGTGCGCACGGCGGCATCGCCGATGATGGTGGAGCGCAGGTGGCCGACATGCATCTCTTTCGCGACGTTAGGCGCGGAGTAGTCGATAACCACGGTCTGTTTCGCAGGCTTAGCCACGCCCAGACGCTCAGAAGCCAGCGCCTGTTGAACATGTTCAGCAAGAAATGCCGGGTCGAGGAAAATATTGATAAAGCCAGGACCTGCGATTTCAACCTTGCTGGCGATGCCGTTGAGATCCAGATGAGTCAGCACCTGCTCTGCAAGTTGTCGCGGCGCCATACCCAGTTTTTTAGCAACTGCCATCATGCCGTTGGCCTGATAGTCGCCGAACTGTACTTTTGCTGACTGACGAACCTGCGGTTCGCAATTTGCAGGCGCGCCTGCAACAATCATGGCCTGACTAACTTTTTCTGAGAGAAGAGCCTGAATATTCACCGGAATACCTTACGTGTAAGACGCGGATTAACTGAGTCCGCGCCAGTTTAAGAATTTAGGGCGGGAGTATACTGCAAATGCCCGTTGGCGTCAGCATTGCGCGCGCGCCGTATCGCTGGAAATATGCGCAATAAAATTATGCATAAGCATTCATTTTATATTCAAAGAAATCAGCGGTTGGTTGGCGATGCACAACAGAGTAAATTAGCGACTTTGTACACCGATAAGAGTTTTGATTATGGCGAACTGGCAGACTATTGACGAACTGCATGATATTTCCGCAGATTTACCGCGATTCACTCTGGCGTTCAGAGAACTTTCCACTCGCCTCGGTCTGGATTTCGCACCGCTTGAAGCCGATCACATTTCTTTGCGCTGCCACCAGAATGCGACCGCTGAGCGCTGGCGTCGCGGATTTGAACAGTGTGGCGCGCTGCTGTCGGAAAATATCATCAACGGCAGGCCGATTTGCCTGTTTAAATTACATGAGCCTGTTTGCGTCGAACACTGGCGGTTTTCGATTGTTGAATTGCCGTGGCCGGGTGAAAAACGCTACCCGCATGAAGGCTGGGAGCATATCGAAATTGTCCTCCCTGGCGAGCCGGAGAGCCTGAACGCGCGGGCGCTGGCGCTGTTGTCCGACGAGGGGCTGAGCCAGCCGGGCATTGTCGTGAAAACCAGTTCGCCGAAAGGGGCGCGCGAGCGTCTGCCGAACCCGACGCTGGCCGTGACCGACGGCAAGGTGACCATTAAATTTCATCCCTGGTCAATTGAGGCCATTGTGGCAAGCGAACAGTCAGCCGACTGACGTGACGCGCGAAAACGCTAAAAAGGAGTGAACATGGCGTTACTGGAGATCTGTTGTTACAGCATGGAATGTGCGCTCACCGCGCAGCAAAATGGCGCGGATCGCATTGAATTGTGCGCGGCGCCGAAAGAGGGGGGACTGACGCCGTCGTTGGGTGTGCTGCGCACGGTTCGCCAGCATGTTGCGATTGCGGTGCATCCCATTATTCGTCCTCGCGGCGGCGACTTCTGTTATAGCGATGGTGAATTTGCCGCAATGCTTGAGGATGTGCGTACCGTCAGAGAACTGGGATTTCCCGGTCTGGTTACTGGCGTGCTGGATGTCGATGGCAATGTGGATCTCGCGCGAATGGAGAAAATAATGGCCGCCGCCGGGCCGCTGGCCGTCACCTTTCATCGCGCGTTTGATATGTGCGCTAATCCATTCAATGCACTGAAGAATCTCGCGGATTTGGGTGTCGCCAGAGTGCTCACTTCAGGGCAAAAATCAGATGCGGTGCACGGTTTGCCAATAATTATGGAACTTATTGCGCAGGGCGATGCTCCAATCATTATGGCCGGAGCAGGGGTTCGTTCAGAGAATCTGCAACGTTTCCTTGATGCCGGGGTGCAGGAAGTACACAGCTCCGCTGGAGCGTGGCAAGCCTCACCAATGCGTTATCGCAATCATGGATTGTCCATGTCAACTGACGCACAAGCGGACGAGTATTCGCGCTATGCGGTAGACGGGGCGGCGGTTGCTGAAATGAAAGGAGTCATTGTGCGCCATCAGGCCAATTGATTTTTACCGTTGCATCATGTCGCCCAATATGATGCTTGCTCGTACCAGGCCCCTGCCATTTCAACAGGGGCCTTTTTTTGCGCTTTTTATGCCTGATGGCGGCTGTGCCTTATCCGACCTACGGGATTGTAGGCCCGGTAAGCGTAGTGCCACCGGGCAATCAATTACGGCTTGCGCGCAATTAGCACCGCGCGCAGCGGGGCAGGATAACCTTCGACGGTTTTACTGTGGTCATTCGGATCGAGGAAATCAGCCAGCGACTCGGTGACCATCCACCCGGTGCGACGCTGCTCCTCGGTGGAGGTCACGCAGACATCGGCAATCCGCACATCGACAAAACCACATTTCTCCAGCCAGTTTTTCAGCGCCAGCGCGGAAGGGATAAAGTAGACGTTGCGCATCTGCGCATAGCGGTCGCCTGGCACCAGCACGGTGTTTTCATCGCCTTCCACCACCAGGGTTTCCAGCACCAGTTCGCCGTCTTTCACCAGTTGATCTTTCAGTTGCCAGAGATGTTCCAGCGGAGAACGACGGTGGTAAAGCACGCCCATTGAAAAGACGGTATCAAACGCATTCAGCGCCGGAAGCTGCTCGATGCCCAGCGGCAACAGATGCGCGCGCTGGTCGTTGCCCAACAATTTTCGTACCGCTTCAAACTGACACAGGAACAACTGCGTCGGGTCGATTCCCACGGCAAGATGCGCGCCCGCGCCAATCATGCGCCACATGTGATATCCGCTGCCGCAGCCGACATCCAGAATGGTGCGGCCGGTCAGATCGGACAGGTGCGGCAAAACGCGATCCCATTTCCAGTCGGAACGCCATTCGGTATCAATATTGATGCCATACAGAGAGAACGGGCCTTTACGCCACGGCATCAGGTTTCGCAGCAGGGTGTCGATACGCTTAAGCTGGCCTTCGCTCAACGGCGTTTCGCTTTCGGCAGTGACGCTGTGCAATAAATCCAGACGGTACGGCGTTAATTCCGGCAGGAACTCCACCGCGTTCGACCATTGCTTAAACAGACCATGCTGATCGCGCTGCCAGGTCGCGATTTGCGCAGGCAGGGTTTCCAGCCAGTGAGAAAGCGGGCTTTTGGCAATCAGCTGATAAAAGCTACCGAACTCGATCATGCGGGCACCCCGGACTTCAGCGCCACCAGCGAACCAAAGTTGAAGCACTGGAACCACAGTTCGCTATGCTCGAAACCGGCCTGATGCAGACGCGCTTTGTGGGTTTCAACCGAGTCGGTCAGCATGACGTTTTCCAGCATACTGCGCTTCTGGCTGATCTCCAGTTCGCTGTAGCCGTTGGCGCGTTTAAAGTCATGGTGCATATTGAACAGCAATTCGCCAACCGTTGTGTCTTCAAAGCTGAACTTTTCCGACAGCACCAGCGCGCCGCCCGGATTCAGACCCTGATAAATCTTATCCAGCAAGGCCTGGCGCTCAAGCGGCTCAAGGAATTGCAGGGTAAAATTCAGCACCACCATTGAGGCATTCTCGATGCTGATATCGCGAATATCGCCTTCCACAATCTCAACCGGGGTCGGGGCTTTGTAAGCGTCGATATGACGGCGGCAGCGTTCAATCATCGCCGGGGAGTTGTCGACGGCGATGATTTTACAGTCGGCATGATGAATATTACGACGCACCGAGAGCGTCGCAGCGCCCAGTGAACAGCCTAAATCGTAGACCTGCGTATTGGGTTGTACGAAGCGTTCGGCCAGCATGCCAATCATGGAGATGATATTGGAGTAGCCGGGAACAGAGCGCTGGATCATATCCGGGAAGACTTCAGCTACCCGTTCATCAAAGGTCCAGTCGCCCAGACTGGCGATAGGCGCAGAAAAAAGCGTGTCGCGGTGAGACATAACGTAAAAATCCGGGAAAAATAAAGTGGCGTATTGTGCGCTAATGCAAGGAGAAAACCAACTCCCAGGGCATATACCAAAGATTCGCCAGCACCATCAGCAACAAGGCGCACCAGGTCGCACTCATCCCGGAACGCCGCCAGCGAAACAGACGGTGGTGGAAACCGTAATAATGCATCAGCCGACCAGCGATTAAAATAATCCCGCAGATATGCACCATCCATGTTTCTGCGCCGTTCATTTCCATAAACAGCAGCAGCGCGACAGCGATAGGAATATATTCCACCGCATTACCGTGAATGCGGATGGCGCTTTGCAGTTCGCTAAAACCGCCGTCGCCGTAGGCAACGCGATACAGCATCCTTAGTCGAACAACATCAAAAGAGAACTTCATCAACAACAACGCACCTAATACGGTATATAGCGCGCTTACCATACAAACTCCCTTTAAAATGCCTGATGGCACTGTCTATGATAGGTGGCAATTTCAGAAAAGAGAAGATTGCTGTGGAATAGACGGTGCGGTTCCAATGCCGGGCAAGGCCGCGCGTAAATCTCCCCATAATGTATTCACTAACTCGGGAGCCTGCGCGATATCTGGCGTGTGTAGAAAAAGATACGGCGTAGAGGTCGTTTCCCACAGCGGGAGTTTCGCCAGCCAGTCGGCAAAAAATGTCTGATTTTGCACCATATTGTCGCTGCCGATGAACCTGATCAACGGATGCTTCGCGGTCACGATGGCATGGACCGGCACTTTAGGTTTTTTGCGTTGCGCTTCGCGAATGGCCTGGTTATGAGGATGCGCGGCGTGTACCGGGCGGCTGTCGAGGATCACCCGATTCACCCCGCGTTCAACCAGGCCGCGATTGAGCTGTTGTTCTTCCTCGCCTTTGGCGAAAAACACGGGATGGCGCACTTCGACGCCATAGGTGAATGCCTTTGGCAACGCGTCAAGAAAGCGCCAGAGCGCAGGGAGGTCGCGCGGTGAAAACGTCGCGGGGAGTTGCAGCCAGTACTGACCAATTCTTGCCTCCAGCGGCGACATGCGGGTAAAAAATTCCTGCACAAGATCGTCGCAGTTACGCAGCGCGGCCTGATGCGAAATCGTTGCGGGGAACTTAAAGCAGAAGCGAAAATCGTCCGTTGTTTGCGCATGCCAGCGTTCGACAATTTCTGCTTTCGGCAGCGCATACAGGGTGGTGTTGCCCTCCACACAGTTAAAGTGGCGGGCATACTCTTCAAGACTGGTGATACCCAGACGCACCCATTTAGGATGCGACCATTGTGGTAATCCGATGTAGATCATAACGCGTTAAGGATCTCCTCCACGCTGCGCACTCTGGCGATACGCGGGAAAATATGTGTCATGCTGCTTTGATGCTGTTCCGTGCTGGCGGCGCTACAGGCATCTTCGGCGATCACCAGACCAAAACCCAGCTCCCAGGCGTTACGCGCGGTGGATTCTACGCCGATATTGGTGGAGATGCCGCACAGCACGATGGTGTCGACTCCCCGGCGGCGTAATTGTAACTCAAGATCGGTGCCATAGAACGCGCCCCATTGACGCTTGGTGACTTCCAGGTCACTGTCGCCTTTACCGAGCGCCGCCGGATAACGCCACCAGTTTTCCGGCAGCGCGTTGGCTGGCACCCGGGCATCGACGGGTTGCTTTAACGCGTCGGCATAATCGTCGGACCAGCCGACGCGAACCATCACCACCGGCGAGCCGTTTGCCCTAAATTTTGCGGCCAGTTTCGCTGCGCGGGCGACAACATCGCTTGCCGCATGGGGGCCGCCAGCGAAAGGTAAGATCCCTTCCTGTAAATCAATAACGACCAGGGCAGTGGTTGCGGCGTTCAGTTCCAGCATGATGACTCCTGTAAAATAGATGATTCCGCTACACCTTAAGCGCGTTCCCGAAGGAAAGTGACGACAAATATTGTTAATTTTTGTGAGAATACGCAATAACCGCGTAGCAAACACGCGTACAGTCAGTATCGGACTTATCGTGCGGCAGAATTTCCAGTATAATAGCCGCCTTTTTTCATTCAGTTGTGACATTCAGCTAAAGCTGCGACAACGTCGCCTGTAAAGCAGGCAACAATCCGCCAGCGGCTAAGTTAAGGGATATCTCATGCGTACAGAATATTGCGGACAGCTACGTCTGTCCCACGTGGGGCAGCAGGTGACTCTGTGTGGTTGGGTCAACCGTCGTCGTGATCTTGGTAGCCTGATCTTTATCGATATGCGCGACCGCGAAGGTATCGTACAGGTCTTCTTTGATCCGGATCGTGCGGATGCGTTAAAGCTGGCTTCTGAACTGCGTAATGAGTTCTGTATCCAGGTGACCGGCACCGTGCGTGCGCGTGACGAGAAAAACGTCAACGCCGACATGGCGACGGGCGAAATCGAAGTGCTGGCGTCCGATTTGACGATCATCAACCGTGCAGATTCTCTGCCGCTTGACTCTAATCACGTCAATACCGAAGAAGCGCGTCTGAAATACCGTTATCTGGATCTGCGTCGCCCGGAAATGGCTCAACGCCTGAAAACCCGTGCCAAAATCACCAGCCTGGTGCGTCGTTTTATGGACGACCACGGCTTCCTCGACATCGAAACCCCGATGTTGACCAAAGCGACGCCGGAAGGCGCGCGTGACTACCTGGTGCCTTCGCGCGTCCATAAAGGTAAATTCTACGCGCTGCCGCAGTCTCCGCAGTTGTTCAAACAGCTGCTGATGATGTCCGGTTTTGACCGCTACTATCAGATCGTGAAATGCTTCCGTGATGAAGATTTACGTGCTGACCGTCAGCCTGAATTTACCCAGATCGACGTCGAGACCTCCTTCATGACCGCGCCGCAGGTGCGTGAAGTGATGGAAGCGCTGGTACGCCATCTGTGGCAGGAAGTGAAAGGCGTGGATCTGGGCGACTTCCCGATCATGACCTTCGCCGAAGCCGAACGCCGTTACGGTTCCGATAAACCGGACCTGCGTAACCCGATGGAACTGGTGGACGTTGCCGACCTGCTGAAATCTGTAGAGTTCGCCGTCTTTGCCGGCCCGGCTAACGACCCGAAAGGTCGCGTAGCGGCCCTGCGCGTGCCGGGTGGCGCAAGCTTAAGCCGTAAGCAGATCGACGACTACGGCAATTTCATTAAGATCTACGGCGCGAAAGGGCTGGCTTATATTAAAGTCACCGAACGCGCGAAAGGTCTGGAAGGCATCAACAGCCCGGTGGCGAAGTTCCTTAACGCGGAAATCGTGGAAGCGATTCTGGATCGTACCGCTGCGCAGGACGGCGATATGATTTTCTTCGGCGCCGACAACAAAAAAGTGGTTGCCGATGCGCTGGGCGCGCTGCGTCTGAAAGTGGGTAAAGATCTGAACCTGACCGACGAAGCCAAATGGGCGCCGCTGTGGGTTATCGACTTCCCGATGTTTGAAGATGACGGCGAAGGCGGCCTGACGGCGATGCACCATCCGTTCACCTCACCGAAAGACCTGACCGCCGCCGAGCTGAAAGCCGCACCGGAAAACGCGGTTGCTAACGCCTACGATATGGTGATCAACGGTTATGAAGTCGGTGGTGGTTCCGTGCGTATCCACAGTGGCGACATGCAGCAGACCGTGTTTGGTATTCTGGGTATTAATGAACAGGAACAGCGCGAGAAATTCGGCTTCCTGTTGGATGCGCTGAAATACGGTACGCCGCCGCATGCGGGTCTGGCGTTTGGTCTGGATCGTCTGACTATGCTGCTGACCGGCACCGACAATATCCGTGACGTTATCGCCTTCCCGAAAACGACTGCCGCTGCCTGTCTGATGACCGAAGCGCCAAGTTTCGCGAACCCGGCAGCGCTGGCTGAGCTGGGTATTGATGTCGTTAAGAAGGCCGAGAATAACTGATATGGCATACAAACAGCCTGTCTCGGTGTTAGTCGTGATTTATGCAAAGGACACCGGGAGAGTGCTGATGTTACAGCGACGCGACGATCCTGATTTCTGGCAGTCGGTTACCGGCAGTCTGGAAGAGGGCGAAACCGCGTCGCAAGCCGCTATGCGCGAAGTAAAGGAAGAGGTCACAATAGATGTTGCAGCAGAGCAACTGACCTTAATTGACTGTCAGCGCACGGTGGAATTTGAGATTTTTTCACATTTACGTCATCGCTACGCGCCGGGAATTGAGCGTAATACTGAATCCTGGTTTTGCCTGGCACTTCCCTCTGAACGAGAGATCGTGTTCACCGAACATCTGACCTATCGTTGGGTTAATGCGGATGAAGCCGCGCAGTTAACCAAGTCGTGGAGTAACCGGCAGGCGATTGAAGAGTTTGTAATTAACGTCGCCTGAGAAGGCGCGCTTTTTGGAGATATTATTTATGGCAGGTCATAGTAAATGGGCCAACACCAGACACCGTAAAGCAGCGCAGGATGCTAAACGCGGTAAAATTTTCACCAAAATCATTCGTGAGCTGGTGACGGCGGCCAAACTGGGCGGCGGTGACCCGGACGCTAACCCGCGTCTGCGTGCGGCAGTCGATAAAGCGCTGTCGAACAACATGACCCGCGATACGCTGAATCGTGCGATTGCGCGCGGCGTCGGCGGCGATGATGATGCGAACATGGAAACCATCATCTATGAAGGTTACGGTCCTGGCGGCACGGCTGTGATGGTTGAGTGCCTGTCTGACAACCGTAACCGTACCGTTGCGGAAGTGCGTCACGCTTTCAGCAAATGCGGCGGCAACCTGGGTACTGACGGTTCCGTGGCTTACCTGTTCAGCAAAAAAGGGGTGATCTCCTTCGAACAGGGCGACGAAGACACCATCATGGAAGCCGCGCTGGAAGCCGGTGCGGAAGACGTTGTGACCTTTGATGACGGCGCGATTGACGTCTACACCGCATGGGAAGAGATGGGCAAAGTGCGCGACGCGCTGGAAGCTGCGGGTCTGAAAGCGGACAACGCTGAAGTGTCCATGATCCCGTCCACCAAAGCGGATATGGATGCGGAAACCGCGCCGAAACTGATGCGTCTGATCGATATGCTGGAAGACTGCGACGACGTGCAGGAAGTTTACCATAACGGTGAGATCTCTGATGAGGTTGCGGCTACGTTATAATGACGTGGTTTAATTCCGTTCTAATCGGAGGCGCGTGATGTCTATTATTCTCGGTATTGACCCGGGTTCACGCGTCACGGGTTATGGCGTGATTCGTCAGGTGGGCAGGCAACTGACTTACCTGGGCAGCGGGTGTATCCGCACGAAAGTGGATGATTTACCGTCTCGTCTGAAGCTGATTTATGCGGGCGTGACGGAAATCATCACCCAGTTCCAGCCGGACTATTTCGCGATTGAACAGGTGTTTATGGCGAAGAACGCGGACTCCGCACTTAAGCTGGGTCAGGCGCGCGGCGTGGCGATTGTCGCGGCGGTAAACCAGGATCTTCCGGTGTTTGAGTATGCCGCCCGTCAGGTGAAGCAAACCGTTGTCGGGATCGGCAGCGCGGAGAAAAGCCAGGTACAGCACATGGTGCGCACGTTGTTGAAACTCCCGGCAAATCCCCAGGCGGATGCGGCGGATGCGCTGGCTATCGCCATCACCCACTGCCACGTTAGCCAGAACGCGATGCAAATGAGTGACTCGCGGCTCAATCTGGCGCGTGGGCGGCTACGATAATGACAAATGAGGCTGGATATCTATCCAGCCTTTTTTTATGATACCACTTTACTTTTTCGGCCCCAACGCAGGAGCGCAATGTGATAGGCAGACTCAGAGGCATTATTCTGGAAAAACAACCCCCGCTGGTATTACTTGAGGTGGGTGGCGTAGGCTATGAAGTCCATATGCCGATGACCTGTTTTTATGAGCTCCCGGAATCTGGAAAAGAAGCGACCGTATTCACCCATTTTGTGGTGCGTGAAGATGCGCAATTGCTGTACGGGTTTAACAATAAACAGGAGCGAACCCTGTTTAAAGAACTGATCAAAACGAACGGCGTCGGGCCGAAACTCGCGCTGGCGATCCTCTCCGGGATGTCGGCTCAGCAGTTTGTGAATGCCGTTGAGCGCGAGGAGCCCGCCGCGTTGGTGAAACTGCCGGGTATTGGCAAGAAAACCGCAGAACGCCTGATCGTTGAAATGAAAGATCGCTTCAAAGGCCTGCACGGTGACCTCTTTACGCCGGCCGCCGACCTGGTGCTAACCTCTCCGGCAAGTCCGGTAACGGATGATGCGGAGCAAGAAGCGGTTGCTGCGCTGGTGGCGCTGGGCTATAAACCACAGGAAGCCAGCCGCATGGTGAGCAAAATTGCCCGCCCTGACGCCAGCAGTGAAACATTGATTCGCGAAGCACTCCGCGCCGCGTTATGAGGTAAAGGATGATAGAAGCAGATCGCCTGATTTCAGCAGGTGGAACCCAGGTGGAAGAGGTTGCCGATCGCGCCATTCGCCCGAAGTTGCTGGAAGAGTACATTGGTCAGCCTCAGGTGCGTTCGCAAATGGAGATCTTTATCCAGGCGGCAAAGCTGCGCGGCGACGCGCTCGATCACCTGCTGATCTTTGGCCCGCCGGGGCTGGGGAAAACGACGCTGGCTAATATTGTCGCCAATGAAATGGGCGTGAACCTGCGCACCACGTCTGGCCCGGTGCTGGAAAAGGCGGGCGATCTGGCGGCGATGCTGACCAACCTTGAACCTCATGATGTGCTGTTTATCGATGAGATCCACCGTTTATCACCGGTGGTGGAAGAGGTGTTGTATCCGGCGATGGAAGATTATCAGCTGGACATCATGATTGGCGAAGGGCCTGCTGCGCGTTCGATAAAAATCGATCTGCCGCCTTTTACGCTGATTGGCGCCACCACGCGAGCCGGGTCATTGACGTCGCCGCTGCGTGACCGTTTCGGTATTGTTCAGCGGCTGGAGTTTTATCAGGTGCCTGACCTGCAACACATCGTCGGGCGCAGCGCGCGGTTTATGGGGCTGGAAATGAGTGATGAAGGTGCGCTGGAGGTTGCCCGGCGCGCTCGCGGTACGCCGCGTATCGCCAACCGCCTGTTGCGTCGCGTACGTGATTTTGCCGAAGTGAAACATAACGGCGCCATCTCTGCGGATATCGCCGCTCAGGCGCTGGATATGCTGAATGTCGATGCGGAAGGGTTTGACTATATGGACCGCAAACTGTTGCTGGCCGTAATCGATAAATTCTTTGGCGGCCCCGTCGGTCTCGATAACCTGGCCGCAGCCATTGGCGAAGAGCGTGAAACGATTGAGGACGTACTGGAACCGTATTTGATTCAGCAGGGCTTTTTGCAACGAACCCCGCGCGGGCGAATGGCGACGGTGCGGGCGTGGAATCATTTTGGAATAACGCCGCCGGAAATGCCTTAACTTATGTGCGTTAGGCCGGATGGCGGCTGCGCCTTATCCGGCCTGCCGTAGGCCCGGTAAGCGGAGCGCCACCGGGAAACACACGCTTAGCTCGCCTGCTTCTTCATCATACTGAAAATAAACAGCAGCGCGGCACACAGCACCACTGACGGGCCTGCCGGCGTGTCGTAAAACGCAGAAAATGTCAGACCGCCTGTAACCGCTATCATACCCACACCAACGGCAACCCCAGCCATCTGCTCCGGGGTACGGGCAAAGCGACGCGCCGTGGCGGCAGGAATAATCAGCAATGAGGTGATGATCAACGCGCCAACGAACTTCATCGCCACGCCGATAGTCAATGCGGTGACCAGCATCAGCAGGAGCTTAACGCGCTGTAACTTCACGCCATCGACAAAAGCCAGATCCGGGCTAATGGTCATCGACAGCAGATTACGCCACTGCCAGAAGAGGATCGCCAGCACGATAACCACGCCGATGGCGATGAAAATCAGGTCTTCCGGCGTCACGGCCAGCAGGTCGCCAAACAGATAAGCCATCAAGTCCACACGAATGTTGGACATCAGGCTGACGACCACAAGACCTAACGACAGGGCACTGTGCGCCATAATGCCGAGAAGCGTGTCGATAGCGAGGTGAGGGCGTTTCTCCAGCCACACCAGACCGGCTGCCAGCATCAGCGTAACGGCAATCACCGCATAGAACGGGTTGATGTCCAGCAGCAACCCAAAAGCGACTCCCAGCAGCGAGGCGTGCGCCAGCGTATCGCCAAAATAGGACATTCGACGCCAGACCACGAACGAGCCCAGCGGGCCAGCGGCGCAGGCCAGCATGATCCCGGCTAACCAGCCAGGCAATAACAGTTCAATCATGAGTGTCCATTTCCCCGGCGCAGTACGATACGACCTTGTAAATCGTGGCGATGATTATGATGATGACGGTAAATTCCCAACTGTTCTGCGCCGCGCGGCCCGAACATAGAGATGAATTCAGGATGCATGGAAACGATTTCAGGGGTGCCGGAGCAACAGATATGGTGATTCAGACACAGCACTTCATCCGTTTTCGCCATCACCAGGTGCAGGTCGTGCGAGACCATCAGCACCGCGCAATCCAGCTCGCGCCGCAGCTGGTCAATGAGATCGTACAGGGCGACCTGACCATTGACATCCACGCCCTGAGTCGGCTCATCCAGCACCAGCAGCTGTGGTTGATTCAGCAGCGCGCGGGCTAACAAAACGCGCTGGGTTTCACCGCCGGACAGCTTTTGCATGGGGGCGTCAATGAGGTGTCCGGCCTGAACGCGTTTCAGGGCCGGAAGAATGTCGGTTTTTTGCGTACCGGGGCGTAAGCGTAAAAAGCGGCTTACCGTCAGCGGCAGCGTGGTGTCGAGATACAGTTTTTGCGGGACGTAGCCAATACGCAACTGACCGTTGCGCTTGATCAGCCCTTCATCAGGCGCTACCAGCCCTAATACTACGCGTACCAGCGTAGACTTCCCGGCACCGTTTGGGCCGAGAAGCGTCAAAATTTTTCCTGGTCTGAGTTCAAGCGACACGTCAGAAAGGACGCGGCGTTGACCGAAAGAGACCGAAACATTTTCCAGTGAAACCAAAGTCGTCATGTCAATTTTAGGCTTGCAGAAGTCATAGAATGTTATAATATCACATTTCTCACATTCATTACGATGATTAGTCGCATTATGTTACATAAAAATACGCTTCTTTTCGCAGCATTATCCGCTGCGCTATGGGGGGGTGCAACACAGGCCGCAAATGCCGCCGTTGTCGCCTCTCTCAAGCCCTTAGGTTTCATCGCTTCCGCCATTGCCGATGGCGTCACGGACACCCAGGTTTTATTGCCGGATGGGGCGTCTGAGCATGATTATTCACTGCGTCCGTCTGACGTAAAACGCTTACAGGGCGCGGACTTAGTTGTCTGGATCGGCCCTGAGATGGAAGCGTTCATGGAAAAGTCAGTAAAGAACATTCCTGACGGAAAACAGGTAACGATTGCGCAGCTCGCCGACGTGAAACCGCTACTCATGAAAGGCGCTGATGACGACGATGACGATCACGATCACGGGCATGCGCACGGTGAAAAAGGTGACGCACATCACCATCATGGTGATTACAACATGCATCTTTGGCTTTCCCCAGAGATAGCGCGGGCTTCAGCGGTTGCAATCCATGAAAAATTAGTGGAACTTATGCCGCAAAGTCGAGCCAAACTTGACGCCAACCTGAAGTATTTTGAGGCACAATTAGCCGCAACCGATAAGCAGGTAGGTAACGAGCTCGCACCGCTCAAGGGGAAAGGGTACTTCGTTTTTCATGACGCCTACGGCTACTACGAAAAACATTATGGGCTAACTCCGCTTGGTCACTTTACCGTGAACCCTGAGATTCAACCTGGTGCGCAGCGTTTACATGAAATAAGAACACAGTTGGTTGAGCAAAAAGCAACCTGCGTTTTTGCTGAGCCACAGTTCAGGCCAGCGGTCGTTGAAGCCGTTGCGAGAGGGACATCCGTTCGAATGGGAACGTTGGATCCCCTCGGAACGAACATTAAACTGGGTAAAACAAGCTATTCAGCGTTTCTGAATCAATTAGCCAACCAGTATGCGAGCTGCCTGAAAGGAGATTAATGAGGAAGTGAATACGTGCAACAGATAGCCCGCTCTGTCGCCCTGGCATTTAATAATCTGCCCCGACCCCACCGCGTTATGCTGGGGTCGCTTACTGTTCTGACACTGGCCGTCGCGGTATGGCGGCCTTACGTTTACCACCCTGACTCTGCGCCCATCGTCAAAACCATCGAACTGGAAAAGAGTGAAATTCGTTCGCTGTTGCCTGAAGCCAGCGAACCGATTGATCAGGCTGCGCAGGAAGATGAAGCGATCCCACAGGATGAGCTGGACGACAAAACGTCTGGCGAAGTGGGCGTGCATGAATATGTTGTCTCCACCGGCGATACGCTGAGCAGCATTTTGAATCAGTATGGCATTGATATGGGCGATATCAGCCGACTGGCCGCTGCGGATAAGGAACTCCGTAATCTGAAAATCGGCCAGCAGATCTCCTGGACGTTGACGCCAGACGGCGATTTGCAACGCCTGACCTGGGAAGTCTCACGCCGCGAAACGCGTACCTACGATCGTAGCGGAACGGGTTTCAAAATGAGCAGCGAAATGCAGCAGGGCGACTGGGTCAATAGCCTGATGAAAGGCACAGTTGGCGGAAGCTTTGTCGCCAGTGCGAAAGACGCCGGTTTGACCAGCGCAGAAGTCAGCGCCGTCATTAAAGCGATGCAGTGGCAGATGGACTTCCGTAAGCTGAAAAAAGGCGATGAGTTCTCTGTGTTGATGTCGCGTGAAATGCTGGATGGTAAACGTGAACAGAGCCAGCTTCTGGGCGTGCGTCTGCGTTCAGATGGAAAAGATTATTACGCGATTCGCGCGGAGGACGGTAAGTTCTATGACCGAAACGGTACAGGGCTTGCGAAAGGATTCCTGCGCTTCCCGACGGCGAAGCAGTTCCGCATTTCGTCAAACTTTAATCCGCGTCGTCTGAACCCGGTGACCGGTCGCGTTGCGCCGCATAAAGGCGTCGATTTTGCGATGCCGCAAGGTACGCCCGTGCTGTCGGTTGGTGACGGCGAGGTCGTGGTAGCGAAACGCAGCGGCGCGGCAGGTTATTATGTCGCTATCCGTCACGGCCGTACTTACACCACGCGTTATATGCACCTGCGTAAGCTGCTGGTGAAACCTGGGCAGAAAGTGAAACGTGGCGATCGTATCGCGCTGTCAGGCAATACCGGGCGTTCTACCGGGCCGCATCTGCACTATGAAGTCTGGATTAACCAGCAGGCTGTTAACCCGCTGACGGCAAAACTGCCGCGTACCGAAGGGCTGACAGGTTCTGACCGCCGTGCTTATCTGGCGCAGGTTAAAGAAGTCCTGCCGCAGTTGCGCTTCGATTAATAAATACGCTTATGGAGCCGGTACGCGATGCGTACCGGCTTTTTTATTTTGTGTGGCGCACAGCGCGCCGCTACACTATCAACAGATTTACTTTTCGTGGCATCAAACACTGGAAAAGCATGGAAACGAAAAAAAATAACATTGAGTACATCCCTGAGTTTGAGAAATCTTTTCGTCATCCACGCTATTGGGGTGCCTGGCTGGGCGTGGCCGCAATGGCGGGTATTGCATTAACGCCCGCGTCGTTTCGCGATCCTTTACTGGCGAAGCTGGGACGTTTTGCCGGACGTCTGGGGAAAAGCGCCCGGCGTCGCGCGCTGATCAACTTATCTCTGTGTTTTCCTGAGTACAGCGAAGCAGAGCGTGAAGCTATCGTCGACAGAATGTTTGCGACCGCGCCACAGGCGATGACCATGATGGCCGAACTGGCGATTCGTGGGCCTGAAAAACTGCAAAAGCGCGTCGACTGGCAGGGGCTGGAGATCATTGATGAGCTACGGCGGAATAATGAAAAGGTGATCTTTCTGGTGCCGCACGGGTGGGGCGTGGATATTCCCGCGATGCTGATGGCGTCCCAGGGGCAGAAAATGGCGGCGATGTTCCATAACCAGGGCAACCCGGTATTTGACTATGTCTGGAACACGGTCCGTCGTCGTTTTGGTGGTCGTCTGCATGCGCGCAATGATGGCATCAAGCCGTTTATCCAGTCTGTCCGTCAGGGCTACTGGGGATACTATCTGCCGGATCAGGATCATGGCCCGGAACACAGTGAGTTTGTTGATTTCTTCGCAACCTACAAAGCGACGCTGCCAGCCATTGGCCGGTTAATGAAGGTGTGTCGTGCTCGCGTGGTGCCGCTTTTCCCGGTTTATGATGGTAAAACGCACCGTCTGACCATCCTGGTGCGACCGCCGATGGACGATCTTCTGACTGCGGATGACCACACTATCGCCAGACGGATGAACGAAGAGGTGGAAATTTTTGTCAGACCGCATCCTGAGCAATATACCTGGATTCTGAAACTGCTCAAAACCCGCAAACCGGGTGAAATTCAGCCGTATAAGCGCAAAGAGTGGTATCCCATCAAATAAAAAAAGCCTCTCGTCAGAGAGGCTTTTTTGTTACCCGGCCTGTAAGCCTGATAAGCGAAGCGCCATCAGGCTTATCACCAACGATTACTCGACGGTCAGGATACGCGTGGTATTGGTGGAGCCGATGGTGCTCATCACGTCGCCCTGGGTCACGATAACCAGATCGCCCGAAACCAGATAGCCTTTATCGCGCAGCAGGTTAACCGCTTCGCTTGCCGCGACAACGCCGTCTGCCGCGCTGTCAAAGTGAACCGGCGTAACGCCACGGTAAAGAGAGGTCAGGTTCAGCGTGCGTTCATGGCGGGACATGGCGAAAATCGGCAGGCCGGAACTGATACGCGAAGTCATCAGCGCCGTACGACCGGATTCGGTCATGGAGATAATCGCCGTTACCCCTTTCAGGTGGTTCGCCGCATACATGGCGGACATTGCGATCGCTTCTTCAACGTTGTCGAACTGGACATCCAGACGGTGTTTAGAGACATTGATGCTCGGGATCTTTTCTGCGCCCAGGCAAACGCGCGCCATTGCCGCAACGGTTTCTGCCGGGTATTGTCCTGCTGCCGTTTCCGCCGACAGCATGACGGCGTCGGTGCCGTCCAGCACGGCGTTCGCCACGTCCATCACTTCCGCGCGGGTTGGCATTGGGTTGGTGATCATCGATTCCATCATCTGCGTGGCGGTAATCACCGCACGATTCAACTGACGAGCGCGGCGAATCAGCGCTTTTTGAATCCCGACCAGTTCAGGATCGCCAATCTCAACGCCGAGGTCGCCACGCGCAACCATCACCACGTCTGATGCAAGAATAATGTCGTCCATTGCGTTCTGGTCGCAGACGGCTTCCGCACGTTCTACTTTCGCGACGATTTTGGCGTCGCAACCTGCATCGCGCGCCAGGCGACGCGCATAATTCAGATCTTCGCCGCAGCGCGGGAAGGAGACAGCCAGATAATCCACGCCGATCTGCGCTGCGGTAACGATATCCGCTTTATCTTTCTCGGTCAGCGCTTCGGCGGAGAGACCGCCGCCCAGCTTGTTGATCCCTTTATTGTTAGAGAGCGGGCCGCCGACGGTCACTTCGGTGAAGACTTTCATGCCCTGAACTTCCAGCACTTTTAGCTGTACGCGACCATCATCAAGCAGCAGGATGTCGCCAGGCACGACGTCAGCAGGCAGGCCTTTATAATCAATACCGACTTTATCTTTGTCGCCTTCGCCTTTGCCCAGGTTGGCATCAAGAAGGAATTTATCGCCGATATTGAGGAAAACTTTGCCTTCTTTAAAGGTGGATACACGAATTTTTGGCCCCTGGAGGTCACCCAGAATCGCCACATGACGCCCCAGTTTGGCGGCAATCTCACGAACTTTATCCGCGCGCACTTTGTGATCTTCCGGCGTGCCGTGAGAGAAGTTCATACGTACGACGTTCGCGCCAGCAGCGATAATCTTTTCAAGGTTGTTATCGCGGTCAGTTGCCGGGCCTAACGTGGTAACGATTTTGGTTCTGCGAAGCCTTCTGGACATGTAATACTCCGTTGACTGAAACAACTTGGTGTTGCGTGAACATTGATCCGGTCGTTCTGAGACCTTAACGGTTAAAAATGAACGTATCCGAATGACGAAAAGGATAGAACATTGTTATTGCTTTTAGCTGTCATTACTCTTGATGAGTAATTCTTTATCAAAACGCGATTCCTTGAGCGCTTCCTTGACACGCTTCAAGTTATCTCTGAATTTTGCCCCACGACGCAAAGTAAATCCTGTTGCCAGCACATCTATCACGGTCAGTTGAGCAAGTCGAGAGATCATGGGCATATAAATGTCAGTATCTTCCGGCACATCAAGGGTAATTGCCAGCGTTGCTTCTCGTGCCAGTGGCGTTCCGGCAGAGGTTAGCGCAATCACCATCGCATCGTTTTCGCGCGCCAGCTGCGCCAGTTCCACCAGACTTTTGGTTCGGCCGGTGTGGGAAATAAGCACGACCACGTCATCATCGCTACAATTCATACAACTCATACGTTGCAGGACAATGTCGTCGGAGTAGATCACCGGCACGTTGAAGCGAAAAAACTTGTTCATGGCGTCGTGCGCCACGGCCGCAGAGGAACCCAGGCCAAAAAAGGCGATTTTCTTCGCCTGGGTGAGCAAATCGACGGCACGGTTTATCGCAGATTTATCCAGCGACTGGCGAACGTGGTCCAGACTGGCCATCGCAGACTCGAAGATTTTCCCCGTATAGGACTCAACGCTGTCATCTTCATCCACATTGCGATTAACATAAGGGGTACCATTCGCCAGACTTTGTGCCAGATGCAGTTTAAAATCAGGGAAGCCGCGCGTATCCATGCTGCGGCAAAAACGGTTCACGGTAGGCTCACTGACGTTCGCTTCCTGGGCCAGCGTAGCAATACTTGAATGAATCGCGCGGTCGGGGGAGGCAACGATAACATCGGCTACTTTACGTTCTGACTTGCTCAAATGTTCCAGTTGAGATTGGATTTTTTCTAGCATATTCATGATGTAGAAAAGCTCACAGTTAATAACGATTTCAATGATGTGGGAAATCGAGATGTGATTTTGTTAGATATTACCCCTGAGCATCCGGGAAGGGGGCAAAATGGATAGAATAGTTGTTGTTTTTTTTCATTACATGATCGGTGTCTGATTTTAGCTGTCTGTTACATGTACGAAAACGACAATTTTTTTATCTGTTTTACGGCTATTTACCGCGGGAAAACCGAAGATCGCCCGAATCGCACGGGTGGATAAGCGTTTACAGTTTCGGGATTCACGTAAAAGCAGTACAGTGCATTGTAATAAAATTACAACTATACCCTGGCAAAAGCACCGGGATATTTAACTGAGGAGAATGACATGGCGGTAACGCAAACAGCCCAGGCATGTGACCTGGTCATTTTCGGCGCGAAAGGCGACCTGGCGCGCCGAAAATTGCTGCCTTCCCTGTATCAACTGGAGAAAGCCGGTCAGATTAACCCGGATACCCGTATTATCGGGGTGGGGCGCGCGGACTGGGACAAAGATGCCTATACCAAAGTGGTTCGCGAAGCGCTCGAAACCTTCATGAAAGAAAAGATTGATGAAGGCTTGTGGGATACCCTGAGTGGCCGTCTGGATTTTTGCAATCTGGACGTTAACGACACTGAGGCGTTCGGTCGCCTGGGGGCCATGCTGGATCAAAAATCGCGCACCACCATTAACTATTTTGCGATGCCGCCGAGCACCTTTGGCGCCATCTGTAAAGGTCTGGGTGAAGCGAAGCTGAACGCTAAACCGGCTCGCGTGGTAATGGAAAAACCGCTGGGCACCTCGCTGGCGACCTCGCGTGAAATCAACGATCAGGTAGGCGAGTACTTTGAAGAGTGCCAGGTTTACCGTATCGACCACTATCTGGGCAAAGAGACCGTTCTTAACCTGCTGGCGCTGCGTTTTGCCAACTCGCTGTTCGTGAATAACTGGGACAACCGCACGATTGATCATGTGGAAATTACCGTTGCGGAAGAGGTGGGTATTGAAGGTCGCTGGGGCTACTTCGACCAGGCGGGCCAGATGCGCGACATGATCCAGAACCACCTGCTGCAAATTCTGTGCATGATTGCGATGTCGCCGCCGTCCGATCTGACGGCCGACAGCATTCGCGATGAGAAAGTGAAAGTGCTGAAGTCGCTGCGCCGCATCGATCGCTCGAACGTGCGCGAGAAAACGGTTCGCGGGCAATACACCACCGGTTTTGCTCAGGGCAAAAAAGTGCCGGGCTACCTCGAAGAAGAGGGAGCGAACAAGAGCAGCAACACCGAGACCTTTGTGGCGATTCGCGTGGACATCGACAACTGGCGCTGGGCGGGCGTACCGTTCTACCTGCGCACCGGTAAACGTCTGCCGACCAAATGCTCTGAGGTTGTCGTCTACTTCAAGACGCCTGAGCTGAACCTGTTCAAAGAATCCTGGCAGGATCTGCCGCAGAACAAGCTGACCATCCGTCTGCAACCTGATGAAGGTGTGGATATCCAGGTGCTTAACAAAGTGCCGGGTCTGGACCACAAGCATAATTTGCAGATCACCAAACTGGATCTGAGCTATTCCGAAACCTTCAATCAAACGCATCTGGCGGATGCTTACGAGCGTCTGTTGCTGGAAACCATGCGCGGTATTCAGGCGCTGTTCGTGCGTCGTGATGAAGTTGAAGAGGCCTGGAAGTGGGTGGACTCCATCACTGAAGCCTGGGAAATGGATAATGATGCGCCAAAACCGTATCAGGCGGGGACCTGGGGGCCGGTCGCTTCGGTGGCGATGATCACCCGTGATGGCCGTTCCTGGAATGAGTTTGAGTAAAATTCCATCTAGCCCATAAGTGCTATTTTACCGGTAACATGATCTAACACAGATTGTAGAACAATTTTTGCACTTTTAAGCCTCGCGTGGATTCACCCGCGGGGCTTTTTTTATTACACTGCCGGAAGTGATTTTGCCCCAGTGCGCCATATAACAAGCGATTCAGCAATATTTAACCTTACTGAAACTCTTTGTTAATCGGCGGCACAGACAAATAAATTTCAGGAGACTCTATGAATCCAGATTTGTTACGCGTAACAAAGCGCATTGTCGAACGCTCGCGTGAGACACGTTCTGCCTACCTCGCCCGTATTGAACAAGCGAGAACATCCACTGTTCATCGCTCGCAACTGGCATGCGGTAACCTGGCGCACGGCTTTGCCGCCTGCCAGCCTGACGACAAAGCGTCACTGAAGAGCATGTTGCGTAACAATATCGGGATCATCACCTCTTACAACGACATGCTTTCCGCTCATCAGCCGTATGAGCACTATCCAGAGATCATCCGCAAAGCGCTGCATTCTGCGAATGCGGTAGGCCAGGTCGCCGGCGGCGTTCCTGCGATGTGTGATGGCGTGACGCAGGGGCAGGACGGTATGGAGCTTTCTCTGCTGAGCCGCGAAGTGATCGCAATGTCGGCGGCGGTGGGACTGTCTCACAATATGTTTGATGGCGCGCTGTTCCTTGGCGTGTGTGACAAAATCGTCCCCGGTCTGGCGATGGCGGCGCTGTCATTTGGCCACCTGCCGTCTGTTTTCGTGCCTTCCGGCCCGATGGCAAGCGGTCTGCCTAATAAAGAAAAAGTGCGTATCCGCCAGTTATATGCGGAAGGGAAGGTCGATCGCATGGCGCTGCTGGAATCTGAGGCGGCCTCTTACCACGCGCCAGGCACCTGTACGTTCTACGGCACCGCCAACACCAACCAGATGGTGGTGGAGTTCATGGGGATGCAGTTGCCCGGCTCATCCTTTGTTCACCCGGACGCGCCGTTGCGTGAAGCGCTGACCGCTGCCGCCGCGCGCCAGGTGACGCGCCTGACCGGTAACGGCAACGAATGGATGCCGATCGGTAAGATGATTGATGAAAAAGTGGTCGTGAACGGCATTGTGGCGCTGCTGGCAACCGGCGGTTCAACCAACCACACCATGCACCTCGTCGCGATGGCGCGGGCGGCAGGCATCCTGATTAACTGGGATGACTTCTCCGATCTGTCGGAAATCGTACCGTTGATGGCGCGTCTGTATCCGAATGGCCCGGCAGATATTAACCACTTCCAGGCGGCAGGCGGCGTACCGGCACTGATGCGTGAACTGCTGAATGCGGGACTGCTGCATGAAGATGTGAATACCGTGGCGGGTTTTGGTCTGTCTCGCTATACCTTCGAACCGTGGTTGAACAACGGCGAGCTGGACTGGCGCGAAGGGGTGGCGAAATCCCTGGACAGCAGTGTGATTGCCACCTTTGATAAGCCGTTCTCCCACCACGGCGGAACGAAAGTGCTGAGCGGCAACCTTGGCCGCGCGGTCATGAAAACGTCTGCGGTGCCGGTTGAAAATCAAATTATTGAAGCGCCAGCGGTTGTTTTTGAAAGTCAGCATGATGTTTTACCGGCTTTTGAAGCGGGTCTGCTTGACCGCGATTGCGTGGTGGTTGTACGCCATCAGGGACCAAAAGCGAACGGAATGCCAGAATTACATAAACTCATGCCGCCACTTGGTGTATTATTGGACCGTTGTTTCAAAATTGCGTTGGTTACCGATGGACGGCTTTCCGGTGCTTCAGGTAAAGTGCCTTCAGCAATCCATGTAACCCCGGAAGCCTATGATGGCGGGCTGCTGGCGAAAGTACGCGATGGCGACATTATTCGTGTGAATGGACAGACAGGCGAACTGACGCTGCTGGTTGATGATGCGGAACTTGCCGCTCGCCAGCCTCACATTCCTGACCTGAGCGCATCGCGCATCGGTACAGGCCGTGAGATGTTCAGCGCGTTGCGTGAAAAACTGTCCGGCGCCGAGCAGGGCGCAACCTGTATGACGTTTTAAGACGACAAATTTTGTACTCAGGCGAGAGAAAACTCTGATGAAAAACTGGAAAACAAGTGCAGAAGCAATCCTGACCACAGGCCCGGTTGTACCGGTGATCGTGGTGAACAAACTGGAACACGCGGTGCCGATGGCAAAAGCGCTGGTTGCAGGCGGTGTGCGCGTTCTGGAAGTGACTTTACGTACCGCGTGTGCGATGGATGCCATCCGCGCTATCGCGAAAGAAGTGCCGGAAGCGATCATCGGTGCGGGTACGGTTCTGAACGCGCAACAGCTGGCGGAAGTGACGGAAGCGGGCGCGCAGTTTGCTATCAGCCCGGGCCTGACGGAGCCTCTGCTGAAAGCGGCGACCGAAGGCACCATTCCGCTGATTCCAGGTATCAGCACTGTTTCCGAACTGATGCTGGGTATGGACTACGGTCTGAAAGAGTTCAAATTCTTCCCGGCGGAAGCTAACGGCGGCACCAAAGCGTTGCAGGCGATCGCAGGTCCGTTCTCTCAGGTACGCTTCTGCCCGACTGGCGGTATCTCTCCGGCGAACTACCGTGACTACCTGGCGCTGAAAAGCGTTCTGTGTATCGGGGGTTCCTGGCTGGTTCCGGCTGACGCGCTGGAAGCGGGGGACTACGATCGCATCACGAAACTGGCTCGCGAAGCGGTAGAAGGCGCGAAACAGTAAGCCAAATGCCCGGTGGCGCCGACGCTTACCGGGCCTACGTTTTATAGGGTTGTAGGCCGGATAAGCGCAGCGCCATCCGGCATTTTTTTACCCCGCGACTTTCACCTGCGCCGCCGCGTGTTTTGCACGCTCAACGGCCTCTTCGACGCGTTCCGCTGTCACCAGCGCGACGCCTAACCGGCGGGTTCCGTCGATGTCCGGCTTGCCGAAGAACCGCACCTGTAAACCCGCTCCGACGGCCGCTTGTACATTATCAAACGTTACATTCTGGCTGGTGAGCGTCGGTAAAATAACGGCAGACGCGGCAGGGCCATACTGACGAATTTCGCCCACGGGCAGGCCGAGGAAAGCGCGAACGTGCAGGGCAAACTCTGACAGATCTTGCGAAATCAACGTCACCATGCCGGTATCATGCGGTCGCGGGGAGACTTCGCTGAAGACTACCTCATCGCCGCAGACAAAAAGCTCGACGCCAAATAACCCATAACCGCCTAACGCCAGAACAACCTTGCGGGCGATCTCCTGCGCACGCGCCAGCGCCAGATCGCTCATCTGCTGCGGTTGCCAGGATTCACGATAATCGCCGTCTTCCTGACGATGGCCGACAGGGGCGCAAAAATGGACGCCGTCTATGGCGCTGACGGTCAGCAGAGTGATTTCAAAATCGAATTTAACCACGCCTTCGACAATCACGCGCCCTGCGCCAGCGCGGCCGCCCTGTTGGGCATATTCCCATGCCTGCGACAGTTGGTCGGCGCTGCGGATGAAACTCTGTCCTTTACCGGAAGAACTCATCACCGGCTTCACAATGCAGGGAAAACCGATCTCCGCCACCGCCTCGCGAAAGCGTTCTTCGCTGTCGGCAAAACGGAAAGAAGAGGTCGGCAACGCCAGCTCTTCTGCCGCCAGACGACGGATGCCTTCACGGTTCATCGTCAGTTGCGTCGCCCGGGCGCAAGGCACCACATTCAGTCCTTCCTGCTCCAGTTCTACCAGCATGTCCGTCGCGATAGCTTCAATTTCCGGCACAATGAAATGCGGCTTTTCGCGTTCAACCACGCGGCGCAGCGCTTCGCCATCCAGCATATTGATGACGTGTGAGCGGTGGGCGACGTGCATCGCTGGCGCATCCGGGTAGCGATCCACCGCGATAACTTCCACACCCAGGCGTTGGCATTCGATCGCCACTTCTTTTCCCAGTTCGCCTGAACCCAATAACATTACGCGCGTAGCCGCCGGACGCAGCGCGGTGCCTAATAACGTCATAAAATATATCCCCTGATTTAACTGGGCGCAGTATATACGAAAACGTTTGCGTCTGTCTTTATTGCCAGGTTGATTTCATTACTGAAAAGTAATATGCTGTACATAATTACAGGTAATTGAGAGGCTGCAAAAATGGCGGTTGAAGTTAAATACGTGGTCATTCGGGAAGGTGAGGAAAAAATGTCGTTTACCAGCAAAAAGGACGCCGATGCGTATGACAAAATGCTTGATACGGCAGACCTGCTCGACACATGGCTTGAGCAGTCTCCGGTAGCGATGGAAGACGAACAGCGCGAAGCGCTTTCTCTGTGGCTGGCTGAACAAAAAGACGTATTGAGCACGATCCTGAAAACCGGCAAATTGCCGTCGCCGCAGGTGGTTAAAAGCGATGCGACGACGGAGGATGACACGCAAGCGGCCTGAGTCTGACTTGCGCTCCTGACGTTTTGTACCATGCTTTTTCCTGAATCATTGTGCTATGCCCGTGGATTTCGCGTTGCAAACATGCAGCCTGAA
This sequence comes from Citrobacter sp. CK202, assembly GCF_030333225.1. Classification (NCBI taxonomy): domain Bacteria; kingdom Pseudomonadati; phylum Pseudomonadota; class Gammaproteobacteria; order Enterobacterales; family Enterobacteriaceae; genus Citrobacter; species Citrobacter sp. CK202. The sequence continues at coordinate 125,019 of NZ_JAOWGI010000026.1, forward strand.
AGACGAAGGAGATATAAGGAGAAAAAGTATGAATAAAAAAAGAGGAGCGCTGTTGAGCCTGCTGTTGTTGTCCGCCAGCGTATCGGTCTTCGCTGCCGATACGGCCAGCAAATCGGTGAAATTCCCGACCTGTGAAGGGCTGAACGCTGATGGGATCGCCGCCAGCGTAAAGCGCGATTATCAACAAAACCGTATCGTACGTTGGGCTGATGACCAAAAAAAGGTCGGACAGGCGAATCCGGTAGTGTGGGTCAACACTCAGGATATTACCGGCAAAGAGGGTAACTGGATGGTTCCTCTGACTGTTCGCGGGAAAAGTGCCGATCTTCATTATCTGGTAAAGGTTGATTGCAAAGCCGGAACCGCGGAATACCAGCCCCGCTAATGGCAAATTTGCGCATCTTTTGCTGAATTAGACACTTCCTGACATCCCCTCAAGTACGCTTTGACGATTCATCGTTTGTATTTGAGGGGCAAAATGGCTAACTGGCTAAACCAATTACAATCTCTTCTCGGGCAAAACGGAGCCTCTGCATCTTCTTCAGGCGAACAAGGGCTGAGTAAACTACTGGTTCCCGGCGCGTTAGGCGGTCTGGCCGGTTTACTGGTCGCCAATAAATCTTCCCGTAAGTTACTGACTAAATATGGCACCAGCGCCCTGTTGGTTGGCGGCGGCGCGGTGGCAGGCACCGTCTTATGGAACAAATACAAAGAGAGGGTTCGTGCTGCGCATCAGGATGAGCCGCAATTCGGCGCGCAGAGTTCGCCGCTGGACCAACGAACCGAGCGGTTGATCCTCGCCCTGGTGTTTGCGGCGAAAAGCGACGGGCATATCGATAGCCAGGAGCGTGCAGCCATCGAACGCCAGTTGCGTGAAGCCGGGGTGGAGGAGCAGGGACGTGTGCTTATCGAACAGGCGATTGAACAGCCGCTCGATCCGCAGCGTCTGGCGCAAGGCATCCGTAATGAGGAAGAGGCGTTGGAAATTTACTTCCTGAGCTGTGCCGCCATTGATATCGACCATTTTATGGAGCGCAGTTATCTGAATGCGTTGGGCGATGCGCTGAAAATTCCTCAGGATGTGCGGGATGGCATCGAGCAGGATCTGCAACAGCAAAAGCAGGCTCTGCCAGGCTAACGTAATCCCCTGCATAGCATGTTTCGCTTGCATCGTGCGTGACTTTTGCCACCCTTATAGGGTGTTTAAAGACAAAAGAACAAAGACATGCTACCAAAAGCCACCCGTATTCCGCACACCATGACGCTGCATGGCGACACCCGCGTCGATAACTATTATTGGCTGCGAGACGACTCCCGCTCGCAGCCTGATGTCCTTGACTATCTGCATCAGGAAAACGCCTATGGACATCAGGTCATGGCGTCACAGCAGGCGTTACAGGATCGCGTGCTGAAAGAGATTATCGATCGCATTCCGCCCAGAGATGTTTCCGCACCTTACGTTAAAAATGGTTATCGCTACCGGCAGATTTATGAGCCAGGGTGTGAATATGCTATTTACCAACGCCAGCCGGCGCGAAGTGAAGAGTCGGATGCGTGGGATTTATTGCTGGATGCGAATCAGCGAGCGGCCCACAGCGAGTTTTATACCCTCGGTGGAATGGCCATTACGCCGGACAACACCATCATGGCGCTGGCGGAAGATTATCTTTCCCGTCGTCAGTATGGGCTGCGTTTTCGTAATCTTGAAAGCGGTAACTGGTACCCGGAACTGCTGGATAACGTGGCGCCAGAGTTTGTCTGGGCGAATGATTCGCTGACGCTTTACTACGTGCGTAAACACAGCACCACGTTGCTGCCTTACCAGGTATGGCGCCATACCGTGGGTACGCCGGCCACGCAGGATCAACTGGTCTATGAAGAAAAGGACGACGCTTTTTACGTCAGTTTGCACAAAACCACCTCTCAGCATTATGTGGTGATCCATCTCGCCAGTGCGACCACCAGTGAAGTGCTGTTGCTGGATGCTGAACTGGCCGATGCGGAACCCTTCTCGTTTTTACCACGGCGTAAAGATCATGAATACAGTCTCGATCATTACCAGCATAAGTTTTATCTGCGTTCCAATCGCCACGGAAAAAACTTTGGTCTGTATCGCAGCCGGGTACGTGATGAAAATGCCTGGGAAGAGCTGATTGCGCCACGCGAGAGCATCATGCTGGAAGGGTTTACCCTTTTTACCGACTGGCTGGTGGTGGAAGAACGCCAGCGTGGTTTGACCAGCCTGCGGCAGATTAACCGTAAAACGCGTGAAGTTACGGGGATTGCGTTCGACGATCCGGCCTACGTCACCTGGCTTGCCTATAACCCTGAACCGGAAACGTCCCGCTTGCGTTATGGTTATTCATCGATGACGACGCCGGACACCTTGTTTGAGCTGGATATGGATACCGGCGAGCGGCGCGTGCTCAAACAAACGGATGTGCCGGGATTTGACGCTGCGAATTATCAGAGCGAGCACCTGTGGATTGTCGCCCGGGATGGCGTAGAGGTTCCGGTTTCGCTGGTTTACCATCGAAAACACTTCCGTAAGGGGCAAAATCCACTACTTGTCTACGGCTACGGTTCCTATGGCGCCAGCATGGATGCTGATTTCAGCAGCAGTCGGTTAAGTTTGCTGGATCGCGGGTTTGTTTACGCCATCGTGCATGTTCGCGGCGGCGGTGAGTTAGGTCATCAGTGGTATGAAGACGGTAAGTTTCTGAAAAAGAAAAATACGTTTAATGACTATCTTGATGCCTGCGACGCGTTGCTGAAACTGGGCTACGGCTCGCCTTCATTTTGCTATGGCATGGGCGGCAGCGCGGGCGGCATGTTGATGGGCGTTGCGATTAACGAACGTCCTGAACTTTTTCATGGCGTCATCGCGCAGGTGCCATTTGTTGACGTCCTGACGACAATGCTTGATGAATCTATCCCTTTAACCACGGGAGAGTTCGAAGAGTGGGGAAATCCGCAGGATGCGGAATACTACGCGTATATGAAAAGCTACAGTCCGTACGACAACGTCACCGCGCAGGACTATCCGCATCTTCTGGTTACCACCGGGTTACATGATTCGCAGGTGCAATACTGGGAGCCCGCCAAATGGGTCGCTAAACTGCGCGAACTGAAAACGGATGACCACCTGCTGTTGCTGTGTACGGATATGGATTCCGGGCATGGCGGGAAGTCCGGGCGTTTTAAAGCGTATGAGGGAGTGGCGCTGGAATTCGCTTTTCTGATTGGCCTCGCTCAGGGCACGTTGCCTGGGCAGACAGGCGCTCAGGCGTCGCTCAGATAGTGTTTAAGCGTTAAACGCAGCTCCGGGCTCATGTTGTCAAGGTTATTAAATAACCAGCGCAGATAGCCCGGATCGCGCTCGGCGACTTCAGAAACGGCTTTGCCGCGATATTTGCCAAACGTAAATGTCGTTAACAGAGCCGGGCGTCCGGTAATGTCGACCATTTGTTCCGCCGTCCAGCCTGACGTGTTCATAATATCGATCAGCAATGCCGCCGTGATATAGCAGTCATACAATGCGCGGTGATGATGAAGGCCGGGCGGTGTTTGCACGCTTAGCTTACGGGATTTGTAGAGCGCCATGTTGCTGTATTTGATCCCCGGCCATAACCGGCGCGACAGCTTCATGGTACAAATCCACTCTCCCGGCATCTCTGGCAGCACACGCCGGTCGAAACTGGCGTTATGCGCGACATACCATTCGCTTCCGTGATAGAGCGGAATGATATCTTCGATCCAGGGTTTATCGGCAACCATCGATTCACTGATACGGTGAATCGCCATCGCCTGCGGGCTGATGGGGCGGTCAGGACGAACCAGATGGCTCATTGGATTGACAATTCTCCCCGCCACCACATCGACAGAGGCAATCTCAACAATCCCGCCCTGTAGTCCGCAGGTTTCCGTATCTATAACTCGCAACATGGGGTGCTCCCGACCGAAAACACCTAGCGTAATGGAATGATATCGCCTTGCCAACCCCGTGTCGTATGCTGACCTGTTAACAGCAGAGAACCGCTGTCCGCGCGGACAATGAGCTGGCCGCTTTCATCCCATAGCGCGCTGCTGCCTCCGGCGTTTGCCATCAACACGGCAATGGCGAAGCGATGCGAAAACCGTTGCAGCCGGGAGGTGGAGGTAAATAAATCATGTTCGCTGACGCACTGGCTGGTGGTGAATAACGAAAAGGCGGGATCGATATCAATGCCTTCCGGCTGCTCATCCATCACGCTTATCGTTTTCCGGTGGCGGGCTACGCAGGCGCCGTGGCTTTGATGAAAGATCAGCGGCGATGTCACCCAGGGGGCGAAAATGGCAATGCCTCTGACTAACTGGCCGTTATGCTCAACCGGCAGCCCGGCGATAATCGTCATGCGGTACGCGGATGCCGCATAAGCAAGCGGCTGTAATAAGGACTCATCGGGCGGGACAGGGAGCGCCTGCGCCGTATCGTTGCATCCGGTTAACGACAGGGAAGGGAATACCAGGAGTTCGCATTGCTGGCTGGCAGCAATCTCAACAAATTGCAGATGGTGCGCGACATGTTCTGCCAGCGTGGCGCGAGGTGGTTCATACTGCGCCGCCGCGATTTTCCAGTGTGACATAATGATTTCCTTTTCATAGTGTCTACAATCATCCTTAAATCTTAGTTTAAGAATGTACTTATACTGTAGCAACTCATGTGTAAGGAAGTGTAACGCTATATAAGTTTATTTAACTTTCGGTTCGTAAGGTAAGCGTGACAGGGAAACCGACGCCAGACGGTGGGCAATCAGACGTTCACGAAACCATTCGCGCAGGTGTTCTGGCTGTTCACGCTCAACGACTTCTGCCACGACGGGCATATTGTAACGCTCTTTAAACGCCACACCGGCTGCGGCCAGGTCAACGTTAATCTTATCCATGTCAGCTTGTTCAAGTTGAGCCAGGTTCGTTTGCATACGCTTCTCCTTATCATCAATGGCGCGCAAAAGTTACTAAGAGTGCGCCTCAATGGCAAGCCGGAAATGATGATTCTCGACTCGACCATTATAGAAGGTTATTCTCTGTAAATCAGACATAACAAAAAGGAATAATTGATATGGCTTCTACTGCACCTTCTTTGCGCTATGCTCTCCTTTTCCTCGCCTCAACGCTGGCGGCGCCTGCGGCCTGGGCACATGCGCATCTGACGCATCAATACCCGGCGGCTGACGCTGAGGTGACTGCCGCGCCGCAGGCATTGACGCTGAATTTCTCCGAAGGCATCGAGCCTGGCTTCAGCGGGGCGACGCTGACCGGGCCAAAGCAGGAAAGCATCAAAACGCGGCCTGCGAAGCGCAATGAGCAGGATGCGAAACAGCTCATTATTCCTCTGGATCAGACGCTTAATCCCGGAACCTATACGGTTAACTGGCATGTGGTGTCGGTTGACGGTCATAAGACAAAAGGGCAATACACCTTTAGCGTGAAGTAATCATGCTGACGTTTACCTGGGTAGCGCTTCGCTTTATCCATTTTAGCGCCATGATGCTGGTGTTTGGCTGCGCGTTATATGGCGCGTGGCTGGCGCCGGTTTCTGTTCGTCGCCTGATGACGCGCCGCTTTCTGCGCCGGCAACAGCACGCTGCCGTGTGGAGCTTTGTCAGCGCGACGCTGATGCTGGCGATCCAGGGTGGACTAATGGGGGCGGGCTGGCAGGACGTAATCTCGGTTTCGATATGGGGCGCAGTTTTACAGACCCAATTTGGCGGCGTATGGCTGTGGCAGATTATTCTCGCGCTTGTCACGTTGGTCATGACGCTGGTTATACCGAGAAATTTACCGCGTCTGCTGCTCATCCTGATGATTGCCCAGTTTATGTTGCTGGCAGGCGTTGGCCACGCCACGCTGAATGATGGCGTGGTGGGCGCGGTACAGCAGATTAACCATGCGACTCATCTGGTGTGCGCTGCGGCCTGGTTTGGTGGCCTGCTGCCGGTTATCTACTGTATGCGCATGGCGCAAGGTCGCTGGCGACAACAGGCCATCGAAACAATGATGCGTTTCTCCCGCTATGGTCATCTGTTTGTCGCGGGCGTATTGTGTACCGGCATCGCAAATGTGCTTTTTATTACGGGGTTTTCCGCCCCCTGGCATACCGCGTACGGGCAGTTTCTTTTGTTAAAATGTGTCCTTGTCCTGCTAATGGTGGCAATTGCGCTAACGAACCGGTATGTTCTCGTACCACGTATGCGGCAGGAAAATCGCCGCGCGAATCTCTGGTTTATCTGGATGACTCAGATTGAATGGGGAATTGGAGCCGTTGTGCTGGCGATTGTCAGCCTGTTCGCAACCCTGGAACCCTTCTGATGGACTGGCAAAACTCATGAAAAAAATGATTCTCTCTCTGCTGTTGTTGGCAAGTTCAGGCGCTGCGCTGGCGGCGCCTCAGGTTATCACCGTGAGCCGCTTTGAAGTGGGTAAAGACAAGTGGGCGTTTAACCGCGAAGAGGTGATGCTGACCTGCCGACCGGGCCATGCCCTGTATGTCATCAACCCGAGCACGCTGGTGCAATACCCGCTGAACGATGTTGCAGAGCAGCAAGTTGCAAGCGGCAAAACCAACGCGCAGGCTATCACCGTCATTCAGATTGACGATCCGGCAAAACCGGGTGAAAAAATGAGCCTGGCACCGTTTATTGAACGTGCGGAAAAGCTCTGCTAATTACCAGAAGTATCTTTCTGATTTCCAATAAAAAACCGCAAGTCTCATGCAGAGGGACTTGCGGTTTTTTCGTTGTTGCGGCTGACAACGGTCGTTTTTTACCGGCCACTTTCGTCGTGGACTGGAAAACCTGGCGTCGTCATCTATTCTTAAAGGGCAAGGCGACTTAGCCTGCATTAATGCCAACTTTTAGCGCACGGCTCTCTCCCAAGAGCCATTTCCCTGGACCGAATACAGGAATCGTATTCGGTCTCTTTTTATCTGTTTGTTTTGAAGTGTGTTTTCAGATACTAACCCGAAACCACACGAAAGTTACTCGAATTTTCCATATCCTGTCCAAACCATAACATACTCTGTACCGAGTGCGTCCAGGGTTTTTTGATTGGTATGTTAATTTTTGTGCGTCAGAGTGTCGTGTGAAGCCAGGTTTACATGGATGAACGTTTATGAATCATGCTCGATGAGTTACTCATGCTGTGCACAGAAGGCGCGCAGGATGAGGATGACGGGGGTAAAAATCAGAGCGACATAAAACAGTATGATCAGCACCGCGTCTAATGCGTGATAATTCAAAATGAAATAGATAACATTCCCAATAGATATCAGGATAAAGGTGTATTTACTAATAAATAAGCATCTTTTCATTTTGGTCGTAGCTATAAAGAGTTAATTTTTGTTTCTATTTACGTCTTTGGGCGTACTGGAATTCAGGGCTTTTTCACGACATGCTTCTTTTACCCATGCAGAAAAATTGCTGGTTTTTTCCTTCGCCATCACTTGCTCTATTTGTTTCAGCAAACTGTATGAAAAACGGATGTTTTTGATCACTGTTTTGCCTGTAAAGTTTTTTATCGACATAAGGTGCTTCTCGCAACTAATTCACATCACTGTTACTTTCGCGTAACTACGCATGAAGGGAATTGATTTACATCAATGAAATCAACGGTGATGACGGCGAGGTTTCCTGGTTGTGAATTGCGTCGCAACAAAGAATGCCTCAGCGATACCACATTGAAGAGTGGGGTTATTCAGTGACTATTCTCTATTTTTTAATGCCTTGAATCTTTTCAAGATGTGCGATAACGATAATCAGATTGATTTTATTGGGTAATTCATATTGTGAGGGTAGATATTTATTAATTAATATTCGTGTGTTTTTTGGCTGTTTATACTCACAAAAAGATAAGCAAGCGCCGCATACGGAGTGTATGGATGCTTGCTGTATTATTAGAACTGATAGTTTAAAGACATCCAGTAGTTGCGACCAGGAATAACGTATCCGGTCGTTGACTGCGCTGTCTGGAAATAATCGCCAGCATAGGTGCTGGAACGGCCAGATTGATATAATTTGACGTCGCTAAAGTCTTTATCCAGCACGTTATTGACGGCGGTATTCAGAGTTAAATCTTTAGTCAGTTTATAAGATAACCCCATATCCAGCACTGTCCATGCTTTTAGATTTGCGCCTTTGTCATCATACACTTTCTGCTGTACCGCACTGAGATTGTCATAGGTTTGAGTAAAGCGGGGCGCTTTACCGCGATAGCGGGCGCTAAGCCAGGCATTTAAATCATCTGTCGCCTGCCAGTTAACGCGGGCATTTGCCATATGTTTTGGTGTATAGCTGAGCGGTGCGCCTTTATTATCTCCATCTTTCTGTTTGCTCTGAGTATAGGTATAGTTGAGCGACAGACTCAAATTATCCAACCAGAGAGGGAACGATGTTGCAAATTCGACACCATCGGTACGCGCTTTTCCGCTATTGGTATAGCTACTGGTATTGTCATCAATCGAATAAGAAACAATTTTATTGCGATATTCAGTGTAGAATCCGGTTATATTGGCATTGAACCCATTGCTATTATCGTAATAAAGTCCGGTTTCATAACTGGTGCTTTCTTCAGGTTTTAAATCTGGATTACCGACGGTATTGATTGTTCCCTGACCAGAAACACCGCTGATGCCGTTATGTAACTGGCTAAGAGAAGGCGCTTTATAACCGGTTGTGATTCCCCCTTTGAGCGTCCATTCATCTGTCATATCCCAGACCAGATAGCCACGAGGACTGAAATGACCGCCGAATACGTCGTTATGTTCATAGCGACTCCCTACGGTAAACGCCAGAGAATCCAGGATATGCCACTCATCTTCAAGGTAAGTCGCCCAGCTTTTTTGATGGAACTTTTCACCTGAACTGGCCAGAACGACGCCATCTTTCATTCGTGCGTCCCAGTATTCGCCACCCACCGTCAGTAAATGTGATTCTCCCAGCGGCGTGAGAAGCACCGAGTTGAGAATAACATTGGTATTTTTCAGTTCACGATCGTCACCCGCTCTCCAGGCCTGATCGGGCGTCAGAGCGGAGGAAACCAGCTGCCGTCCTTTGTTTTCTGTCTCATTCCAGTTAAGAGACGATTTCCATGTACCAAACGTTAAGGCGGTGTCATGTCCTAACGTCACTTTATTGCGCTCATAGCGGAGCGTTTTATCATATCCGCCCGTGAGGCTACCAAGCTGACCGTCGCTGTTATCATAACGCTGTCTGGATGTGTCGAGATCCATCCATAGCGTATTGTTTGCGCTGGCTTTCCAGTCAAATCTCGCGCCGATGTTGTAGTTTTGCGACTCAGTGGGATAAGGAACGCGTGTTTCTGCGGTGTCGCTCAGTGATGTAATGCTGGAGCCTTGTCGCTGGGTTGTGCTTCCACGAACCTGCATATCCAGCGAGCCAGGAATCAGGGGACCACTTGACCAGAAATTTGCGGTTGTGCTGTTTCCCCATTTATTACTTTCCTGTAGGTTCACTCCCGTATTGATGGCCGTGCTCCACTTATCGGTGCTTTTTTTGGTAATAATATTCACCACGCCGCCAATGGCGTCTGACCCATAAAGCGTAGACATGGGCCCGCGTATAACCTCTATACGTTCAATGGCTGAAAGTGGGGGCATAAAACTGGTATTCATTGCAGAAAAGCCATTCGGTGTTACATCCGATGTTCCATTCTGACGAATACCGTCAATAAGAATAAGGGTATAACTGGCAGGCATCCCACGAATACTTATTTCAAGCCCCCCTGTTTTTCCGGTACTGCTTTCAACGTCCACTCCCTCAACGGCCCTGAGAGCATCGCCAAGATCATTATATTTATTGGTCTGTAATTCTTGTTGTGAAATAACAGAAACACTGGCTGCCGCATTGGTGATCTTTTTCTCGTATCCCGATGCGGTGACGACCATGACATCTTCTGCAAAAACATTAAAACTTGTGGCGCCCAGACAAGATAAGACAAGTGAAGCGAGAGGTTTAATACGCATTATCGAACTTCCTTTGTTAAAAAAAGCAAAGTCAATAAGATAATGCATGAAAATGATAATAAAAATAATTATCATTACACTTTTACATAAGTTGGCATTTATATGATTTTATTGAAATCAACAAGAATTATTGCAGATTAAATTATTGCTATAAAAATGATTAATGGTCTCAGGAGGGGGGGCCTGCGACTGAAGATTTCCTGCTATGGTTAAGTATGTCAGGTTCATTTTTACTGATGGTGAACCAATGAAACAGCCGGAAAACGTCTATCAGAAAATTGAGGGGAGTCAGTGGCGGCATGTCTGGATTGTCGGCGACCTCCACGGCTGTTTTTCGCAGTTGATGGAGAAACTACGACAGTGTCGGTTTGATCCTTGGCAGGATCTGCTGGTGTCGGTGGGGGATGTGATCGACCGTGGGCCTGACAGCTTGCGGTGTCTGGAACTTCTGCACAAACGGTGGGTGGTCGCCGTCAGAGGGAATCACGAGCAGATGGCGTTAGACGCGCTGGCCGCCTCGCAGTTGTCGTTATGGTTTATGAACGGCGGCGACTGGTATGCCGCATTGTCGGCAAACCAGCAGCGCCTGGCGAGAAAGGCGCTCGACGACTGTCAGCGTTTACCCTGGATTCTGGAATTGCACTGTCAGAACGGCATGCATGTTGTGGCGCATGCTGATTATCCGCATCAGGTTTATGCCTGGCAAAAAGAGGTGGATTTACACCAGGTGCTATGGCGTCGTTCCCGGTTGAGCGAGCGGCATGCGGGTCAGGGAAACGGCATTGCCGGAGCCGATCACTTCTGGTTTGGTCATACGCCGCTGCGTCATCGCGTTGATATCGATAATTTGCACTATATTGATACCGGCGCGGTATTTGGCGGGGAACTAACGTTGGTTCAACTTCAGTAATTAAAAATCACTGTACTGGCGAGCGGGTAGCCAGAAGCCGTCAATAAAGTCTTCGACCGGAAAACAGCCGCCGTGACGAATCCGCTGGTCGTCCATCGAATACAGGCACTGCTGCTCAGTATTGTAGATATCCACCACAATGTCCTCACAGCCGCCGTCCAGGTAGCAAACAAAAAGTACCAGTGCGAACATTCCATCCTCAAATTGTCCTGCCGTATCGATAGTGTAGGAGAGGTTGTCGCAAGGGGGAAAGGGCGAAATAAATAACCCGTCTGGCGACGGGTTCTTTTTGAGTCAGGCAAGACGCATGACCCAGGCATCGGACTTACGATCGTAACGGGTGCGGAATAGAACAGAGTGCTCTCCGTTTAAAATGGCGGGAATGCTGGTTTCATCATCCCAGGCATCCAGTTGCATACATAAATCTGGGTCGGATTTACAGGGAATGCTTAACGTTCGGTCCCCCGGCGATTCGCCATGTAACTCGGCATCGTCGATTTCAAAAGCGCCAATGCGCACACTGGTTTTCATCATCGTGCTCTCCGTTAGTTCGCTGATTGTGGTACGACCAGTTTGATCGCCCAAATTTCAGCGTAGCCAACTTCAGCAAAAGCGCCAGTAAAAAAGTGCGCTATTTTTGACCGCTTTCAGTCGCTACCGGTAAAGAGTTTGCCATCGCGAACCAGTTCGCGTGGATAACTGTTCTTCAACCGGGAACCAATCCGTTTCGCCAGACCAATGGGCTGATGCTGGAACGTGACCAGCACATCATCGACAGACGGCGCGGTTTGCGGGTAGACATCCCGCCCCCGATACCACTCTTCCGCCTCCTGATGAGACAGCTCGAATGCGTTGGCATGATGTGGATCGGCGAGGGCGATCACCGCTTCATGCTGCCAGCGATAACCTTTATTATGGCTTTCCGCCAGTTTTATGCCCAGGCGGGAAAAGCGGACTTTTCCGATCAGCGCTTCAATCTCTGCCGGGAATAACCATACCTCTTTATCTCGCTGCCAGAGGTGCAGGTTTTCTCCCCACTGAAGTCCACTGGCATTAGCCGCCTGAGTGATTTGCGTCGCCTCACGCCCCTTCATCGGCGCGAACGGAAACTTGCCGACCTTATAGCCAGGGGCGGGAAGCGGGGGAATGGCTGCAATTTTACGCAAACGGGCGACAAAGAAACCTTCGCAGTCGTAAATCTGCGGGAAAACGTGTAAAAAACCCTCTGCCGTCAGCGCGTGCTCCGCCTCCGGGAACAGATCGTCTAAAGGCAAAAATTCAACCGCTTCCGGGTAGGTCTCTTTCAGCCACAAGCAGACGGACTCATTCTCCTCGCGATTTAGCGTGCAGGTGGAGTAGACCAGCGTACCGCCAGGGCGCAGCGCGTGAAATGCGCTGTCGATAAGTTCCCGCTGTGTGGCGGCAATATCCATGTTGCTTTCGACAGACCAGTTTTTAAGCGCATCGGGATCTTTGCGCACCACGCCTTCACCTGAACAGGGCGCGTCCAGCAAGATAGCGTCGAATGTCTCCGGGAGCGCGGCGCCGAAGACGCGGCCATCAAAATGGGTCAGGGCAACATTACTGATCCCACAGCGGCTGATGTTGGCGTGCAGCACTTTGACCCGGCTGGCGGAGAATTCATTCGCCAGAATGGCGCCCTGATTATTCATCCGCGCGGCGATCTGGGTGGTTTTCGAACCCGGCGCGGCAGCAACATCCATAATGCGTTCCGGCGTATTCCCTTCAGCAAACAGCGCGGCGACCGGCAACATTGAGCTGGCTTCCTGAATATAAAACAGGCCGCTCAGATGTTCGGCGGTGCTGCCCAGCGGTAACGATTCGTCATCATCGCGTTCTATCCAGAAACCTTCCTCGCACCAGGGAACAGGCGTCAGCGACCAGCCATAGGGCGCCGTCAGGGCAAGAAAGTCGGTCACAGAAATTTTTAGCGTATTCACGCGAATGCTGCGACGTAACGGGCGCTGGCAGGCGGCGAGGAAATCGTCAAAAGAGAGTGTCGAAGGCATTGCTTCGCGCATTTGCGTCAGAAAGGCATCAGGGAAATAAACAGCGTGTTGAGCCACTTGGGTACCACCGGCAATAAAACAGGCGCGCAGTGTAGCATAAATGCTCCGGCGCGAGCACGCCGGAGCGGGGGAGTTAACGTGGCAAGGCGGTGCCCCATTCGCGCCACTCTTTCGGTTCGCTTTCCAGCAGCAGGAAGTGTTTACCCGCCTGCGCCTTCGGCGCCAGCGGCGTCCCTGGCGGGGTTGCAAACGCGATGCCGCCGCGAATGAATTGATTGAAGGTGCCGGTTTTCACCACGCCGCCGGTCAGGCCAAAGTCCAGACTGTAGCCGGAGGCCAGCCAGAAGACGGAGTTATTACGCACCAGATGCTGATAACGCTGGCTGATGCGCATAGCAATCATCACGCGGTCAGACAGCGAACCTAACGTCATTCCCGTTACCGTGCCCACTTCGATACCTCTGAACAGCACTGGCGTGCCGATGTTCAGCGAACCTGCCTCAGGAGCCTCCACGACGATGCTCAGACCATCAAGATAGCGCGAGTCGGAAATGGTTGCTTCCTGCAATTCGAAATCACGACGCGGATTGCCGCGTCCGGGTTCCACGTTAATGTAGGGCTGCAAAATCGTATCGAGATGCTCCACGCCCGCGGCGGAGATTTGCGGCGTGATCACCGAGAAACGCGTACCGCTTCGGGCAAAGGTCTGGACATACTCCGGGTAGAGCACCGCTTTCGCCTGGACCTCATTGCGCGCGGTAATCAGCTCCAGCGTCTGGATCTGGCCGATGTCGATGCCGAGATAACGAATCGGCATACCCGCCGCGAGTTTACCGGCGTCAAAGGCGTGCAGGGTGATTTGCCCACCCACCGCGCGGGCGGCGGTTTCCGAGGCGTAGAGTATTCGTTTGTCGCCTTTACGCTGGCTGGCGCTTGCGCCGCTCAGGTTATCGAAACTGATAGCGCCTTTCAGCGCACGCGACAGGGGAGAGGCCTGCACGGTCAGGCCGCTGCCGTTAAGCTGTACCTTCGCCCCGCCTTCCGCCCAGAATACGCTGTTGCTGGTTAACAGGTTGCGGTATTCCGGTTTGATATGCAGATCGATATCAAAGGCGTTAGCGCGTGGGCGCACGGTGATTACTTCACCTACCTCAAACTTACGGTACAGCACCACTGACCCCGTTTGTACATCCGGGAGCGTTTCAGCAGTGAGGCTCACCGTGGTCGTGGGGAGGTCGCTGAGGCTGTTTTCCACGGCCTTTTCCAGATTGGCGTACAGCGGGTAGCTGGATTTCATTTCGCCTTTTGTGCCGGGCAAAATACGAATGCCGCCGCTCACCCACTCGCTGGCGCTGGCGCCGAGAAACTCCACGCCGTCGAGACCGACTTTGATATCCACGCGACTGTTGACCACAAATTTGCTGTCACCCTGAATCAGGGCGCGATGTTGCGGATCGATAGCCACCGTGAACGCAACGCCTTTACTGGATAACTTACGTTCAATGACCTGGCCCACCTGCACGCCATGCAGAACCAGCGGTTGACCGGCGTCGATACCGTAGCTTTCCGGGGCGGTCAGGGTTAACGTCAGCGCATTTGGTTCATGGAGCAGGGCTTCTTCGCCAGGCACCACGACGAATTCACTGCGCGGTTCGCCTTCGCCTGGCACCAGTTCAAACGTTTTGCCGGTCAAAAGCGAACTGATACTGGCATCGCTCAGCGACAGCTTTGGACTGCGCAGCTCAATACGCGTCTTATCACGCAGGAGTGTTACCACGCTGGGGTCAACCGTCATTTCGCCCGTGACTTTCCCGCCGGGGTTGAGCGTTAATTTGGTGAGCTCGCCCACTTCAAGCCCCTGATACATCAGCGGCGTGGAGTCGGCTTTCAGGCCGTCGCCGCTGGGAAGTTCAAGTTTGACGATGACGCCGCGTTGGCTATGGGCTAAATCTTCATAGAGGCCAAATGCGTCATCTGCGGTTGCAGGCTGCGAATCGTCGGGCGAGTCAAACGCGATTGCGCCATTTACCAGCGCTGCCAGGCTCTCCAGCTTCACCTTCGCGCCGCTAAGGCTGACATCCGCATTGACGCCGGAGACATTCCAGAAACGGCTGCCTTTTTTCACCAGGCTGGTGAAGCGACGCTCAATCAGTACGTCAATGGTGACGCCCTGTTTGTTGGGATTGATGGCATAGTCATATACCCGACCCACCGGAATTTTGCGGAAATAGACCAGCGACCCGCTGTTAAGAGAGCCAAGGTCAGGCGCGTGAAGATGGATCATCAGGTCGCCGTTGTCCAGACGGTATTTCGGCTGGGTATCAAGCGCGACAAAGTGATCTTTCTCGGCCCCTTTGCCGGGCATCATGCCGATATAGTTCCCGCCGACCAGCGCGTCCAGACCCGAAACGCCCGCCAGCGACGCTTTTGGCGTCACCAGCCAGAACTGGGTCTCCTCGCGCAAGGCATCTTTCATGTTTGACTTAATGCTGACGCGCACTTCTATCTTGCGCAGGTCTTTACTCAGGCTGATGTCCTGCACCGTACCCACTTCAACGCCCTGATAGCGCACAGGCGTCCGCCCCGGAACAATGCCATCCGCCGACATAAAGTCGATCGTCACGGTGTTGCCGCGATCTTCATAACTTCCCCAAATCAGCCAGCCTGCGATCATCAACGCGATAAACGGCAGCAGCCAGAAAGGGGAAATACGACGTTTTGTTTTTATCTGCGCTTCAGTCGGCGAAGCAGGCGTTTCCTGACTCATGTGCATCCCAAAGTAAGCGGCTATCCAGCCATTCCACTGCAAGAATAGTCAATATTACCGCTGCGCCGAAATAAAACGCAGCCGGTCCCATAGTAAAAGCGAGTATCTGATCGCGATTAATCAGCGACATCGTTAACGAAATAACAAAGAGATCCAGCATGGACCAACGGCCGATCCAGGTCACCATCCGCAGCAGCAGGATGCGCGTACGCAGCCCTTGCTCACATTTGAAATGGATGCTGAGCAGCAGTGTAAACATCACAATAACTTTGGTAAATGGCACCAGAATACTGGCGATAAAGACCACGGCCGCCACGGCGATATTGCTGTTCGCCAGCGACATAATGCCCGATAAAATCGTGTCCTCCTGACGCCCGCCATTCACGTAAATAATGGATATCGGCATCAGGTTTGCGGGCAGCAGCAGGACGACAGAGGCCAGCAGCGCCGCCCAGCATTTCTGTATGCTCTGATTTCTGCGCAGGCGTAGCGGGATATGGCAACGGGGGCAACGTCCCCGTGAGTCAGGATAACCGGTGAAGTGGCATCCGAGACAGACGCGAAGTTTTTCGTCCGGGCGTCGGGCGGGGCGTTGTGGGTAAAAGCGCTCCCAGAGTTGCTCCACATTGAGATGCGACAGCGTCAGAATACTGAGGATCACCAGCGCCACAAAGGCGTAAAGCCCCAGGCCGGGTTGCAGGAAGGCGTAATCCTGCACTTTGATCGAGGCGACCCCGATACCGACCAGATAAATGTCGAGCATCACCCACTCTTTGAGCCTCTCCAGCATCAGCAATACCGGACGCAGATTCATGCCGAGAATATTACCGAACCATAGATAAGCGATGGCGGTGACCAGAATTAACGGCGCGCCCGCCACGCAAAAGAGCACCATGGCGGCCGTAAGTGGATCGCCTTGCCTGGTCATCTGCCAGATGCCCTGCATCACATTGGCGTCAATACGCACCCCTAACAGCCAGATACGCAATAGCGGTTCGCCCCAGGCAAAGGGCATCAGCAGCAGCATCGTAACGGCCAGCGCCGCCAGACGCGTCAGCGACCAGTCGCGTCCATCGCGGATTTTGGCCTGGCAACGCGGGCAATATGCGCTCTGGTGCGATTGCATTTTCGGCAGGCTAAACAGCATGTCGCATTGGGGGCAGCGCTGATAATGGGCGCGGGGCAACGCTTCACTGATAGACCAGACCGTTATTCTCTTTGTTGGCGTGAGTCGCGGGGTGTTCAGGGCCATGTATCGTGAATCAAAGTGTTAGATTAATGTAATCTTAACTCATGACGGGAATGATCTTGAGCATTAACGCATTTAATGCTTATTTTAATAGGCTGTAGTTTTAGAGTAAGACAACTAAGTGACTATATAATGAGCAAAACAGAGCTATACGCGGATCTTAACCGCGACTTTCAGGCAGTAATGGCAGGTGAAACCAGTTTTCTCGCTACCCTGGCAAATACCAGCGCGCTGCTGTTTGAGCGCCTTTCGGGCGTCAACTGGGCGGGGTTCTATCTGCTGGAAAACGACACGCTGGTGCTGGGGCCGTTCCAGGGGAAACTCGCCTGTGTGCGGATCCCGGTTGGACGCGGCGTCTGTGGTACGGCGGTCGCGCAGAACCAGGTGCAGCGCATCGAGGACGTTCATGCGTTTGACGGACACATCGCCTGCGATAGCGCCAGCAATGCTGAAATTGTGCTGCCTCTGACGGTAGACAATCAGATAATCGGCGTGCTGGACATTGATAGCACGGTATTTGGCCGCTTTACCGAAGAGGATGAGCAAGGCCTGCGTGAGCTTGTCGCGCGGCTTGAAACCGTGCTTGCAACGACGGATTACAAAAAATTCTTTGCGACCGTTGCAGGATAATCAACGGATAACGTAGCAATTACTGATGGCGTCATTATAATGACGCCTGTTCATGCCTGCGGCTTGTTGGCTACGTCCGTTGTAATCAGGAAATTTCATGGAAAATCAACCTAAGTTGAATAGCAGTAAAGAAGTTATCGCGTTTCTGGCCGAACGTTTTCCACAGTGTTTTAGTGCGGAAGGCGAAGCGCGCCCGCTGAAAATTGGCATTTTTCAGGATCTGGTAGAGCGTGTTGAGGGCGAAATGAACCTCAGCAAGACACAACTTCGTTCCGCTTTACGTCTTTATACTTCAAGCTGGCGTTACCTGTACGGCGTTAAGCCGGGCGCAACGCGTGTCGATCTCGACGGCAACCCTTGCGGTGAGCTGGATGAGCAGCACGTTGAACATGCGCGTAAGCAGCTTGAAGAAGCGAAAGCACGCGTCCAGGCGCAACGTGCGGAACAGCAGGCGAAAAAACGCGAAGTTGCCGCTGCGGCAGGCGAAAAAGAAGACGCTCCGCGCCGTGAGCGTAAACCGCGTCCTGCGCCACGTCGTAAAGAGACGACTCCGCGTACTCCTCGCGCTGAAAAACCGGCGGCTAAAGCACCACGCGCACCACGCGAAGAACAGCATACCCCGGTGTCTGATATTTCAGCGCTGACGGTAGGGCAGTCACTGAAGGTGAAAGCAGGCAACAATGCGATGGATGCCACCGTATTAGAAGTCACCAAAGATGGCGTCCGTGTGCAGTTGAATTCGGGTATGTCTTTGATTGTACGCGCAGAACACCTGGTGTTCTGAAACGGAGGCCAGGCCTGGCATGAACACTTTTTTTAGGCTTACCGCGTTAGCTGGCTTGCTTGCAATAGCAGGCCAGTCCTTCGCCGTCGATGACATTACGCGCGCCGATCAAATTCCCGTTCTGAAGGAAGAAACGCAGCATGCGACCGTGAGTGAGCGCGTGACTTCGCGCTTTACACGTTCCCACTATCGTCAGTTCAACCTGGATCAGGCGTTTTCGGCAAAGATTTTCGATCGCTATCTTAATCTGCTCGACTACAGCCACAATGTGCTGCTGGCGAGTGATGTGGAGCAGTTTGCGAAAAGCAAAACTGTCCTCGGCGATGAGCTGCGTACAGGAAAACTGGATGTTTTCTATGACCTCTATAACCTGGCGCAAAAACGCCGTTTCGAACGTTATCAGTACGCGTTAAGCGTGCTGGAACGCCCGATGGATTTCACCGGTAACGACACGTTTAACCTTGACCGCAGCAAAGCGCCCTGGCCGAAAAATGAGGCTGAGCTGAACGCGTTGTGGGATGGCAAGGTGAAATTCGACGAACTTAGCCTGAAGCTGACGGGCAAGAACGATAAAGAAATTCGCGAAACGCTGACGCGTCGTTACAAATCTGCGATTCGCCGTCTGGCGCAAACCAACAGTGAAGATGTGTTCTCACTGGCGATGACCGCATTTGCGCGCGAAATCGACCCGCATACCAACTACCTTTCTCCGCGAAATACCGAACAGTTCAATACTGAAATGAGCCTGTCTCTGGAAGGTATTGGCGCGGTTCTGCAAATGGACGATGACTACACGGTCATCAACTCGATGGTTGCCGGCGGCCCGGCGGCGAAAAGCAAGGCGATAAGCGTAGGCGATCGCATTGTAGGCGTAGGCCAGACGGGGAAAGGAATGGTTGATGTGATCGGCTGGCGTCTTGATGACGTGGTGGCGCTGATCAAAGGGCCGAAAGGCAGCAAAGTTCGTCTTGAAATTCTGCCTGCCGGTAAGGGCACGAAAACGCGAACCATTACGCTGACGCGCGAACGCATTCGTCTTGAAGACCGCGCCGTTAAAATGACGGTGAAAACGGTCGGTAAAGAGAAAGTCGGCGTGCTGGATATTCCGGGGTTCTATGTGGGGCTGACGGATGACGTCAAAGTCCAGCTACAGAAACTGGAAAAACAGAACGTGAGCAGCATTGTTATCGATCTGCGCACCAACGGCGGCGGCGCGCTGACCGAAGCGGTTTCGCTGTCCGGTCTGTTTATCCCGTCTGGCCCGGTTGTTCAGGTTCGTGACAACAACGGTAAAGTGCGTGAAGACGCCGATACCGATGGCGTGGTGTATTACAAAGGCCCGCTGGTGGTACTGGTCGATCGCTTCAGCGCATCCGCGTCGGAGATTTTTGCCGCGGCGATGCAGGATTACGGTCGCGCATTGATTGTCGGTGAACCGACTTTCGGTAAAGGCACCGTACAGCAGTACCGCTCTCTGAACCGTATTTATGATCAGATGCTGCGTCCTGAATGGCCTGCGCTGGGCTCCGTGCAGTACACCATTCAGAAATTCTACCGTGTTAACGGCGGCAGCACGCAGCGTAAAGGCGTCACGCCGGATATCGTCATGCCGACGGGGAATGAAGAGACGGAAACCGGCGAGAAGTTTGAAGACAACGCCTTGCCGTGGGACAGCATTGATGCGGCAACGTACGTGAAGTCAGATGATTTAACGCCGTTTGGCCCGGAACTGCTGAAAGAGCATAACGCGCGCATCGCGAACGATCCTGAGTTCCAGTACATCCTGAAGGACATTGCCCGTTTTAACGCGATGAAAGATAAGCGCAATATCGCTTCTCTCAATTTCGCCCAGCGCGAAAAAGAGAATAACGAAGACGATGCTCTGCGTCTGGCGCGTATCAACGATCGGTTTAAACGTGAAGGCAAGCCGCTTCTGAAGAAACTGGACGATCTGCCGAAGGATTATAAAGAGCCGGATCCGTATCTGGATGAAACGGTACGGATAGCGCTGGATCTGGCGCATCTTGAGAAAGAGAAGCCCGCGGAGCAACCCGCAACCAGCAAATAGCGTCAAGCAGGCACAAGAAATTGTGCCTGTTTTTTTAACAAGCGCATTAAGCCGTCAGTCTTATGCAACAAAATGTAAAGTTGTGTCTTTCTGGTGACTTACAGCCCGCAGATGCTTGAAAATAGCCACAAGACCCATACGATGTGGGTATCGCATAGTGCGTTTTGTTAAGTTGAGGTTAAAAGAAAATTATGATGCGAATCGCGCTCTTCCTGCTGACGAACCTGGCCGTGATGGTCGTTTTCGGGCTGGTGCTGAGCCTGACAGGGATACAGTCAAGCAGCGTACAAGGCTTGCTGATTATGGCGCTGCTGTTTGGTTTTGGTGGTTCCTTCATTTCGCTGCTGATGTCCAAATGGATGGCGTTAAAGTCCGTGGGTGGGGAAGTCATTGAGCAACCGCGTAATGAAAGAGAACGCTGGCTGATGAACACGGTGGCGACGCAGGCGCGTCAGGCCGGAATCGCTATGCCGCAGGTGGCTATCTATCATGCGCCGGATATCAACGCGTTTGCGACCGGCGCGCGCCGTGATGCGTCGCTGGTTGCGGTGAGCACCGGCTTGCTGCAAAACATGAGCCCGGATGAAGCCGAAGCCGTTATCGCGCATGAGATCAGCCACATCGCTAACGGCGATATGGTCACCATGACGCTGATTCAGGGGGTTGTGAACACCTTTGTGATCTTCATCTCGCGTATTATCGCGCAGATCGCCGCGGGCTTCCTTGGTGGAAACCGTGATGAGGGTGAAAGCAGCAACGGCAACCCAATGATCTATTTCGCGGTGGCGATGGTTCTTGAACTGGTGTTCGGGATACTGGCAAGCATTATCACCATGTGGTTCTCACGTCACCGTGAATTCCATGCGGACGCCGGTTCTGCGAAGCTTGTCGGCCGTGAAAAGATGATTGCCGCGTTGCAGCGCCTGAAAACCAGCTATGAGCCGCAGGAAGCCAACAGCATGATGGCGTTCTGCATCAACGGCAAGTCGAAGTCACTGAGCGAGTTGTTCATGACTCACCCGCCGCTGGATAAGCGTATTGAAGCGCTGCGTAGCGGCGAGTACCTGAAGTAAGGCGGTATGCCTGGCATTCTAAAAAAGCGCATCAGATGATGCGCTTTTTTTTACGCCACGGAGCGGGGTTGAGTGATGCGCAAACCGCTGATAATGGCGGCTACGGTCGCCAGGATGCCCGCCGTCATCAGGGAAATATGCGTACCGTTGTCCGCAAACTGATTCAACATGAGCGCAACCAGCGCTGCGCCGGTACTCTGGCCCAGAAGACGCGCCGTGCCCAGCATCCCGCTGGCCCCTCCGCTGCGATCGCGTGGCGCAGAGGTGATAATCGTGTGGTTATTGGGCGACTGGAATAAGCCAAAACCGGCTCCGCAAAGGATCATCGGCCAGATGATACTGATATCTGACGGCGAGGCTGGCAGCAGCATCAGCGCAAAAAGTCCTGTGGCCATAATTATCAGTCCTGACGCACCCAGCAGCCCGGCATGAACCCGTTCAATTAAATAGCCCGCCAGCGGCGCCATCACCATTGTCGCCAGCGGCCAGGGCGTCAGCAATAACCCGGTCTCGACTTCGCTACGCCCCAATACCGTTTGCAGATAGAAGGGAAGGGAAACCATCGCCAGCATCTGCGCGCAGAAAGAGCAAATACTGGTGCAGATCGACAGAGAAAAGAGCGGAATGCGTAGTAAGTCAATCGGTAACAAAGGCACCGGGAGTGAGAGCTGACGGCGAATGAAGAAGAAACCGACGACAAGCATAACCGCCAGTTCTGCGCCAATCAGCGTTAAAGGCTGCCCCTGTGCGAATCCGCTGAGAGCGGTGATCAGCAAGCCGAAGGTTAAGGCGTTCATCACCGCGCTGGGCAAGTCGAAGCGCGGTTTGGTGCTGCGAGCGCTGTTTGGGGGTAAGAAACGCATAGCCAGCAGCAATGCGATAATGCCTAACGGAACGTTAATCAGGAACAGCCATTTCCATGACGCTATCGACAGAATTGCTGCTGCAATGGTTGGCCCCGCAGCCGAAGACACCGCGACGATGAAGGAGTTGATGCCCATTCCGCGCCCAAGGTGGCGTTGCGGATAGATAAGTCGGATCAGCGCCGTGTTCACGCTCATCAGCGCGGCGCCGCCAAACCCCTGCGCGACGCGCGCAAGCGTCAGCATTTCCAGGGAGTCCGACAGCGCGCAGAACAGTGACGAAAACAGGAAAATGACCAGGCCGTATTTATAGATGCGTCGATAGCCGAACATGTCTCCCAGAAATGAGAGCGATAAGAGAGAAACCACGATCGCGATTTGGTAGGCGTTAACAACCCAGATCGATCGGGCGGCGGACGCCTGGAGATCGGTTGCAATGGTAGGGAGCGCGACATTCGCGATTGCGCCATCCAGCACGGCCATCGAGATACCAATAATGATGGTTAAAATGGCGCCGTAACGCTGGGGTAATGGCAGGCCATCGGCCTGGATTTTGTCCATAGAGAGTCAATATCTTTCGGGGGATTATGATCAGAGTAATGATTTTAGCATTGATATCGCGGGGTTATGTCGCAGATTTGTAACTAAGTAAGCAAAGATGGATTGCGACCGCCATGACGTGAAATTATAATAAAAACCGGTTCTGATTTTTATAAAACACTCGCAATGAGGTGATAAATGGCTATCGCAGATCTGGATAAACAACCTGATTCTGTTTCTTCTGTGCTGAAGGTTTTTGGCATTCTGCAAGCGCTGGGTGAAGAGCGCGAAATAGGGATCACCGAGCTGTCGCAACGTGTCATGATGTCAAAAAGCACCGTTTATCGCTTTTTACAAACGATGAAAACGCTGGGTTATGTCGCGCAGGAAGGTGAATCTGAAAAATATTCGCTGACCCTGAAATTGTTTGAGCTGGGCGCCCGTGCGCTGCAAAACGTTGATCTGATCCGTAGCGCTGATATTCAGATGCGTGAAATTTCCCGCCTGACCAAAGAGACAATTCACCTCGGTGCGCTGGATGAAGACAGCATTGTCTACATTCATAAAATCGACTCCATGTACAATTTGCGCATGTATTCCCGCATTGGCCGCCGTAACCCGCTGTACAGCACCGCAATCGGTAAAGTGCTGCTGGCATGGCGCGACCGTGATGAAGTCAAACAGATACTGGATGGCGTGGAGTACAAGCGTAGCACCGCGCGCACGATTACCAGCACCGAGGCGTTACTGCCGATGCTGGATCAGGTGCGCGAGCAGGGGTACGGCGAAGATAACGAAGAGCAGGAAGAAGGCCTGCGCTGTATTGGCGTGCCGGTGTTCGACCGTTTTGGCGTGGTGATCGCCGGTCTGAGCATTTCGTTCCCGACGCTGCGTTTCTCCGAAGAACGTCTGCATGAGTATGTCGCTATGCTGCACACGGCAGCGCGTAAAATCTCTGAGCAGATGGGTTACAACGACTATCCATTCTGAGCCGAGCGCGCCCTGAGCCGTTCAGAAGCCAGCCGGTAGAAGATACCTGCTGGCTTTTTTATTGCCCTGAAAAGGGGCGGGAGAGTGGTTTCTCCCGCTAAAAAACGCATTAAAAAGGCATAACCACGTTATGCCTGATATTTATGCAGATGAATGGATGTGATGCCAGATTAGCCGTTATCGACCACCACGGCGCTTTTTCTGAATACAGGACAGTCTGACAGACCAATGATGCCGCTGTCAGTATGGACATATTGCGCTGTACTGGTGCCGCGAGCGGTCAGATATTGACATTGCAGACCCAGACCGGCGGCGTTCTCCTTGCTGCCAATCAGAACCCCATAGCCACTGAGCAATAAACCAATCCATACCAGAGCAATCAAAACAATCGCGCGAATGATCAAACGCATTACTACCTCTTTTCTTTTTTTGGTTAGAATAAGGGTAGCCTGAACGCCCACTGAAACAAGTGTATCATTCCTAAAAGTATATAATGTCGCTCCAGTTAGTTCCGGTTTAGATAACGCGTGGTAATTTGATGGCATAAGATGTGGATGCGGAGAGCGGAGTGAAAAAGTTTCGGTGGGTAATCCTGATTATTGTTGCGTTGGTATGTCTGCTGCTGTGGGCGCAGGTGTTCAACATAATGTGCGATCAGGATGTACAATTTTTCAACGGAATTTGTGCCATCAATAAATTTATCCCCTGGTGATAGCATTTTTACAACAGTTGATTACCTTCCCGTGTAGCAGTGGTAAAATACGGCGTCTACATTGAGGTGGTAACATGAACGAAGTTCTGAATTCTGGCGTACTGACTTTTACGTCTTTGATTGTATCGGTGGTGGTTCTGATTGTCGGGCTGGTCCTGTGGTTTTTTGTGAACCGGGCAAGTTCAAGAACAAATGAGCAGATTGAGCTGCTTGAAGCGCTGCTGGATCAGCAAAAGCGGCAAAATGCCTTGCTACGCCGTCTGTGCGAAGCTAACGAGCCTGAAAAAGTCGCTGAGGCCGAGTCTGAAGCGAAACCTCAGGAAGAGGATGACGATATCATCCGTCTGGTCGCTGAACGGTAACGACAAGCAGAGACAGGATGCGCGTCTGCCAGCCATTCCTTCAGGCAGGCCCATCCTGTTTTCATTAATGTAACCCTGTGTATACCAGGTCTGTTATTTCATTGATCATTTAATGCTTTAACTTAATCTCTCCTTAAATATATTTATCCATACGCTAATAATGTGATTATGTCGCTTTTGTGATAGCGATCGTTTTTATTAATAGCGAAACGTTTCTCTCACTTTTTTTGTGCATTGTCATCATTCTTTCATTATTTTGGTGCACGACCAAAGCACGTATTGGCTATCAGTGAAACGGATGAAAAATGGTCGAATACTTCGCATTTTTAAACAATATTGGTTTTTTTGCGTTGTGACAATTTATGCATTACAAAGCATAAAAAGTGATATCTGTTTACCGTATCGATAAGATCAACGCATGACCTGGAACAACCGAAGTTATTGAGCTATGGTAGAAAAGCCGCTGTACGGGCGTAAGCCTGTCGAAAGGCGCCTGGAGAAGCGAGAATATATCGTCGGGAACTGTGCCGCATAACTGTGCAGTTGATCTTTGATATCTCTCTGGATTTGTGCGACTGATCGAGACACGTTTAAAAATGGCTTGCCATAATTAACGTTGTATGTGATAACACGTTTTGGGTTAAACGAGGTACAGTTCTGTTTATGTGTGGCATTTTCAGTAAAGAAGTCCTGAGTAAACACGTTGACGTTGAATACCGCTTCTCTGCCGAACCTTATATTAGTGCCTCAAGCAGTAATGTCTCAGTTTTATCTATGTTATGCCTGCGGGCGAAGAAAACACTCTAAGGAATTTTGCAAATGGCAAAGATTAAAGGTCAAGTTAAGTGGTTCAACGAGTCTAAAGGTTTTGGCTTCATTACTCCGGCTGATGGCAGCAAAGATGTGTTCGTACACTTCTCCGCTATCCAGGGTAACGGCTTCAAAACTCTGGCTGAAGGCCAGAACGTTGAGTTCGAAATTCAGGACGGCCAGAAAGGTCCGGCTGCTGTTAACGTAACAGCTATCTGATCGACACCACTGATTTGAAGCGCCAAGGCGCATCAACCTCAGATATAAAGCCTCGCCAGTGCGGGGCTTTTTAATTCAGGTTCCTTCAAAATATTTCTGAATACACTTCTGTTAGCGCTTTGTTGCAAAGCCGCGATGTTCGTAGCATTGTTTTTCCCGCTTTCCCTCGTCAATTCCCGTTAAATCAATCACCTGAAAAATGACCTTGCTGGAGACCAGGTGAAAAAGAAAAGCGACGGCGCCGTGCGTAATTTTGCTCCCATCCGTTTTGTTCTGCTGTGCGTGGCGATTTTGCTGAGCATGGGGTTATTGCTGGGACGCGTGGCGTGGTTACAGATCATTACGCCGACAAATCTGGTTAAACAAGAGGACAGGCGTTCGTTACGTGAGGTCACCACGGCGTCGCCACGCGGCATGATTACCGACAGAGAAGGGCGTCCGTTAGCCGTTAGCGTGCCGGTCAATGCGGTCTGGGCCGATCCGAAGACGATCGTCAGTAAAGGCGGCGTGGGGTATAACCAACGCTGGCAGGCGCTGGCGCAGACGCTGCATCTTTCACTGGCTACGCTGGCTGAGCGGGTAAACAGTAATCCAGCCGGGCGGTTTATCTATCTGGCGCGCCAGATTTCGCCGCAGCAGGCCGAATGGATCGATAAGCTCAATCTTCCTGGCATTAACCTGCGTGAAGAGTCCCGGCGTTTTTATCCGGCAGGGCATGTGGCGGCCAACCTGATTGGCTTTACCAACATTGACGGGCAGGGGATTGAGGGGATTGAGAAAAGTTTTAATGCCCAACTGACGGGGAAACCCGGTTCCCGCCTTGTTCGCAAAGATAAGTTTGGTCATGTCATCGAGAACATAACTGAAACAAATCCTGTGCCGGCGCATGAGCTTCAGCTCAGTATTGATGAACGCCTACAGACAGTGACGGAGGATGCGCTGGATAACGCCGTCACCTGGAACAAAGCGGAGTCCGGCGCGGCGGTACTGGTCAACATCGCGACGGGGGAAATTCTGTCGATGGCGAGCTTCCCGGACTTTAATCCGAATAACCGGGAAGGCGCCGTGCTGGATGATTTTCGCAACCGTGCCATCAGCGATACCTTTGAACCGGGTTCCACGGTCAAGCCGCTGGTGATCATGACGGCGCTTCAGCAGGGCATTGTCCAGCCCGACAGCGTGATTGATACGCATCCGTTCAATCTTGACGGCCACCGGATTCGTGACGTGGGGTATTACCCGGAGCTGAGTTTGACCGGAATCCTGCAAAAATCGAGTGATACCGGCGTGTCGCGTCTCTCGCTCGCTATGCCGGTTCAACGACTGCTGGATACGTATAAAGGCTTTGGCTTTGGGCAGTCTACGGGACTGGGACTCACCGGGGAGAGCAGCGGCTTACTGCCGCAGCGTCGTTACTGGAGCGATCTGGATCGGGCGACGTTTGCCTTCGGGTATGGTCTGATGGTGACGCCGCTCCAGCTGGCGCACGTATATGCCACCATCGGCAGTTTTGGTATCTACCGACCGCTTTCCATTACGCGTATCGATCCGCCCGTTGTGGGGACGCGTGTGATGCCCGCCGAACTGGTGCATCAGGTTGAGCATATGATGGAGAGCGTCGCGCTCCCCGGCGGGGGAGGAACCAAAGCCGCAGTCAGAGATTATCGCGTGGCGGTAAAAACCGGTACGGCGAAGAAAATCGGCGATGACGGTAAGTATGTCGATAAATACGTGGCCTATACGGCGGGCGTGGCTCCGGCCAGCGATCCGCAGTTTGCGCTGGTGGTTGTGATTAACAATCCGCAAAACGGCTCTTACTATGGCGGCGCGGTGTCGGCGCCGGTGTTCAGCCAGATTATGGGCGATGTTCTGCGCCTGGAAAACGTTAAACCGGACGGTATGCCTGCCGACTCCGATCATCTGTTAGTGATGCACGGCAACCGCCTGTCGTCCCCCTCGCTGTAAGTTATTTTCCCGGGGCGCAATTCGCGTTACACTTGCGCCCTAACATTACCGGCCGGAGTTGTCATGTCGTTTTCTTGTCCCCTTTGTCATCAGCCACTTGCGCAGGTGAAAAACAGTTTTATCTGCCCACAACGGCATCAGTTTGATGTGGCGAAAGAGGGATACGTCAACCTGTTGCCCGTGCAGCATAAACGGTCACGGGACCCGGGCGACAGCGCCGAAATGATGCAGGCGCGGCGGGCATTCCTTGATGCCGGGCATTATCAGCCGTTGCGCGATGCCATCGTCAGGATACTTGCTGAACGGCTGGACGAGAATGCAACGTCGATTCTGGATATCGGCTGCGGTGAAGGGTATTACACGCATGCCTTCGCCGAAACGCTGGCGTCAGGCACCACATTTGGTCTGGATGTCGCGAAAGTCGCCATTAAAGCGGCGGCGAAACGTTATCCGCAGGTGACGTTTTGTGTGGCGTCAAGCCATCGTCTGCCTTTTGCCGACGCCTCTATGGATGCGATTGTCAGGATTTATGCCCCCTGTAAGGCTGAAGAGTTAGCGCGAGTGGTAAAACCGGGTGGTTGGGTAATCACCGCTACGCCGGGGCCGCGCCATCTGATGGCGCTAAAAGGGCTGATCTATGATGAAGTGCGCTTACATGCCCCGCATACTGAGCAGCTTGAAGGGTTTACGTTGCAGCAAAGCATGGCGTTAGGGTATGAGATGCGGTTGCGCGGTAATGAGGCCGTTGCGTTGCTCCAGATGACGCCTTTCGCCTGGCGTGCAAAACCTGACGTATGGGAGCGGCTGGCGGCTTGCCAGCAGTTTGATTGCCAGACGGATTTCAGCCTTCACATCTGGCAACGTGAGCGTTAACCGTGGAAGTGTGTCCAGAGGATCTGGGCGCCGATACCGATAAGTACAGCCCCGCCAAGAATTTCCGCCCGTTTGCCGAGCAGCGGGCCGATAAAGCGCCCCACCATAATGCCCAGCGTGGACATGATTAACGTGGCACAGCCGATAGCCAGCGCGGTCGCAATAATGTTCACCTGCAAGAACGCCAGACCGACGCCAACGGCCATTGCATCCAGGCTGGTGGCGATAGCGGTAGTGACCAGCAGCCAAAAACTGTGGCGGCGTAACGGCTCGTCATCTTCGTCATTACCGCCACGAACGCCTTCGATAATCATACGAATCCCCAGAAACACCAGCAGGATGAACGCAACCCAGTGATTCCATTCCAGTACGAATTTACTGGCCAGCATACCCAGCCCCCAGCCGATCAGCGGGGTGAGCGTTTCAACCGCGCCGAAAATAAGGCCGGTGCGCAGGGCTTCGGAGAATTTAGGTTTGTGTA
Organism: Citrobacter sp. CK202; assembly: GCF_030333225.1. Classification (NCBI taxonomy): domain Bacteria; kingdom Pseudomonadati; phylum Pseudomonadota; class Gammaproteobacteria; order Enterobacterales; family Enterobacteriaceae; genus Citrobacter; species Citrobacter sp. CK202. The sequence goes on from NZ_JAOWGI010000026.1 coordinate 154,366, forward strand.
GCGTGGCGCCTTTACCAATCGATGCCGCGAAAGCATCCATTGACATGCCGAAAGCGAGAAGAACAGTTGCGGTGATATTCATAACAGCGTCCTGACCGGGGTTCCATAAAACACATCACTGCCCCCAGCGAACATGCATACCTGAACATGGCGTTCATAAGCTATGCATAGCAGTTGATGTGCATATGGTCTCGCCTGACTGAAAATAGAGTGATATCAGTCCGTACGCGCCACGTTTTTCAACGAGTATGTTGACACGTACATTTCCTGAGTCTGGAAATCGGCTACTCCCCAAATGACGGCGCAACATTAACATATTTTGAGAATATAAAACAACAATGGCGAAATATTATTTGACTTCTAATTGAAAACGATTTTCATTTAGATTTAATTATCAATAAAACGTTAAAATAAATAACAAATCAGGCGGGATGAATATAGCCTTAGCTATGTTTTTTTATTCGCGAATATACTTAAAACATAGTTCAGGCTATATCTGTAACTCATTGAGATGAAACAAGAAGCTTATATATTCTTTCCAGATCGTCGATATTTTGTACGCGAATAAGCAGGCGCCGTTGTTCTAATTGCATCACCAGTACGCCATCTTCCGATAAATTCATCTCTTTAATACGGTTATATTCTATCCAGACATTGGCGAAGAAAAAACCTTTCTGTTTGAAGATGATCCTGGGGGCGCGAACCCAAAAAATATAAAACCCCATCAGCGCCAGTGCACATAATAACCATGTGGTAATTTGCGCGCCGTGACTGGTAACGTTGTTGTAGATAAGAATGGCGACCAGGCCGACGAAGATAACGCTATCAACACGACCACGACGCAGCAGAGGCACTGCAAGCAGAGTGGGGCCGTTACGGCGGGGCATGATGAACTGATCGTAAATGGCGTAAGCCAGTAACGCGACAATAAAAAGAACCAGCACCAGGTCCGTGACAGTCATTAATCCTCCAGATAAAAAAACCGGGGCCAAAGGGCCCCGGTAGTGTACAACAGAATTACAGACCCAGCAGGCCGCAAGCGTAACCGGCGATACCGATGACGAAGAAGCCAACGATGATCCACAGCGGGTTCACTTTCTTACGCAACAGCCACATACAGGCGAAGGTCAGCAGCAGCGGAACCAGACCCGGCATCAACTGATCGAGAATGGTCTGCACGGTGGTGACGTTTTCTTTACCCGTCTGGTCAGTGATGCGTGATACCACCAGCGGAATATTGACGTGCGTCCACTTGTTAACCAGCGCTCCCATGACAAACAGGCCGAGGATTGACGCCCCCTCAGTCAGTTTTTGCAGGAAGCCGCCGCCCATATCCTTAACGATATCGACGCCTTTACGGTAGCCGTAAGCCACACCGTAGTAACGGGTCGCCAGACGCACCAGGTTAAACAGAATAAAGAACAGCAACGGCCCCAGCAGGCTGCCGCTCATCGCGATACCCGCGCCCAGCGCGGCGAATACCGGACGAACCGTACCCCAGAAGATAGGGTCGCCCACGCCTGCCAGCGGCCCCATCAGACCAACTTTGATACCGTTGATGGCACCATCGTCGATCTCCGCGCCGTTGGCGCGCTGTTCTTCCATCGCCAGCGTAACGCCCAGTACCGGAGCGGCAACGTAAGGATGGGTGTTGAAGAACTCCAGGTGACGTCTGATCGCCTGTTTACGCGCGTCGTTGTTTTCCGGGTACAGGCGTTTGATCGCCGGCACCATGGAGAAGCAGAAGCCCAGCGCCTGCATACGTTCGAAGTTCCATGACCCCTGGAACAGGTTAGAACGGATGAACACGCCACGAATATCACTCGGAGTGAGTTTTTTCTCAGTGGTAGTTTTAGTCATATCAACCATTTCGTTCACCTGTTAGTCCAGTTCGTTATCGAGATCGTTGTTACCAGCAGCCTGAGCTGGCGCACCGGCTACGCGGTTATATTTCGGGCTCAGCTGGATGTAGAGGATGGCCATTACCGCGCCAATTACGCCCAGAGCAACCAGGTTGAAGTTAGTGAATGCCGCAGTGACGAAGCCGAGGTAGAAGAACGGCATCAGATAGCCCGCGCGCATCATGTTGATGACCATTGCGTAACCGACAACCACGATCATGCCGCCGGCGATGTTCAGACCGCTGGTCACGACTTCCGGGATCGCATTCAGCATGCCCTGAACTTCACTGGTGCCGACAGAAATCGCCACGATAACCGCCGGAATCGCGATACGCATTGCCTGTAGGAACAGGGAGGATACGTGGATCCAGGACAGTGCCGTCAGGTTGCCGCTATCGGCCGCTTTATCCGCCGCGTGCTGGAATGCCACGGTGATGGTACGTACGATGATGGTCAGCACCTGACCTGCGGCCGCCAGTGGAATCGCCAGCGCGATACCTGCGCCAATGCCTTGATGACCGGCGATAACCAGCACGGTTGAAATAATGGAAGCCAGCGCGGCATCAGGCGCAACGGCAGCACCGATGTTCATCCAGCCAAGCGCGATCATTTCCAGGGTACCACCGATGATAATACCGGTTTTCATGTCCCCAAGAACGGCACCGATTAGCGTACAGGCCACCAATGGACGGTGGAACTGAAATTCATCAAGTACCGACTCCATACCCGCGATACATGCGACGATGAACACCAGCACAATCTGAAGAGTGGTAATCTCCATTGTACTTCTCCTATTGCTATACAGACTTAAGTGTGAATGCTAATTAAATGCCGGGTGGTTATTTCGCCACTTTGGCAATCAAATCCATCATTTTCAGTTTCTGATCGGTGGAAACTTTACGAACCTCAAGCTCGATACCGCGTTCGTTGAGCTTTTTAAAGGCGTCGATATCGGTCTCGTCGACGGAAACGGCGTTATTAACCTGCGTTTTACCCTGACGGAAAGCCATACCGCCAATGTTTACGGAAGTCACTTTCACGCCGCCTTCAACGATACGTTCCACATCGGTAGGGTTGGTGAACAGCAGCATCACACGTTCGCCTGCGTATTTCGGGTTGTTATAGACACGAATCATCTTGGCAACGTCTACCACATGCGCCGTTACGCCCGGAGGTGCCACCTGTGTTAACAGCGTTTTACGTACGGTGTCCGCCGCAACTTCATCACTCACGACGATGATGCGGGTGACGTTGGTCTCTTTGGTCCAGCGGGTGGCGACCTGGCCGTGAATCAAACGGTCATCGATACGGGCGAGACCGATTACCATGTAATCGTTGGGTCCCATTGGTTTAGCGGGCGCCGCCGCTTTTGGCGCAGCAACCGGCGCCGGAGCGGCTTTTTCAACCGGTTTCGCTTTCAGCGCTTTCACGCCTTCATGACCGGTTTCTACCGCCAGAGCGACTAATTCGTCAAAGCTCGGATTGTCATCGCGGGCCATGAACGTTTCCACCAGCATCGGAATATTGACGCCAGCAATGACTTCATAGTGCTCTTTGTCGACGACAATACGGCTGGCAGCATTAAATGGACTGCCTCCCCATGTATCAACGAGAAACAGCACGCCTTTGCTGGTATCGAGTTTTGCCAACTGAGCGTTGTACTTTTCAATCAGCGTTTCGGCATTTTCGCCTGGAACGAAATCGATCCAGCCGACGTTTTCCTGCTCGCCTAACAGCATTTCTGCTGTTTTAAGTAACTGCTCTGCAGCCCAACCATGTGTGCCTATAACAATAGCAATGGTCACTTGCTACCTCCTTTATTATCGTTAACACATCAACGTGACAGATGTATTTTGAATCGCCGTCCGCACTCGAATCGATTCAGATAAGGGTTATAATGAAAAAACAGTTATTTCCGGGAATTATTTTAGATAGCGAAAAAAATATTTTATGTGATGAAGATCCGCAATTTAGCTTTCACATCAGAGAAATTTCGTAGTGTAAAATATCCCTGTAACATCTCATTGCAAAGGAAGGTAAATCTTTGCCAAAAAGACATTGTCTCTGTTATGTTTAGCTTCCGTTTAATTAGTAAGGAGTATAGGGCAGTAGCCCGCCGTATGGATCGTCACCGACGTCATTTCACTTTGAGGCCGTATCAGGCCTGTCTGTCTGGCTCTTTTGGCCGCAACCTTAATTCGCATATTGCTTTCTCGCCTGTTCGCTATTCCTTAAGCAGGAGCTTGTCATGGAATTCTTAATGGACCCCTCAATCTGGGCGGGTTTGCTCACGCTTGTTATCCTCGAAATTGTTCTGGGTATTGATAACCTGGTCTTTATCGCGATTCTGGCTGACAAGCTGCCGCCAAAGCAGCGTGATAAGGCGCGTCTTATCGGTTTGTCGCTGGCGCTGGTGATGCGCCTGGTCCTGCTGTCCATCATTTCGTGGATGGTGACCTTAACGAAACCACTCTTTACCGTCTGGGATCTCACCTTCTCAGGGCGCGATCTGATCATGCTCATCGGGGGTCTCTTCCTCCTGTTTAAGGCCACGACGGAGCTGCATGAGCGCCTGGAGAACCGCGAGCATGACTCGGGGCACGGCAAAGGCTATGCGAGTTTCTGGGTCGTGGTAACGCAGATCGTTATCCTTGATGCCGTCTTCTCCCTTGACGCGGTAATTACCGCCGTGGGTATGGTTAACCATCTGCCAGTGATGATGGCTGCCGTGGTGATTGCGATGGCGGTGATGCTGCTGGCGTCTAAGCCGCTTACCCGTTTCGTCAACCAGCATCCGACGGTTGTAGTGCTCTGTCTGAGCTTCCTGTTGATGATCGGTCTGAGCCTGGTGGCGGAAGGTTTTGGCTTCCATATTCCGAAAGGGTATCTGTACGCTGCTATCGGTTTCTCAATCGTCATCGAATTGTTCAACCAGATTGCGCGTCGTAACTTTATTCGCCATCAGTCAACGTTACCGCTGCGTGCACGCACCGCAGACGCCATCCTGCGACTGATGGGTGGTAAACGTCAGGCGAGCGCGCAGCACGAGTCTGACAGCCCGGCGACGGTGCCTGTACCTGAAGGCGCGTTTGCTGAAGAAGAGCGTTATATGATCAACGGCGTGCTGACCCTGGCGTCCCGTTCGCTGCGCGGCATCATGACGCCTCGCGGTGAAATCAGCTGGGTGGATGCTGACCTGAGCGTGGATGAAATCCGCGAACAGTTACTCTCTTCTCCGCACAGCCTGTTCCCGGTGTGTCGCGGCGAACTGGATGAGATCATCGGTATTGTTCGCGCGAAAGAACTGCTGGTGGCGCTGGAAGAGGGCGTGGATGTGGCCGCGATTGCTTCGGAATCACCAGCGATTGTCGTCCCGGAAACGCTGGATCCGATTAATCTGCTGGGCGTCCTGCGTCGCGCTCGCGGCAGCTTCGTCATCGTCACCAACGAGTTTGGCGTCGTGCAGGGGCTGGTTACGCCGCTGGACGTGCTGGAAGCGATTGCCGGTGAGTTCCCGGATGCCGACGAAACGCCTGAGATCATTACCGAAGCGGGCGGCTGGCTGGTGAAGGGGGGGACGGATCTGCATGCCCTGCAACAGGCGCTGGATGTCGATAACCTGGTGAACGACGAGGAAGACATCGCCACCGTCGCTGGATTGGTTATCGCCGTAAACGGTCATATCCCGCAGGTGGGCGATGTTATCGACGTTGCGCCGCTTCATATCACGATTGTCGAAGCGAACGACTACCGTGTTGATTTGGTTCGTATTGTTAAAGAACAACCTGCTCACCACGAAGACGAATAAGCGCCGTTCCCCGGTAAAACCGGGATCTAACGAAACGGCATAACGGGCGTCATGTGTCCGTTATGCCGGGCGGGCGGCGGTGCGCTACCCGCCAGCCACTGAGGAAAATCGTGAAGCGGCATAGGTCTTGCGAACAGAAATCCCTGCAACGCCTGAACGCCGTGTCCCCGCAAATATTGCGCCTGCTCTCGCGTTTCAACGCCTTCCGCTACCAGTTCAATATTCAGTCTTTGCCCCAGCGCGATGATGATATCGGTCACCGTGGAGTTCACCGCATCAGTACCGATCGCCGCGGTAAATGATTTGTCGATCTTCAGCACGTCCGGGCGCAATTTCTCCAGCCATGACAGCGAGCTGTTGCCGGTGCCAAAGTCATCAATGGCGAGCTTCACCCCTTTGCGGTGGAGTTCACGCATCAGCCGATAATCGACGTCCAGTAAGGCGTCCCGTTCCGTCAGCTCAAGCACAAGTTGCTGAACAGGATGGGCGCTGAACCAGTAATGATTGAGATCTTTTAATAGCATGCCATGACGAAAATGGCTGGCCGCAACGTTGATGCCGATATGGAACTGGCTGTTCATCGGGAAGAAATGCCGCTGCCGAATGGTTTCCGCAATGACATAGCGGGTAAGGGGGGCGATCAGGTTGTGTTCTTCAGCGATAGGGATAAAAACATCGGGAGAAATCCATCCCTGTCGCGGGTTATTCCAGCGCAGCAGGATCTCAACCCCCACGCATTGCTGCGTACGGGCATTTAACAGCGGCTGGCAAAACAGTTCAAATTCACGGGCGGCAAGGGCGAGATTGATCTCCCATGAAAAACTCATTCTGCTGGCCGTTGCCAGCCAGGCAAGATATCCCACCAGTAAACTCAGCATCACCGCCAGCGGCAGCTGCGTCGGCAGATGGCGTAGCGCCAGCTCGCCAGCGCCGGGCCCCGTCACGCTGATGGTGAAGGGGAAGTGCTGGGATGCGCGCTGATAACGTTTTTCACCGTTCAGGGCGGGTAGCGCCTCCACCACCCCCTGACCATAGAGTAAGTGGCGGTTGCCGACCGTCAGGCTTGCGCTGGCGATCTGCGGCTGTTGCGGTTCAAGCAGCATCATCGCCAGAAGATCAATATTGACGATCTCAAAGAGCCCGTTTTTGCCATCAGGCGATGACGGATACCACTGAATCAGAATCGGGCTGTCTTTGAGCAGGGACTGATCGGTAGACAGCAGCAACAGGTTATTTGGCGCAGGCAGATCGGGTTGTAGCTGGTGAATCGGCACGTCGCGTGAGCCAAAGATACTGGAGCAGTAGAGAATACCGTTCTGAACCAGACCAATGGAACGCACGGTTTGCAGTCTGGCGACCTGCTTACGCAAGGAAAAATGCGCGGCCGGGCAGGGTTGTCCTACCAGGGGCAGCAGGAGATCGCGCCCTGCCTGTAGAGGGCGGAGCACTTCATCCAGCGTCTCTACGGCGTGAGCGGCGAACGTTTCGGTGCGATGCTGATTTATATTTCGCTCCGAAATAAATCGGACACTCAATGTGAGGATAAGCGTGATCAGCGCACAGACCGTGCAGACGATGAAACGATTGCGGCGATAATTTTTAATGATCCGTTGTGCTGTTTGCATGCGGGCCGCCTGATAAGCCGTTGGTCACAAAAGCCAATTGCAACACAGCAAGTGTAGTGGGGAAATTTACCGCAGACGAGATTGATGAGAAAAATTCGCCCATCAGTGGGAGATAGGCGAAGTGGCAGGCTATGTTTTGTTAATCACACTGGACTTTAATCGCCAGCCCGCCGCGTGATGTTTCGCGGTACTTCGCGTTCATGTCCTTGCCGGTTTCGTACATGGTCTCAATGACTTTATCCAGCGAGACGCGCGGGGCGCTGGTACGGCGCATTGCCATACGCGCCGCGTTGATCGCTTTTACCGAAGCAATCGCGTTACGCTCGATACACGGCACCTGAACCTGACCGGCAACCGGGTCACAGGTCAGCCCCAGGTTGTGCTCCATGCCGATTTCCGCGGCGACGCACACCTGCTCCGGGCTGGCCCCAAGCAGCTCTGCCAGTCCTGCCGCCGCCATTGAGCAGGCGACGCCGACTTCTCCCTGGCAGCCGACTTCGGCGCCGGAAATCGAGGCGTTCATTTTGTACAGCGCGCCGATAGCGCCTGCGGCCAGGAAGTAACGGGTGTAGATATCCGGGCTGACGGGTTCAATGAAGTGGTCATAGTAAGCCAGCACCGCAGGCACGATCCCGCAAGCGCCGTTGGTCGGCGCCGTAACGACACGCCCGCCCGCGGCGTTTTCTTCGTTTACCGCCAGCGCAAACATATTGACCCAGTCAATGACGTTCATCGGGTCGCTGGACAGTTTATCGCTGGAAACCAGCATGCGACGCAGTGCGGAAGCACGACGCGGAACGCGCAGCGGCCCCGGCAGAACCCCTTCGGTATTCATCCCGCGATCGATACACGCCTGCATGGTCTGCCAGACGTTGGCGAAATACTCTTCGATTTCCTTTTTGCTGTGCAGCGCCAGTTCGTTCTGCATCACCATCCCGGAGAGCGACAGACCGGTGCTGTTGCAATATTCCAGCATTTCGGTCGCCGATTTAAACGGATAAGGGACGCTGACCTCATTGGCGGCGTCCTGACCAAAATGCTCTTCATCGACAATAAAGCCGCCACCGATGGAATAATACGTTTTGCTATAAATGACGGTTTCGCCATTGTACGCGTGGATCTGCATTCCATTTTCATGCAATGGCAGGTTGCCATTGTGAAAACGCATCCCGTTATCCTGGGGAAAATCCACTTCGTGCTGGCCCTGCGCCAGTAACAGGCGACCGCGCGCTTCAACGTCGCGAATAAAACCAGGGATGCTGTCAATATCCACGGTGGCAGGTTCGTTACCCGCCAGACCCATAATAATGGCGATATCGGTGTGGTGACCTTTACCCGTGAGCGACAGTGAACCATACACGTCGACGGCGACACGGGTAACGCTATCCAGTAATCCTTTTTCGACCAGGTCATCGACGAACTGTTTACCCGCCTTCATAGGCCCTACAGTATGGGAGGATGAGGGACCAATCCCCACCTTAAACATGTCGAATAGACTAATCACGATAATACTCCTGACAGGGTGACCGGGCTTCCCGGTTACGATGTAATAACTGCGCATAGTGTAAGAGGGAACGCGGCGATCGGCTTAACTATTCACATGAATTAAACTAATGGATAACCACGTATTTACTAATGTTGGGACGGGAATCTCAAGTTGTGTTCTGCGCGTGTAAAGATAAGTATAGTCAGGGTCTCACGCCAATTTGCAGCGCCAGCTCACGAATTATTCCGGCGGTCATTCCCCAGACGAAATAATGCTCATACCACGAAAGCCATACGCGATGTGAATCGCCGCGTCGATAAATATCCAGCGGATGATAACGCCCCAGACGCAGAGCTTCTGAAAGCGGCATCTCAAAGACAGAGGCCACCTCATCTTCGCTGGCGTGATAATGCAGATTCGGGGGAATAATGCCGACCACCGGCGTAACCTGAAAACCCGTGACGCTGTCCACGGGCGGCAGCACGCCAATCACTTCGACGGATTCCGGCGGGATTGCCACCTCTTCCTGCGCTTCACGCAGCGCAGCGGCAATCAGCGACGCATCGCTGCTGTCAACGGCGCCGCCGGGGAACGCGACCTGACCGGCGTGTTTGCGCAGGCGCGCTGAACGCTGAGTCAGCAATAGACCCGGCCGGGCGCGGCGAACCACCGGGATCAGCACGGCAGCCTGACGATGGTTTAACGTCTCACCATTTACCTGCGGGCGCAAAAGTTGAAAGCGCGATAAAAAATCATCAAGGGTCAGGCTGCTGTTTTCCACGACTCAGTTCTCCAGTTGCTGCAAAATTCGATTCACTTTATCAAACGTCTCCTGATATTCCGCGTCCTCCTGGCTGTCCGCTACGATGCCGCCGCCCGCAGAGCAATAGAGATGCCCGTCTACAGCGGTAAGCGTGCGGATCGTGATGCTGGTGTCCATGTTGCCGCAAAAACTCAGGTAGCCGATGCTGCCGCACCAGGCGTTGCGTCTGTGCGGCTCCAGCGCGTCAATGATCTCCATCGCCCGGACTTTTGGCGCGCCGGTAATTGAACCGCCAGGAAAAGCGGCGCGCAGCAGATCGGTGGCATGTAAATTATCGGGCAAACGGGCGGTAATGGTACTGACAAGATGATGTACCGCCGGGAAGGGTTCAACCACAAACAGCTCGGGAACCTTGACCGACCCCGGAACGGCAACGCGGCCGACGTCGTTACGCATCAAATCGACAATCATCAGGTTTTCTGCACGGTCTTTTGCCGACATCGCGAGCGTTAGCGCCTGCTGGCGATCCGCCTGCGGGTTGTCCAGCCGGGGAAGGGTGCCTTTGATTGGGCGAGTCTGAATGTGACCCTCTTCGGACTGAATAAAGCGCTCGGGAGAAAGGCTCAGAATCGCACCGTCCTCCAGGCGCAAAAACGCGCTGAACGGGGCGCGGTTAGCGTGATTCAGCCGCACGAAGGCCAGCCATTCATCTCCCTGATAGTCAGCCTGAAAACGCTGGGCGAGGTTAACCTGATAACAGTCGCCGCTGTGCAGCCAGCTCTGCACCTGGCGGAATTTTTCACCGTACTGCGAGCGGGTCATGTTTGATTGCCATGCGGAGGTCAACGCGAAGGGTTTTCGCACCGGCGTCTGCTGACGCGCCAGCCACTCAAGGCGAGCGTGAACATCGGTATGGCTCAGCAGAGAGACGGTCTGTCTGCGATGATCGACGATTAAGGCCCAGTCGTAAATGCCGATCGCCATATCCGGCAGGGTGATATCGCGCTGTGCGAGCGTGGGCAGGGATTCAAAACGGCGGCCAAGGTCGTAACCTAACAGCCCCAGCGCGCCGCCCTGAAACGGCAGATTGGGGTCATATGGCGGCTGGATGCCCGCAGACGCCAGCGCCGCCTGCAACACGGTCATGGGATCGTCGGCGGTCGTGGTTGTGCCATGCTTATCGCGCACGCGGGTCTCTTCGCCGTGTGTCGACAGCGTTGCCACGGGGTCGGCCACCAGAATATCAAAACGATTATGCGGATGTTCAGCATGGCCGGAATGCAGCAGCATGGCCCAGGGCTGATGGCTCAGCGGGGCAAAATAGTACTCGGCGGCGTCCGGGCGCCACGGTAAAATAATAACAGCGGGTGATAATGTCTTCATCGGTCCTGGTCTACTGGCTATGTGCCGGGTAGCATGAAATAATTAGCGCAGACAATTTAGCAGGAGTTAACAATGTTTGCAGGTTTACCTTCACTCAGCCACGAGCAGCAACAAAAAGCGGTAGAGCGCATTCAGGAACTGATGTCGCAAGGAATGAGCAGCGGACAGGCAATCGCGCAGGTGGCGGATGAACTGCGCGCCACCCATACCGGCGAGCGGATCGTGGCGCGTTTTGAGGATGAGGACGAATAACGTCGCATTACACTGCGGCGATAATCTTGATCTCAACTCTGTATTTCGGGTTCATCAGCCCGGCCTGCACCGTGCAACGTACTGGCGCGTGACCGGCAACGACCCACGCGTCCCAGGCTTTATTCATGGCGGCAAAATCGCTTTTATCGGCCAGGAAAATAGTGGCATCAAGAATACGTGACTTACGGGTGCCCTGTTTTTCCAGCGCCGCATCAATTTGCGCCAGCGTGTTGGCGGTCTGTTCAAACGCATCGGCGTCGAGGTTTTCCGGCACACCGGTGTAATAAAGCGTGTTGTTATGGATTACTACATCAGACCAACGATCTTCGGCATCAATACGTATGATAGTCATAAATCATTCCTCGTTAACTTTCCGTTCGACGCGGCAAGACTGCCATAATGTTGCGTTGCCGTCACCTCTTCAACTGGCGTAAGCGACGGCGTCCTGACATAATCCCTGTTCAAATCAACAGGGGGTAGTGTGACGGACGATTTTGCAGCAGACGGTCAGTTGGCTAAAGCGATACCGGGATTTAAACCGCGCGAACCACAGCGGCAGATGGCCGTTGCCGTCACGCATGCTATTGAAAAATCACAACCGCTTGTTGTCGAAGCCGGGACGGGGACAGGCAAAACCTATGCCTACCTCGCGCCGGCGTTACGCGCCGGAAAAAAAGTGATCATCTCGACGGGATCGAAAGCGTTGCAGGATCAGCTCTACAGTCGCGATCTTCCCACCGTCTCAAACGCCCTCAAATTCACCGGTAAACTGGCGCTGTTGAAAGGGCGCTCTAACTATCTTTGTCTGGAACGTCTCGAACAGCAAGCGCTGGCGGGCGGCGATTTGCCGGTACAAATTTTAAGCGATGTGATTTTGCTGCGGTCGTGGTCGAATCAAACCGAAGACGGCGACATCAGTACCTGCGTCAGCGTAGCGGAAGACTCGCAGGCGTGGCCGCTGGTCACCAGCACCAATGACAACTGTCTGGGCAGCGACTGCCCGCTGTATAAAGACTGTTTTGTGGTTAAAGCGCGTAAAAAGGCGATGGACGCCGATGTGGTTGTCGTCAACCACCATCTTTTCCTCGCGGATATGGTGGTCAAAGAGAGTGGGTTTGGCGAACTGATCCCGGAGGCGGAGGTGATGATCTTCGATGAGGCCCACCAGCTTCCTGATATCGCCAGCCAGTATTTCGGCCAGTCGCTCTCCAGCCGACAGCTCCTCGACCTGGCGAAAGATTTTACCATCGCCTACCGCACGGAATTGAAAGACACCCAGCAGTTGCAGAAATGCGCCGACCGACTGGCGCAGAGCGCGCAGGATTTTCGCCTGCAACTGGGCGAGCCGGGCTATCGCGGAAATTTACGTGAGCTGCTGGCCGACCCACGGGTACAGCGCGCGCTATTGCTGCTCGACGATACGCTTGAGCTTTGCTACGACGTGGCAAAACTGTCTCTGGGGCGTTCCGCATTGCTGGATGCCGCTTTCGAGCGTGCGACCTTGTATCGTGCGCGGCTGAAACGCTTAAAAGAGATCAACCAGCCAGGGTACAGCTACTGGTACGAATGCACGTCGCGCCATTTCACGCTGGCGCTCACTCCGCTTACGGTCGCGGATAAATTCAAAGAGGTGATGGCGCAGAAACCCGGCAGCTGGATTTTTACCTCTGCCACGCTGTCGGTGAACGACGATCTCCATCACTTTACGGCGCGGCTGGGCATTGAACAGGCCGAATCGATGCTGTTGCCCAGTCCGTTCGACTATACCCGCCAGGCGCTGTTGTGCGTGCCGCGTAACCTGCCGCAAACTAACCAGCCGGGCTCTGCCCGACAGCTGGCGGCAATGTTAAGACCGATCATCGAAGCCAACAATGGCCGCTGCTTTATGCTGTGTACGTCGCATGCCATGATGCGCGATCTGGCGGAACAGTTCCGCGCCACCATGACGCTGCCCGTCCTGTTGCAGGGCGAAACCAGCAAAGGTCAACTGCTGCAACAGTTCGTCAGCGCCGGTAATGCGCTACTGGTCGCAACCAGCAGCTTCTGGGAAGGGGTGGATGTGCGCGGCGATACGCTGTCGCTGGTGATTATCGATAAATTACCTTTTACCTCTCCTGACGATCCCTTGCTGAAAGCGCGGATGGAGGATTGTCGTCTGCGCGGCGGCGATCCGTTTGATGAAGTGCAGCTACCCGACGCGGTCATCACGCTGAAACAGGGGGTGGGGCGTCTGATTCGCGATTCCGACGATCGTGGGGTGCTGGTGATTTGCGATAACCGGCTGGTGATGCGACCGTATGGCGCCACCTTCCTGGCGAGCCTGCCGCCCACGCCGCGCACCCGGGACATCGCCCGCGCCGTCAGATTTCTCGCCATACCAACGGCCGAGTAATTTGTTACGGAGTATGGTAAGATGCGCGCCATTTTATTGATTTAAGCACGAAGACCCATGCGAATTCTGGCTATCGATACCGCCACAGAAGCGTGTTCCGTTGCCCTGTGGAATGACGGTAATATCAACGCTCATTTTGAGCTTTGCCCACGAGAACATACCCAACGTATTTTGCCGATGGTGCAGGATATCCTGGCCGCCAACAGCATTACGCTTACCGATATCGACGCGCTGGCGTTTGGTCGCGGCCCCGGCAGTTTTACCGGCGTGCGCATTGGCATTGGCATTGCGCAGGGGCTGGCGCTGGGCGCGAACCTGCCGATGACTGGCGTTTCAACGCTGGCGACAATGGCGCAGGGCGCCTGGCGTAAAAGCGGCGCTACGCGCGTGCTGGCGGCGATTGACGCACGTATGGGCGAAGTCTACTGGGCGGAATACCAGCGTGATGAAAATGGCGTCTGGCACGGGGAAGAGACCGAGGCCGTGTTAAATCCCGGGCTGGTTAGCGAACGGTTGAAGCAGCTTTCCGGGGAGTGGGCTACTGTTGGCACAGGCTGGCCTGCATGGCCTGATCTGGGTAAAGACAGCGGTTTGGCTTTGCGCGATGGCGACGTTCTGCTTCCGGCGGCGGAGGATATGCTGCCTCTCGCCAGTCAGATGCTGGCAGCGGGGAAAACCGTCGCGGTTGAACAGGCCGAACCGGTTTATTTACGTAACAACGTCGCGTGGAAGAAACTTCCGGGCAAAGAATGAATCTCAGTATTATCACCCTGAATAATTTGAACGTAGCTGTTACACACAGGTAGTTTGAAGTATGACGAGAATATGTGCTGAGAAAAAAGGAGTCGCACTATGGCGGTTCAACAACAGGTAATGAAAGGAATTCTGGCGGGAGTGGTCGCGTTAACGCTGAGTGGCTGCGTTACCGTCCCGGATGCCATCAAAGGTTCCAGTCCCACGCCGCAGCAGGATCTGGTGCGGGTTATGAATGCGCCGCAGCTGTACGTCGGCCAGGAAGCGCGTTTTGGCGGTAAAGTGGTGGATGTGCAAAACCAGCAGGGAAAAACGCGGCTGGAAATCGCCAGCGTGCCGCTTGATAACGGCGCGCGTCCGATCCTCGGTGAGGCTTCGCGAGGGCGGATTTATGCCGACGTGAACGGCTTCCTTGACCCGGTAGACTTCCGTGGGCAACTGGTGACGGTCGTCGGGCCGATTACCGGCACGGTGGACGGTAAGGTCGGCAGTACGCCGTATAAGTTTATGCTGATGCAGGCAACGGGCTATAAACGCTGGCACCTTACTCAGCAGATCGTCATGCCGCCGCAGCCGATCGATCCCTGGTTCTACGGTGGACGAGGCTGGCCGTACGGCTATGGCGGTTGGGGATGGTATAACCCAGGCCCCGCACAGGTTCAAACGATCGTAACTGAATAACCCCTTGTTTTATCAATAAAAGAGACAGCGGCTGGTCCGCTGTTTCTGCATTAATACGGACATAAGAAAAATAAATAGTGACGCGCTTCGCAACCTTTTCGTTGAGTGATTAATAAACTGGTACGCTGAGTTAATATTATGTTAACGACTTGTTTATTAACTGGGGTTGCGATGACGACGAACACTCATTTTAGAGGTGATGCTTTGAAGAAGGTTTGGCTTAACCGATATCCCGCTGATGTCCCGGCGGAGATCAATCCTGACCGTTATCAATCCCTGGTTGAATTATTTGAACATGCCGTCGTGCGTTACGCCGACCAGCCTGCGTTCGTCAATATGGGGGAGGTGATGACCTTCCGCAAACTGGAAGAGCGCAGCCGGGCATTCGCGGCCTATTTGCAGGAAGGGCTGGGCCTCAAAAAAGGCGACCGCGTCGCGCTAATGATGCCGAATCTGCTGCAATACCCGGTCGCGCTGTTTGGTATTTTGCGCGCCGGGATGATCGTCGTGAATGTCAACCCGCTGTATACGCCGCGTGAGCTTGAGCATCAGCTCAATGACAGCGGAGCGGCGGCTATCGTGATCGTCTCTAACTTTGCCCACACGCTGGAAAAAGTGGTCGATAAAACGTCCGTACAGCACGTAATTCTGACGCGTATGGGCGACCAGCTTTCTACCGCGAAAGGTACGCTGGTTAACTTTGTCGTGAAATACATTAAGCGTCTGGTGCCGAAATATCACCTGCCGGATGCGATCTCTTTTCGCCGCGCGCTACACGCAGGTTATCGGATGCAGTACGTGAAGCCTGAGCTGGTCACCGAAGATCTGGCGTTCCTGCAATACACGGGTGGTACAACCGGCGTAGCGAAAGGCGCGATGCTGACGCACCGCAACATGCTGGCAAACCTGGAGCAGGTAAAAGGCACCTACGGGCCGTTGCTGCATGAGGGGAAAGAGCTGGTGGTGACGGCGCTGCCGCTGTATCACATTTTCGCGTTGACCATGAACTGCCTGCTGTTTATTGAACTGGGCGGGCAAAACCTGCTCATCACTAACCCGCGCGACATTCCGGGCATGGTGAAAGAGCTGGCGAAATATCCGTTTACCGCGATGACCGGCGTTAACACCCTGTTTAACGCCTTGCTGAACAACAAAGAATTCCAGCAACTGGACTTCTCTACGTTGCACCTTTCTGCTGGCGGCGGTATGCCGGTACAGCATGCGGTTGCAGAACGTTGGGTGAAACT
Source organism: Citrobacter sp. CK202 (assembly GCF_030333225.1). NCBI lineage: Bacteria > Pseudomonadati > Pseudomonadota > Gammaproteobacteria > Enterobacterales > Enterobacteriaceae > Citrobacter > Citrobacter sp. CK202. Next base: position 170,657 of record NZ_JAOWGI010000026.1, read on the forward strand.
GACCGGACAATATTTGCTTGAAGGCTACGGTCTGACCGAGTGCGCGCCGTTGGTCAGCGTGAACCCGCATGATATCGATTATCACAGCGGCAGTATCGGGCTGCCCGTTCCCTCTACCGATGTAAAACTGGTGGATGACGAGGGCAACGAGGTGCCAACAGGCGAGCCTGGCGAGCTGTGCGTGAAGGGGCCGCAGGTGATGCTGGGATACTGGCAGCGCCCGGACGCGACGGATGAAATCGTCAAAGACGGCTGGCTTTACACGGGGGATATCGCGGTGATTGATGACGAAGGGTTCCTGCGCATCGTCGATCGCAAAAAAGATATGATTCTGGTTTCCGGCTTTAACGTCTATCCTAATGAAATTGAAGACGTGGTGATGCAGCATCCTGGCGTTCAGGAAGTGGCGGCAGTCGGCGTACCTTCGGGCAGCAGCGGTGAAAGCGTGAAAATCTTTGTCGTGAAGAAAGACCCGGCGTTGACCGATGAGGCATTGATTACCTTCTGTCGTCGCCAGTTGACGGGGTATAAAGTGCCGAAGCTGGTGGAGTTTCGCGACGAACTGCCTAAATCGAACGTCGGAAAAATTTTACGACGAGAATTACGTGACGAAGCGCGTGGCAAAGTAGACAATAAAGCCTGAGCTTTAAGCAAGTCGCCAGACGCCGGTTAAGCCGGCGTTTTTTTTGGCGCAAACTAAAGAGAATATGATTTGAATTACCAAATAATCACTACGGACGACGCGCTGGCGACGTTATGTGAAGCGGTTCGGGCATTTCCGGCGATTGCTCTTGATACGGAGTTTGTCCGTACGCGCACCTATTACCCGCAACTTGGGCTTATCCAGCTGTTTGATGGCGAGCATGTCGCCCTGATTGATCCTCACGGCATTACCGACTGGTCGCCTCTGCGCGCCGTGTTGCGTGATACCGCGATAACCAAATTTTTGCATGCGGGCAGCGAAGATCTGGAGGTTTTTCTCAACACCTTCGGAGAACTGCCGCAACCGCTGATCGATACGCAGATCCTTGCCGCATTTTGCGGCCGCCCCTTGTCCTGGGGTTTTGCCGCGATGGTCGAGGAGTTTACGGGTGTCGCGCTGGATAAAAGTGAGTCCCGTACCGACTGGCTGGCAAGACCGTTAACCGAACGTCAGTGTGAGTATGCGGCGGCGGACGTCTGGTATTTGTTACCGATCACCAAAAAACTGATGGTCGAAACCGAAGCATCCGGCTGGCTGCCTGCGGCGCTGGATGAGTGCCGTCTGATGCAGCAACGTCGTCAGGAAATTCTGGCGCCGGAAGATGCCTGGCGTGACATCACCAATGCGTGGCAGTTGCGTACCCGTCAACTGGCCTGCCTGCAACTGCTGGCCGACTGGCGGCTGCGCAAGGCGCGTGAGCGCGATCTGGCGGTCAACTTTGTGGTGCGCGAAGAGCACCTGTGGGCAGTGGCGCGCTATATGCCGGGGAGTCTGGGCGAACTGGACAGCCTGGGGCTTTCTGGCAGCGAAATTCGTTTTCACGGTAAGACGCTGATCGCGTTAGTGGAGAAGGCGCAGGCGCTGCCGGAAGAGATGCTGCCGGAACCCTTGCTGAACCTGATGGATATGCCAGGCTATCGCAAGGCGTTTAAAGCCATCAAAGCGCTGGTGGCAGACGTTAGCGCGACGCACAACGTCAGTGCGGAATTGCTGGCGTCGCGTCGGCAAATCAACCAGTTGCTTAACTGGCACTGGAAGTTAAAACCGCAGGCCACGCAGCCGGAACTTATCTCCGGCTGGCGTGCGGAACTGATGGCGGAAAAACTGCGGAATCTGTTGCAGGAATATCCGCTGTAATACGGATGATGGCCGCTATCCGGCCGCTCCGTCATTAGCGCAGCGCCTGACAGATCGCCTCCGCCATCTGCCGGGTGGAGGCGGCGCCTTTCAGATCCGGTGTTTTCGGGCCGTTAGCGATAACCTGCTCAATGGCCGCGAGAATACCGTCATGTGCCTCCCGGTAGCGCGTATCGCCATTGCCGAGGAAATCCAGCATCATGGCGCCCGCCCAGATGGTGGCAACAGGGTTGGCGATATTCTTGCCGTATATATCCGGCGCAGAGCCGTGTACCGGTTCAAACAGCGACGGGAATGTGCGTTCCGGGTTCAGGTTTGCGGAAGGCGCAATGCCGATGGTGCCGGTACAGGCCGGGCCAAGATCGGACAGAATATCGCCAAACAGATTTGAGGCGACAACCACGTCAAAGCGCTCCGGCTGCATGACAAAGCGGGCGCACAGAATGTCGATATGCTGCTTATCCCAACGAATCTCCGGGTAGTGCTGCGCCATGGCTTCAACGCGTTCATCCCAGAAAGGCATACTGATGGCCAGGCCGTTGGATTTGGTGGCGGACGTCAGCGTTTTGCGCGGTCGGCTTTGCGCCAGCTCAAAGGCGTAGCGCAGAATGCGATCCACTCCGCGCCGGGTAAATACCGACTCCTGAATCACCACTTCGTGCTCGGTTCCGGCATTAACGCGCCCGCCCAGCGAGGAGTATTCCCCTTCGGTGTTCTCGCGCACGACGTAGAAATCAATATCTCCCGCTTTTTTTCCGGCCAGCGGGCAGGGAACGCCGGGAAACAGACGTACCGGACGCAGGTTAACGTACTGGTCAAATTCGCGACGGAATTTCAGCAGCGATCCCCACAATGAAACATGGTCCGGGACGGTATCCGGCCAGCCGACGGCGCCGAAATAGATCGCATCAAACGATTTTAGCTGCGCATGCCAGTCGTCAGGCATCATCGTACCGTGATGTGCATAATATTCGCAGCTGGCCCACTCAATCGGCTCAAAGCTGAGCGAGAGATCCCAGCGTTCAGCGGCGGTCTGCAATACGCGAATACCTTCAGGCAGGACTTCTTTACCAATACCGTCTCCGGGAATAGCGGCAATACGACAGGTTTTCTTCATACCAGCTCTCACTTATCAGCAGTCAAAATTGACTTACCCCTTATCCTATAATTGACTGATTGAGAGTTAATCCTTCCAACTGGTGAAACATAAAACACAGATCATGAATAATCTGCCTCTCCTGAATGATTTACGCGTCTTTATGCGGGTTGCCCGGCGTGCGGGTTTTAGCGCGGTTGCGGAAGAACTGGGCGTTTCGCCGGCGTTTATCAGCAAACGGGTGGCGTTGCTGGAGCAGACGCTGAACGTGGTGCTGCTCCACCGAACGACCCGGCGGGTGACGATCACGGAAGAGGGCGAGCGTATTTACGAATGGGCGCAGCGCATTTTGCAGGATGTGGATCAGATGATGGATGAGCTGTCTGACGTGCGGCAAGTCCCACAAGGTATGCTGCGTATTATCAGCAGTTTTGGCTTCGGTCGGCGGATTGTTGCGCCAGCGCTGTCGGCGCTGGCGAAGCAGTATCCACAGCTGGAGTTGCGGTTTGACGTTGAGGACCGGCTGGTAGATCTGGTGAATGAAGGGGTCGATCTTGATATTCGTATTGGTGATGAGATTGCCTCTAATTTAATCGCGCATAAGCTTGGAACCAATTACCGTATTTTATGCGCATCACCGGCGTTTCTGGAGCAGCACGGCACGCCGAAGCAGCTCAGCGATCTGGCAGCCTTTCCGTGTCTGGTGATTAAAGAGCGTGACCATCCCTTTGGAATCTGGCAGTTACGCACAAAAGAACGGGAATATTCGATTAAAGTGACAGGGTCACTGTCCTCCAACCACGGTGAGATTGTGCATCAATGGTGTCTGGACGGGCAGGGCATTGCGTTGCGGTCGTGGTGGGATGTCTGCGATAACATTGCCAGCGGCCATCTGGTGCAGGTTCTGCCGGAATATTATCAGCCTGCTAATATCTGGGCGGTCTCCGCTTCCCGTCTTTCCTCGTCGGCAAAAATTCGCATTACGGTTGAATTTCTGCGCCGCTATTTTCAGGAGCGTTACCCGAAGTTCAGCCTGGAATAAGCACCGCCGCGTTACTGTTTATGGCACAGCAGCAAATAAAAGGCAGAATACTCTGCCTTTTTATCGCGTTGCGTTATCCGAAAAGAGATTATCTGGACTCTTCGGCTTCCGGTAATGTCACGTTAAGCTCGAGAATTGAAATATCGCCGTCTTTTTGCTCAAGCTGTACGGTGACCATTTCTGGATCAATTTGCACATACTTGCAGATGACTTCGAGAATATCTTTTCTCAACTGCGGTAAATAATGCGGCTCGGCGTCGCTGCGACGGCGCTCCGCAACAATGATTTGCAGTCGCTCTTTAGCGATGTTGGCTGTACTCTTTTTCCGCGAGAGAAAAAAATCCAGTAATGCCATAACTTATCCTCCGAACAGGCGTTTGAGGAAACCTTTCTTCTCTTCTTCAATGAAGCGGAAAGGACGTTCTTCTCCCAACAGACGTTCTACGGTATCTGCATAGGCTTTACCCGCATCAGCAGTGATGTCGAGAATAACCGGCTCTCCCTGGTTGGATGCGCGCAGGACTGACTGATCTTCCGGGATAACCCCCACGAGTTTGATGCGCAAGATTTCCAGCACGTCTTCCATACTGAGCATATCGCCTCTGTTAACGCGGCCTGGGTTGTAACGCGTCAGCAGCAGATGCTCTTTAATCGGGTCTTCGCCGTTTTCAGCACGACGGGATTTTGACGCCAGAATGCCGAGAATACGGTCAGAGTCACGTACTGAGGAGACTTCCGGGTTCGTGGTGATAATCGCTTCATCGGCAAAATAGAGCGCCATCAGCGCGCCGGTTTCAATGCCCGCCGGAGAGTCGCAGACGATAAAGTCGAAATCCATTGTCTTCAGGTCATCGAGAACTTTTGCTACGCCCTCACGGGTCAGCGCGTCTTTATCGCGGGTTTGCGATGCCGGAAGAATAAAGAGATTCTCAGTGCGCTTATCTTTGATTAACGCCTGGTTTAGCGTCGCATCGCCCTGAATCACGTTCACGAAATCGTAAACGACACGACGCTCACATCCCATGATCAGGTCGAGGTTACGCAGACCGATATCGAAATCGATAACGACAGTTTTCTTTCCCTTCTGGGCCAAACCAGTAGCGATGGCCGCGCTGGAGGTGGTCTTGCCAACGCCCCCTTTACCCGAAGTAACTACAATAATGCGTGCCATAGAAATTCCTTGTTAAAAAGGGATCAATTCAACGGTTGAACTGCCAAAGCGTTATCTGCTAACCGCAGACGCGCCGCTTTGCCATAAAATTCTGCCGGGATTTTATCACTCAGCCAATAAACACCTGCGATAGACACCAGTTCTGCCGTCAGATGGGTACAAAAAATTTGCGCTTCCCGATCGCCGCTGGCGCCTGCCAGCGCGCGACCCCGCATCATGCCATAAACGTGGATATTACCGTCTGCGATTAACTCTGCGCCAGCGCTGACGTGACTTGTAACAATTAGATCACATTGTGGAGCATAAATGCGCTGACCGGAACGAACCGGTACGTCAATTAATCGCGTTTTTGTGATGGGGGTAACATTTTGCGGCGGTGCGCTCGGTGCCGGGGCTTCGACCGGGGCGGAACGAGCGACTTTCTCTTTACCTTCAGTCAGTAAAGGAAGACCCATCTCGTCAATTTCCGCTTTTAGCGACGCGTCTTTGCAGCCGCTAACGCCGATAATACGCAGACCGGTAGACGTCACCACCTCTTGCAGCGCAGGCCAGTTTACTGGACTTTCAAGGCCGCTGACGTTAATGACCACGGGAGCATGTTTTAAAAAAGCAGGTGCCTGAGCGATTTTGTCTTCCAACGCCTGACGAATAACCTTGGGTTCAGCTTCGTGCAAATGAACCACTGATAAGGTGAAGCTACTGCCTTTAAGCTCGATTGGCGTGTTTGACATCCTGGCCTTACTCAATTTGCTATTTATCATCCCCAATGCGGGGCGATATTCCGAAGACTAGAAGGCATGTTATAGTCAGTATTATATTGAGGCAAGTCACCATCCCGTTAATTCAGAGTAAAAGTATGTTTTGTGTGATCTATCGAAGTAGCAAACGCGACCAGACCTATTTATACGTCGAAAAAAAAGACGATTTCTCACGGGTTCCTGAAGATCTGATGAAGGGATTCGGGCAGCCAACGCTGGCAATGATTCTGCCGTTGGATGGGCGTAAGAAATTAGTGAATGCCGACCTGGAGAAAGTAAAACAAGCGTTAACCGACCAGGGGTATTATTTACAACTGCCGCCACCGCCGGAAGATTTACTCAAACAACATCTTTCTGCGCCGGGCGAAAATAAACCAGACGCTAAAAGTTAAACTGTATCCGGCAACGCGAATGCCCTGCCGATGCAGTTCCTGAAATCCACGATTACGTTAGGGGAAAATAATGTATCAACATCACAACTGGCAAGGTGCTCTGCTTGATTACCCGGTAAGTAAAGTGGTTTGTGTAGGCAGTAACTACGCAAAGCATATTAAGGAGATGGGTAGCGCAACGCCGGATGAACCCGTTCTTTTTATTAAACCGGAAACGGCGCTGTGCGATCTGCGCCAGCCGCTGGCGATTCCAACGGACATGGGCGCCGTTCACCATGAAGTCGAACTGGCGATATTGATTGGCTCGACTCTGCGTCAGGCGACGGAAGACCATGTCCGCAAGGCGATTGCCGGTTATGGCGTGGCGCTCGATCTGACGCTGCGGGATATTCAGGGCAAAATGAAAAAAGCCGGTCAGCCCTGGGAAAAAGCAAAAGGGTTTGATAATTCCTGCCCGCTGTCAGGTTTTATTCCGGTTTCGGAGTTTCATGGCGATCCGCAAAATACCGCGCTCGGGTTGAAAGTGAATGGCGAAATCCGTCAGCAAGGCTCGACGGCGGAGATGATCCACCACATCGTGCCGCTTGTCGCCTACATGAGCCGTTTCTTCACGCTCAAAGCGGGAGACGTGATCCTGACCGGCACACCGGAAGGCGTCGGCCCGTTGCAAAGCGGCGACGAGCTGGAAGTCAGTTTTAACGGTCAAACGCTGACGACGCGCGTCCTGTAATCTCTGCTTGCCGCCTTTTCGGGCGGCAAAACTTGCATCAGCGTGCCAGACTGGTTATAAGGTGCAGCTTTACAGCAATGGCGGATACCCTGATGAGCGACATACCTTTCTGGCAAAGTAAAACCCTGGATGACATGACCGATGCCGAGTGGGAGTCGTTGTGTGATGGATGCGGCCAGTGTTGCCTGCACAAACTGATGGATGAAGACACCGACGAAATCTATTTCACCAACGTGGCGTGTCGCCAGTTGAATATTAAAACCTGCCAGTGTCGTAACTATGAACGTCGGTTCGAGTACGAGCCAGACTGCATTAAACTCACCCGCGATAATCTGCCAACCTTTGAATGGTTGCCGATGACCTGCGCCTATCGCTTGTTAGCGGAAGGAAAGGGGCTGCCGGGCTGGCATCCGTTGTTGACCGGGTCGAAAGCGGCGATGCACGGCGAGCGTATTTCTGTGCGCCATATTGCGGTGAAAGAATCTGAAGTGCGGGACTGGCAGGATCACATCTTAAACAAACCTTCATGGGCGGACTGAACCGCCCATTGTTCAGCAAGCGTTAATTACGCTTTTTTCGCCTGATACATTTCATCGCTGTGGTTGTCGTCTTCAACCCAGAAATTGATATTGAATTGCGCGTCGTCGCTTAATTCGATGCGGTGCCAGTATTGCGGCGGGCTGGTCGCAAACTGACCGGCGTTAATGACCACTTTGAGTTCAGGTTCTTTGGCATCTTCGTTAGCGAAACCGTAGTAAGTGACTGTGCCTTCCATCACGCAGAGTTGCCCAAAGACACCCGCAGCGGTGTTATGGTGGGAGAGCAGTGCGGCTGGCACATTCTCTTTGGTGAAGAAGGGAGTGGAACGTTTAATTTTCCAGTTTGCCGGGATGCGTAAATGGGACATAAGGCGTCTCCTTGTGGGGGCATCTATAAGATGTATTTAATATACATCTTATAGATGCCCGGAAGCAACGCCGTCAGGCGAAAAAAAACGCTCCCGAAGGAGCGTTCTGTTATCGACTAAAGAGATCGCGTCTTTTCGGCTTAAACGGTTGAGCAATCAACACCAGGATCGCGATCGCCAGATACGCCGCAAAAATCCCCAACAGCCACTGCGGCATCTCCAGGGTTAAAAACGACCACTGACGCTCGGCGCAGTCGCCGGAAGCCAGGAAGACCTGCGGCAGCCATTTATCCAGCGGCAGCCACGTCGGGAAGCGCGCAGCAAAATCACAGGTCATGAACGGCGAAGGATGAAGCTGGATCATCGTGTGTTCATAAGCCAACTGCAACCCGCGCCAGGCGCTGTAAATCCAGATCGCTATCGCCACATAACGCAGCGGCGTTTTAGGGGCGACAGCGCCAACCAGACCCGCGCCCATCACACCGAATAACGCGCTACGTTCGTAAATACATAGCACGCAAGGTTTGAGCAGCATGACGTGCTGGAACCACAGCGCTACCATTTCGAGCGCAAAGGCAGTTAACGCCATCAGTAACCACGCGCCCCGACCCCGTGAGCACTGGTTTAAAAATCGCAACATAATTATTTCCCTGCAACATGCGTAGACACCGCAGTGTAAACCAATTCAATTTATGCGCCAGTAGTGGGAAATGAAATAAAGTATAATCGGATAATTATCATGCAAAAAGTCAAACCGGGCAGTGATTTGCCCGGTTTGATGTTATGAGAATGTAGCTAACCAGCCAGATTGCGTCATCCACTCCGTGATGGGGGTGAGGGTAAACTCGACGCAGAGTAAACCAACGAGGGTGAGCACCAGCGTGTATGGCAACGCCATCCAGACCATACGGCCATAAGAGAGACGAATCAGCGGCGCCAGCGCAGAGGTGAGCAGGAATAAAAATGCCGCCTGGCCGTTTGGCGTCGCTACGGACGGCAAATTGGTGCCGGTGTTGATCGCTACCGCCAGCAGTTCGTACTGTTTCATGCTGATTGCGCCGCTTTCCATAGCCGCTTTGGCCTCATTGATGTAAATCGTCCCGACGAACACGTTATCGGAAATGGACGACAGCAGGCCATTGAAGAGGTAGAACAGCGTTAACTGCGCATGTTCGGAAGCCTGTAAAACGAACTGGATGATCGGGGCGAAAAGATGCTGATCGATAATGACCGCCACGATGGAGAAGAAAACCGTCAACAGCGCGGTAAACGGCAAGGACTCAGTAAATGCTTTGCCAATCGCGTGTTCATCGGTGACGCCGGTGAGTGACGTGGCCAGAATAATGACCGACAGACCAATCAAGCCCACTTCCGCCAGATGCAGCGCCAGCGCCGTCACCAGCCAGACGCCGATAATCGCCTGTACAAACAGATTGAGTTTGTCCTGGCGTGTACGACGTTGACGGCTTTGATCGTCGAACTCCTGCAAAATATGACGCACTTTCTCCGGCAGCGTTTCACCATAGCCAAACCAGCGTAGTTTCTCGACCAGCACGCAGGTGAGCAGCCCGAAAATTAGCACCGGAACCGTCACCGGCGACATGCGCAGGAAGAAATCGCCGAAATGCCAGCCCGCCGCTTTGGCGATAATCAGGTTCTGCGGTTCACCGACCATCGTCATGACGCCGCCCAGCGCGGTGCCTACGCCCGCATGCATCATCAGGCTGCGCAAGAAACCGCGAAACTGTTCCAGCACCGCTTTACTGTTCTGGTCGAGGTGGTCGTCATCCTGGAGATCGTTCTCTTCGCCGCGCGCAGAGGCGACGCGATGATAAATGCCATAAAAGCCGACCGCGACGCTGATGACCACCGCGACAACGGTCAGGGCATCAAGGAAAGCGGACAGGAAGGCGGCAGCCATACAAAATGCGAGCGACAGCAGCATCTTGGAACGAATGCTAAGCAGCAGGCGGGTAAAAATGAACAGCAGCAACTGCTTCATAAAGTAGATGCCTGCGACCATGAACATCAGCAGCAGCAGCACTTCGAGGTTGGCGGCAACCTCTTCGCGCACATGCGCTGCGCTGGTCATCCCAATGATGACCGCTTCAATCGCCAGTAATCCGCCTGGCAGCAGGGGATAGCACTTCAGCGCCATCGCCAGCGTGAAAATAAATTCAGCGACCAGCAGCCAGCCCGCTACAAACGGGTTGATGAAGAAAATCAGTGGATTAGCAATTAAAAAAGCGATTAATGCAAGTTTATACCAGTCAGGCGACTGGCCCAGAAAGTTGCGCCAGAATGCGCGACCCCAGGAGAGCTCCATGGCAGTTTCCCTTACCTGTAAATGTGAGAATCATGTTTTTATGTTTAGGCGCAAAGCTTAGCGGCCAGGGTAAAAGCAGGCAAGTCCTTAACGTGATGGCGCGGCGTTATCCAGAAAATGAAGCCTTGATCCCCTTTTTCTTCATCCTGTCCGCTATCAGCCATGAAACCCGTCTGGTATGATGAGTGTAACTATGTTTTGCTGTGTAATGGAAATCTCACTATGGTCATTAAGGCGCAGAGCCCGGCGGGTTTCGCGGAAGAGTACATCATTGAAAGTATCTGGAATAACCGCTTCCCACCTGGCACTATTTTGCCTGCCGAACGTGAACTCTCCGAACTTATCGGAGTGACGCGCACCACGTTACGCGAAGTATTGCAGCGCCTGGCGCGAGACGGCTGGTTGACGATTCAACACGGCAAACCGACAAAGGTGAACAATTTCTGGGAAACGTCCGGGCTGAATATTCTTGAAACGCTCGCGCGTCTTGATCATGAAAGCGTGCCGCAACTGATTGATAATCTGCTGTCGGTGCGAACCAATATCTCCACGATTTTTATCCGCACCGCGTTTCGTCAGCATCCTGATAAAGCGCAGGAAGTGCTGGCGACGGCGAATGAAGTGGCCGACCACGCCGATGCGTTCGCGGACCTGGATTACAACATTTTCCGCGGTCTGGCGTTTGCCTCCGGTAATCCGATTTACGGTCTGATCCTGAACGGGATGAAAGGGCTGTATACCCGCATTGGTCGTCACTATTTCGCCAACCCGGAAGCCCGGAGCCTGGCGCTCGGTTTCTACCATAAGCTGTCATCGCTTTGCGAACAGGGCGCGCATGACCAGGTGTACGAAACGGTACGCCGTTACGGTCATGACAGCGGTGAGATTTGGCATCGTATGCAGAAGAATTTGCCAGGCGATTTGGCCATTCAGGGCCGCTAATCGTTATACGCCGGATGGCGCTTCGCTTATCCGGCCTACGGTGGTGTGCTGTTTGTTCGCGCCGGATGGCGCTTCGCTTATCCGGCCTGCGGTGATGTGCTGTTTGTTTGTGCCGGATGGCGCTTCGCTTATCCGGTCTGCGGTGGTGTGCTGATTGTTTGTGCCGGATGGCGCTTCGCTTATCCGGCCTGCGGTGGTGTGCTGATTGTTTGTGCCGGATGGCGCTTCGCTTATCCGGCCTACGGTGGTGTGCTGTTTGTTTGCGCCGGATGGCGCTTTGTTTATTCGGCCTACGGTGATGTGCTGTTTGTAGGCCGGATAAGGTGTTTACACCGCCATCCGGCAATTAAACTACAGGCTGTTCATTCTCGGCGGGCACCGCTCCAGCAGCTCAACGCTGCCATCCTCATTCTGCTGCTCCAGCATGACATCAAACCCCCACAGGCGATGCACATGTTTCAGCACCTCTTTACGTCCCTTGTCCAGCGGTGCGCGGTTGTGAGGAATATAGCGTAGCGTCAAAGAGCGATCGCCGCGTAAATCCACATTCCAGATCTGAATATTCGGCTCCAGATTGCTCAGGTTGTACTGTGACGAAAGCCGATTGCGGATCTCGCGATAACCTTCCTCATTGTGAATGGCCGAAATTTCCAGATAATTGTGCCGGTCGTCGTCCAGCACGGTAAAGAAACGGAAATCACGCATCACTTTCGGCGACAGGAACTGGCTGATAAAGCTCTCGTCTTTAAAATCACGCATCGCGAAATGCAGGGTTTCCAGCCAGTCTGAACCGGCGATATCCGGGAACCAGTATTTGTCTTCTTCCGTTGGCGACTGGCAAATGCGTTTGATGTCCTGGAACATCGCGAAGCCAAGCGCATAAGGGTTAATTCCGCTATACCACGGGCTGTTGTACGGCGGCTGGAACACCACATTGGTGTGGCTATGTAAAAACTCCAGCATAAAGCGCTCGGTCACTTTACCTTCATCGTAAAGATGATTCAGGATGGTGTAGTGCCAGAACGTCGCCCAGCCTTCGTTCATCACCTGCGTCTGTTTTTGCGGATAGAAATACTGGCTGACCTTGCGCACGATGCGCAGGATCTCGCGCTGCCATGACTCCAGCAACGGCGCGTTCTTTTCCATAAAGTAGAGCAGGTTTTCCTGCGGTTCAGACGGGTAACGCCGCGTTTCGGCGACGGCTTTCTCTTCCTCTTTCTTCGGCAGAGTACGCCACAGCATATTCACCTGGCTTTGCAGATACTCTTCGCGACTTTTCTGCCGGGCTTTCTCCTCCTGCAACGAAATTTTTTGCGGGCGTTTGTAGCGATCGACGCCATAGTTCATCAGCGCATGGCAGGAATCCAGCAGCTTTTCAACTTCATCCACGCCATAGCGTTCTTCGCATTCGGTAATGTAATTACGGGCAAAGATCAGGTAATCGACAATCGAACTGGCGTCAGTCCAGCTGCGGAACAGGTAGTTATTCTTGAAGAAAGAGTTATGCCCATAGCACGCGTGCGCCATCACCAGCGCCTGCATAGTAATGGTGTTCTCTTCCATCAGATAAGCGATACACGGGTTGGAGTTAATGACGATTTCATAGGCCAGCCCTTGCTGACCGTGCTTATACAGGCGCTCGGTTTCAATGAATTTTTTGCCAAACGACCAGTGAGGATAGTTGATCGGCATCCCGACGCTGGAATAGGCATCCATCATCTGCTCAGAGGTGATCACCTCGATTTGGTGCGGATAGGTATCCAGTTTGTAGAGTTTCGCGACGCGGTCAATCTCCGCCAGATAGACATCCAGCAGATCAAACGTCCAGTCGGGTCCATCGCTCAAACGTGTGCTGTCCTTGTTCATGGAATCAATCGTAGCCATTCGCGCACCCTCATTGTTGGCGGCACTCTCTGTCTGGAGCACCTCATTTCAAGCATAGAACACCGTGTTAAAAAACGTGCTGATGAAGAAAATTTTTCTTTGCGATTTCGCAGCGCTGGCACGCCAGAAAATGGTGTGGCTGCAATATTTTATGCTGGATAAAAATGACGCACAGCAGGAGATGCCAAAGCAGAGAGATCCCTGACAACAGAGGCAGATGTGAGGTGCGTCACCATAAAAAAGCCATATGTTGAATAATATTTTCAACTGAGTTATCAAGATGTAATTAGAAGATTGTTCTTTTACTGTTAACGGAGTGGCTATGCGAATTGTCATACTGGGAAGTGGCGTCGTTGGCGTAACCAGCGCCTGGTATCTGTGTCAGGCTGGGCATGACGTCACCGTCATCGATCGTGAACCTGGCCCGGCGCTGGAAACCAGCGCGGCGAACGCCGGACAAATTTCTCCGGGCTATGCCGCGCCGTGGGCGGCGCCGGGTGTGCCGCTGAAGGCCATCAAGTGGATGTTCCAGCGCCATGCGCCGCTGGCTGTTCGCCTGGACGGGACGCAGTTTCAGTTGAAGTGGATGTGGCAAATGTTGCGTAACTGCGACACCCGCCATTACATGGAGAACAAAGGGCGCATGGTGCGTCTGGCGGAGTACAGCCGTGATTGCCTGAAAGCGCTGCGTGCCTCAACCGGCATTCAGTATGAAGGGCGTCAGGGCGGAACATTGCAGTTATTCCGTACCGCGCAACAGTATGAGAACGCCACCCGTGATATCGCCGTTCTGGAGGATGCCGGCGTACCGTATCAGCTACTGGAATCCAGCCGTCTGGCGGAGGTTGAACCTGCGCTGGCGGAAGTGGCGCACAAACTGACCGGCGGCCTGCGTTTGCCCAATGATGAAACCGGAGATTGCCAGCTGTTTACTCAGCGCCTGGCGCAGATGGCGGAACAGGCGGGCGTGACGTTTCGCTTCAACACGCCGGTGGAAAAACTGCTGTACGAAGGTGAACAAATTTACGGCGTGAAGTGCGGGGATGACATCATCAAAGCCGATGCTTACGTGATGGCGTTTGGCTCTTACTCGACGGCGATGCTCAAAGGGATCGTCGATATTCCGGTCTATCCGCTTAAAGGTTATTCGCTGACGATTCCGGTCGCACAGGACGATGGCGCGCCAGTTTCGACTATCCTTGATGAAACCTACAAAATTGCCATTACCCGTTTTGATAAGCGTATTCGCGTGGGGGGAATGGCGGAAATTGTTGGCTTTAACACTGAATTATTACAACCGCGTCGTGAAACGCTGGAGATGGTCGTACGCGATCTCTTCCCGCGCGGAGGGCATGTGGAACAAGCCACGTTCTGGACCGGGCTGCGGCCAATGACCCCGGATGGTACGCCAGTGATCGGACGGACGCGCTTCAAAAACCTGTGGCTGAATACCGGGCATGGGACGCTGGGCTGGACAATGGCCTGCGGTTCAGGGCAATTACTGAGCGATATTCTTTCAGGTCGTACACCTGCTATTCCTTATGACGACCTGAGCGTAGCGCGGTACAGCCCTGGCTTTACGCCGTCACGACCCCGGCATCTTCATGGCGCGCATAACTAATAAGGAAGCGAGATGACCCGCCCTATACTGGCCAGCCTTGACCTGCAGGCGATGAAACAAAATCTTGGCATTGTGCGCCAGGCCGCCCCGGACGCTCGCGTCTGGTCGGTGGTGAAAGCCAATGCCTACGGACATGGTATCGAGCGTATCTGGACGGCGTTGGGGGAGACCGACGGCTTTGCCATGCTCAATCTCGAAGAGGCGATTACGCTGCGAGAGCGGGGATGGAAAGGGCCGATCTTAATGCTGGAAGGGTTCTTCCATGCCGACGAGCTGGCCATATATGACACATACCGTCTGACGACCTGCATACACAGCAACTGGCAGCTCAAAGTGTTGCAAAACGCGCGCCTGAACGCGCCGCTGGATGTTTATCTCAAAGTGAATAGCGGCATGAACCGGCTGGGTTTTTTACCCGAGCGGGTACAGACTGTCTGGCAGCAACTGCGGGCGCTGCCGAATGTGGGCGAAATGACGTTAATGTCGCATTTTGCCGATGCTGAGCACCCGGAAGGGATCGACCAGGCGATGACGAAAATCGCCCATGCGACGGAAGGGCTTGAATGCCGTCGCTCGCTGTCGAATTCAGCGGCTACGCTGTGGCATCCTGAAGCCCATTTCGACTGGGTGCGACCCGGAATTATTCTGTATGGCGCATCGCCGTCAGGGCAGTGGCGGGATATCGCCAATACCGGGCTGAAACCGGTTATGACCCTGAGCAGCCAGATTATTGGCGTACAGACGCTGAAAGCGGGCGATCGGGTCGGGTATGGCGGACGCTATACCGCGACTCAGGAGCAGCGCATCGGGATTGTGGCGGCGGGCTACGCGGATGGTTATCCCCGTCATGCGCCAAACGGCACGCCAGTGCTGGTGGACGGTGTGCGTACCGGAACGGTTGGCACCGTGTCGATGGATATGCTGGCGGTGGACCTGACGCCGTGCCCGCAGGCGGGTATCGGTACGTCTGTGGAACTGTGGGGGAAAGAGATCAAGATTGATGATGTCGCCTCTGCGGCGGGAACGGTGGGGTATGAACTGATGTGCGCGCTGGCGCCGCGTGTTCCGGTTGTGACAGCGTAACTTTTTTTTGTGGCGCCGTAGGATGGCGCCTGTGCTTATCCGGCCTACAGAGGGCAGAGTGTAGGCCGGATAAGGCGTGTCAACGCCGCCATCCGGCAGCGTCTCCATTATTCCATTTCATCCCCCGCGACGCGAACCCCGACCTTACGCACGGCGTTGTCTTCTTTCTCTGCGACCGTCCAGATCATGCCGGCAAACTCCACCTGGTCGCCCACAACCGGCGCGGCGCCCAGCAACTGCTGCACGATTTCCCCCAGCGTCTGCTGTTTATCGCGATATTCCGTTCCCTCGTCCAGGCCGTAAATCAGGGCGACGTCAGCAAATTTCGCATTGGCTTCGAGAATAAAATCGCCGAAAAAACGCTGATCCAGCGCGACCGGCGGCGACTGGCTGAACAGTTTGCCCAGCGCCGGAAGGTCGCGCTCACGTCCAATAACGCACAGAACGTCGCCTTCGCGTAAACGGGTGCTTCCGGTCGGGTGGAACAGCACGTTGTCGCGAAACAGGGCGGCGATACGGGTCTCCTGCGGCATGTGCAGATCGCGCAGCGCGGCGCCGACGCACCACTTATCTTCACTCAACTGGTAGACAAACTGCTCCCAGGGGTTTTCCGGGTGAATATCCAGCCCGATACGCGAAACCGGCCAGCCGACGGGAGGCACCACCACTTTGGCTTTTTTGGCCGCCCAGGTCAGGGACGTTCCCTGGAACAGCAGCGATATCAGCACCACAAAGAATGCGACATTAAAAAACAGTCGGGCATTCTCCAGCCCGGCCATCATCGGGAAAACCGCCAGGATAATGGGTACGGCGCCACGCAGCCCCACCCAACTGATGAAGATCCGCTCACGCAGATTAAAGCCCCGAAACGGCAGCAGGCCCGCGAAAACGGAGAGCGGGCGAGCCACCAGAATCATCCAGACCGACAGCACCAGCGCCGGAACGGCGATAGGCAGCAGATCGGATGGCGTAACGAGCAGTCCCAGCACGAGGAACATGGCGATTTGCGCCAGCCAGGCCAGGCCGTCAAAGTTTTGCAGGATGCCAAACCGGTTGCGGATAGGGCGGTTGCCCAGCAGGAATCCACACAGGTAAACGGCCAGAATGCCGCTGCCTTCCAGCGCGGTGGTTACGGCGAAAACGAGAATTCCCCCGCTCAGCGCCAGCAGCGGATATAACCCGGTGGGCAAGGCAATCCGGTTAATCATTTGCTGAAGCAGATATCCGCCGCCTAACCCCAGCATGATCCCCAGTCCAAACTGCTGGATGATATCGAGCACGAAGAGCCAGCTCAGGCCGGTCTCATGTTTCTGAATCATCTCTATCAGCGTGATGGTCAGGAAAACCGCCATCGGGTCGTTACTCCCGGATTCGATTTCCAGCGTCGAACCGACGCGTTCGTTAAGCCCTTTACCACCCAGCAGAGAAAAAACAGCAGCCGCATCCGTTGAACCGACAATGGCGCCAATCAGCAGCCCTTCGATGAGATTCAAATGAAAGAGCCAGGCGGCCATCATGCCGGTGAGACCGGAGGTAATCAGTACCCCTACCGTCGCGAGCGAGAGCGCCGGGCCCAGGGCGACGCGAAAGGAGCTGGCCTGGGTACGCATCCCGCCATCCAGCAGAATAATTGCCAGCGCGAGGTTACTCACCATGTACGCGAAAGGATAATTATCAAACGGGATACCGCCAACGCCATCAACACCCGCGAGCATGCCAATCGCGAGAAAGATAACCAGAATAGGGATGCCAAGACGAGATGAGAATGAACTTAATAAGATACTACAGGTTACGAGGACTGAACCTAAAATGAAAAGACTAATAATGGCTGCGGCATCCAACGTTATGTTACTCCTGAATTACGCTGTTTCTAATAATAAACCCTAACATAATAACGACAGAAACAGCGTTTTACTTAGCCCAGGCGACGGCTTTTTTTATGATTTGAGGACAGGATGGCCGGAGAGTGTGAGTTGGCTGCCATTTTCGCCATTTTTTAGCACCGCGTGGGCGCCGAGCGGCAGCGTAACGGTGCGTTGCTCATGACCAAAATCCAGACCGGTCACGACGGGGATGGAGATACGGGAACGCAGAAACGCGTAAACCGCGTCAAGATCGTAACCGGCATCGTAATCATTCGGCGCGCTACCGCTGAAACTGCCCAATATCAGCGCGTTCTGCCGGGACAGAATCCCCGCGTGATACAGTTGCAGGAGCATTCGCTCAACGCGGAAAGGATGCTCGTTAATATCCTCCAGCACCAGTACGCCATTTTCAATGGCGGGCATCCACGGGGTGCCGATAAGGGAGACCAGCATGGCCAGATTGCCGCCCCACAGCGTGCCTTCCGTTTCACATGTCGGGCCGTTACCTTGCCACTCCACCGTGAACTGCGCGTTGCACAAGGCCCGCCAGAAATGGCGCTCGGTGAAGGTGTTCATCTCCTCCGCGCCGAAATTCGCCGCCAGCATGGGGCCGCTAAACGTTATCACCTTGCCCAGCGCCAGCAGGGCGGACTGAATCACCGTAAAATCGCTGTGGCCGCAGATCAGCAGCGGGTTCGCCTGTTGCCGTGTGATGAGCGCCTGCCAGTCAATGCTCTCCAGCAGACGACTGGCACCGTAACCACCGCGAACCGGCATCACAATGGTATCGGGCGTCATCAGGCGGGCGAGGCCGTTAACATCCGCCAGACGCTCGGCGTCTGAACCGGCAAAACGCTGGTCACGGCGGCCAATGACGGCGGCGTTATCCACCTGGTGGCCGGATTCGATCAGCCGTTGTACGCCGCGTAAAGCCGCTTGCTGATTGATGCAGTAACCCGATGGGGCGATTAAGTGAAACAGGGACATGGCAATTCCTTGCTGACATCTAAAACCAAATGTATATCATGCCGATTGAGCATGTCGTTGTCACTCGCAGCGGCGAATTCCGGCTATAAGGATAGATGACGTGAAATTGAGATGGTTTGCTTTTTTGGTTGTATTGCTGGCGGGCTGTAGTTCAAAGCAGGATTACAAGAATCCGCCCTGGAACGCCGAAGTCCCGGTTAAACGGGCAATGCAGTGGATGCCGATAAGTGAAAAAGCCGGGGAAGCCTGGGGCGTCAGCCCGCGTCTGATTACCGCGATCATCGCGATTGAATCGGGCGGTAATCCGACGGTGGTCAGTAAATCCGGGGCGGTTGGGTTAATGCAGTTGAAGGCCTCGACGTCCGGGCGCGATGTTTATCGTCATATGGGCTGGAGCGGCGAACCGTCGACCAGCGAACTGAAAAACCCGGAGCGGAATATCTCGATGGGGACGGCGTACCTGAGTATTCTGGAACACGGGTCGCTGGCCGGTATTAACGATCCGCAGGTGATGCAGTACGCGCTGGTGGTCTCTTATGCCAATGGCGCGGGCGCGCTGCTGCGCACGTTCTCTTCCGATCGCAAAAAAGCGATTGAGAAAATCAACGATCTGAGCGCGGATGAGTTTTTCGAGCACGTTGCCAAAAATCATCCTGCGCCACAGGCGCCGCGTTATATCTGGAAACTCCAGCAAGCGCTGGATGCGATGTAACCCGCACGGGGGTTATTCACGCACCTTATTGGATTTTTCCCGCGCTTCCCGTTCAAGAGAGAAAATAATCCGCTGTAATTCCCGCTCCACCGCCGGGCTGACGTTGAGAAAACGAAAGCTCAGGCGGGGAGTGGTAATCGTTTCATTTTTCCCGTCAATCACTCTGCGTTCGCTGATGGAAATAAGCTGGGCGTCAAAGTGGAAAACGCCCCATTGCCCCATGTTCAGCTCAATTTGCGAAAAGCGCATGCCTTCGGTTAATCCGGCGGGTTTTGTCGCTTCCAGCAATGCGCCCATGCCGCCCAGCGAGAGATCGAACAAGCGAAAACGTAGCGTGTTGTCGTCCGGCATTTTCGCCTGGCAGTAGTAGGGGGGATGTAAAGGCGCGGAAATACGGAAATACTCCCGGCGCTGAACGAACCACAGCTCGGGCGGCAGCGCGGTAATAAATGCCGGAAGCTGCTGGTATTCGCCACTGGTGAGCTGATCCAGCGTGAACTCCACTTTCGCGCCCTGCGTTTCTGCGGTAATGGTTATCTGTCTGGCGCGCTGAACGGCGATGTTTTCATAGTCCTGGCTGCCGAAATCCATCACCAGTTTTTCCGCGTTAACGTCCAGAATCTTACTGATGAACTGCCCCCCGGCCCAGGAGATGCGTAGCGGCACCTGGCTCTTGTTTAAATCTTTGAGTACGCCTAATACCGCCAACGGGTTTTGCTTCAGGAACTGCTCACTGTAGTGACTCACGCGTAATGACTCCTGGATGCCTGACAGATTATCGTTTGGTTATCGGCATGGCATGACGGAACTTAAGACAAATGGGTGAAATTTTTATCAACGCCAGCGCATAACGTCGCAGGATGAAAAGCATGGCCGGTTGATTTGCCTATACTTAAGGGACTGGCGCAAGAACGTCTTGCGCATGCTTTCACTGGAAAGAGGGCCTGAATATGGGAATTATTGCCTGGATTATTTTTGGTCTGATTGCAGGTGTTATCGCTAAGCTGATTATGCCGGGTCGCGATGGCGGTGGTTTTATACTGACCTGTATTCTCGGTATCGTTGGTGCGGTTGTCGGCGGCTGGCTGGCAACCATGTTTGGTATCGGCGGCAGCATCAGCGGGTTCAATCTTCACAGTTTCCTGGTGGCCGTCGTCGGGGCGATTGTTGTGCTCGGCGTTTTTCGCCTTCTGCGGCGCAATTAAATGAACAGAGCGGATGTGGGGATGAGTGCGTAAATCGGCGACATGCTACCCTGGCGTGTTTTCCGTTCACTTGATGCCCATTATCGCTCTGGCGCATTATCAGTCGTGAACGTGTCAGGGGAGGCGTCTTCCCGGCACGTTTACGGGGATTCAACAGACGTCAGAACAATCTGTATTCCTGAGCAACGCCTGGCCGGATTAACGGCGAAAGCTGGCTTGATTTGTGAATAAAAATGAGAATAATTGTCATTCCATTTCACATATAATAATTTGCTCATGAAAACAACTCATCGTTTCACATTACGCGCGCTCTCTGGATGTATCACCTTAGCCCTGGCTGTCCCGTCTTATGCTGAAGAGGCAAAAGAGTCGACCATTGTGGTCACTGCCGCCGGGCAGGAGAGCCTTCTTCCGGCCTGGACCAACAGCGCCACCAAATCCGCCGTGCCGGAAAGCAAAACGCCGCAGGTGATCAACACCATCGACAGGCAGGAGATTGAGCAACGCCACGCCAACTCGGTGAATGAAATTCTGCGCTACGCGCCGGGCGTGTCAACGGAAGTTCGCGGTAATACCTCCTATATGAGCGAATATAAGATTCGCGGTTTTACGGTGGATCAGGAGTATTACAACGGCCTGCAACTGCCGTACAACGTGACCGGGAATACCAAAGCGCGTATTGATCCGCTGCTGATTGAAAGCGTGGATATTCTGAAAGGCCCGGCCTCGGTGCTGTACGGCAATGGATCGCCGGGTGGACTGGTAAACATCCAGAGTAAAAAACCGCAGGCGGAACAGAAAACGGAAGTGGGCTTCAACACCGGCACCCGTAATCTGAAAGAGGGTTATCTGGATTCAACCGGGCGAATCAGCGACAGCGACTGGAACTACCGTTTACTCAGCAAGGCGACGGAAGGGGATGATCAACCGCATACCTCCCGCTATGAAAACTATCTGGTTGCCCCGTCCGTTACCTGGCAACCGGACAACAAAACGCGTCTGACGATTGATGCGCTGGCGCAGAATACACCGTCGCTGTCGCCTTCCAACCCGCTGCCCATTTCTTATCTGCGTTCAGAGTATGCGGGGCGTCGTGATTTTGCCGGAGATGAGTGGAGCGGCTTTAAGCAGCGTCAATGGATGCTGGGTTACAGCTTTGAACACCAGTTTGACAGCGGCTGGGGCTTCAATCAGAAAGCGCGCTACTTTGATGTGGACACCCACCAGCGCAGCGTCTACTCCACCGGAAATACGGGGAATCCGGTCTGGGAGTTGAACCGGTTTGCCTACACGACCGATGAAGACCTGAAAAGTTTTAACATCGACAACCAGGTTACGAAAACGGTAGTGTCAGGCGACTGGCAGCACCATCTGCTGGCAGGCTTCGATTACCAGAAGCTCGACAGCCATTACTTCTACCGCTATGCCAGCAGCACGCCGGGGATCGACATGCGCCACCCGAACTATCGTCAGATTCATACCGACGATTTAGGGCTGAGTACTGCGCAGAATAACCGTCTCTCTTATCAGCAGAATGGTTATTATCTTCAGGATCAGATTGCGTTTGGCGGCCTGAACCTGCTGGCGAGCGTGCGTTACGATGACTATCGTTCCGCCACGACCGACTATCTGCAAAACGGCGATAAAACCTGGATTTCACAGGATCGCGTCACCAAACGTTTCGGTGCGTTATATGCGTTTGAAAATGGGATCTCTCCATTTATCAGCTATTCCGAAGGCTTTAAGCCGATCTCGCCGCAAGGGACTCTGACCTCGAAAGAGGTGAAGCCGACCACCAGCAAGCAGGTTGAGGGCGGGGTGAAATACCTGCTGGCGGAATACGCGACCACCTTTACCGCATCGGTGTTTAATATCCGCCAGAAAAATGTGCTTTCCGCCACGCCAACCTGGGATTACCGTCAGACCGGCGAGATTGAGTCAAAAGGGGCCGAACTGTCGATTGTCAGCCGTCCGGCGGATAACGTCACGCTGATCGCCAACTATGCCTATACCCATGCGATCAACACGGAAGATGAGACGTATGAAGGCAAACGTCCGACTCAGGTGCCGGAAAACGCGTTTAACCTGTGGGGCGATTACACCTTTGATAATACGCCGCTGCGCGGGCTGAACGTTGGTGCGGGCGTCCGTTATACCGGGCCGATGGAGATCTCGCCAGCTAACGACAAAGGCAAACTCGGCGGCACGACGCAGTATGATATGGCCGTCTCTTACCGTCTGGGAGAGGCGATCCCATCGTTGCGCGGGGTGACGCTGAAGGCCAGCGCGCAGAATATTACCAACAAAGAGACGTTTAGCTGTTACGACGACAACAACTGCTGGATTGGCCGCGACCGCACCGTTCAGGTTGGCGCCAGCTACAGCTTCTGATAGCAACCCGGCCTGCAATTGCGCAGGCCGGGTTCGTTTTCATTCGGCGGAACAATCAGAACTTATATTCCACCCCGGCCCAGAAATTACGGCCTTCCTCGATAAACCCTTCGCTGTAGGCATACTTCGTATCGAACAGGTTGTTCACGGACGCATTGACGCTAAAACCGTAGCCCACCGCATAATCCGCGCGGATATGGGTAATGGCAAATCCGCCCGCTTTCTGTGAACCGTCTGAATTGCTGTAGCTGGAGGAACGCGCCTCTTCTGACAGCGTAACACTCAGCGGTTCCCACGGCTTGAGCGTCATCCATGCGGTGAGCGTCTGCGTTGGCAAATCGGTGATTTCACCGATTTCATCACGCTTGACGTCCGCGTGGATTAGCCCGTAGCTCAGCCCGACATCCAGCATTTCAGACACATTGCCTTTGATTCCGGCATCCAGACCGGTGTAATCCACCCGGCCGCTATTGCGGTTCTGGATCGTATCGGCATCAATGTTGTGCGACAGGATTGCGTCGGTTACGCGGTTATAGTACACGCTGACCTCGAATCCCCAGTCGCGGGTCAGCGAACCGTTCCAGGTCAGATCCACGCTGCGGGCGCGTTCGGGTTTTAACTGCGGGTTGACGATAGCCACCTGGTTATACGCCGGTTTCGACGTGGTATACCGCTCTTTGAGCGTCGGGAAACGCGTCCGGTCAGAGTAAGAGAGCGCCAGCGTGTCCTCGTTTGCGAAGTGGTATTTGGTCATGACCTGCCAGTTAAACGCCGACTGGTTGTTGTCGTCGTAGTGGGTTACGCTGCCGTCTTTTTCGTGTTTCATCCCTTCCAGACTGTCACGCCAGTCATAGCTAATACCGGCCACGACATCCACATTATCGGCTGCGGCCCACTGGTATTCGCTGGCTAACGACCAGGTACGGTCTTCATAGCGATCGTATGCCGCATGCGGCGCGCCTTTTTCACGGTGGACGTCATCTTTCCAGTTAACGGCGAACGAGAGCAGATCGTTTTCACGCATTTCGGCGGCGAGTTGTAACCCTGCGCCATCGCTGTAATCGGAATAGTGGCTGTAGCTACCTTTCTTGTTTTTCAGGTCGGCAAGGGAGTTGTACATCATCAGCGTGTTTTCAAAGGTGTCGCGATAAAGCCGGCTTTTCAGCGTGAAGCGATCGCCCAGATGCGTGGTGCCCTGATAGTAATAACTCTCTTTATCGTATTGCGGCCACTGCCAGTAGCGCGACTTCTGGCTGCTGGTGCCTGCGTATGGCGGGTTGTCCTTTTCACCGTCCTGGTTGATATAGGTCAGGGTGTACTCGTCATTTTCGCGCGGCGTGAAGCCCAGCTTAACAATGCCCCGTTTATCATCTGCCGACGAGTTGATCATCTTCCCGTTGCTGCCTGCAATGGCGTTGTCCACCCCGTGCGGCAGACCCAGGAAATCCTGCTTCAACTGGCTACCGCTGACTTGCAGATAACCCAGCTCATTACTGGCGCCAAACGAGGCGTGCATATCGTGGGCGTTATCTTTGCTCCGGCTCCATCCCTGGCGATAACCTATGCTCCCTTCGAGAGGTTTTGTCGGTTTTTTGGTGGTGATGTTGATCGCGCCGCCCATCTGGTTAGGGCCTTGCAACAGCGATGAGTAGCCTTTGGACACCTCAACGGAGGCAATGTCCGAGGTGAGGAAGCGCCCTAAGTCGAGGTTGCCGTCGTAAGGGATGTAAACCGGCACGCCGTCGAAAAAGATCGGAACCTGGCGGCTGTCAAAACCGCGAACTTTGACCTGCTGTTCGTTGCGGTTGCCTGATTTTTGCAACGCCACGCCGGGGATGACGCTTAATGCCTGCGCCACATTCTGCTTATCCAGATCCTGCATGGTTTGTTGACCAAGCACCGTGGTGGTCGCCGCAGAGGCGGGGCTCGACCAGACGGTCATGGTGTCGCTTTCTTGCCCAGCAAACGCATTATGCGCAAAAGCTACCGATAATGCCGTGTAAAGACAACTCTGAGTGAATTTCATTGTTTTTATTCCATTTATCAATGTTATATGTCACTTTCGTCCGGGTTCAGGATGACGTTGATATCCATCGGTGGTGCGTAGTACGGTGCGGATGTAATAAAGAGCCTGATACCACAGTCGAGATAACTCGCCAGAGTGGCGAGGTTGATGCCGCCAGTCAGCGCCAGCGTACAATGGGGGGCCAGTGAAGGCGCCGTCCGGGCCACCTCCACCGCCTGATGTGGGGTAAATTTGTCGAGTTGCAAAACGTCGGGGCCTGCGCGGAGCGCTTCAAGGGCTTCCTCTGGAGTGTCTGCTTCGACGACGATCTTTTTTTCCGGGGCATGACGGCGCAACTGCGAAATGGCCCCGGCCCAGTCGTTACCGGGGGCGAGAAAGCGGCGGTGATTTGCAAACAGCAGCACGGTTTCCGCGCACCCGGCGCGGTGAATGATTCCGCCTGCGGCGAGCACCGCCTGTGCGGCTAACAGCCGGGTGCCGGGAATGGCTTTACGCGTGCAGGCTATTTGCCCGTCAGGGTAACGGCTATGCAGGATGTGAAGCATGCTGTCGAGATAGTGTGAAACGCCACAGCTCCACTCCAGTACGTTTTGTACGGCCTTCCAGCCCTGGTGCAGCGCCGCCGCATTCCCGCTGACGCTGATCAATTGTTGACCGGCTGCGGCGCGCTCGCCGTCGTTCATCTGCTCCAGGACGGTCAGCCCCAGCGACTGCAACATTTGTCTGGCCACGGCAATGCCGCTCACGCAGCCGCCCTGGCGATGGCGGAAGGTCATGCGGCCTGGCAGATTGCCGATGCCCAGAGCGCGTGTGGTCAGGTCGCCTCCCTGAATATCCTCCAGCAGCAATGCGTCCGTCTGTGCGTGTGAGAAGTAGATCATTTCAGCGCCTTTTGTGGAATGCTGTCCCACCAGATCAGCGCCCAGTCCCGGCTGGCCGGGGCAAGGGCGCTGGCATCCTGCTGTTGATACCAGCGGTACAGACGCTCACGCTCTTCATCGCTGATGTCGCCCATGCTCCAGCGAACGTTCTCAGCAAAGCGTTCCCAGGTACTGTTGTCCTGCTGGCAGTTCTGTCCACGGATAAAATCGACATGGGCGCAGATCCCCATCTGGTACAGGACATTGAGGGCATAAATATAGTTAGGCAGCTCGATAACCTCGCGACCCAACGCGCGCTGGATAGTGGGGGAAACAAAAGAGGAACTGACCAGGTGCGTGGTATAGACGCGCAGCCGCGCCTGGTTGTTGAGCTTTGTCATCGCCTGGCGCATATCCGCAACGAGCGTTGAGCGGGAGGCCACGGCGATATCGCAGCGCGGGAGATCGCTCCAGTCCTCTTCCCAGGCGCGTTGCACCCAGTGAACATGGGTTGCCCGTTGCTCTGTCGCGCGACGGGCGGCAACGCGCAGCATTCCGGGGCTGTAATCCACGCCGCAGATATGCGGTATTTTGCCCGCTAACGCCAGCGAGACGGTGCCCGGGCCGCAGCCCATATCAAACAGCGAGTTCACGCCCTGCAAATCCATTTTATCCATCAGCTGTTGCAGGTAGGTGTCCGTCGGCGACGCGCAGTTTTCTGCCATTTTCTCTGCCCGTTTATCCCAATGGTCGGGCGTTTTTTCCGTTCGTTTCGCCTGCAACAGTTGCTGGCGGTAGAGGTCTGCAAAATCAATGTCATCAATGAGCATGGCTGTCCCTTATTGCTGATCGCCAAAAAGATGGCGGTGGATTTGTGTGGGCGAGACCCGATAAAGCGCGGCCAGATTGTCGGCAGCGAGCTGGCGCTCTGGCGCGCCTTGCGATACCTGGCCGTCGGACTCCACGCGTACGACGCTGTCGGCTATCGCCCTGGCATGGAGCGGATGATGGGTTGACATCAGTAGCGCCATCCCCGTTTTTTTCAGTGTCACCAGCGTGTCGAGCAGGCGGATCTGGTGACCAAAGTCGAGGCTGGAGGCGGGTTCATCCAGCAGTAGCAGGCGAGGGCGTTGCGTCAGGGCGCGGGCGATCAGCACCAGTTGACGCTCTCCGCCGCTCAGGGTGTTCCAGCGTCGGTGCGCCAGATGGACGATTTCAAGCGCGGCGAGCTGCTGGTGGGCAATTTCTCGCTCCCTGGCGCCGGGAACGGCGAATGCCGCCATTTTCGGCGTCAGCCCCATCATCACCATATCCAGAGCGGTGAAGGCGAACGCACCGTCGTGCGCCTGTGGCACCCAGGCAATGGCGCTGGCGCGCTCCCGGTCTGAAAAACGCCGCACCGCCACGCCATCAAGCAGGATGTCGCCGCTGATCAAGGGGAGAACGCCAAGAATGGTGCGCATTAGCGTGGTCTTGCCGCTGCCGTTTGCGCCGAGTAAACAGCAAATTTCTCCCGCCGGTACGGTAAAAGAGACGTCGCGCAAAACCGGGCGTCGGGCGTATCCCAGGTTGGCGTGGCGAACCGTCAGTCGTGTCATTGGCGTCCTCCACGCAGCAGAAGCAGCAAAAAGAAAGGGGCGCCGATAAATGCGGTGAGGATCCCCAGTGGAATCTCCGTACTGCTGATTGCGCGCGCGAGCGTGTCGGTCAGCAGCAGTAAAATGGCGCCGGCGCCCATTGAGACAGGAAGCAACTGCTGGTGGTTATTGCCGGTGAGCAACCTGCCGATATGCGGCACGACTAACCCTATCCAGCCGATAATCCCGGCAATCGCCACCGTGCTGGCGGTGATGAGCGTCGCGCAGACAATCAGCGCGAGCCGAAGGCGGGTAACGTTGATGCCCAGGGAACGGGCTTCATCATCTGAAAGCGTCAGTAAATTCATACGCCAGCGCAGTAGCAGCAAAGGGATGGCGCCGAACAGAATCAGCGGCGCTGAGAAGCAAAGATCATGCAGCGTGATGGTAGAGAGCCCGCCGAGTAACCAGAAGGTGATGGAGGGCAACTGGGTATAGGGATCGGCCAGCGTTTTTATCAGGGAAATTCCCGCGCCGCACAGCGTACCGAGCGCGATACCCACCAGCACAAGGGTTAATACGGGGTCGTGACGCGTCACCCGACGGGTAATCAGCCAGACGCCAGCAACCACCAGCAGACCGCCGCCGAACGCGTAGAGCTGGATAAACAAAATCGGCAGGCCCAGCAAAATTGCCGTACATGCGCCTAAACCCGCTCCGGCGGCAACGCCGAGAATATCCGGGGAGACCAGCGGATTGCGAAACATCCCCTGATACGTCGTGCCCGCGCCCGCCAGCGCAGCGCCCAGCAGCAGCGCGGCGAGAATGCGGGGGAGGCGGATCTGCCAGAACACGATTTGATCCTGTGTCGGCACCGTGTCATGGCTGAAGATCATCGCCAGCACCTGCCGGGCATCGAGGTGATAAGCGCCCGATACGCTGGCAAAGGCAATACAGAGAAGGGCAATCCCCAGCATCAGGACAGAAAGGGTGGTCGTTCTCATCAGATGATCGCCCACTGTTGATACTGTTCGTCAGTCAGCGACGTATGCCAGAACAGGCGCGCATAACGCACCATATCGTCTTTAAAATGTTGATTAACGTTCGGGTCCAGCCAGGCATGCAACCGGCGCAGCCCGAGTAAACGGTTAATGCCCGGCGGCGCATCCAGCCAGCCAAACGGCAGGCCGCTCAGGAAAAGAATGCGCTTGTCCGCAACCGCCTTAACGCCTTGCCAGACGGGGTCGTGACGCAGGTAGTGCGCCGTGGCGGCATCCTGTACCAGAATGATGTCGGGCTGCCAGGTGAGTAAGTTTTCCATAGAGACCTGGGCCAGTCCGCTTCGTCCGGGGATTCGCGCTACGTTGTGTAATCCCAGCAACTCTGCCGCTTCCGTATGCAGCGATCCCTGTAATCCTGTCTCCAGACCTCGGGCGCCCCGCGCCGCATAAAAACGAATACCGGCAGCAGGCGTGTGGGAAAACGCGAGCGCTTGCGCAATGAAGCGCTGAGCCAGCGCCGCCTGAGCGGCAGTACGCGCCTCCATTCCCAGCGCTTGTCCTGCGGCTTGCAGTTGTTCCGGCGTTTGCCGCAGTTCACCGTTAATCAACAGCCACGGAATCCGGGTCTGAGCGCTAACCTGGCGCGCCTGCGAGAGCCAGGTTTCATCGGCGTTGCCGCAATCCACTACCAGATCGGGATGCAGGGCCAGCAGCCCTTCCAGAGACAACGTGCTGGCGCGCCCCGCCAGCCTGCCCAGTTTGGGCAACGCCCGAATGGACTCGGGGAAGGGAATCGCCGCCTGGCGCGAGAAATCAAAAGAGGAGAAACCCACCAGCTTTTCCGGCGCGACGGCCAGCAGTAATACATCGGCGGGCGCACCGGCGCTCACCACGCGGCGAATAATATTGCCTTCCGGCGGGCGGCCAATAGCAAACGTCAGCGGTGTCTGCGCAATGCCAGGGAGGTGGCGAAACAGCAGCGCAGAGGCCATTGCCTGAGCGAATCTCCGTCTTGTGAGCGGCATTGTTTTCATCCTGAAATGGTTAAAAAATCGCTATATGTTTACATATATAACGTTAAAAAACTTGTTCAGTATCAAATTCTCACCGATGAAAAGGGGGTCTAACCCTTAAGAGCTATGAGGGGCAGAGCTGAACGCGCGGCATTGCTAGGAAGAAAAATCCGCGACGGCGCGCGGATTTTTGTCAGCATGAAGGTCGGGTCACATTACGGCGTGGTTTCAACCTGTTTTTGCGGCGCAGGCTGGGAAGCGCCTGGCGCTGCGGGGCGAGTGGCCGGTACGCTGTCGCACGGTTTCTCTTTTGGACAGATCAGGTCGAGCATTTTTAACGTCACGCCGTTGGTCCAGCCGAAACCATCCTGAAGAGGGTATTCTCCACCGCCGCCGCCGGTTCCCGTACTGCTGACGTCATATTTCTCAACCAGCTTTTGTTCGCGGTCGTAGGTATGCTGAACGTTGGTGAGGAAGCGCCAGGTGACATCCATCGCGACGTTGTCCTGCCCGTAATTCTGCAACCCTTCGGTCGCCACCCACTGTAACGGTGCCCAGCCATTGGGGGCGTCCCATTGCTGCCCGCTTTTCACCGAGGTGGTGGACAGTCCGCCAGGCTGCAACAGGTGCGCCTGGGTCGCGGCAGCCACTTTGCTGGCGCGATCTTTCGCCGCCGCGTTGACATACAGCGGGAACAGCGTGGCCGCCGTCAGTTGGTTACGCACCTTTTTGCTCTTCAGATCGTAGTCGGCATACCAGCCTTCCTGATTGTTCCACAGGTGCGTTTCAATGCCTTTCTGACGGGCGCCGGCGAGCGCTTCATACTGATTCGCATTGGCGTCATCGCCTGCCGCTTTGCTGGCGCGCGCCAGCATTTTCTCCAGTTTATACAGCAGGGCGTTGAGATCGACAGGGACGATGCTGGTGGTGCGAATGGTGCTCAGCTGATTCGGGTCGTCCATCCAGCGCGAGCTGAAATCCCAGCCCGATGCGGCGGCAGATCGCAGGTCGCGATAAATCTCGGTTGCCGGGCGGTTCGGGTTGCTCTTCGCGGTGGTGATATCTTCCATCCACGACTCCGGTCGCGGCGTGTCCCGGTCATCCCAGTAGCGGTTCAGGACGGTGCCGTCATCCAGTTTCACCACGCGCTTATTCTGCTCGCCGGGCTGGAGATTCTCCACTCCCTCCATCCAGTAGGCATACTCTTTTTGCAACTGCGGCAGGTATTTTTTCAGGGCGTCGTCGCCCTCATGCTGCGCCAGCAATTCCACCATAAATGCGAAGAAAGGCGGCTGCGAGCGGCTCAGATAGTAGGTACGGTTGCCATTGGGGATATGCCCCCAGGAATCCAGTTCATAGCCGAAATTCGCCACCATATCGGCGACCTTATCCCAGTGATCGCTTTCGGCAAGTCCCAGCATGGTAAAATAGCTATCCCAATAATAGACTTCCCGGAAACGTCCGCCAGGCACCACATACGGTTCCGGCAGCGGCAATAACGAATCCCATTTTCCGGCGCTCTCCGTTGTGCGGGTCAACACGGGCCACAGGCCGTCAATATGTTCACGCAGCGACTGTCCTTCCGGCGGAACGTATTTTTCCCCTTCTTTGGGCAGCGTAAAGTTCACATCAACAAAGTGACGCAAATCGAAGCCTGACTGGTTTCGTTGCATCCGGTAATCCGCGAGGATCATCAGCGGATCGCTGTTAGGCACGGCATCGGCGAACGTTTTCTGGTCGGGGAACAGTTTGGCGCTCTGCACGTCATTAAACAGCGGCCCCAGCAGAATATCCGGGGGCTGCGGAGGACTGGCTGGCTGTTCCTCAGCATGCGCCGAGAGCGACGCAAATGTCAGCAGGGTGCCTGCAACGGTCAGTTTTATGGCGAAAGAGAGCGTGCCGGAATGGCGAAGCGCAGGTGTTATCATCAATATTCTCCTTAACGGCGTGCCGCAGTCAGCGGCATGAACCATGACAAAACCTTAGTCCAGGATTGTCATGTGCGCGTGATCGAACCGCTATTTTGGGAACTGGTAAACATTTCCCGTTATCGCCGGTTGAAGCGTGGGGATGAGCGCGGTGATGCGACAGCGCGCCCTCAGAAGAGGACGCGCGATGGGAGAGCGGTCAGTCAGAAAAGAGAATGCGCTGTGCCGCGAGATCCAGCGTAATCGACTCGCCGGTGCTCAGGGCATATACCGCTTCCCCTTGCTGACAAAGCCAGCCGATCCCCATTTCACGGGCGATGATTGCCGAATGTGATTCATTGCTGCCTGCGCTCAGGCAGATCCCTTTAACCGTCTGTGGGTCGAACTGCAACACGGTGGACGGGAAGATATTTTCTGCCGCCACGATAGTCGGGCGCGTGAATACCGGCAAGCGCGCGTTTATTCCGCTCAGGTGCCTCAGCGTCCGATGGAGAATATCGTCGATATCGATATAGCGGGCCTGCAAATAGGCGTCGTCGAGCTGTCGGTACTGATCGCGGAGATCGTCCAGCACGCTGCGCCACGCCGTTTCCGCCCGACACGGTTTATCACGCATCACTTCACATGCCATCTCGTACAGCTCGGGGTCATCCAGCAGCGTGTGATGCCCGGAAAAAATCGCCGCCAGGTCGGCGGAGTATTTCTCTTCCGCCAGCGTGGTCAGCGCGTTGAGATCGTCCAGCGTCTGACGAATCGCCGTTTGCAGGCGCTGCTGCTCTTCCGACAAATTGACGGTCGTCGGATTTGCGACGTCCGGTGCAGCGGGGGAATAGCAGAACACCACGCCGGAGACCTGCGCGGGGAGCTGACGCGCCGCGCTGCTGGCAGGCGTCTCTTCCACGGACTCGCCAAAGTTTTCCGCCGCCAGCTGTTTGAACGCCGCCAGCGCCTCGTCGGCCTGTTCTCCTTTGGCGATCAGGCGCAGAGTATCGTTGCAGCGCACCTGTAATAACGCTATCTGATTCAGGCTGTCCGGCGTCACGCATTTGCCATTTTTCTCCAGCAGCATGTCGGCCCGAAACCCCGACAACGTGGAGACCAGCCGCGATGCCGGACGAACATGCAGCCCGTTTGGATTTTTCACCACAACAGAAATGGAGTGGGCGTCGTTATCCTGAAATGCTGGTTTTGTGGCGACGCCCCCGGTTTGAGTGGGTGACGGTAAACCCAGTTGTTCACGCTTGGCGTCCAGCGCGCTCATGGCGTCATTGATGACTTTATCAATACCTGCGCCCATTGCCGCGCTGACCGTCGCCGCCAGCGTGCCTTCTACCAGCGGCGCCGCGCATAAGCGGACTTTCGCCGCAATCGCCGGGTCGAGCAAATCCAGGGCGGTTTCGGCGCTCAATAATGCGCTGCCCATATCCATCATGACCAGGATATGGTCCGCATCAGCCACGGATTCGATGGCTTCCATCACCTTGAGCGGATCGGTGCCAATCGGATTTTGTGGGTCGTCGATACCGGCTGCAATCGCGAGTTTACAACCATCGCCGATTAACATCTGCCGGGCTAACTGCCCGACGCCTTCACCCAGCAGGGCGCTGTGCGAAACAATGACCAGGTTTACCATCGCGTTATCCTTACTCTTTTGCCGCTGCCGCCAGCATTTGCATCATGAACATCACGGAGGTTGCGCCCGGGTCCTGATGGCCGATGCTGCGCTCGCCAAGATAGCTGGCGCGCCCTTTGCGGGCCTGCATGGTGATGGTGCTCTGCGCCGCCGCTTCGGCCTGGGCGCTGGCGGCATCCAGCGCCGCCTGTACCGACAGGTGCTGTTCACATGACTGGCGCAGCGACTCCACAACCGGCCCCCAGACGTCACACATGGTTTTATCACCAGGCTCCGCTTTACCTCGGCTGGTCACGCCTTCTGCGCCTTCCCGCATCATCTGGTACAGCTCGTCGAGCGTCAGGCTCTGGTGCGCCTGTGTCACCTGGGCGGCGCGAATGAAGAACGTGCCGAACAGCGGGCCACTGGCGCCGCCGACGCTGGAGAGCAGCACCATCCCTGTGTTCTTCAGGATGAAGCCGATGTCTTTATCCGCAATCGCGGGTAATTTTTCGACGACTTTACTGAAGCCGCGATGCATATTCAGCCCGTGGTCGGCGTCGCCAATCTCTCTGTCCAGACCCGTCAGATAATCACTCTCTTTGGTGAAAATCTCACCGCAGCGATAGAGCCAGTTAACAATGTGTGTTCTGTTGAGTGACATACATAATCTCCTTATTTGCCCCAGTTGAGCGCAGGCGTGTGAACCGGCGCATCCCAGAGCGCGAGCGTTTCATCATCCACTTTTAACAGGGTGATGGAAAAGCCGGTCATATCCAGAGAGGTGCAGTAAGAGCCGATCAGGTTGCGTTCAATGGTAATGCCGGTTTCCTGACAGCGGCTTTCAAGCCGGTTATAGACGCCGAACAGTTCAGACAGCGGCGTGGCGCCGAGATTGTTGACCAGCGCAATGACGCGATCGCCACGCTGCAACGGCTGTTTGCTCTGCTTATCTTCCTGCCAGCTTCCCTGATGATGATCCCAGTGACGCAGCGTGCGGCTGTATGCGCCGTTTTCCAGCAGCGTGTCAAACATTTCATCGACAGTTTGATCGAGAGAAGAGAAGGGGCGACGGTCAATGCCGGGTTCGCCGTGAATTCCCACGCCAAACTCCATTTCGTTATCCTGCAATGTGAAGGACGGTTTGCCCGCCGCAGGCACGGTACAGGCATTGAGCGCGATGCCGATTGAATGCCCCTGATTATTCAGCTTACGGCCAAGCTCCGCGCAGGCTTCCAGCGTGTCACCGCGTTCTGCGGCCGCGCCCACCAGTT
The DNA here is from genome assembly GCF_030333225.1 of Citrobacter sp. CK202. Classification (NCBI taxonomy): domain Bacteria; kingdom Pseudomonadati; phylum Pseudomonadota; class Gammaproteobacteria; order Enterobacterales; family Enterobacteriaceae; genus Citrobacter; species Citrobacter sp. CK202. Next base: position 204,900 of record NZ_JAOWGI010000026.1, read on the forward strand.
TTTCAATTAATACCGTATTGGCGACGCCGCGACGACCGGCGGTATAAAGGCTGTCTTTGACCGCTACATCATCATCTACCACAACGGTGGTGACTTTTACGCCGCTGTCGTGCAGCAGCTCCGTGGCGGTTTCAAAATTCAGGATGTCGCCGGTGTAATTCTTAATGATCAGTAAGACGCCTTCGCCGCCGTCAATGTGCATGGCGCACTCAAACATTTTGTCTGGCGTCGGCGAGGTAAAAATTTCGCCCGGGCAGGCGCCGGAGAGCATGCCTGGCCCAATATAGCCGCAGTGCATGGGCTCATGCCCGCTGCCGCCGCCGGAAAGCAGCGCCACTTTTCCTGCCACTGGCGCATCTGACCGGGTAACGTAGACCGGGTCCTGGTGCAGCGTCAGCGTCGGGTACGCTTTTGCCAGACCAGCGAGTTGTTCGTTCAGTACCTCTTCTACACGGTTAATCAGCTTTTTCATTATTTTGCTCCGCATCTTCTGCTGTAGGGGTATCGGTTGTGTACCATGACACGGCTACCACTCACTGCCGATAACCTTATTGTGCAACAGTGAGCGGAAAAGAAAATTCGGCCATAACATGTTTCATCAACGGAACATTTATGCTTAATCATGTTTCATTATGGAACGCAAAGGCGAGGTAATCGTCAGAATTGCGATCCCGACCAACGAATGCCGCCGCTTTAAGCGTAAAAAACGGGGGGTTAGAAACGAGAAGGGAGGTGATTAATTGCGATTAATTTGCCCTGTTCCAGTTCGATATAGCCGCCTTTTTTCAGCGCTGACAGCATTTTCATCACGCTGCTGCGCGAAAGGCGGGTACGTTCAAGAATATACTGGTAGGCCGCCATCTGAGAGCGGATGCTTTCCGGCTCCTGGCTTAGCGCCTGCAACTGGTAGCACAGCAGATCGTAAGCGGTCGGCGCTGTTGCCATTTCATTCTGGATAAACAATTTATTGGTGACGATGATCATATGCTTTGCCATGATCTCCCACAGGTGCTTGCGCTCAATGGTTTCCATCACGTCATCCAGGGGAATTGTCGCCGCTTCGCACTCTTCGAGCGCGCGAATCAGCAGTTTATCCGACAGGGCGCTGGTGAACCCCAGGGATACCGGGGCAGAAGCTATCCCCAGCAACAGACTATTTTCGATGTTCTCAATGCTTACGACGCCCGTGCGGAAAAACAGGCACTGGTGCTCGCCCCCCTGAACGAAGACAAAGCGACTTCCGCGAGGATACCGTTTGAAATCCTGTTCTGACGTGAGTGCGTTGAGCAGCGCAATTGCGTAGGGCGAAGGCTGCTTCAGTTGATTAAAGGAAGAATCCAGGGGCATGGTAGGTGTTATCCGGTCACTGTCGTTGTCATTCTATTTTAGTGGCTCTGCGTTAATGCGTGTTGAACATAGCTAGTATTTCAGGGGAATATTCTGCTGAATTTGCTTCAGAACACCGCGATCGGTCACGATGTAGCCGCCTTTTTTTAAATCGGCCAGTATCTTCATCACGCTGCTGCGCGACAGAAATGTTCTTGACTGAATATAATTTGCGGCAGTTATATTTTGTCTGAATTCATTAGACTCACGCATTAATTCATACAACTGAGCGCGAATAATATCATAGGATGTCGGCGCTGAAATGCGCGTACAGTGGTCGTACACCCGACCGGCGGTGTAGATAAGCACCTTCGCCAGACTTTCCCAAAGATTCTCATTTGCTATAACGTCGTTAACTTTCTCCAGCGGAATAAAGGCGATCTCAGAGCACTCCTCACTGCGCATCAGCAAATATTCAGCATCAACCAGTTGATTGCTGAGGCCAAAAATAAAGGGGGCGACTTCTGAGTTAAGCATGAAGCCGTCCCGTGCTCTGAAAACCCCGATGGTTCCCTTCAGCAATAAATAACATTGATGTGGTCTATTATTTTCGTTGTTAATAATTTGTCTGCATTTTGTTTCTCGTGTGTTTGCGTGTGGCTTCAGGTGCGCAATCAGTTTTTCTACATGTTCAATTGGCTTCAGAGGCAGAGCCTTATACATACTTGATTCAATAGCTATTTTGGTTTCAGGCATGATCTGTCCTCCCATATAATAGTCTCTGTAATAGCGTAACGTCTTGCTTGAGCTAATAATTATGGTGACAGACTAAAAATAAGTGAATCCAGAACAAGGTGTAAAATTACACCAAAAAATCACTTGAGCAAATATGTGCATTTATATGAAAATTTAAATTAAGGAGAACTTAATTGACATCGCGCCTTGATTCAGGATTCAAACCGCTGACGTGATGCGGCCCGGAATGATGAAGGGGAAATCGCATGTTATTTATCTCCTTGTCTTTACGATGATAGCCCAAAATAAGCGTTTCCCGGCAGCCCATTTCCAGAGCAGAAAATGTATGGACATTATGTCGTAACGCGATAAATAAACAGGTGTTAAGGATAGCGATGATGAAAAAAAATATGATAGCAATGGCGCTTTCCGCTGCGGCCATTTTGTCAATATCACATGCGATAGCGTATGACGGCACGGTCAAATTTGTGGGTCAGGTTCTTGATACCGCCTGTACCGTAGATATTGGCGCCAATAATACGATGACCGTTGATATGGGAAGTGTCTATAAAACAGCGTTTACCAACGCAGGGGATGAAGCGTCAACGACCAAATTTACCTTGCGTCTGATTAACTGCCCCTCTTCCGTCACGTCTGCGCGGGTGAAATTTGATGGTGTTAATCATTCGGGTAATACCGATCTGTTAGCGCTGTCCGCCGATCCCGGTTCGGCAAGCGGGGTGGCCATTCGACTGATGACGGCAGACAGAGCGCCTTTAGGCCTTAATCAGATCAATGGCTATTCCTATTCACTGTTAGATATGGTTGACAACCAACTGGACTTCTACGCCGCCTATGTCGCCACCAGCGTGCCTGTTGTGCCGGGCGTCGTGAACGCCGTAGCGAACTTCACCGTTAACTATAACTGACGAGCATATGTTGTTTGGGGGGCCGATAACCGGCCCTCTCAGAGGTTTACCATGAAAGTATTACGTGTTTGCGCCACCGCGTTGGCGCTGTTTGTTATCGGCGTTTCCAGTGTGAATGCTGGTGTTTCCATTGGCGGAACACGGGTTATTTACGATGGCGGTAAAAAAGAAGCGTCATTAAGCGTCAGTAATCCCGATAATATTCCGTATTTAATTCAGTCGTGGATCGAAACGCAAAATGACGGTAAGGGCAAAGCCCCTTTTATTATTACACCGCCGCTTTACCGACTTGATAACGGGCAGCAAAACGTAATGCGTATTATTCGGGCGGGAAATCTGCCTGAGGATAAAGAGTCCTTGTTTTGGCTGAATATTAAATCGATACCGTCGGCCCAACGTAAAGATAATACGTTACAGATTGCGGTTAAAACACGAATAAAACTGATTTATCGGCCTGCGTTGCTAAGCAAGTCAGCGCCTGAAGCGCAGCTCGGAAAGTTAAGCTGGAGCCGGAGCGGGGCGTTTATTCAGGTAAATAACCCCACGCCTTATTACGTTAATTTCAATGAAATTACCGTATCCGGTAAGAAAGTTGACAATGTAACGTTTGTGGCGCCGGGGAGTACCGTCCGTTTTGCACTGCCTTCGGGCGGAAATGGCGGAAGCGTGAAATTCAGGATTATTAATGATTACGGTGGAATCAGCGAGGAGTACAGCGGTTCTGTTTAAGTAGCGACGGGTCGGAATTACGTTAATGATGATAGCCAAATATATAATTAATCCGTATCCGGCCAGGCTTGTATTGTTTATCTCCCTGGGAATATTCAGCGTGCTGAATGAGGTTCTGGGTCGGGATTACTTTAATCCGGCGCTACTGGAGCATATACCATCCGGTAGCGAGAATATCGATCTTTCTGGTTTTGAAATGGGAGGGCAGGCACAGGGCACTTACCATGTCGATATTATCCTCAACGGGCAGTTTCTGGACACGCAGGATATCGCATTCAATAAAACACCAACGCCTTCTGGTGAGGATGTGCTTGAGCCCTGCCTGTCGGGGGAAATGTTGCAACGCTATGGCGTTAACATCGCGCAGTATCCGGGTGTGCAGGGCAAAGGGGATTGCGCCGATTTGTCCGCTATTCCACAGGCTTCAAGTGAGTTCCAGTTTTCGACGCAAAAGCTGTTGTTAAGTATTCCGCAGGCGGCGTTATCTGCCAGAGCGCGGGGGGATGTCGCGCCGGAACTCTGGGATGAAGGCATTACCGCCGCGATGCTTAACTACAGTCTGAGCGGTGATAACAGTAATAGTCAGTACGCTAATTTGCGCCCCGGAATAAATATCGGCCCGTGGCGTTTGCGCAATTACACCACCTGGTGGCGCAGCGGTCAGGGCGATGAGGACTGGGATTCGATTTATACCTATGTCCAGCGCAATATCGTCCCTCTGAAAGCGCAACTGGTGCTGGGAGACAGCGCCTCTCCTGCGGGTGTTTTTGACAGCATACCGTTTCGTGGCGGTCAGCTTGCGTCAGATGACGACATGCTGCCCGATTCGCTGAAGGGGTATGCGCCCGTGGTGCGCGGTATTGCCCGCACCAATGCGCAGATCGTCATCCGGCAAAATGGCTACCAAATCTACCAAAGTTACGTGGCCCCTGGCGCGTTTGATATTACCGACATGTTCCCCACGGGAGGCGCCGGCGATCTGGAGGTCACGGTTAAAGAGGCGGATGGCAGTGAGCAGCACTTCACCGTCCCGTTCGCATCATTACCGGTGTTACAGCGTGAAGGCCGGTTCAAATATGCGTTAACCGGCGGGCGCTATCGCTCCAGCGACAGTCGTGTGGAACAAACTGATTTCGGCCAGGGAACCGCGATTTATGGTTTGCCGGGCGGTTTCACGCTTTATGGCGGCGTCCAGACTTCCCGTAACTATCGGGCGATAGCGTCCGGCGTCGGTAAAAATCTGGGAACGATTGGCGCGCTTTCTGCCGACGTAATCCAGTCATGGGCGCAACCCGCTGATGGCAGCAAGACTCAGGGGCAATCCTGGCGTGTGCGCTATAGCAAAAATAGCATCGCGACAGGAACAAACTTTTCGATTGCGGGTTACCGATATTCAACGCGCGGTTACTACGGTATGCAGGACGCTTTCGATACGTATGGCGGTAGTTCCGGGCAGATAACGAAACGACGTAACCGTATGGAAGCCAACGTCAACCAGTCCCTGGGCGCAGGCGGCGGATCGTTGGCGTTAAGCGCGGTACAGGAGGACTACTGGCATACCGGAAAACCGATGCAGTCGTGGAGCGTGGGGTATCACAATGCCTGGAACGGCGTGAGCTATAGCGTCGCCTGGACGCTGAGTAAAAACGGCAGCGGCGATCGTTATGATAAAGACCAACAGCTGGCGCTGAATATCAGCATTCCGCTGGATCGCTTTATGAGCAATACCTGGGCCAGTTATGGCATGAATGCCAGCAGCGGGAAGGGCGCGACTCATAGCGCAGGGCTGAGTGGAACGGCGCTGGCTGGCAACGCGCTGAACTGGAATATTCAGCAAGGTTACGGCACGGATGACGTGGGGTATACCGGTAGTCTGAGCGCGGATTATAAGGGTACTTACGCCGATGTTAGCGGGGGGTATCGTTACGATCGCCACTCGCAGCGCGTGAATTACGCTCTCGCGGGGGGCGTGCTGGCATATGCCGATGGCGTAACGTTCTCACAGCCTCTGGGGGAAACCAACGTGCTGATTGGCGCGCCAGGCGCATCGGGGGTCGGGATTAAAAACCAGAGCGGCGTACGAACTGATTTTCGTGGCTACACCGTTTCCGCCAATGTTTCACCGTATCGCAAAAATGATATCGGCCTGGATACGGCATCCGTTGCGGACGATGTTGAACTGGCGCTCACCAACAAAACCGTTGTGCCAACCCGTGGCGCGGTCGTGAGGGCGGACTATGTCGCTAATGTTGGGCTGCGCGTGCTGTTGACGTTGACCAGGCCCCACGGTTCGATGGTGCCATTTGGGGCGATGGTGACGTTAAAAGGCGCGCAAGAACAACAATTTATTGTTGGTGACGAGGGGCAGGTCTATTTAAGCGGCATGCCGCCGGAAGGGACGCTGAATGTGGTCTGGGGACGTGACGGCGAGCAGCGCTGCACGGCAAATTATTCATTAACCGCAGCCGAGAACTACAGCGGCGTTAGCGTGACCGGCTCTCTTTGCCGCTAAGTGGGCTGACCTCTCGTGAGAATCTGACAATGAAACGAACTTATCTCTTATTCAGTTTACTGATGCTTTTTTCAGGGTTCAGCGTTGCCGATGACTGTACCGTGAATACGACATTATTTAATACCGTCTCAATGGGGAATATTGTCGTGCAGCGAGATGCGCCGGTAGGGGCAGAAATCGCCCGCGCCAGGGTCTCCGGGTATGCCAAATTGTTGGTCACGGCGCCTGGCGGTGCCGTCTATTGCAACGGTGCTTATGCGATCAATTACCTGTCAGCGACGCCTTCGCCGATAAATCATGTTTACAACACCAATCTGAAGGGGGTGGGAATCAGGCTATCCATTCCCGCAGGGGATTTTGTGCTGCCGTCAAATGGCGCCAGCTATATCTATAACCTCGGTAACTATGACGTGATGCTGATTAAAACAGCAACGATCCAATCGGGATATTTGACGCCGGGAGTGGTTGCACAGGGATGGTTTGGTACGCCGGATCATTCTTTTATGCAGATTTCAATGGGCGCCGATACCCAGGTGACGGCGCTCGCATGTTCGTTTTCCAGCCAGATTCTTAATTTTCAGCTCGGTGATATTAATGCCGCCGAGTTCACCGGCCAGCCCGGAGCCGTGCTGTCGCACAGCGATACGCAAAATCTGGGGCTGAACTGCGATCCGGGGGCGAATATCAATGTTGAACTGGCGGGAACGCAAAACCCTGACGCGCCGGCTGACACCAGCGTTCTGGCGCTGACCGGGCAGGGTAGCCCCGAAACGGCAGGCGGCGTGGGAGTCCAGATAGTTTATAACGATGTGCCGCTGCAACTGAATAACCGCATCGTATTGAAAAAATCCGCAGGCGGGCAGGAGACATTTCCGCTGGTGGCGCGTTATTACCAGACGAAAAGCCAGGTGAAGCCGGGCAGCGCGAATGCCACCGCCACGTTGAATATTACCTACCAATAACCCAAGGAAAAAGTATGCCTGGAAGAAAACGCTGGCTGCTGGCCCTGATGCTGCTTACTGGTCAGGTATGGGGTCAGGGCGATCCGATCGCATTAAACATCAAAGGGAATGTGAAAGCCGCGCCGTGTCAGGTGAGCAGCGACAGCATTACTAAAACCGTTGATTTAACGGCAGGGAGTCCGGTAACGGCTTCATCAATGTATACCGCAGGGTCAACGACGCCGTGGGTCAGTTTTGATTTCAGCATTGAACATTGCCCGGAAGGCACAACCGGCGTGATGATTCAGTTTAACGGCAACGCTGATGACATGCATCGCGATGATATGTATCGCAATCTGGGAACCGCTACCCCTGTCGCGATACAGTTGCAGGCGGCGGACGGTCGACCGCTGGGCGACGGTCAGGTTCTGACCAGTGAAATTGTCGCACAGCGTTACACCTGGAATTTACGCGCCCGGCTCTACAGTGAACAAGGGCAGGTCTCACCGGGAACCATTGATTCGGTTGTGACGGTTTCATTGAGCTATCAGTAATTATTACCCGGAGCCGCGTATACATGAATATTGTCATCAGATGTCAGGATCGTTTTTATCAATACGGATTGCGCGCGTTACTGTGCGAAATATTTCCACCGAACCTGAATCGGACCACGCTCACCTTTAACGACTATGACCACGCAAACGCCGCCTGTGCCGATATCTTAATTCTGATGCTGCACCCCGGTGAACAGTATATTTGTCATGCTGAAATGCGATTTCGTGCGCCACGCCTGATGATTGGCCTGGTGGATAAAAAACATATTCCCGCGCGAGGAGAAATTCCCTCCTGTATAGGAAACATCGTGTTTATTCCGCTCAATGCAAGCGTCAGTAAGATCAGTAAAGTGATTAAGCAGCATTGGTTTTCTTTACAGCAGGCAAAAACGCCCCATGCCGTACACCACTGCGGGCATTGTCCGCATAAGACGCTTACCGGGCAACAAAACCAGCTCGCTGCCTTTCTTTATGCGGGGATGACGTCAAAGCAGATTGCTTACAAAATGGCGATCGGTCAGAAAACAGTGCTGGCGCATCGAAACGCGTTAATGACAAAATTCCGCTTAAGAACCGATCGTGAATTATTACTGTTTTTAAATGCCGTAAAGGAAAAAAACCGGCACAGAAACGGCATGTGCGAATCCTGCAATGATGAAGATGGATGGCTTGTGTAAGCAATCCACGCAAAGGCGCGGATTGCGGGTATTACGAATGCTGTGGGTTGTGGGCGGCGTAGATGTCGCGCGCGTCCGTAAAGCAGCGCAGCGCGAGCGAAGAAACCGGCGCTTGCTTACGCATGATCAGGCCGACAGGGGCTTCAATGTTGGAATTGACGACCGGCGTAATATGGAAGTTACTGTTTAAATTCTCCAGCCCATTATTGAGCGGCATAATGGCGCAACATATGCCGCGCTGTACGACCTGAATAATCTGGAATGTCGAATCGCTTTCGAAAATATGCTTAGGCGAGATTCCGGCTGATTTAAAACTCATATCCATGTGCTCTCTGTAATGCATACCTTTGGTCAGAAAACCCAGCGGGAAATTAATGAGATCGTTCCAGGAGAGGCTCTCATTTTCTATTTCAAAATGGCGCGTGTCGTGCAGCAGACCCATCCGGGTTTTCGCTAACGGGATAACATCAAACGGACTGACATCAATGTTATTCAGATAACATATTCCCAGCTCCAGCTGGTTGCTGTTTACGCCTTCGGCAATTTGCTCCGATGTCATGGAATAGAGACTAAATTGCAGTTCCGGGTATTTGGGGGTTAATTCGCGAATAAACAGCATAGGATCGACGCTGGCGAGCGGCACCATACCCAGACGGAGCACGCCGACAACCTGTCCTTTGCAGAGCGCGGCCTCGGCCTGTAAGCCATCGTGCGCGGCCAGCAGGGATTTTGCCCATGCCAGAATACGTTCGCCTTCCGGGGTAAAGCCTTCAAAGCGTTGCCCGCGAACGATAAGCACCAGACCAAGCTCCTCCTCCAGATTGCGAATGCGCATGGAGAGGGTGGGTTGCGTGATATTACACTGCGATGCGGCCTTACCAAAGTGACGGGTCTGATCCAGCGCGATTAAATATTTGAGTTGTTTTATGTCCATCATTCATCTCTTCGGCAGACGGTCTGTTGGGGGCAAAGAAGAGGCTCCGGCAGCCGTTTGCGCTACGACATGGGTTCACATTATTGCATGAATGTATAAATTTTGTAACCGAATTGCGGCGTAACAATACCGTTTCTGCGCGTCAGTGGCTGAAAAATAAATCCCCTTATTCAGCAGAACGCCATGAATAAGGGGCGAATTTTACAGCGCGCGAATTTCTTTTGAACGCAAGGTGATATTTACCGGTACGGATTTATAAGAAGGCGTACCGCTCTCTTTATCAATATAATTGAGCGGAACCAGAACATTGGCCTCAGGATAATAGGCGCCGACAGAACCTGCCGCAATGCTGTAGGCCACGACGGTGATATCTTCCAGGCAGAGATCGCTGTCAGGCAGGGCCGTTCGGATATCGACGCGATCGCCATGTTCAAGCCCTAACTGCTCCATATCGCCTTCGTTCATAAAGATAATGTCACGACGGCCAAATACGCCGCGATAACGATCGTCCATCGCGTAAATGGTGGTGTTGTACTGATCGTGACTTCGCAGGGTAATCAGACGCAGCGTATTTTCACCTTCGCCGGTCACGTTCTCGTTAACGCCGTGGAATACGGAGAACATGGCTTTGCCCGTCGATGTCGGCCAGACGCGTTCGGTCGGCGGCAGCGGCATACGGAAACCGCCAGGCACCCGGATACGATCGTTGTAATTGTCGAAACCGGGAATGGTTTGTTCAATCAGTTCGCGGATGAGATCGTAATCAGCAACCAGCTCCATCCAGCCGATTTTGCTGTTTGTCAGCGTGGCTTTCGCCATTCCGGCAATAATGGCAGGTTCCGAACGCAATAACGGCGACGCTGGTTTCAGTTTGCCGGAGGAGGCATGCACCATCGACATAGAATCTTCTACCGTGATGGATTGTCTGCCGGTGCGCTGAATATCCAGTTCGGTGCGTCCGAGGCAGGGGAAGATGAACGTCTCTTTCCCGACCAGCAGATGCGTTCGGTTCAGTTTGGTGCCGATGTGGACGCTCAAGTCCAGCCCGTGCATTGCCGGGAACCCCTGTTCGTGATCGGGCATTGCTACGGCAAAATTACCGCCCAGGCAGATCAGCGCCCTGGCGCGCCCGTCGATCATGGCCTGCGTCGCCTGTACGGCGTCGTGTCCGTGTTTCGACGGGGGAACAAACCCGAAAACATCGCTCAACCGTTCGAGGAATTCTGGCGCCGGTTTCTCGGTAATGCCGACGGTGCGGTTCCCCTGAACGTTGGAGTGTCCGCGAAGCGGGCAAATACCTGCGCCGGGTTTGCCAATATTGCCGCGCATTAACAGCAGGTCGGCAATCAGACGCACGTTCGCCGTCCCTTTGTTATGCTGGGTAATGCCCATGCCGTAGGTGATGATGGTGGCGTTGGACCTGGCGTAGGCTTCCGCGACTTTTTCCAGTTGCTCACGGTTTAAACCTGATTCGCGCTCAATGGATTCCCAGGAGGTTGCGGCAATATCTGCGGCAAAATCGTCAAAGCCCAGCGTATGGGCGGCGATAAACGCGCGATCCAGAACATCGCCACGCTCTGCTTCCAGCTGCAACACATGTTTGGCAATGCCTTTCAGCGCGGCGGCATCACCGCCAGCCCTGACCTGGAAATAGGTTGAGGCAATGTCGGTTGAGCTGTAGGTCGCCATTTCGATGATGCTCTGCGGGTCGGCAAAGCGTTCCAGCGCTCTTTCACGCAGCGGGTTAAAGACGATAATCGGCACGTCGCGGCGTGCAAGCTCGTGCAGCGTCCCCATCATACGGGGATGGTTTGTCCCTGGGTTATGGCCGATAGCGATCACCAGTTCCGTCTTTTCAAAATCATCCAGCGATACGGTTCCTTTACCGATGCCAATTGAGCGCGGCAGACCTACGCTGGTGGCTTCGTGGCACATATTGGAACAGTCGGGAAAATTGTTGCTGCCGTATTCGCGCGCAAAAAGCTGGAACAGATATGCCGCTTCGTTGGAGGCGCGACCGGACGTGTAAAATTCCACCTGTTCAGGGGAGAGACCGCGAAGCACTTCGCCGATGCGGGCAAAGGCCTGTTCCCATTCGACAGGGCGAAATGTGTCGCTTTCTTTGTGATAGGCCAGCGGATGAGTCAGGCGACCATACCCTTCAAGTTCGAAATCTGTTTTCTTCAGCAGCGCGCTGACGGTATTTTTGGCCAGAAACGCCGGTGTGACACGCTTGCTTGTTGCTTCCCACGTGACGGCCTTCGCACCGTTTTCGCAAAACTGAAACGTTGATTTATGTTCTTTATCCGGCCATGCGCATCCTGGGCAGTCAAAGCCGTCTGGCTGATTTGTGCGTAACAGAGTAACGGGTGCTTCAAGCGCGTCCATTTGTGTACGAACGGCAATGGCCGTTGCTTTTAACGCGCCCCAGCCGCCAGCAGGACCGTCATAGTGTCTGACTCCGGGAACTGAACGTCTTTTCTTATTCATATGAACTCCTGACTATTCTGGTCACATTGGCATCCTGAAATAGCTACATAACAGGTAGGGTTATTCCAGTGTATTTAACAATTACGTTTAGCGGCTGCGCGTTATATAAATAAAAGCCAGCCGGACAAATATCCATTTGAAAAGCCATTAACCTTATTTAAAAAATGGGTAATGGTGATGGTTAATAAATACAAACAGTTGTCTCTACCCGGGAGATAACAGCAACATCTTTTATTATTCGTTATATAAAAATTTATATAACAGATGGTGGAACCCAGTTAATTCGCGGGGTTTGCCCGGATTATGCGGCGTCTGCGCTGTCGATTTAAAGAAATTATAACAGGATTTTATCATTATCATAATAAATGTTATCTATCACTTATTAAATTTAACCTATTTGAACTTTTTGAATAATTGTTTGAGACTAATTAAATACGCCGAAAATTATTAGATTCACCTGCTCTGAAATATTCAGAAAATCGCTATTAATCAAAGAAAAAGGCTGGAAATGAAAGCGTTGTACAAAATAAATCAGTCAATGTCGACTCCGTGGGGGGAATTATGTTTGGAATAGATGCTTTTCACCTTGCGAGGATACAATTTGCCTTTACCGTATCTTTTCACATTCTTTTTCCCGCAATAACAATTGGCCTGGCAAGTTTTCTCGCCGTCCTTGAAGGGCTATGGCTCAAAACCAAAAATGAAACGTATCGCGACCTTTATCACTTTTGGTCAAAGATCTTTGCCGTCAATTTTGGGATGGGGGTGGTCTCAGGCCTGGTCATGGCTTACCAGTTCGGGACTAACTGGAGCGGCTTTTCACAATTTGCCGGAAGTATCACCGGTCCGTTGCTGACGTATGAAGTTCTGACGGCATTCTTCCTTGAAGCGGGCTTTCTGGGCGTGATGCTGTTCGGCTGGAAGCGCGTCGGGCCGGGACTGCATTTCTTCGCGACCTGTATGGTTGCGCTGGGAACCTTGTTTTCAACGTTCTGGATCCTCTCTTCCAATAGCTGGATGCAAACGCCGCAGGGTTACGCGATTGAGAACGGCGTTGTCGTGCCGGTGGACTGGATGGCCATCGTCTTTAACCCGTCGTTCCCGTACCGTTTATTGCATATGTCCACGGCGGCGTTTCTGGCGAGCGCGTTCTTCGTCGGCGCCTCGGCAGCCTGGCATTTGCTGAAAGGAAACGACACGCCCGCGATCAGAAAGATGTTTTCGATGGCGTTGTGGATGGCGCTGTTTGTCGCACCGGTTCAGGCGGTGATTGGCGATGCGCACGGTCTCAATACGCTGGAACATCAGCCGGCGAAAATTGCGGCGATTGAAGGGCACTGGGAAAACCCGCCAGGCGAAGCCACGCCGTTGGTTCTGTTTGGCGTGCCGGATATGGATGCGGAAAAAACGAAGTACAGCCTTGAAATCCCTTATCTGGGAAGCCTGATTCTGACGCACAGCCTCGACAAACAAGTGCCCGCGCTGAAGTCGTTCCCGAAAGAGGATCGCCCGAACTCAACCATCATTTTCTGGTCGTTCAGGATAATGGCGGGGCTGGGGATGCTGATGATCCTGACCGGGGTGGCGAGCGCGTGGCTGCGCTGGCGTGGCCGGTTGTATCAGTGTCGTCCTTTCCTGTGGTTCGTATTCTGCATGGGGCCATCGGGGTTAATCGCTATTCTGGCGGGCTGGTTTACCACCGAGATTGGCCGCCAGCCGTGGGTAGTCTACGGTTTGCAGCGCACGCGTGATGCTGTTTCCGCACACGGCGACATGCACATGTCCGTCAGCCTGCTGGCGTTCATCCTCGTCTATTCGTCCGTCTTTGGGGTGGGCTACCTCTACCTGGTGCGGCTGATCAAAAAGGGGCCAGTGCGCGAACATGCGCATGATATCGCTCAGGGGGGTACGCCAGCGCGTCCGTTATCGGCGGTGAGCGAACCCATGAACACACGCAGGGGAGAATAAAATGGGCATCGACCTGTCAATAATCTGGTTCGTCATCATTGTTTTCGCAACGTTGATGTACATCGTGATGGACGGCTTTGATCTGGGGATCGGCATTCTTTTTCCGTTCAATAAGAACGAGAAAGAGCGCGACATGATGATGAATACCGTGGCCCCCGTCTGGGATGGCAATGAAACCTGGATGGTGCTGGGCGGCGCGGCGTTATATGGCGCGTTTCCGTTGGCTTATGCGGTGATTGTCGATGCGCTCAGCGTGCCGTTAACCGCCATGCTGCTGGGGCTGATTTTCCGGGGCGTGGCGTTTGAATTTCGCTTTAAAGCGACGCCGGAACACCGCCCGCTTTGGGATAAAGCCTTTATCGGCGGTTCTGTGCTGGCAACCTTCAGCCAGGGCGTCGCCGTGGGAACGCTGGTTAACGGCTTGCAGGTAACCGGACGGGCGTTCAGCGGCTCGACGATGGACTGGCTGGCGCCTTTCCCGCTGTTCTGCGGCGTGGGGCTGGTGGTGGCCTATGCGTTACTGGGCTGCACCTGGCTTATCATGAAAACGGAAGGCCCGCTGCACCGAAGCATGTCGGAGAAGGCGATTATCCTGACGCTGCTGCTGCTGGCGATCATCGTCATTATCAGCCTGTGGACGCCGTTGACGCATCCGGCGATTGCTCAACGCTGGTTCAGCCTGCCAGAGACCATCTGGTTTGCGCCTGTCCCGCTGTTAGTGCTGGTTTGCTGCTGGGGAATTGTGCGTTCCGCCTATAACCGCAAAGCGAGCTATGGGCCGTTTATGCTGACCCTTGGACTGATTTTCCTGGGATTCAGCGGGCTGGGCATCAGCATCTGGCCCAATATCATTCCGCCGTCGATCTCTATCTGGCAGGCCGCGTCACCGCCGCAAAGCCAGGGCTTTATGCTGGTGGGGGGGCTACTGATTATCCCGGTAATTCTGATGTACACCTGCTGGAGTTACTACGTCTTTCGCGGAAAAATTAATCCTGATGAGGGGTATCATTAATGGCTTCACTATCAGACACAGAGCACGCTAAACCTGCGGATACCGCCCCACGCGCCTGGTGGAAAAGGGTGGGCTGGATGGTCATCATCTGGGCGGCAAGCGTTATGGCGCTGGCCGTCGTCGCATCCGGGTTTAAGCTGCTGATGCTGGCGGCGGGGATGAAAACCCACTAACACGTCTTACTTCCTGTCTCAGGCCACATCACGCTGATGTGGCCTGCCTGTTCGTTGTCTCCCGAGGTTATCTATGCAACCGCTTATGGACTCATGGCAGCGTAAATTCACCTATTTACGTCTGTCCGTTACCGATGTGTGCAATTTTCGTTGTACCTACTGTCTGCCGGACGGGTACAAACCCGGCGGCGTGAGCAACAAGTCATTTTTGTCGGTGGATGAAGTTCGCCGCGTCACCCGCGCGTTCTCCGCGCTGGGTACGGAAAAAGTCCGTCTTACCGGCGGGGAACCCTCCTTGCGCCGCGACTTTATCGATATTATCGCGGCGGTGCGCGAAAATGCGGCGATTCGCCAGATTGCGATAACGACCAATGGCTATCGCCTGGCGCGTGACGTCGCACGCTGGCGTGAGGCCGGATTAACCGCCATCAACGTCAGCGTGGACAGTCTGGACGCTCGCCAGTTTTATGCCATCACCGGGCAGGATAAATTTCAGGACGTGATGAACGGTATTGATGCGGCGTTTGCCGCCGGTTTTGAAAAGGTCAAGGTGAATACAGTTCTGATGCGCGATGTGAATCATCATCAACTGGACACGTTTCTGGCCTGGATTAAGCCTCGCCACATTCAGTTGCGCTTTATCGAACTGATGGAAACGGGTGAGGGCAGCGAGCTGTTTCAACGCCATCATATTTCGGGCGTGGTGCTGCGTGATGAACTGCTGCGACGCGGCTGGGTGCGCCAGATTCGCCAGCGCAGTGATGGCCCGGCACAGGTCTTTTGCCACCCGGACTTTGCAGGCGAAATCGGCCTGATCATGCCCTATGAAAAAACGTTCTGCGCCAGTTGCAACCGGCTGCGCGTCTCTTCCATCGGCAAACTGCATTTATGTCTTTTTGGTGATGGCGGGGTCGACTTACGAGACGTGCTGCAAGACGATACGCAGCAGGATGCCCTTAAGATGCGTATTGCCGATGCGCTGACGCATAAAAAACAGACGCACTTTTTACATCAGGGGAACACCGGCATTACGCAAAACCTGTCGTACATTGGTGGATAGCGGGCAATGGACTCAGGTCAGATTGAAGTAGCGATCGGGCTGATGCGGCTCCGGCAGGGGCTGTTGCCCGGTCATCTCTTTCAGATTGCGCTCAATGGTGTTGCAAATCGCGTTGAGCGGTAAATCGTTAGCCGATGTGCCAAAGGGATCTTCAAGTTCTTCCGCCAGGGAATCCCAGGATAAAAAGGTATAGGAAATAAAAACGGACACGAATGGCGTCATGTAATGCAGGTCGCCAACCAGCGCAAAAGGAAGAAGGGTACAAAAAAGATAAACGGTTCGCTGGAGTATTAATGTATAAGCAAACGGCACCGGGGTATTTGCAATTCGTTCACAGCCGCCAATAACGTGGGCGATTTCATCTATTTTATTATCGATGAGGCTAAATGTAATATCGCTCAGCTTGCCTTGTTCACGCAGTGCCGCCATTTCATCGCCGATCAATAATAATATCCGGTTGGTTTTCATCGGGCTGAACATGACCTGGGTAAGAATATGCCGGGGCAGAATTCGGTACATATCATATCCGGCGTCGGTTTTGCGTAATTCATGTTTCAGGCTCCAGCAAAGGGCAATCAGATAACCTGAAATTCTTTTATGTAGCTCAACGTCATTCGGCAACAAATTTTTTAACTGACGGATGATGGAACGCTCGGCAATCAGTAAGGTTCCCCACAGTCCCCGTGCCTCAACGAAACGGCTGTAGCTGGCGCTGTTGCGAAAGCCAAGAAAGATAGCGATTGCGATCCCCAGCAGGCTAAAAGGGGCAACGGTTAAGTGGATGCCCAGTTGCTCATACCATTGATAAATGATAATTGCGATAGCTGACATGACAAGGTTTAAAAATAACCGAAATGTTATTTTTGACAATACCGAGCCATGCCAATCAAATAATCGAAAAAACCAATGTTGCTCTGGTCTGATAATCATGACTGACGATTTCTCTGAAGATGTAATGAGAAGGATTCAACGAAGGGTGAATGCGATAGAAACTATTTTAATCGTTATCTTGCCGTCTGACAATCAATGGCGAATAAAAATAAGGCGGAATAAAAGTAATGGTATTGGCTTTATCATTCGCTGGTGAATTTAATCATTACGTTATGCCTCCTGGCTCAGATTTGAACTGTCACCGTTATGGCACAACCAATGTACATGCAACGTGAAGTATGACGGGTATATTGACCTTGAAGTTAACTTTAAGGTTATGCTGTGACGTAAGCCGGGCAATTTATTTATTAAAGGGGTTAATGCAATGAATGAGCAACATTCCCATCCAGAATTTCCGCGCTGGATGATCTATGGCGCGAACGGTTACACCGGAGAAATGATTGCCCGTGAGGCCGTACGGCGAGGATTCAGGCCAGTTCTGGCGGGGCGCAGGCAAGAAACGGTAGACTCTTTGGCTCGCAATCTCGGGCTTGAGGCTCACGCCTTCGCCCTTGATAACCCGGCTGAACTGCTCAGACAGCTTGAAGGGTGTGCTCTGGTATTAAATTGTGCGGGGCCGTTCTCCGCCACTGCGGCGCCTTTGATGGAGGCCTGCCTGCAAACCCGAACTCATTATCTTGATATTACAGGGGAGATAGACGTGTTCGAGGCGGCACAACTGCTGAATACCCGTGCCCGGGATGCCGGTGTTGTATTGTGCCCCGGCGTCGGGTTTGACGTTATTCCTACGGACTGCGTGGCGGCCGCCCTGAAGGAGGCCCTGCCGGATGCGATCCGCCTTAACCTGGGATTCGATTCACGCTCTGTTTTTTCTCCGGGTACGGCGAAAACGGCGATCGAGGGGCTGGCGCAGGGCGGAAAAATTCGGCGAGGAGGGAAGATCATTACCGTGCCGCTTGCTTATGAAGTTCGCCGTATTGACTTCGGCGATGGCGAGAAGGACGCGATGACAATCCCCTGGGGGGACGTGTCCACGGCGTATTACACGACAGGTATTCCAGACATTCAGGTCTTTGTGCCGGGTTCGACGCGCATGATTTCCCAGGCCCGGAGAGCAAACTACATCAGACCATTGCTGCGACTGGCATGGGTGCAGAAGCTCCTCAAGGCTTATATATCCCGAACGGTGAAAGGTCCCGGAGAAATGAAACGTGAACAGACGCCCTCTTTTGTGTGGGGAGAGGCCATCAACGCCCGTGGCGACAAAAAAACTGCCCGTATCCGTACACCGAATGGTTATACCCTGACCATTATGGGGTCGTTAGCGGTGGTTGAGCACCTGATGATGAACCGGATTGCAGGAGGGGCCTACACGCCGGCAACGTTAATGGGCGCAAATCTGATAACCCGGTTACCAGGGGCTGGCCCGCTGAGGATTGTATAATTGTGCAGGGCGGGACAGGGGATGCTCCCGCCCTTTGCGCTTATTCAAGGGTAAGGATAACTTTACCGATATGAGTTCCGGCATCCAGTAATGTATGTGCCTGACGGACATCCTCAAATTTAACTGTCTGGTGAATGACGGGTTTACACTTTCCGGCTTCGATTAAAGGCCATACTTTTTGTATGAGCTGTTGGGCGATTTCTTCCTTTTCAGCAGCGTCCCGGCTCCTCATCGTTGAACCGGTTACCACCGCTCTTTTAAGAATCAGTTCCTGGATATCGAATTCCTTAACCATCCTGCCCCCCATAAATCCAATCAGTACGAGCCGACCATCCTTTTTAAGAAGGCGAAGGTTCTTGTTAAAATAAGCGGCGCCGACAATATCAAGAATAACATCAACGCCTTTTCCGTCGGTTCTGCTGCGGATTTCTTCTTCAAAATCATGGGTTTTGTAGTTAATGATTTCCCCATATTGTTGCAGGAACGGAATTTTATCGTCACTTCCGACGGTGCTGAACGCTTTAATATTCATGGCATTACACAACGCCAGCGCGGTCGTCCCTATGCCGCTTGCGCCACCGTGGATCAAAACAACATCCTCTTTTCTCACTTTTCCCAACGAAAAAAGATTGGCCCATACCGTAAAGAATGTTTCCGGAAGCGCTGCTGCTTCTGTAAAACTTAAATTTTGTGGGACAGGCAATACCTGACCTGCCGGAACGGCGCAAAATTCTGCATATCCCCCGCCATTGGTGAGCGCACAGACGCGATCGCCAACTGAAAAGTGAGCAACGTTTTTCCCGATTGAGTGTACGATACCCGCGACTTCCAGCCCGGGAACCGGCGTAACACCCTCTGGCATGGGATATTTTCCCTCTCTCTGCATAATATCCGGGCGATTCACGCCGGCCGCTTTAACTGAGATCAGGACATCGTTCTCGCCACATTCCGGCATTTTTCCCTGGCTTACCTTCAGAACTTCAGGGCCGCCAGCTTCTGTTATCTCAATGAGTTTCATCTGATTCTACCTGTTTAATGTCAGGGGTTGATTAGCGATACCACCTGCGTGGTTGTTTATTTGTCTTTCTTTACGGTGAGCGACGCTTTCCATTCACGGTAAAGGGTTTCCAGTCCCTGACGGTACGTTGTTATCTGAAAGTCCGGGAATCGCCGCTTAAATTTTGATGAATCAAACAGGTTATCATGTTGATAGCGGGGCAGGAGCTCCCGGAGTTCCCGTGGGCCTTTGGAAAAGATACCGGCGGCGAACAAGGCGAATTTGCTCAGGACAGACCATGACGTTTCTTTCCCGAACACGTTACAGGCCAGAGAAACGAACTGCGCATAGGTGAGCCGTTCATCGCAACAGGGCAGGTGCCACGTCTGACCGAAGGCATCAGGGGTGTTGCCAAGACACGCTAAAGCCCGACTGGCATCGGGGGTCCATATGAGCGTACGTAATGTGTCGTCACGTAATGGCACGCGTGGTTTTTTCCCTGCTTTAAGTCTGTCTAAAATTAAGGCATTGGTAAAACTCTGGGTTTTTCCCGGCCCATAAAACTCGGGCGCGCGCCCGATAAGCACAGGGATGTCGCCCCGGCGCATCTCCTCCAGCACCCTGTTTGCCATCAGGGCCCGAACCCGTCCTTTGCGCCCTGACGGCAGGAACGGCGTTTCCTCGGTCTGCAATCTGCTGTCCTGTGGGTACATATAAGTATTGTCAAAATAAACAAAACTTGCCCCCACTGTCCGACACGCGTTCAGCGCGTTTTGCAGCATTATCGGAAACTGCTGTTCCCAGAGGTCGGCATCCGGCGGCAGACCCGCCGCAAAATAGACAATGCGGCTTCCTTTAACTGCTTCCAGTGTCTGACGGGCATCCAGTAAATCAGCGGGCATAAGGCTATCGCTGTCATTTACCTTCTGTGGATTACGGCTTACAAGCCTCAGTTCAGCACTGTAAGAATGCGTTAACTCGCGAGCAAGTTCCCGGGCAATCTGTCCGCTTGCCCCCAGAATCGTTTGCATCTCACTTCCTCTTCGACAATTTCAGACGAGTGTCCCGGCCCATTGGCCTTTTTCAAAGTATAAGTTTAAAGTTCACTTGAAGGTCAATGGGGTGTTGCGACGTTGTTTAAATGTCGTCTGGTATTGGGATACACCGCCAGCAACGGAATGGCGCCGAAGCCGAACATCAAGCGATGAAAAATACGAGATTGCGCGTTGTCGAGGCATGGTAGAGTGTGGGGGCTCAAAGAACGATTCGAGGTTTGCGCTATGCAACAAATTGATTTTTACATGGTTGATGCCTTTAGCACGGCTACTTTTGGCGGCAATGCCGCAGCCGTGTGTCCGCTCATCGAGTGGTTGCCCGATGAGACATTATTGAAAATGTCTAAACAGCATAACCAGTCAGAAACGGCTTTTTTTGTCCCAAATGAAAACGGCTTTGAGTTGCGCTGGTTTACCACTCAGGGGGAAATAAATCTGTGTGGGCATGCCACACTTGCTGCCGCGCACGTCATCTTTGAACATCTTGATTACCCGGGCGCGACTATCCATTTTGATACCCGGTTTGTTGGCCCATTGACAGTAGCACGCAGCGGCGAGTGGTTGATGCTTGATTTTCCTGCCTGGGAAACCGAGCCCGTCGTGCCGCCCTCCTTATTGCTGGAAACGTTGGGCATCACAGAATACAAAGAAGTGCGCGTGGCGCGTGATTACATGGTCGTGCTGGATAATCAACGGCAGGTAGAAGCGCTACGCCCGAACATTAATGCCATGCTCCCTCTGGGAAAAATGGTTTGCATAACCGCGCCCGGCGAAGAGAAATACGATTTTGTCAGCCGTTTCTTTTGCCCGGGAGAAGCCGTAGCGGAAGACCCCGTTACAGGTTCAGCACATAGCATGCTAATTCCGTACTGGGCTGAAAAACTGAAAAAAACACAAATGCTGGCGCACCAGGGCGCCGAACGTGGCGGGGATTTACGCTGCCAGCGAGTGGGGGATCGAGTCCACATCGGCGGACAGGCAACAACTTATCTGCTGGGTAAGGTACTGTTGCGCTAGAACGTCCAGAATGCGGTTCGGAATGGGCTTCCGGTAAAAGGTCTGCTGTACGATTATGGCAGACCTGACGGCGCTTTAGACTGACTGCGTTGTGCCAGGAGGGGATATTGCTAATGCAACGGCGTATTAATCAGCGGAGTGCAGGTCAGTGCCATAAGAAATAGATATTAGACAAAGATACTGCCGCTTGCTTGTATGTTACAAATATGTAATCAACTTTTTTTTGGAAAAGTCTTGCTCACTATCAAAACTGACGATCTCTCCCATCCAGCAGTGCAAGCGTTAGTGGCCTATCATATTTCCGGCATGCTGGAGCAGTCCCCACCAGAAAGCAGCCATGCTTTAGATATTCGAAAACTGCGTGACCCAGCTGTGATATTTTGGTCAGCATGGGAAGGGGGACAACTCGCAGGAATTGGCGCGCTGAAAATACTGGATGATGAACATGGTGAGCTGAAATCAATGCGTACCGCGCCAAATTTTTTGCGTCGTGGCGTAGCGAATCAGCTTTTACAGCATATCTTGCAGGTTGCGCATATCAAAGGCCTACGACGTTTAAGTTTAGAAACCGGAACACAGCCAGGGTTTTCCGCTTGCCATCAACTTTATATCAAGCACGGTTTCGTTAACTGCGAGCCGTTTGCTGATTATCAGTCTGATCCAAATAGCCGTTTTATGACATTAGTTTTATGTGAGAAAGATAAATTGTCATGACTAATGCAGAGAGAATGGTGTCATATTAGTTCAAAAAAATTCTGCTCCTTGCTCACTGTAGACGTGACGACCACTCAGCCCAGCCGCTGCGTGCCTGGAGGGGAAGTTGGCATGGTTGCTGGCATGATGATTGGGTATTTGGATTGTTGAGAGAAGAATTTAGTTACTGAAAAATGAAACGGCAAAACATGCCCAATTCTGGAAATGTTGCAGCGAGGTTCTACACATACATTCATTTCAGAATGGCATTTGAGTCAACCGACATATATGTTGTACCAGGGGCATCGTCAATGCCCGCTTCTCGCTCATAGTAGACCTTCGCACTTGTCCGCTGTGTGCCAGGAGGGGACATTACAGATATGGCCGCGCGGTGTCACTTGCGGGGGTTACATGATTTACCTGTAATCAAGTGCAATAGCAAACGGGCAAATATTCTTGAGGCTACGGGGAAGTGCAGCCTCAGTGATATGACTGTGGAAAGCGGTTTATTATTTCTTTGCTGCTCGAATCAGGCCGTCAAGCCATTCCTGATGACCATTAAGCATTGGGTTCGGGCGGGTATTTGCCAGATCTTTTGCCGGGACTCCGTTCTGTGTTTCCTGCGTTAGGATACGGACCCTGTGACCGGAAAGATCCTCCAGTAGCCACGCATGATGGACATCGAGTCGTTGAGCGGTATCTTTTTCACCGGCCCATCCGTGCCATGCCAGACGAGCAGGTTTACCTTCAGCAGGTGGAACAAACTCCACAACCTGAGCTTCAACTGGGAAACCAAACGTGCTGAAGTAGAAGCGAACCCCATTTTCCAATTCTGGACCTTTGTTGTCATAAAAGCGCACATCGGCGGAATTTTTATAGTATTCCGGCCATAGCAATGGCTGACTCAGGAGCGGCCAGACATCATTGACGTTCAGACCTGAGATGATCATTTCATTAGAAACAAAGTTATCGGTAAAACCCGGAACAAAGTCTTCTGGCCAGTTAATCGCGTTCATAAATTTCTCCAATTGCTATAGTTGAGTGCACTGCGTGTGTCATTACGGCAGTAACGTGATGGCAGTGATTATTGGTGCAATGGAGTTATAAGGCGAATTGTCATTACTTATATTCTTAATAAGATAAATTATATCAGGACGCGGGATGTTGGCTTACTTCTGCGCATAAAGCACGAATCCACTGATGACTTGGGTCACGATGGGTTCGCTCATGCCAGGCCATGCTCTTGGTAAAGCCGGGTACTTTCAGGGGCAAAGGGAGAATGATGAGATCGTTGTTAGTCAGGACCATGCGGTGAGGTACAACTGCAATCATATCAGTCACTCGCAATATATCAGGTATCACCTGAAAACTATTAACTGACATGCCTACTCGTCGTGTCAGACTGAGCTTAGCCAGTGCTTCATCTGTAACACCGGTGAAGTTACCTTCTGAAGACACCAGAATATGTTCCTGTTTGCAAAATTGTTCGAGCGTCATTTCTGAACTCGCTGCCAGAGGATGATGACGTCGTGCTACGCAGACATAATCTTCTTCATAGAGCGCTCTTCCATGCAGGTCTTCGGGGATTGTTTGCGGTGTTATCAAAGCCAGATCAACTTCACCCCGAGACAACTGCTGATACATTCGCTCATTGTCCACGGGCCGCACGGCGATTTTAATATACGGTGCACGTTGTTTTAGCTCAGCCATCAACGGAACGACAACAGCCTTAAGTGCATAGTCCGTTGCGACGATGGTATAAGTCAGTTCCACCGTCACGGGATCAAATTTCTTTGGTTTCAGCAGGATAGCGATATCGGTGAGGATTTGTTTTACCGGCGTAGAAAGTTCGTTGGCCCGCATTGTGGGGACCATACCGTGGCTGGTGCGAACAAAGAGTGGATCGTCAAAGTAATCACGCAAGCGAATAAGCATACCACTGACGGCAGGCTGCGTCAGGGAGAGGCGCTGTGCAGCCCGAGTCACGCTTCCCTCATCCAGTAATGCATCAAGGGCCTTAAGAAGGTTAAGGTCGAGGGTTCTGATATCATTTTTCATAATGAACTAGCCTGACAGATATTAAAATTTTAATTCAGGCTAAATGCTCGGGAAAAGGTTGTCTAGAAGGTTTGCGAGTGTTTTCCTTTTGGGGGAACTTCCATTTCTGGATGGTAAGCCTTGTACGGATAAGTCCGCTCTTCGCTCAAAGCGGACCTGACAGACAACTGTACTGTCCGCTGTGTGCCAGGAGCGGAAGTTTAATTGTTCTGACCAGCTCTCAAATCGCGGTCAGATTTTGTCGACCGTTTCAGATGCTTCTCAGCAAACCTTTGTTCAACGACAACAGCGACTTCTTAATTTCGTTATCGCCGATGTGAATGCTAAAATTCCTGAAAGTTTCACTATTGCCAAAGCATCCATTTATGAAGAACGCTGATTTTAAACGCCCGCAACTGACGCTGCCGAACGGCGCAGACAAGCTACTGCTGCACTCGTGCTGTGCGCCCTGTTCGGGGGAAGTCATGGAGGCGATTCAGGCCTCGGGCATTGATTACACAATTTTCTTTTATAACCCTAATATTCATCCGCAAAAGGAGTACCTCATCCGTAAGGAGGAGAATATCCGTTTTGCCGAAAAACACGGCGTGCCTTTTGTTGATGCGGATTACGACACCGACAACTGGTTCGAGCGTGCGAAAGGGATGGAGTGGGAGCCTGAGCGCGGTGTTCGGTGTACCATGTGCTTTGATATGCGCTTTGAACGCACCGCGCTGTATGCCGCGGAACATGGGTTCAGCGTGATCAGCAGCTCACTCGGGATTTCCCGCTGGAAGAATATGCAGCAGATTAACGACTGCGGACAACGCGCTGCTGCCCATTATCCGGGAATGGCATACTGGGATTACAACTGGCGTAAGCAGGGCGGGTCATCGCGCATGATTGAGATCAGCAAACGCGAACAGTTTTACCAGCAGGAGTATTGTGGCTGCGTCTATTCACTGCGTGATACCAATATGCACCGTAAATCGCAGGGCAGGCCGCTCATCAAACTCGGTAAACTTTACTACGGTAAGGAAGGCGAAGAACAGTAATACCAGAAGCCCACATTTGCATGTGGGCTTCTGTAAGCATTGGCACAACCACGGCGTTTATCCCATATATTGCATTCATTCTTGTAACGTAAGGACACTGACACTAAATAAAAGCCAGCACCATCTTCGAAACCATGACTGCTATTCTCTCACAGCGGACTTTTAGCCCAGTTAACGTGTCCGCTGCGTGCCAGGAGCGGACATTAATACCCTTTTTATGTTAATCACCTGGCCTGAACGCGTATTTAGAAGTGAATACGATTGACGATAGAGGATTGCATCTTCATTAATATATTCATATTTTCAGCATGATAAGGGTGAGGGGACAGGTGTGATTTCTTTCCGAATGATGACAAAAGATGAGTATCCTGCTTATCTCGAATATTTTGTTAATGATTATGCATATGAGATTGAATCAAACTACGGGGCATCCCTTCGTGATTCTCTTGCCAGAGCGAAGCAGGAAATTTCGGAAATGCTTCCCGATGGAGTTAATACACATGGGCAAGTATTAATGTGTATTGTTGCTCAGTCGGACAAGACTAACAACCATGTAGGTTATCTCTGGTACAAACCAGACTCGACTAAGCGCACTGTTTTTATCTACGATTTTCATATTTTCAACTCCAGTCAGGGGGTGGGGCTTGGCAAACAATCCCTACGTGCTTTTGAAGAGTATCTGCAAGCGAAGGGTTTTAAAGAGATCAGATTGCGTGTTGCAGGTGATAATGCTCGCGCCCGGCATGTCTATGAAACCAGCGGATTCAGGGTTACGGGTATCAATATGAGTAAACCTATTACGGACTGAGACACTGACACTAAATAAAAGCCAGTAATATCTTCAAAACCATGTCTGCTCCTCACTCACAGCCAACAGCCAGATTTGAAACGGGCAGCTCAAGTCTGAGCTGCCCTGGGCGGGATAAGCGCATCAGGGATGCCGTGACGGCATCCCTGCTTATTTAAAGGATCAGAAGAAATCAATTCGCGTATTGATACCGACGGTGCGACCCATATTGACCTGCGCGACGGCGCTGCTGCCGTTCATGTAGCCATAGGTACGGTAACGACGGTCGAACAGGTTATCGACATAGACGGAAATGTTCATCCGTTCAGTCGCCTGCCAGCCCAGGCTGCTGTCCAGGGTGGCATAGGTGCCTTGCCGCAACTGGTTGTCGCCATCGAAATAATGCGGCCCGACCAGATTAACCGCCAGTCGGGGCATCAGTGCGCCATAGCGCGTATCAATCACGCCGTTCACGCTGCTTCCCGCGCCATAACGTGGTACGAACGGCACCCGGTTGCCGTGATACAACTCACTGTCATTGGTGAATTCGGAACGGATCACGTTGCCATTGATATCCCATGACCAGCCTGGCGCAAACCGCCATTTCGCTTCAAGTTCAACGCCGGTGGCGTCGGCTTTACCCGCATTGCTTAATGTCTGCATCCCGACCGGGCCAGAGTAAAGCTGCATGTCTTTGGTGTGGGTATAAAACGTCGCGGCTTGCAGCGTGACGTCAGCGGTTTCGTAGCGGGTGCCAAGTTCATAGTTGATGGATTTCTCGGCGACGAACGGTTTGGCATCAAGACCCGCAGTAGGCACGATGTTGTACCCGGAAGGTTTATATCCCTGGGCTACACGGGTATACACTCTCCAGTCGTCGGTCAGCATATAGCCTGCGGATAGCTGTCCGAGCACCTGATCGTCATTGCTCTTACCCTGGTCGCCAAACGGGTTGCCGAGCATGCTGCCGTGATATTGTGTACTGGATTTATCATGCGAGAAGCGCACGCCGCCGCCGATATCAAAACGATCGGTTAAATGCCAGGTCAGGTCACTGTATGCGGCCAGCGTTTCAGCGGTGGTATAGCCGGTACTGCTTAAATAAGGCATTGTCGGCATGTCGTAGGCTGAATTTAACTTCTCGCGGGTGTTCTGCCGGTACAGCCCAAACACCATATCAACGGTACGCGCATCGCCCAGGGTTGCGGCGCGCAGCTCCTGCACATCCTGATTCCAGCGCTGAGGCATATTGACGATTAACGAACCGGAAGGGAAGGTGCGCGAATAATGCTGCTGCTGCCAGGCGCTGATCAGGTTGAAAACCCAGTCATCGGTGGTGTATTTCCCACTCAGGGTCTGGCTGTCAGTGCAGCGCCGCATGTACGGGTCTGGTGAACCATCGCTGATCGACAGCTTACGGCCCTTAATATCATTCCATCCCACATAGGCGTCCTGGGTGGCGCGGGTACATTCGCGTGAGGCGGCAAAGCCCATTTCCCAGGGCTGGTCGTCCGGCGCCAGACGCAGTTTCACATTCCCTATGCTGGCGCGGGTGCCGCCTAAATCATCGCTTCCCGTCGCGGGGTTAATCATGTCGCCGTCATCAACCTGGCGTAACAGGGTGACGCTGCCGTACAGCAGGCCATCCTGAATGGGACCGCTCAGGTTGAATTTACTTCGGTAACTGTCGCGGCTGCTGACGCCGCCTTCAATATAGCCGCGCGGCGTGCTGTCCGGCTGCTGGGTGACGATGTTGATGATCCCGCCCTGAGCGCTTTTGCCATATAACGTTCCCTGTGGGCCTCGCAGCAACTCCACGCTTTGCACATCGGTAAGCGCCTGGATGGTGTTGGTGGAAAGCTGAGGGACGCCATCGACATACAGGGTGACGGCGGGGTTATAGAAGTCCTGCGCCGAAGAGACGCCGCGTAGCGAGATCGTCGAAAAAAGCATGTTGCCGCTATTTTCAATATTAAGCCCGGGCAACACTCTGGGGAGTTTGTCGCTGGCGGTGACGCCGGCGTCGCTTAACTCTGGCGCGCTGACAACGGTAGACGAGACATTGTTGGCTGATGCCGAGCGGGAAGATTGTTTACTGGCGGTAACCACCAGCGTGCTTTCGTCTTGCTGTGAAGTCTGGGCATTAGCAATGGCGGGGAGCAATAATCCCCCCAAGGCCAGGGGATAAAGCCGTGTCATTTTCATTGTTGTGAGTCCCTGTAAGACGGCGAAACGCCAAAAATACCGACAATGGTGAATTGAAAATGATAACTATTTCTAATAGTGGTGCTACCCGAAACGGGTTTATTTCAACCTGTTTCGGGTCGGTTTGCGCTTATTGGGCAGAATGGCGATAACGGTCGACGGCGAGAGCCGTCAGGCGTTTTTTGTCTATCTTGCCGACGGCGGTGAGTGGCCAGTGGTCCAGAAACTCGATTTGGTCAGGAATTTTCCACGCGCTGAGCCCCATACGGGTCAGTTGTTGACGCAACTGCTGATAGTCAGTTGGCACCTGCTGCGCGATGATAAACGCGCAGATCCGCTCGCCAAGCAGCGTGTCCGGCGCGGCGACCACCGCGCAATCTTGCACTTCCGCTAAACGCAGCAGTGCCGATTCCACTTCAGCCGCGGCTATTTTTTCTCCGGCGCGGTTGATCTGCTCTTTTATGCGCCCCTCAACGTGCAGGTTCCCCGCCTCATCCAGCCTGACATTGTCGCCTGTGCGGTAAAACCCTTGCGCGGTAAAGGCCTGCGCGTTGTGGGCAGGGGCGCGGTAATAGCCCGAAATGGTATAAGGGCCGCGCGTTAACAATTGCCCGGTTTCGCCCGGCGCGACGTCGTTCTCGTCTTGATCAACGATGCGGATTTCATCCAGAGGGGACAACGGGCGCCCCTGGCTGTGGAGAATGGTGGTATGCGGATCGTCCAGCCGGGTAAAACAGAGCAGACCTTCCGCCATACCGAAGACCTGTTGCAGGGTACAGTCAAAGGTGGCGATAACCTGCTCAGCAAGCGTCGGGTCGAGCCGGGCGCCGCCTGCCTGAATGACGCGCAGCGACGAAAGGTCGCTGTCTTCCCACTCCCTGGCCTGCACCCATAATTGCGCCAGCGCCGGAACCAGGGCGACGTGAGTCACTCCTTCCTGCGCGATTAAAGGCATCACCTCATCACAGCTGGCGCTGTCGGTCAGCACCACTTTTCCGCCGCAGGCAAGCGTTCCCAGAATGCCGGGGCAGGCCAGCGGAAAGTTATGCGCCACCGGGAGGACGGCGAGATATACGCTCTGTTGGCTGATGCCGCACAGTTCAGCAGAAGCGCTGAAGTTATAGCTATAGTCGGCATGTCGGCGCGGGATGAGTTTGGGCGTGCCGGTTGTGCCGCCTGAGAGCAACAACAACGCGGTGGCGGAAACATCAGGCTGCGGCCATGCCTGTCGCTCACCGTGAAGGGAGAAGAGCGGCGTAAAATCGTCGCTCACGGTCTCTCCAGCGACCAGAACATGACGCAAGCAGGCGTGTTTGTGCGCCATCTGTCGGGCCAGCTCTGCGTGGTTTTCCCCGTGAATAACGTAAGCGACGGGTTGCGCCAGCTCAATCAGCGCGTCGATATCCAGCGCCCGTTGGGAGGGCATCGCCAGCACGGGGATAACGCCCAGTCTTAACAAGGCGAACAGCAGGGTAACAAACGCGTTGTCGTTGGGAAGCTGCACAATTACATGCTCCCCCGAACGCAAACCCAGTGATGACAGACCTGCGGCAAGTTCGTCGACCCGTGCATCAAGCGCGCTGTAGGTTAACGATCCCTTTGCATCAACGACGGCAATTCGCGAGGCATAACGGGCCGCCCAGTGGCGCAACTGTTCGGCAATGGGTAAGGGATACTGTTCAATCAGAGATTCAAAGGAAGAATTCATGCGTCACCTTTCTGAAGTGCTGGGCTGTTTTTGCAAAGCGGTCATTGCAGAAAATGCGTGGGGAAAATGGCGGACAATCTGCGCAAAAAATGACCGGGCTTGTTGAATGGGATAGAAATGATCGCCGTCAATCACCACCGGGCCTGTAACGTGGCTCAGCCACTGACGCCAGGCATCGACCTGCTGCCAGGAGGCTTCGCGATCGTGGCTGCCGCACAATAACAGCGCAGGCGTGCGCAGCGGCGGACAGACGTCGGGCGAGTCGTAGTGATAGCTCTCGGTGGCGTAAAAATCAGCGCGCAGAAGAGGAAGAAACAGCGACATTAATTCCTGGTTTTCCCGCAGTTCAGGAGAACATCCGCCAATGTCTATCAGTTCAGCGATAAAGTCGGCATCATCGCGATGGCTGAGCTGGCGTTCAGAATGCAGATGCGGGGCATGGCACCCGGAAATAATCAGTCCTTGCGGCGCATGCCTCCGTTGCTCCAGAAGTCGGCAGGTTTCAAACGCCACCTGCGCCCCCATGCTGTGCCCGGCGAGTAAAAGCGGCGTGTCAGGCGATATGGATGCTTCCAGCTCGTTCGCCAGCAGTGCCGCCAGTTGTGTAATGCTTCTGAGCGGTTCCAGATGGCGAAGGCGATCGCGCCCCGGCCAGATCACCAGAGAAAGCGCGCAATCAGCCAGTTGCTCAGCTTGCCAGTGGCGAAACGCGCTACTGCTGCCGCCAGCGAAAGGGCACATGACCAGATGCGCAGTATTGCCGTTCCGGGCGGGCCACAGCGGGATGCACATTACAGATTGCGTCACAGCGCCTCCTTATCATCATCGTTGTAGAAACCGGCTAACCGGTCGTGGTGCGGCGGCGTCAGGCGTCTGATCTCCGCATTGCCGGTCTTACGTAAAATCTGCTGCCATAACCGTGATAACGCGATCTGATGTACGCTTTGGCAGGCCGCTGGTGGATGTTCGCCCGCCAGATGGCTGCGCAACTGGTGTAGCAACCAGCTGACGCCCTCCGGCCCGACGGTTTCGCAGCAGTCACGCCAGCTCAGGGGCGCCGCGCTGCGCGTCAGACCCGGCGGATCGCGCAGGATCTCCGGTCTGCGGTAGAGACTGTGGGCGTTCTCCTGATGGTCTGCGACAAACAGGCTGGATGACCAGATGACGGGGCCGTAGCTCGCCTCCAGCGAAAGATGACCTTCCGGCCAGCCCAGCAGCAGGCGGTGCATGATAAGGCTATGCATATCTGGATCGTCAGGATCGAGATAGCGCTGAAGCAGCAGACAGGCTTCTCCCTCCGGCCAGAAGAGTCTCAGACAGTGAAAATCGCTAAAGCTGCCAACCACGTCGCACTCTACGGCGGCGGCATCAACGCCCAGAGCCAGCAACAACAAATCCAGCGTGGAGTAGAGCAACTGTCGGCTGGTGGTGGCGTGGACTACCGGCGGCGTCTTAGCCAGGCAGCGACGCAGCTGCTGCGCATCGCGAAGCCATGTACGTCCTGCGCGCGTATGCGGATAAAACGTGTTTATCCAATAGCGGCAGCCCTGTTCCTGCGCCAGCGTTTGTAAGGAACTGATGTCATCCGGGTGGAGGGGATGCTCCTGAATGACGTGTACGCCGCGCGCCAGAAAGTGTCTGGCAAGCTGCGTACCGGTTCCTCCGGCGACGGTCGAACGCACGACAATACAGGCGATATCCGGCATCCTGGTTATCTGTTCCGGCGAGGTATACAGCGGAATGCCAAACGCATGGGCCAGCTCTCTTGAGCGGGCGCCTCCCTGCGCCAGCAGGCCGACCAGTTCCAGCCCCTCCGGGGGCTGCATAAAGGCATTCAGGTACATTTCGCCAAATTTGGCGCCCACAATCAGTACGCGTTGTTTTGGGGAGGCGGACGGCATCATAACGTGTTCTCCGGTTGCGTTGAGGTTGCGCAAAGCCAGCGCGTAATGTGTTGCGCACAAGCCTGAACGTGAGGGGCTTCCATCATGATTTGCCAGTGGCTGGCTTCAATCACAGCGTCGTCGGCGTTGTTTATCCAGCCCTGCCACTCGGTTTCTGCTGGCGTCCAGCGCGCGGGTCTCCCGGCGGCATACACCATGAGACAGGGGACAGGAACGCTTTCGCCCGGCGTATGCTCAGTCAGTAAACGCAGCAGATGCGCGATGTTGTCGAGCCACGTTTCTGCCGCTTGCAGCGTCAGGTTTTGCGACACCATACCGGCCGTTTTAGCGAGGCTGATAAAGTCGGCAAGCTGGCTGTCGGGCGTCTGCTGGTCGAAATGTTCGGGCAGTGCCAGAGGCGTTTGTCCTTCGGCTAACAGGCGCAGCAGGGCCGCCCGGTTTTCGCAACAGAAATCCTGTCGGCACACGGGATCGATTAACGCGATCCGAACCTGTTCGCCTTTGGCGTACAGGCGCTGTGCGGCGCCCGCCGCAAGAAACGCGCCATACGACCAACCCGCCAGCACATAAGGGCCGTGAGGCTGCTGGCGACGGATGCACCCGACATATTCATCGATCATCTGGTCGAGCGTGGCAAAGCGCTGCGGCGATTTTGCTTGCAGGCCGAAAACGCGCCTGTTCAGCGCGCTGGCGAGCGGCAGCCAGGCGCTGATATCGCCGTCCGAAGCGTGGAAGACGAACAGGGTTTCGTCGCCGTCGCCCTGGCAAAGGGGTATCGGGTTGTCCTCTCCTGACGTCGCCGCCTGTAGATGGGCGCAGAAGTCGCTCAGCGTCGAATGGCTGAACAGATCCTGAAGGTTAGCCCTGGCAATCCCTCTCCGGTTTAGCTGCGCGACCATCCTTGTCGCCATCAGGCTGTCGCCGCCCAGTTCGAAAAAGTCGTGATGCCTTGCCACGGGGCGAGACAGCAGCGATTGCCAGAGTTCAGCCACCTGTTTTTCCAGCGCCGGATTCCCCCCGGCAACTGGCGTGGGTTTGGCTGGCTCAATCAGCGCATCAGACGGGGCATGCAGCGGCGTAAATAACGCTTCTCTTTGCCGGATCTGTAAAACGGGCAGACCGGTGCCAAAGCGCTGCTGTAAATAGCGGCTCACGGCTTCTTTATCCGGGCGATTTACGCCAGGCGAACGCGCCATCAGCAGATGCTGGCGCAGCGGCGACGATTCCTGCGCGGGCCACGCCAGCTCGTTTGCAAACCCGGCCTGAACGAGAACCTCCTGCCATGCGGAGCGGGTGAGCATCGGTTTCTCATCCCGGCGGCGGAAATCGCGGTATCCGCTTAATCCCTCAATAAAGCCCACGCTCGCCAGCTGGAATACGCTGTTTCGCTCCGTCGCTTCAACGATCAGCAAACGTCCGCCGGCTTTCAGCAACAGTTTTAATCTGCGCAACGTCTGGACGACATGGCTGGCGTCGTGGAGCACATTGACGGCGATGATCAGGTCGTAACCCGCTTCCGGGTGGGCGGTGAAATCCAGCGGCTGGTTGATGTCGAACAAGGCATAAGACACCCGCGATTCATCATGGAAACGGGCTCTGGCGTCATTGAGGAACTGCGCGGAGACGTCCGTGAAGTGGTACGACTGCCGCGTGTTCCGCGTGGCCTTCAGCACCGGCGCGGTAGTGGCTGCGGTTCCGGCGCCAACCTCCAGAATCCGTTCTGCGCCGCATAAGGCGGCAATCTGCGCGGTATAGCGATTCAGACAGGCGCTGGCGGGGTTGTCGCGATACAGCGCGTCGGTAACGCGATGCTGCTCGTTGAACAGCAATTCCAGCGGAGAACACCGCCCGGAGAAGAGGGCGTCGTGCCGGGCGATGCAGGTTTCCAGATACTGCGCCAGCGCCTGGCTCCATTGGCTTGGCGGGCACGCTTCCTGAGGCTCAGGAATCTCGCTGAGCGGAATGCGGCAGCGCCAGCTTTCACCTTCGCGGGTTAACCACGCTCTTTCCGTCAGACACTGTAGCCACTGGCGCAGCAGACGCTGGTGAGACGCTTGTGCGGACAGCGCCTGTACTATTGCGCTAAAGCGATGGGCGATCTCCGGCGTGGTAAACAGGCCGTGACGATTTAGCGTGGCCGCGATCCCCTGTAGCGCACGCGCCTCCAGCCAGCGCCAGGTCGCCTCCAGCTCATCAAGCTGCGCCTGCTCAGGCAACGGCAGCGCCAGTTGGGTAAGTTCGTGCTCATCAGGCGTCGCCGCTGATGGCGACGGATCGTCGGCCATCACGATATCCAGCGTCAACGCGCCCTGTTCGGTTATTTCCGCTCTGGCCTGCCGGATGCCGGGGTATTCGAGCGTCGCCTGCTCAATATCCCGCAGGTCGTAGTCCGTCTGTGCGTTCAGCGGCCAGCGTCGGCGAGGAATGTGCCCGGCGATGCCGCTGGCGAGAGTCTTCAGGCTTTCAGGGTTGGCGATGACGGCTTGCAGGATGGCGCAATAGTCATTAAACATCGCCTCGGCAGCGCCGGGTTCCAGCACGTTGTCCATGCAGTACCAGCTAAACATCAACTCGCCGTCGCTCTCCATGACCTGATGATCCAGCCAGACCTGCGGCGTTTGCGTGAACACATAGCAGGGTTCGCCGAACAGATGGCTCATTGCCTGATCGATAGTCATGCCTTCCAGCGTCATCCCCAGCATACTGGTAAACACCACCGGCATCAGCGGTTGACGTT
The DNA here is from genome assembly GCF_030333225.1 of Citrobacter sp. CK202. NCBI lineage: Bacteria > Pseudomonadati > Pseudomonadota > Gammaproteobacteria > Enterobacterales > Enterobacteriaceae > Citrobacter > Citrobacter sp. CK202. The sequence continues at coordinate 239,470 of NZ_JAOWGI010000026.1, forward strand.
GTGACCCGCGCAGGCGGCCCAGCTCACGGATCACCTCAACACCGTTCATTTCACTGTGCGCCATGTTTTGCCAGAGGCGCTGTTGGGTCTGTTGCATCTGCTCTTGCAACGTCACCGGCGTTGAGAAGTTAAAATCAACCAGCGTGACGGAGGTAAAATCACCAATCAACTGGTTGATTTGCGGATGGATCGGCTGGCGATTGAAGAACGTCAGGTTCAGCGTAAATGCCGTGGTGCGGCTCCAGCGCTCAAGGGTGGCGGCAAACAGCGTGAGCAGCGCGGCAGACGGTGTGACGCCTTGCTGCTGCCAGCGCTGTTTCACGGTCTGCCATTCTGTCTTGCCGATCGTCGATTTGAAGGTGGTGAAGTGTGGCGTTTCCGGGGGCGTCTCAACCACCGGCAGCTCTGGCGCTAAAGGCAGTTGCGGCAGTTTTTCCTGCCAGTAATCCCAGGCATCGTGCCATGCCGATGTCTGTCGGCGCGCCTGTTCAGCCATCACATAATCACGGAAGGTAATAGCGAGCGGCGCCAGCGTTTCACCGCGCCAGACCTGCGCCAGATCGTCCATCATGACTTTAAAACTCTGCACATCGAACTGCAAAAGGTCGAGGTTCATGTGCAGGCGGTAATGGCAATCGTCGATTTCGCTGACCACCAGCTCAAAGAGAGGCCACTGGTCGGCAGGCAAAACGCGATAGCTCAGTTCATGCCGCCGTTTTTCCAGCGCGATGCGCTGTTCTTCCGGGGAAAGCGCGCGCAGATCGTCGCGCTGGATGTGATACTCCGGCGTTGTCGCCAGGACTCGCTGTTGCCCGTCGGCATCAACCACCATACGCAACATATCGTGGCGTGCGATGAGCTGGTTCCATGCTTTCTCCAGTATGGCGAGATCGAACTCATCGTGGCGTTTATCCCACTCAAACAGGACGTGACAGGCGACGCCGCCATAGCCAATGAGGTGGGTTCGCCCCAGCCAGTAGGCGTGCTGAATGGGCGTCAAAGGGAAGGGCGCATAACGCTCGTCGGCGTCGTGCCGCAACACTTCCGGCTGCGAAGCGGCAGGCGTCGCCTCTGGCTTAGAACAGATAAGCTGCGTGAGTCCATGAGGAGACAGATCCTGCCACGCCCGTTCCGCATTGATGCGTACGCCCAGGTAGTGCTGAATATCGCTACTGAGTTCAAGGAAGAGCAGCGAGTCCATGCCGAGTTGCAACAGATCCTGGTTTGGATGCAGTGACGCCGGATCGCTCAGCCTTAGCTGAACCGCAATCCGCTTTTTCAGCCATGCCATCACCGCTGTTTCATCGCTCAGGCTGCCGTTAAAGGCGTTGTCATCAGCAGGAGGAATGACCGGCGTTGCGGCTTTTTCTGTGGCGCTGATGTTAAACAGAGCCTGTTGTAACGGGGGCATTTTGTCGGTAAAAACGCGCATCGCCAGTCGCCACGGGGCGCCGCGCATCACCGCCTGTTCCAGGTGCCAGCAGCCTTCGGCATCGCTTAACGCGCCCATACCTCGGCTGGCGAGCGTCGCCAGCATTTCCGGCGCGGCCGCCCGACCGCTTTCTCCCCATGCGCCCCAGGCGACAGAGAGCGTTTTCGGCGCATCAAGGGTGGAAAACTGCTGGGCCAGCCCGTCCAGGTAGCCGCAGGCCAGCGCATGGGCGCTCTGACCCGGCGCGCCGAGGGTGGCGGCAGCGGAAGAGTAGAGAATAAGATAGCGTCCGTCGTGGTTGCGCAGGGTTTGCAACAGCTGGTTTGCCGCCTGCGCTTTTACCGCAAAAACGGTGGCCAGCTGGTGGTCGTCAAGCTCCTGCAAGGGCGCGTCAGCCAATACGCCAGCGGCATGAATCGCTCCGGCAATGCCGCCGTTGGCCGCCAGATCGTCAAGAACCGTGGCCAGTTGCCCGGCATCGCCCACATCACAACGGCAGACGCGCGTCTGCCCGCCCTCCACATCGCGTAGCCATGACTCATCCACGCGCGGCGCCAGCAGGGCGATGCGTCGCGCCCCTTTTTCTCTGAGCCAGTTCACGGCAAGGCGGCCTAATCCGCCAAACGCTCCGGTCACCAGATGCCAGCGGTTATCGCCGGTAAACACGTTTGCCGGTAATTCGGCGGCGCATCCCGTATTGGGCGCCAGTGAAGGGAGCCAGAGGGTGTCACCCCGCGCGGCAAGCCAGCGCTGTGATTGTGAGACTGCGCTTAACCCTTGATGCAGCGTTTCCCACGGGGTGTTTTCGGCGAGATCGATGGCGGCAATCAACCGTTCCGGCTGTTCGTTGGCCGCGACGCGAAGCAAGGCCCATAGCGCGTGATGGGACGCAGAGAGTGCCTCATTGTCCTCGACTCGCCACGCGCGGCGAGTGACCACAATCAATCCGGCTGCGCTGGCGATGAGCGCTGCTATCACTTTCTCCGCTAAGGCCAGCGTATCCTCGCTCTCCTCAACAATCATCAGTCGCGAAGAGGTGTGCGGATCGTGAATGATGCCGTATTGCGCCAGCTCGTCGCTGCGCGCAAGCGTACCGGCGCTGAAGCTGAAGGTAAGCGGATGGTCAACGCTGGCGATGCTGAGGGGCGTCCAGAGCCATTGATAATGCGTCTGCGGCGCAGGAAGAGGCGCGGCGGGCGATAGCAGCAGCCACTCGCCATCAGGATGACGGGCTTCAACGCGCATCTGACCGCGGGAAAAGGCTTCGTTTTGCCAGCTTAAGCGAACCTCCTCCAGCCACTCCGGGGCGGCGACGGGGGGCGGTTCCACAGGCAGAGCGTCGCCATGACGCTGTGAGAGCAGACGCCAGGCCTCCTGCCAGCGGGCGTTAAACCGTTCAGGCTGACCTGCGCAATCAGACCAGTCGGCGAGATAATCACCGTTATCCGTCAGCGCCTGCCCCAACACGGGTTCTGATGGCGCGGTGAATGTTACGGCGCTAACCGCCTGACCGGGCAGCGTGGCGAGAATGATATGTTCGCTCATCCCGGCGGTCGGGCTGCCATCCTGCGGTAGCCACGCCACTTTGCTGAATCCGGCGTGGCGGCACTGTTGCTGCCACTGAGCGGTGGTGAGGAATAACTCACCTTCGCGGGCGTCGAGATCCTGTAGCGGAAGAACCAGCGGGCCGAAAACGAAGTCAAACAGACGCATTGGCTGGGTGATTTCGCGCATCAGCAGGCGCCCGCCCGGCTTGAGCAGGGGGCGCAGATTATCGAGCGTGCGACCAATATGGCGGGTGGCGTGAATCACGTTCGCTGCCACGATAAGATCGTAAGACTGTGCCTGGAAACCCTGAGACTGCGCCTCTTTTTCGAGATCCAGCTCGCTATACTTCACAAAATCATAGTCGGCGAATTTCTGCTGGGCGCGGCGGGTGAACAGCGCCGAGATATCGGTGAAGTGGTACTCCAGCGCCGGAACGCCGTTGAGTTCCGGCAGTAGCCACGCGGTGGTGCCGCCGGTTCCGCCGCCAACTTCAAGAATACGCAACGGCTGGCGGGGCTGACGCGTCTGGACAATGCCGCGTAATACCCCGGCGGCGATTTGGTTGAAATAGCGGCCAAAGCTGAATTCCTGATACAGCACTTCCACGCCGTCAGAGGCGCTTTGCGGGAAGATAATCGCCACCGGTTCTTCCGCGCCGCTCATCATGTCATATAACCGATCGCCGGCACGGGCGATGGTGTCGGGAATAGCCTGAAAACCTTCACAATAACCGGCAAGTTCCGTCAGCAGTGATTCCCGCTGTTGATGTTCAATGGGGCGGGCGCGAGCGTATCGCCCGTCGGTGCAGCGGTAATCGCCGTCGACCACGCAGTTATTCAGCAGGCGCTGGAGTAGCTGCTGGTAGCGGGGCAGCAGACGTCCACGGCGCATGATGGTCATGGCGTCCACGCCGTTCTCAATGGCATCGCCGGTACAGCGTTGTACCAGTTGATCGACGTAGATGGCGTGCAGTCGCGTGGCGCACTGTTTAAGCGCTTCCAGACGGGGGAGATCGAGCGCTGTCGCGGCGCGACTCGCCACCTCCAGCCCGGCAGACAGCGCTGCGTCGGCTGGCCCGCAGGCCGGGGAGACGCGCTCTTTCCAGTAACGCTCAGTATCAAACGGATAACATGGCGCAGCGATACGTTGTCCATCACCCGCCAGTAGGTCGGCCCACGGTAGGGCGACGCCGGCAGCGTAAAGCTGGAGCAGGGCCTGATTGAGGACATCGCTCGCCTCTTTGTTACGCCGGGCGCTGGCTATCCAGTATGCGTTATCGCGGTATTCGCGCTGCCCGGAAGCAACCAACTGGGCATCGGGCCCCATCTCCAGAAAAACGCGGGCACCGAGCTGATGCGCCACCTGAATACTCTGGATAAAACGCACCGGCTGGCGCATGTGTCGGCGCCAGTAATCCGCCTGGTTGAGCGTTGACTCATTAATGACGTCGGCGGTGAGCGTGGAAATAATCGGTATTTGCCCCGGCTCCGCGTGCAGCCCTGCGCAGGCGTCCTGGAACCGATCGAGTATCGGCTCCAGTAAAGCGGAGTGCGCCGCGCCGGTTACGCTCAGGCGACGATAGTTAATGTCATGCTGCGAGAGCGTGGCGCAAAATACCGCGAGACGGGCTTCCGGCCCGGAAAATACCGTATGTTGCGTACCGTTGTTGGCGGCGAGATCCAGCTCAAACTGGCGAGCCAGCGGCATCAGCGTGTCTTCGTCTGCAAATACCGCCACCATTGCGCCGCTTGCGCACTGCTGCATTAGCGCGCCGCGCCGACAAACCAGTGGCATGACCTGTTCAATCGTATAGTGTCCGCAGACGACGGCAGCGGCAAATTCACCGACGGAATGCCCAATGGCGAAGTCTGGCTTCAGTCCTTCAGCGCGCCAGTGCGCCGCCATCGCGATTTCAAACGCGACAATCGCTGGCTGCGCCCAGGCCATATTGTCCAGCTGCGCCGAATCGGGGTTAAACATCGCTTCGCACAGTGACGGCGTGAGCATTTCGCTACAGGCGGAAAAACAGCGATCCAGCGTGTCGGCAAACGCCGTTGAGTGCTGGTACATCGTTTGACCCATAGTGCGCCAGTGCGAGCCCTGGCCGGTAAACAGCCACACCTGCTTGCCGCTGGCGCCGTGGCCGCTATAAACCAGCGCCCCCGATTTCTCACCGGCCCAGTCGCTGAGCGCCGCGGCGGTTTCACGGTTTAATGGCGCCGCTAGGCGGAAGGGAAGATCGAGACGGCGCGCGTGCAGGGCCGTGAAGGCCAGAGAGCTGGCATCCGCATTCTCCCTCAGCGCCCCGGCATAATCCGTCGCCAGCCGCCGCAACGCGCTGTCGCTGGCGGCGCTGAGCAGCAGCGCGGTACTTTTTCTGCCGCTATCCGTATTGGGGAGGCGCGCGTTGAGCGCGTCGGGCAGCGAGGCGACGATCATATGGCAGTTGGTGCCGCCAATACCAAAGGAGGAGACGCCCGCATAGCGCATTTCATCCTGCCACGCCTGCGCCGACACCGGTATGGTAAAGGGACTCTCTTCAAGTTTCAGCGCCGGGTTGGGGGTATGAAAATTCAGTAAGGGTGGAATTTGCCCGCGGCTGACTGCCAGAACGGTTTTCAGCAGTCCGGCAATGCCCGCTGCGGTATCCAGATGGCCCATATTACTTTTCACGGAACCGAGCGCACAGCGCTGATCCTGCGGGCGAGGCGCATAGACGTTGCGTAACGCTTCAATTTCAATCGCGTCGCCCAGCGGTGTGCCGGTGCCGTGGGTTTCAATGTAACCTACCTGCCTGTCGTCGATGGCCGCCAGCATTAACGCCTCTTCGATGACCGCCTGTTGCCCTGCGACGGAAGGGGCGGTATAGCCGACCTTTCTGTTGCCGTCGTTGTTGACCGCGCTGGAGAGGATCACCGAGATAATCGGATCGCCTGACAGCAGCGCGTCTCTCAGGCGACGCAGCACCACGCAGCCGAGACCGTTACCGGCCCAGGTGCCCTCAGCCGAGGCGTCAAAGGGACGACAGTGACCATCAGGAGAGAAAATCATTCCGGGCTGGTAGCGGTAGCCCGCCTGCTGAGGGAAAGAGAGCGCCACGCCGCCGGCAACCGCCATATCGGATTCGCCTGCGCGCAGGCTTTCACAGGCCAGATGCACGGCAACCAGCGAGCTGGAGCAGGCGGTCTGTACCGATAACGCCGGGCCGTGCAGGTTGAGTTTGTACGCGGCGCGGGTGGCAATATAGTCTTTATCATTGCCCATCAGAGATTGCAGACCCTTTACCTGCGCGACTTCTGTCACGTTCAATGCTTCGCGACCGGGGTAGGTACTCATCCGGGAAGAGGCGAAAACGCCGGTCTTATGGGGGACGGCGCCGGGGGCATAACCGGCATGTTCCAGCGCATGCCAGACCGCCTGCAAAAACAGGCGCTGCTGCGGGTCCATCGACTCCGCTTCCTGTCGCGAATAGCCAAACAGGGTGGCGTCGAAGCAGTCGGCGTTGTCTAACACCGTACCGATATTGACATAATGAGGATCGTCAATGATGGCGGCATCCAGACCGACGGCCAGTAGCTCTTCGCGCGTAAAGCGTCGGCTGCATTCACGACCTTCCAGCAGGTTTTGCCAGAACGTTTCGCCATCCGGCGATTCAGGAAAATGGCAGGCGTAGCCGATAACCGCGACAGGTTCGCAGTCCGGGTAGTGTTGAGCGATCGATGCATCAATGGAATCTGCTGTCGGCGCAGAAGAGAAGCGCAAGTTATCCATAATCGGTCCCGTTTCCTAAGATTCACAAAGTCAATGGAACGCCAGGCGTTCGCGATGGCGTTCGCGATGGCGTTCCGGGGAAAATCAGTTTGCTTCGCGCTATATCCGCCGCTGACGACGGCGAACAGGGCGAGGACGTTTTGTTTTCTCCACCGTGGCGACGCCGGCCAGATAATCGGCCAGGGCAGCAGGAGAAGGGTGGGTGAAGAGGTCAAGCAACGTCAGGGTGGAAAATTCGTGACGTTGTAACAAAACGTGCAGTTGCACCAGATTCAGCGACGTTGCGCCCGCCTCAAAGAAGTTTTCTGCGGGCGTGACAGACTCGCCAACCACCTCGCGGAAGGCGTCGCAAATCAGGCTGACGGTGCTCTCGTCCGCCGCAATGTGTGGCTGAGAGTGCTCAGGGCATACGCGCGGTGAGCGCTCTGCGCATTGCCCTGCGTGTTTAACGGGAGGCACCAGCGCGGCGAGCGGCAGTTGCCAGCCGCTTTCATCCTCGGCCATTCGGTTTAGCAATGCGCAATATTGTTCAAACTGGCGCTCCACCTGCCCGGCAGGAAACAGCGCGGCGACAAAATCCCAGTTAAAGCGCAGTTCGCCTTCGGATTCATAAACCTGGTGATCGAGCCAGACCTGCGGCGTCTGGGAGATGCCCCAGACCGGTTTGAGCAGATTACGCCGGGCGAGGAAGTTATCCTGCTCAAAGCCCAGCGCGCTGGTAAAGACGACGGGCATCGGAACGGCTGGCACGTTTTGCCGTTGCGCCAGTTGACGCATCACGCGGATGGCCGACACATCGCGGTGGTTGAGGTTCTGGCTCAGCCGCTGCTGTAGTGACTGCGCGCTGTGCAGCCAGCTTTCGCCGGGATGCCAGCTCAGCAACATCAGCGAGGTGAAATCGCCCAGAATCTGGTTGATTTGCGGGTGCAGCGGTCGCCTGTCGAAAAGCGTAAGGTTAAGCGTGAACTCAGGCTGCGCACTCCATGCAGAGAGAACCGTTGACCACACCGATAACAGCACGGCCGACGGGGTGAGATGGGCGTCAGCCGCCCGTTTTTTCAGCCGATGCCAGCGCGTGCTGTCCAGCGCGCCGTTCAGGCGGGCGAAGCGCGGTGTTTCAACCTCCTGAGGCAAGCAGCGCAGCGGCAACGCAGGCGCCGGAGGAATATCATCAAGCTGCGCCTGCCACCATGCCAGAGAATCTGGATTGGGCGACTGTAGCGAGGGCTGTTGCAGATAATCCCTGAAGGTAACGGGCAGAGGCGGAAGCAGCTGTTGCGGGTAGCGGTAGCCGTGCTCCAGCTCCGCCAGCAGGATCTGCATGCTCAGACCGTCAAGCAACAGGTTATCCAGACACAGCCACAGGCGGGCGGGCATCCCGTCCACGTATCCGACCTGGAGATCGAATACCGGCCACACTTCGGGGTTGAGTACCTGATGCGCCAGTTTTTCGCGTACCCGCAATGCCTCTTCAGGCGTATGGAGGGTGTGTGCGGGTATCACCCAGGGGGGCGTCTGTTCGAGCACCTGTTGCTGTCCATCACGCACGATGGCGCGCAGCATATCGTGGCGGGCGATTAATCGGTTCCAGACCGTCTCCAGCCGGGTGAGATCCAGATCGGTAATTTCAAATTCAACAAAGAAATGTGAGCCGACGCCGCCCAGGGCAAAGCCTGGCTGACGCCCCACCAGGTAAGCCTGCTGCACGTCGGTAAGCGCAAAGGGCTGGTAGCGATCTTCAGGGGAGTGGACGAATGGTTGTTCAACCGGGACGTCGGTTTTCCGCAGCGTGGCGGCAAAATCCGCCAGCCGGGGATGATTAAACAGGTCGCTTAATTGCGCTTCATAACCTGCCTGATGAAGTTGCCCGGTCAGACGGGTCGCCAGCAGGCTATCGCCGCCTTGCTGGAAGAAGTCGGTTTCTCTGGTGACATTGCCAGTCGATAAGAGTTGCTGCCAGAGGGCGGCAACCTGTTTTTCAATGTCGCCCTGCGGTAAATCCGCTTCGGCCGGGTTTTCCGCTTCAGGGGTATGACGACGCTTCAGCGCCTGATAGTCAATCTTCCCGTTAGCCGTCAGCGGTAAGGCGTCGAGGAAGACGATCCGTTGCGGCACCATCCACCCCGGCAGGCGCCCGGCGAGGGCGGCCTGAAGTTGACGGGGATCGCGGCGCACCTGCCTGTCAGGGCATTGTACGAGGAAGCGTTGTAACCCCGCGACCTCATCGCCATGCTGACAGTTGAAGGCGGCTGCGCTAAATAATGCCGCCCAGTCGGCACTGTTATGCAGCAAGGCCTCCGGCTGCCCATCGGTTAACAGAAGCGTGCTGAGCAAGGCGGACGGCGTTAACTGGCGAAACTCCATCACGTAGAGCAGCGCGCCGGGAACGGCAAGCTGTTGTAATGTCGCAAGGAGCCCGGGATCTTCCGGCAGCAGACGATGCAGGGCGTTATTAAGCCAGATAATGTCCGCCGAGTGAGCGTGCGCCGCCAGCGTGTCTGCATTCCAGGGGGACAGACGGGCGCCAGGCCAGAGGGCGAGCCTCTGCCGGGCGCTCAGCAGCATCTCCTGGCTCTGCTCAAGCCCGACATACTCAATCTGTCCGGCGTTGAGCTGTGCTAACAGCGATTCTGCGGCGCGGCCAGTGCGGGTTCCCACCTCAAGCAGGCGTACCGGGCGCTGTAAGCGCTGTGCAAGCTGTTGGCAAATTGTCGCCAGTTCCTGAATATACGGGGCGCTGGCCGGATGGTTGAAGGCCAGGCTTTCCGGCGACCACTGCGCGTCGTTCAGTAACGACAGTTCGTTACGGGCGCCGCGAAGAATTTGCGATAAGGTTAAGTCATGTCCGCTGAAGTGCGGGTGTTCATCCTCGCGTTCTTCACCAGCGCAGACCTGATAACCTTCAGCAGCGGGCTTCAGTCGCCGTTGCGTCACCAGAAATGCTAACCAGCGTTCCACCACGGCCTGCCAGCGCGGCTGGATAGCGAGTGAGTTCATCAGGGGGAGAGGATCGGCGCCAGCGGTGTGACCCGGCTTCAGTTTTAACAGGCGATGCTGAAGGAAATCGGCTACCTGTTCTGCGGAGATCTCTGGCGAGATGGCGCAACAGGGCAACGTTCCCGCAAGCGTGTGCCACACCTGCGGCAGTGCCGGGTCCCGATGATCGGTAACGCAAAAAGCCTCGCCCTGAGGAACCACGTATGCCGCCAGCGTTTTTTCTTTTTCGCCGATCGCCAGAACGGTTGCTTGTTTCACCCCCGCCAACTGGCTGAGCGCGCTTTCGATTTCGCCCAGCTCGATGCGATATCCTCCGACTTTGACCTGCTTGTCGCGACGACCGAGGAACTCGATTGTGCCATCTGGCCAGTAGCAGCCGAGATCGCCGGTGCGATACCAGCGCTCGTCCGGGAGCGTCAAAAATTGCTGCTCGCTACGCAGGGGATCGTTGAAATAGCCTTCCGCGACCCCAATGCCGCCAATCCATAATTCACCCGGCACCCAGTCAGGGCAGTCCCGGCCCTGTTCATCCACCACCCGGTAGCGTTGGTTGGTTAGCGGAAAACCGTAAGGGATGGAGCGCCAGTGGGCGGGGACGTCGTGAATTTCGCAGGCGTTAGACCAGATAGACGCCTCGGTGGCGCCGCCCATCGCGATAAATTGTCCTTGTGGCCGGAAGGCCCGATAACGGGCGGGGAGGTCAAGCCCGATCCAGTCGCCGGAAAGCATCACTGCGCGCAGGTTTTCCGGCGTGGCGTCGGCGAAACCTTCACACCAGGTCAGCAGCATATCGAACAGCGCCGGGACGCTGTTCCAGAGCGTGACCTGATGGCGCTGGATCAGCTCACACCATGCGTGAGGATCGCGCCGTTGATTTTCCATCACCATCACCAGCGCGCCGCCCGCGCGCAGTACGCCAAAAATGTCGTAAACCGATAAATCAAAATGCAGGGCGGAGAGGGCCAGCACCCTGTCATGCGGGCCAACCTGATAGCGGGTATTGATATCGCAACAGGTGTTAAGCGCTCCCCGGTGAGAAATGACTACCCCTTTCGGCGTACCGGTAGAGCCGGAGGTGTAGATAATGTAGGCCGGTTGCGTGGGGGCGCGTACTACCGGGTTGGCGATCGGCTCCGCCTCAATGGCCTGCTGCCAGGCAAGGACGGGAATATCGTCTGACCCGGCGCTGGCGTCGTGCTGACAAATGAGCACCAGCCGGACGCTGGCGTCAGCGTAGATTTTCTCGCGCCGTGCGGCAGGCTGATCCAGCGAAACCGGAACGTAAACCGCCCCGGTCAGCAGGACGGCCAGAACTGCAACAAGTTGTCCTGCGCCTTTCGACATCGTGATAGCCACATTATCGCCGGGCTGAACCCCGCACTCGATTAACCTGCCTGCACAACGGCGGGCATAGTCTGTCAGCTCATGATAATTCCACTGATAACGCATGTCCGTTACCGCCAGCGCCTGCGGCTGTTGCAGAGCGATACGGAAAATGCCTTCATGCAGCAAGCCTTCGGGAATGGGGGCGCTGGTGGCGTTGACCCGTTCGCGTATCGCGCGCTGGCTGGCGGGCATCATATCTGCGAACGGCTTTTGCCAGGCGCTTTCGTCATCGCAGAGTTGGTTAATTAGCTGGCAGTAGGCGTCGAACAATGTTTCGACTAACGCCGGAGGGAACAGCGCGTCGTTGCTGTCCCATTGCAGCCAGACCTCGCCGTGATGCTCGAACGCCAGATGATCTATCCAGACCTGCGGCGTTTGCGAGATGCCCCATTCCGGCTCGCCCAACGGCGATTCTGCGCGGCTGCTGTAGAGGGAACGCCCCAGATTGCTGGTAAATACCACCGGGGCGCCGTGGGGGTAGCGCTGCTGGCGTTTGAGTTCACGGAGTAGCTCGACGCCGGACCAGTGGCGATGCTCCCAGTCCTCCGTAAACGTGAGCTGGTTTTTACGCGCCAGGTTGCTGACGGTATCGCCGTCGCAGGCGGTATCCAGCAGAAGAATATTGGTGAAGTCGGCAAGCATCGCGCCAACCGCCGGGTGCAGCGGCTGGCGGTCGAATAAGGTGATGTTAAGCAGCAGACGCGTCAGGCCGCCCCAGCGAGCCAGCACGGCAGAAAAACAGGTCGCCAGCGCCATTGTTGGCGTCACGCCATATTCGCCGGCCCGGTTGCTAAAGGCGTGCCAGCGTGTTGCCGGGACAATCATGCGGCGTCGGGTATTACGGACTTCACGCAGCGTGGCGGGTTCGCAGGCCAGCGGCAAGACGGGCGCAGGGGGAAGCGTCGATGCTTTCGCCAGCCAGTAAGCGCGCGCGTCGTCTCTCAGTGGTTGATTGATCTTCTGCTGGTGCAGCAAATACGAGCGGAAATCATAGCGGGTGTCGATAGCCGACAGCGATTCTCCGGCCAGCAGGGCGTTAAGCTCATCGAAGAAAAGCGTAAAGCTGGAGGCATCCATAATCAGCAGGTCAATATTGACATGGAGGCGGTGGCGATTGTCCGGCAAGAGCGTCAGCTGAAAATCAAACGTTTCGCCGATTTCCACGCGTAAAAGACGGTGGCTCAGGCGCTGGCGCAGTGCGTCCAGATAGGCCTGGCGGCTTTCAGCGTCGTTATGGCGTAAATCATGAACGGTGACGCCGTTCCAGTAAGGTTGCGGTAGCCAGACCTGCTGCCCGTCGGGGCGAAAGGCGATATGCAGCATTGGGTGGCGTTGCAGCAAGGTCGTGATGGCCTGCTCCAGCTGCGATGCTGTCAGACAATGGCCTTCAAACTCCTGATACAGGTGGCAACCCACGCCGCCAAGCGTCTGCCCCGGCATGCGGCCCGTCAGGTAGGCGTGCTGTACTGGCGTCAATGGGAAGGGGGTACTTTCGGTCATGTTCGGCCAGGATGATTCGTCGGGCGGCGTTTCTTCTTCCGCGTTCTCCGGCGACCGGCTGAGCATTAACTGGTTCCATGCCGCCAGCGTGGGGGCGGCATACAGCTCGCGAAGGGTAAGGCGGTAGCCATTTTTACGAAACCAGTGTAACCATCTCATCAATCTTATGGAATCCAGGCCGGCCTGGATCAGGTTGCTCTCTTCATGTAACTGCTGCGGCGTTAAATTCAGTTCCTGTATGAGCCGCTCGCGTAATTGTTGGTAATCAGCCGCGTGGCGGTTGTCCGGTAACAGCGAATCCTGAGATGGTGCGCCAGAAATCATTCTTCCTCCTGATGGCACGTCTTACCGAAAAGCATTGCTCATATGAGAATAATAATTATTAACAATTGGATGCTACCCGAAACGGGTTTATTTATGCCCGTTTCGGGTTGGTAACAGGCGGAAAGAACAGAGGCCCGGATGGGGTATCCGGGCCTCTGTCAGGGAGGAGTTTAGGGGGGCGCGACCCCGGTTACATCACGCGTTTAAAGGTCGAAGGGGTTACGCCAAACTGTTTCTGGAAGGCGGCAGAGAAATGGCTGGCGTTGGCATAGCCCAGATCGGCCGCCACCGTCATGACGGAGGTATTGCCGTTGGCCAGGCGTCTTCTGGCTTCCTGCATTCGTTCAGCCTGAAACAGGCCATAGACGCTGTTGTTGAACAGAACGCGGAAGCCTCGCTTAATTTTGAGAACGCTCAGACCGGACTCTCTGGCCAGCTCCGCGACGCCCGGCGCTTGCGTCAGATCAGCCAGCAGCAGATCCTTCGCTCGCAGCAGTTTCTGGCGTTCCATCGGGTTGAAGTGGCAGGAGAGGCAACTGGCGTCTTCGCGATGTTCATCCAGCACCAGACTGAGCATGACCAGACTTTGCCCCTGCAACCATAGCGTTGACGGCTTTTGTTCATGGCTGAAGCCGCCGTGCATGCGCATCAGCGCGTGACGCAAGGCCTGAGCCGTTAAGTGGGTTTCAGCATTACAACGCTGCTGCTGGCAACAGCAGTGGGAGTCGATCTTATTCTTAATGACCGCGCTAATATCCGGCACCCACAGCGCGAGGGTTTCAGGGCTGAAGGAGAGGGTAATGCTCTCGAATCGGCCACAATAGGAGGCGCTGCCGCGGCAGTCTGGCGTATGGGTAATGTAATGGCGATTGCGCGCAAGCTCCCAGTCGGTGCGGCGCCTGAGTCCCTGAATCGCAAAGCGCGATGTGCCTTCCAGGATGCACGAGAAGTTAATCCTGCCCAGATCGTCGTGTAGCTGCAACGTCTCAGGCCGCGCAAAATGGCCCCTCCAGAGCAAAATATCCATACCTTCCTGCAACGAACAGCGCAGCAGTTCACACTGAGCAGGAATATTGCCATCGTTTGCAGGTTTCCCGACCACCAACTGGTGAATAGAGATTTCAGATTGCGTTTGCGGTGACTCCGTCATGACCTGGTTATCTCCCTGTGGCTTAGACCAATGCGGGTATAAATAGAACCGAATGGGGTAGATGAGTTATTGATAATGGTTATTATTCACATTAATTCTCAGAACGCCACCCTGAATTGTCGTTTTTGGCGTCCGTAAAAATTCATCAGGAAATTCAGTTACTCCCATGTCATCTCAATCATCCAATACTGAATCGCTGTCCCGATTTCCTCTCTGGCAGGTGATTACACCGGTTCGCAGGAAGGTTATTTTAGCTATGGCGCTGGCGGGGCTGGCGGCATTAACCAGCCTGGGGGCGCTCCTTTTTCTGGCGTGGAGCCTGCGTGACATTCGCGCGACGCCTGACGCTATTCCGGCCTGGCCGCTGGGCGGCGTGATCGGCTGCGTGGTCTTAACTTTTGTTCTGCGCTTGCAGGCGTTCAACACCTCTCATTACGCGGCTTTTCATCTGGAGAACATTCTGCGCAGCAGGTTAGCCCGTAAAGCATTGCAGCTTCCGCCTGGCGTGTTACAGCAAATGGGCAGCGGGTCAGTAGCGAAAGTGATGCTGGATGACGTGAAGTCGTTACATATTTTTGTGGCCGACAGCACGCCGCTCTATGCCCGCGCGATCATCATGCCGCTGGCGACAATCGTTATCTTGTTCTGGCTGGACTGGCGGCTGGCAATCGCGACGCTGGGGGTACTGGCGTTTGGCTCGGTTGTTCTCGTGCTTGCCCGCCAGCGTTCGGAAGATATGGCTCAGCGTTATCATAAGGCGCGCGAGCAGGTCAGTGCGGCGGTTATTGAGTTCGTGCAGGCCATGCCCGTAGTGAGAACGTTTGATAGCGGCAGTACCAGTTTTTTACGCTATCAACGCGCCCTTGAAGAGTGGGTCGATGTGCTCAAAACCTGGTATCGCAAAGCCGGTTTTTCAGCGCGTTTTTCCTTCTCGATTCTGAATCCTCTCCCGACCCTGTTTGTCCTGATCTGGTCGGGATACGGCCTGTTGCACTATGGCAGTCTCGATTTTATCGCGTGGGTGGCCGTTTTACTGCTGGGCAGCGGAATGGCCGAAGCCGTAATGCCAATGATGATGCTCAATAACCTGGTCGCGCAAACGCGTTTAAGCATTCAGCGTATTTATCAGGTTCTCGCGATGCCGGAGTTATCGCTGCCGCAGTCTGACCAGCAGCCGCAAGAGGCGAGCATTACCTTTGAGCAGGTGAGCTTTCATTATCCGCAAGCGCGTACTGGCGCCGCGTTGCAGGAGGTGAGCTTTCATGTGCCTGCCGGGCAAATTGTGGCGCTGGTCGGGCCAAGCGGCGCCGGAAAAAGCACCGTAGCGCGCTTGCTGCTGCGTTACGCCGACCCGGACAAAGGCCATATCCGTATTGGCGGCGTGGATCTGCGCGATATGCAGACGGACACCCTGATGAAGCAACTCTCGTTTGTGTTTCAGGACAACTTCCTTTTTGCCGACACGATAGCCAATAACATTCGTCTGGGCGCGCCGGATACGCCGCTGGAGGCGGTAATAGCGGCGGCCAGAGTGGCGCAGGCCCATGATTTTATTAGCGCGTTGCCAGAAGGTTACAACACGCGAGTCGGGGAACGCGGGGTATTTCTCTCCGGCGGCCAGCGGCAGCGCATCACTATCGCCCGGGCGCTTTTGCAGGATCGCCCCATCCTGGTGCTCGATGAGGCGACGGCGTTTGCTGACCCGGAAAACGAAGCGGCGCTTATCAAGGCGCTCGCGGCGGCCATGCGCGGCCGGACGGTCATCATGGTCGCGCATCGTCTTTCAATGGTGACTCAGGCCGATGTGATATTGCTGTTTTCCGACGGACAGCTCAGGGAAATGGGGAACCATACGCAACTGTTGGCGCAGGGCGGCCTGTATCAACGGCTCTGGCAACACTATCAGCAGGCGCAGCATTGGGTGCCGGGTGGAACACAGGAAGAGGTGGTGGAAAATGAAAGACAATAATCCTGCGGATAACCTGGCCTGGCGCGTCATCTGGCGCCAGCTTATCTCCAGCGTTGGCAGTCAGGCCAGGATGCTGAGGCGCAGTATGCTGGCGCTGTTGCTGGCGGCATTCATGCAGGGGATCGCCTTTGCCTGTCTTTATCCGATCATTGATGCGCTGTTACGGGGAGACGCGCCGCAACTTCTCAACTGGGCTGTGGCCTTCAGCGTTGCCACGATTGTGACGCTGGCGCTACGCTGGTATGGCCTGGGCTTTGAATACCGTGGTCATCTGGCGCAGGCCACCCATGAGTTGCGCCTGCGACTTGGCGAGCAGTTACGCCGCGTGCCGCTGGAGAAGCTCCAGCGCGGCAGGGCGGGCGAAATGAACGCCTTGCTGCTGGGCAGCGTGGATGAAAACCTTAATTATGTTATTGCGATAGCCAATATTTTGCTGCTCACCATTGTCACGCCGCTGACGGCGTCGCTGGCGACATTGTGGATAGACTGGCGGCTGGGGCTGGTGATGTTGCTGATCTTCCCTCTGCTGGTGCCGTTTTATTACTGGCGCCGCCCGGCGATGCGGCGACAAATGCAGACGCTGGGGGAAGCGCACCAGCGTCTGAGCGGCGATATCGTTGAATTTGCTCAGGGGATGATGGTATTGCGCACCTGCGGCAGCGATGCCGATAAAAGCCGGGCGCTGCTGGCGCATTTCAATGCGCTGGAAAACTTACAGACCCGCACTCACCGTCAGGGCGCTGGCGCGACGATGCTGATCGCCAGCGTCGTGGAGTTGGGCCTACAGGTGGTGGTGTTATCCGGGATCGTCTGGGTGGTGACGGGCACTCTGAACCTCGCCTTTCTGATTGCCGCCGTCGCGATGATTATGCGCTTTGCAGAACCGATGGCGATGTTTATCAGCTACACCTCGGTTGTGGAACTGATCGCCAGCGCCCTGCAACGGATTGAGCAGTTTATGGCGATAGCACCGCTTCCCGTCGCAGAGCAAAGCGAGATGCCGGAACGTTACGATATCCGCTTTGACAACGTCAGCTATTGCTACGAAGAAGGCGACGGCCACGCGCTTAATCATGTTTCTTTGACGTTCCCGGCGGCCAGTATGAGCGCGCTGGTGGGCGCCTCCGGCGCAGGCAAAACCACGGTCACTAAACTGCTAATGCGCTATGCCGATCCGCAGCAAGGGCAGATTTCTATTGGCGGCGTCGATATTCGCCGCCTGACGCCGGAACAGCTCAATAGCCTGATTTCTGTTGTTTTCCAGGATGTCTGGCTGTTTGATGACACGCTGCTGGCGAATATCCGTATCGCGCGCCCACAGGCGACGCGACAGGAGGTGGAAGAGGCAGCCCGCGCGGCGCAGTGCCTTGAGTTTATTTCCCGTCTTCCGCAAGGCTGGCTGACGCCAATGGGGGAGATGGGCGGCCAGCTATCGGGCGGCGAGCGCCAGCGGATTTCCATTGCCAGAGCGTTATTGAAAAACGCGCCGGTCGTCATTCTCGATGAACCGACCGCCGCGCTGGATATTGAAAGCGAGCTGGCGGTGCAAAAAGCGATCGATAACCTGGTCCACAACCGGACGGTGATTATCATCGCCCACCGTTTATCCACCATCGCCGGGGCCGGAAACATCCTGGTGATGGAAGAGGGACAGGTGGTTGAGCAGGGTACTCATGCGCAATTGCTCTCTCATCATGGACGTTATCAGGCGCTGTGGCAGGCGCAAATGGCCGCGCGCGTGTGGCGCGACGACGGGGTTTCCGCGTCTGGAGAGTGGGTGCATGAGTGATGTTCAGTCGAATGTGAAACCGCTGACGTTGACGACCGGGCGGGTGATTTTTGCTATTGCCGGCGTCTATGTGACGCAGAGCCTGGTATCGGCGCTGTCTATGCAGTCCTTACCCGCGCTGGTGCGCGCTGCTGGCGGTTCGCTGGCGCTTGCCGGTGCGACAACCCTATTCATGCTGCCCTGGGCGCTGAAGTTTATTTGGGCGCCGTGGATCGAACGCTGGCGGCTTCCGCCCGGTAGCCAGGAACGCCGTTCCCGCATGTTAATCCTGCGTGGTCAGGTCGCGCTAGCGGCGATCCTGATGATTGCCGCAGCGATTGGCTCGTTTGGGCGAGAAGGGGGATTTCCCGATACGCAAATCGTCGCGTTATTTGTTCTGTTTATGGTGGCAGGCACGGTCGCCTCCACCATTGATATCGCCAGCGACGGCTTTTGCGTCGATCAACTGACCCGCGCGGGTTACGGCTGGGGAAACAGCGTGCAGGTTGGCGGCAGCTATCTGGGAATGATGTGCGGTGGCGGGGTGTTCCTGATGCTGTCGGCAGCATCCGGCTGGCCTGTCGCCATGCTGATGATGGCGGTGCTGATTATGGCGCTGTCACTCCCGCTGTGGCGCATTACGGAGCCGACGCGAACAGCGACTATCCCGCATGTTCCGGCGTTAGGTTATGCGCTACGGAGGAAACAGGCGCGCCTGGGCTTACTGCTGGTATTGATGCTGAATTCAGGCATGCGGTTTGTGCTGCCTCTTCTGGCGCCGCTGTTGTTGGATCATGGGTTAAGCATGTCCGCGTTGGGCGCGCTGTTCAGCGGCGGCAATATTGCAGCGGGCATAGCAGGAACGCTGGCCGGCGGATTGCTGATGAAATACACCTCACCCGGCAGAGCGCTGTTGACGGCTTATGGCGTCCAGGGGATCGCGCTGCTGGCGGTGGTGATGACGCTCATGATGGCGCCGGGTCATCTGCTGCTGCCGATTCTCCAGTGTCTGGTCATTGTCCAGTCCATTTCGCTGGCCTGCGCGCTGGTCTGTCTTTACGCCACGCTGATGTCGCTTTCATCGCCTTTGCAGGCCGGTGTCGACTTCACCCTCTTTCAATGTACTGACGCGGCAATCGCCATTCTGGCAGGCGTTATCGGCGGCGTTGTTGCTCAACATTTTGGCTATGCGGCCTGCTTCCTGTTTGCCGGGGCATTCACGTTGCTGGCGGCGTGGGTTGCTTATATCCGGCTGCATTCGGCAAGAGAACTGATGACAAGCGCAATTGATTGATCCGGGAATAACACAGAGAGGTAAGGGATGAAAATCAGTGAATTTTTACACCTGGCGTTACCAGAGGAACAATGGCTGCCGACGATTTCTGGCGTTTTACGCCAGTTCGCAGAAGAAGAGTGTTATGTCTATGAGCGTCAACCCTGTTGGTATTTAGGCAAAGGGTGCCAGGCACGGTTGCACATTAATGCCGATGGAACGCAGGCGACATTTATTGATGATGCCGGGGAGCAAAAATGGGCGGTGGATTCCATTGCCGACTGCGCGCGTCGTTTTATGGCACATCCTCAGGTGAAAGGACGTCGGGTTTATGGACAGGTTGGGTTCAACTTTGCGGCGCATGCGCGGGGGATTGCCTTTAACGCCGGGGAGTGGCCGCTGCTGACGTTAACCGTTCCCCGTGAAGAACTTATTTTTGAAAAGGGAAATGTCACCGTTTATGCGGACTCCGCCGACGGGTGCCGACGTTTGTGCGAGTGGGTAAAAGAGGCCAGTACAACGACGCAGAACGCACCACTGGCGGTGGATACCGCCCTCAATGGCGAGGCGTATAAACAACAGGTTGCGCGCGCCGTTGCGGAGATCCGCCGTGGCGAGTATGTCAAAGTGATTGTCTCGCGCGCCATTCCCCTGCCATCGCGGATTGATATGCCCGCCACGCTGTTATACGGGCGGCAGGCAAATACACCTGTGCGGTCGTTTATGTTCCGTCAGGAAGGACGCGAAGCGCTGGGCTTTAGCCCGGAACTGGTGATGTCAGTGACGGGCAATAAAGTGGTCACTGAACCGCTTGCGGGCACCCGCGATCGCATGGGAAACCCGGAGCATAATAAGGCGAAAGAGGCAGAACTGCTGCACGACAGTAAAGAGGTGCTTGAGCATATCCTTTCGGTCAAAGAAGCTATTGCTGAACTGGAGGCCGTTTGCCAGCCGGGCAGCGTGGTGGTTGAAGATTTAATGTCGGTTCGCCAGCGCGGCAGCGTTCAGCATCTGGGGTCTGGCGTGAGCGGTCAGCTTGCGGAAAACAAGGATGCCTGGGATGCGTTTACCGTGCTGTTTCCGTCGATTACCGCCTCAGGTATCCCTAAAAATGCTGCTCTGAACGCGATTATGCAAATTGAGAAGACGCCGCGAGAGCTTTATTCCGGCGCAATCCTGCTGCTGGACGATACGCGCTTTGATGCGGCGCTAGTTCTGCGTTCCGTATTTCAGGACAGCCTGCGCAGCTGGATACAGGCGGGGGCGGGAATCATCGCGCAATCTATGCCGGAACGCGAACTGACGGAAACCCGGGAGAAATTAGCGAGCATTGCGCCCTATTTAATAGCGGCAGAGCAGGGGTAGTCGGGTGAGATTGCCCGTTAGTCAGCGGCTGGTTATTAATGTGAAGTGCAGCGTTATGAAAAAAATCCACGCTTTTGCGTGGATTTTTGTTATTCGTGAAAGGTGTCTCTTTCACGAAGATACGTTATGGGTCAAAAGCTCAGATCCCTAAAAACCACAATTCCCTTGAGCGAATATTTAACCATGCCAACATTGAAGGGAGTTCGCTAACCATTATCAACGGGGATGGCCGGATATCTTAGATTGACTCATACTCGGTTCTGAATTCTCTGTTAGCGTTGATAATTTGTAGTTTCCATTATCCGTAAAAATAACTAGATAGTTCGACCGGGAACTGCTTTCCCAGAGTAATGACCTGGGTAAGGTTAGCTGCTTCATTTAGCTCTCCCGCAAGCATTCGAAAGCTATTATCAAAGCGATGTATCTTAGCTGCTGTCAAACCATATCGCTTCTCGCAGGTTTTAACAAACTCTTTTATCCCGACTAACAGTTTTTCGCTGACGGGTTTTATTTCCAGATGACTTTCTGAAGAATCATCAATTTCAAAGGAAAATTGATGGGCTGCCTCATTTCTTAAATTTTTCAAAAGCCAGACTATATTAATAAGTTTCATTTTAAGTAGCTTGTTCTTTCTGCAAAATACTATTTTTTCATTAAATGTCATTTCATCAATGGACCCGGTTACTGACAGTCCACTATTAATTATTATTTTGTACAACATTCCTTCTACATATGTAGCATGAGAAATTATATCTGAGCGGCATTCGAAATGATCAATACCAGCATGATGAGGGCGTGTTTTTATTTTGTTAAATTCGTCACCAATCGAGTTTCCCGGCAGTGTGATGCGGATGAAATGAGGGAATTGCAGGTTATCGAGATTGAGTTTCTCTCTCAAATTTAGCTGAAAAGAAAGCCCGTAATGTTCAGAATATTGTGCTATAGCAAAGTTATTTGTAATAACATCCCAAAATCGTGAAAAAGGATATTTTAGAATTAATTTAGTACCGCTGTCATCGTTTTTATAAATCGTGTCGCCATCAATCGAGGTCCAGTAAAGCCGTTCGACCAAGAGAAAAACTTCTTCGGGTAAAAGAGGGCAGGATGCAACGACTTCTTCTGTGCCAGAGAATGTTGCCTGAAAGAGCGTCTCGATGTGGCCTGGCCTGGAGTCATCTATATAACCCTTAAGGTAATAATTTCCTGGAATCCCCATAGGACCCTCACTTGCATAGTGCTTCTTAATGATTCGGATTAGATATATCTTACCTGTGTTACTTGGTTGATCAACTTTTTCCTATTGGTCAATGATGAGTAAAGCTTCCGTTCATGAACACCCATTTCGGGCAGATTTATGTTTAGTGCAAAGGGCAATGATGAGTCGACAGCGGCTGAGCGCAGCTGGCGACCAGATGTTGTCGCTCATTGCGGAGAATCTTCACTCAAAAACGGTGAGTGGAAATCTACTGACAAAATCGTATGATGCAGGTAAAGATACTCGAATATGCTGTACGCATCTGCAAGATGCGCGTCAGGATAAATAAAATACACTGCGAAAGTTGAGGTTGTGCTAATGGAATTTGAGGCGGAAAAAGTAACCTTTGAGAGAAAGGTAAGACGTTATCTCTCCGCTAGCGTGAAGCGGCAGGTAGCTATATTGAGCGGCTATCGATGCTCGTTTCCAGGTTGTGATCAAAACCTCATGCTTCAGGACTCATCATTTATTGGGGAAATAGCTTCGATTGAAGCCATTCACTCTCACGGGCCAAGATACAACCCTTCTACAAATGCAGACCAACTACTTCAAACAGAAAACTATCTTCTGTTGTGCCCGAATCATCATGCGATTATTGACAGGCAGCCGGAAATATATTCGGCTGAGTGGCTAAGAAAGGCCAGGAAAGAACATTTAAATAAAATATCAGAAATAGTGTCTGCCTCTAAGTGTGTAGCAGAGGTCAAGCTGGATGAGCAGGTCGAAATCTCTTTAGAGGAAGCAATAGGTGTCTGGAAAGTAAATCGTGAAAATGCATCCGAGGAATTCTGGCAAACTCTTCTACAAAAATGTCCTGCTGTATTATCACAGATATTTCCACAAAGTATGTTTCAGTTAGGCAGTAAATGCTATGTTGGTGGAAAATCGATAAACAATTCGGGTGGTAATCTTGTCGATTTTATCTACGCAAGCAGGCTGACTGGAAATATAGTATTGGTCGAAATAAAGACCCCAAAGACGATACTACTGGGGAAAAGATATAGAACTAATGCCTATTCAATTAGCGAAGAACTATCTGGGGCGTTTGTTCAGGTGTTAAATTATAAAGACCAATTAATGAAGGAATATTTCAAGCTAAGTGAAGGTAACGAAGGTGATTCATTTTCGGCATTCAATCCTAAATGCTTAATTGTTATTGGCACACTTGAGTCAGAGCTTAAAAATAATAGTCAATACAAATCATTTGAGCTATTCAGAAATAGTATGACAAACGTTGAGATTGTCACTTATGACGAGCTATTTCAAAAAGCTCAAGACATTCTGGATATGATTAAATAACATGTAATATCGTTTTTAGCCGACTTCCGCCTGTCATTGCGGACAAGAAGCCTCATACAAAGGATAATTTATAACTACAACCACTTAAGGCGTCTACAAAATGGGTGGCTATTCAGATTATAACCACCGCTATACTCAGTTCCGACCGCACTTCCATGATATCAACGGATACGCTATAAATAAAAAATCCACGCAATTGCGTGGATTTTATGGCTTTTTGTAGCCTTTACGAGGTTTATTGAAACCTCATAAGGCAACAATTAGACGTTGAACAAGAAGTTCATCACATCGCCGTCTTTAACGATGTAGTCTTTGCCTTCCGCACGCATCTTACCGGCTTCTTTCGCGCCTTGTTCACCTTTGTACGTGATGAAGTCGTCGAAAGCGATGGTCTGCGCACGAATAAAGCCTTTCTCAAAATCGGTGTGAATTTTACCCGCAGCCTGCGGTGCGGTTGCGCCGACAGGAATCGTCCACGCGCGTACTTCTTTCACACCAGCGGTAAAATAAGTTTGCAGATTCAGCAGCTTGTAGCCAGCGCGAATAACGCGGTTGAGACCCGGTTCTTCAATACCCAGCTCAGCCATAAACTCGTCACGGTCAGCATCGTCGAGTTCTGCGATGTCGGCCTCGATAGCGGCACAAACCGGAACCACGACAGAGCCTTCTGCATCGGCAATGGCGCGAACCTGATCCAGGTACGGGTTATTTTCGAAGCCATCTTCGTTGACGTTAGCGATATACATGGTCGGCTTCAGCGTCAGGAAGCTCAGATAGCGGATCGCCGCTTTATCTTCGTCTGTCAGATCCAGTGAGCGCAGCATGCCGGCGTTTTCCAGGTGCGGCAGGCATTTTTCCAGCGCGGCCAGCTCAGCTTTCGCGTCTTTATCGCCGCCTTTGGCTTTCTTCTGCACGCGGTGAATGGCGCGTTCACAGGTATCAAGGTCAGACAGCGCCAGCTCGGTGTTGATAACGTCAATATCTTCCGCCGGGTTTACTTTCCCCGCAACGTGGATGATGTTGTCGTTTTCAAAGCAGCGTACTACGTGACCAATCGCTTCGGTTTCACGGATGTTTGTCAGGAACTGGTTACCCAGACCTTCGCCTTTCGACGCGCCTTTTACCAGACCGGCAATGTCGACGAACTCCATAGTGGTAGGGAGAATGCGCTGCGGCTTGACAATCTCAGCCAGTTTGTCCAGACGCGGATCGGGCATCGGCACTACACCGGTATTTGGCTCGATGGTGCAGAACGGGAAGTTTGCCGCTTCAATACCGGCTTTAGTCAGGGCGTTGAACAGGGTGGATTTCCCGACGTTGGGCAAACCAACGATACCGCATTTGAATCCCATGATTTAAATCACCTTAATATCTTGATAATCAACCTGTTGCAGAAAACAGATTGTAGAAAAGTAAACAACTTTGCCTATTATACACAGCGCGCGGCAAAAATGCCGCACATCACTGCTTATTGTGCTTTAAAGGCATGTAATCGGTTCGTCGCTTTGGTTAACCCTTCTTTGAACCAGACTTCAGTACAACGTGCCGCTTCGTCAATGGCGTCGTCAATTAACTTTTGTTCCGACACCGGCGGTTTACCCAGAACAAAACCGACAACTTTATTTTTATCGCCCGGATGACCAATTCCGACACGTAAGCGATGAAAGTTAGGGTTATTACCCAGTTTGTTGATGATGTCTTTCAGGCCATTATGACCACCGTGTCCGCCGCCTAACTTAAATTTCGCGACGCCAGGGGGGAGATCCAGTTCGTCGTGGGCAACCAGAATCTCATCAGGCATGATGCGGTAAAAACTGGCCATCGCGCCGACGGCTTTACCGCTCAGATTCATAAACGTGGTCGGCACCAGCAGGCGAACATCTTCCCCTTCAAGGGTCACTCTGGAGGTGTAACCGAAGAATTTCGGCTCTTCACGCAGAGGCGCGCGTAGTCGCTCTGCCAGTAAATCGACGTACCATGCGCCCGCATTATGGCGTGTCGCCGCGTATTCTGCGCCGGGGTTCGCCAGGCCGACAATCAATTTAATCGTCACGTTTTTTGTCCTGAGTGTGTCCATAACTGGCGCGTAGTTTACTGTCTGCGGCCGCGCTTGACAAAAAACAGCGTGGATTGCGCCGGAAGCTGAATAATTGCCTGTTTGAACTATTGGAAAGTCAAGCTGTTCAGAGGGTTATTTGTAAAGTTTTGTTGAATAACAGGTTGTAATTGTGATCGCCCACGCACTCATAAAGCACAGTGTTGTCTATACTTTACACATAAGGATTAGGGGTATTCCCTGAAGCAACCCAAAAGTTCCGGAGGTGACATATGAAACGCAAAAACGCTTCGTTACTCGGTAACGTGCTCATGGGGTTGGGGTTAGTGGTCATGGTGGTTGGTGTTGGTTATTCTATTTTAAACCAGTTACCGCAGTTTAACCTGCCACAATTTTTTGCACATGGTGCGGTGCTGAGCATCTTTGTCGGTGCCATTCTCTGGCTGGCAGGCGCCCGCGTAGGTGGGCATGAACAGGTGAGCGATCGTTACTGGTGGGTTCGCCACTACGACAAACGCTGCCGCCGTAACGACAATCGCCGTCACAGCTAAGGTATCGCGTCGGTTTAAGACCAGTCAGCGTTGGACTGACTGGTCATTGCCTTAACCATTCTCACTCGTTTTTTTCTGACGAGCGTCTCTTTAATCGGCGCAAAATCAGCAGCAATGCCAGCATAATGACCAGATAACTCATTACGTAATGGCCCTGATGCTTTCGCTGTTCAAGCGCCGGATCGGCAGCCCATGCCAGAAAAGCCGTAACGTCCCGCGCGTACTGCTCTTCGGTTTCTGGTATATCGTCCTTTTCTGACCTGGTGATCTCCCCATCAGACAACGGCTTCGGCATGTTAATTATGCCGCCGGGAGCGTATCGGTTTGCCTTCATTTCCGGGTCGTCAGGCAGATAACCGGTCAACAAGGCATAGACGTAATCCGCCCCCTGATCGGTATAGGGCAAGAAGGCATCGAACAGAAATTGCGGGAACCCCCGGTCGTACGTTCTGGCGCGAACGATATAGGTTAAATCGACGGGAAGGGCGCCATTATTAAGATATCTTGCTTCCTGATCGTTAAGGTAGGGTGAGACAAACGTATCATTGAGATTGCCTTCCCGCTCGCCGGGTTGACCATCATCCTGAATGTCGGGAAAGACGTAACCGCTGGCAAGACGCTTTGCCTCTGTGAGCGAGAGTTCGGGCCCGCCTGGCTTTGTCAGGGTGCGAAAATTAAGATGAACCATCCCGTGGCAGGCGCGGCATTTCTCTTCGTAGACCTGTAAACCGCGACGCAGTTGTTCTTTATCATAGTGGCCCGTTATGCCGCTAAAACTCCACGCCTGGCGAGGTGGCGTCTCTTGCGCACAGACAGCGCTGGCGCCCAGAATGCACAGCCATAAAACGCTATATCTCACTAATCCCTTCATGGCGGTTAATCCTGCTTTTCCAGAAAACGTCGGCAGGGCAGTACAATGACAAACCATCCGAAGTAAACCAGCGTTGAAAGTTGCGATGCCGCGCGTATCCAGCCCTCTTCATTACTGAAACCGTCAGGCAGGTCGGGGCCGACCAGCGCTTTTGAACCCAGCCATCCTAAAAAGAATGCATTAGCAACCCAGAGCCAAAAACCACATTTAACGAGCTTGCTGTAATTGCGAAAGCGGGCGCGTGAAGTGTCGAGCCAGGGGAGAAAATAAAAAATCAGCACTGAAGCACACATGGCGACTATCCCGAGAAGTTCGTTTGGGAAGCAGCGCAAAATGGAAAAGAACGGCAAAAAATACCACTCAGGTGCCACGACAGCGGGCGTTACGGTGGGATCTGCCGGGATAAAATTATCGGCGCTGCTGAGATAGTGCGGGGCAAAGAATAAAAACCAGGCGAACAGCATCATGAAAAGAGTGAGCTTGATGGCATCACTGTCGGTGATTTTATAATCGAAAAACAGTTTCCGGGACTCGCTCTGCGTAAATGTCTTTTTCATTGCCTGCGCAAATGCGGACTGCACGGTGCGGATATGCCATATCGTTCCCCCGACAATGACGAAGGGGATAATAAAATGAAGCACATAAAAACGGCCTAATGTGGGTGTTCCTGGAGCATACCCGCCGACTAAAAACGAATACAACGTATCTCCCACCCACGGGATCGCACGAGTGAATCCGGTAATAACGGTAGCGGCCCAGTAGCTCTTTTGCCCCCAAATCAGGCTATATCCCAGAAATGCGGTGATCATCAGTAACACGTATAACGTCACGCTTATCATCCACATTTTGAGATAAGGCTTTCGGTACACGTTGTAATACATGGCGCGGAAGATGTGCAGGTAACAGGCGAAGAAAAATAGCGATGCGCCAATAGAATGCGCGTTGCGCACCAGTTCGCCGTGTCTCACGGATCGCATAATATGAATGATTGAATCAAAGGCCAGCCCTTCCGTGGGTACATAAAACATCGCCAGAACGAGACCAGAAAGGATTTGTACTCCGAGCATCACCAGCAGAATGATCCCGACGGCAAAAACCCAGACGCCTGCGACCGTACGAGGGAAGGGAATACGCCACACTCGCTCTCGTCGGGGTATGGATAGATGTTCTGCCGCCATTTCAGACTTCCTTCGCGCCAATACGCACAGTCAGGCCATCGGGATGAAACGCGTAATCGGGGATTGCGAGATTCGCCGTAGCGGGCCCCCGCGTGACGCGCCCTGAAGTGTCAAACTCCGAGCCATGACAAGGACATACCCAGCCTTGCCCACCGGGTTTGGCATTGGGCACACAGCCTGCGTGGGGACAGTAACCTTGAATGACCAGCCACTGCGGATACTCTGTCTTGATACGTTCGCCGTCAGCCTGCGGATCGATAAAACGATGGACATCCGCCTGCTGCGCTGAGCGAATTTCCTCCGGGGTACGGTGATGAATAAGGATAAGTTTTCCCTGCCAGACTCTTTTCACCGTCTGGCCGACGGCAACCCCGGCGAGAGAGACATCGACCGGTTCGTTTTCCGCTACGGTTTTATCATCCGGCCCCAGTGCGGAGATGAGCGGCCAGACGGCGGCGGTGACACCCGCAGCCCCGACAAATTTTGTGAGTTTACACAGGCATTCTCGCCGCTGTACCTGAACATCTTCATTGCCCTGTTTTTTATCCGCCACCGTGCGCCCCCACCATTTTCGCGTATCTGGATTACTGTTTCTCAATGCGTGTATAAATGTCCTGGAAACGCTTATCCGCGATCCCCGGCGCCTTAAAGGTTCGATAGCTGTCAGGCAGGGTTGCATCACCCACTTTAATGAGCATCACCATCCCTTGCGCGTAATGCGGGGTGCATTTAATACCGTAAAATCCTGGTTTGTCGTACTTGACCTCAATTTCCTCATCAATCTTGCCGACAAATCCGGGGTAGCCTGCTGGCGAAAGCTCTGCGATTGACGCAGCGTTATGGCTCTTATGCTTGCGAATAAACTTCACGGTGTCGCCTGGCTGAATCGCCAGATAATCAGGTTCATATACCATCGGGCCGCCCGCGCCTCTGTTTTTCATCAGCACTTCGTGGGTCTGAGCGAAAGCCGTGGTGGTCAGTGCTAACAGACATAACATGCTCAGGCTTTGCTTAATCAATTTCATGGGTTCTCCCTTAGGTGTTTATTCCGGTCGTTGGTAGCGGATGAAGCAGCTCAATCCATCCGGCGCCTGCTCAACAATGGCATTAATGCCAAACCACTGGCTGAGGTTTTCAGGCGTAAAAATGGTTGCAGGGCTGCCCTGCATCGCCAGTTGACCCGCTTTCATTACGAGAATGCGGTCGCAGAACATGGCGGCATGGTTCAGGTCGTGCAGAGCTGCAATGACGGTGAGCTTCTGGCGTTTCACCAGATTAAGCAGACCTATCTGATGTTGAATGTCGAGATGGTTCGTGGGTTCATCCATCAGCAGCACTTTCGGCTGCTGCGCCAGGGCCCGGGCGATATGCAAACGCTGTTTTTCCCCGCCAGAAAAGGTATTCCAGCAGCGATTTTGTACGCGCTGTAGATCTACCTTCTCCAGCATGGTCTGGACAATATCGTCATCTTGTTTAGACCAGGGCGAGAGCAGACTCAACCACGGGGTGCGCCCCAGAGAGACAGCCTGCAATGCGGTGAGACGTTCACTGGTTTCCGCTTGTTGTTCCACCAGCGCCACTTTTTGCGCTAAATGGCGGCGTGAGTAATGGCGAATATTTTTATTCTCCAGCGTTACGCTGCCTGACGAGGGTTTCAGTAAACCGGCAAGCAATGAGATCAGTGATGTTTTGCCTGAGCCATTGGGGCCGATAATGCCGACAAACTCACCGGGCGCGACGTGAAAAGAGACGTCGCTGACGATGGCTTTGCCTTTCACTTCCCAGTACAGTTGCTGCGCCTGCACCAGGCTTCGGACTGTTGCAGAAGGATAGCGTGGAGCGGTGAGAGCAGAATTTACCGTCATTTTGTCTGGTTTCCTCTGATCAAAATGATGGAAAACGCAGGTGCGCCTACAAGCGCCGTAATCACCCCGATGGGTAACACCTGCCCGGGAAGTAATGTTCTGGAGATTACGTCGGCGATAATGAGAAAAATGGCGCCGATCATGGCGCTGACCGGCAGCAATCGATGGTGTTGATTACCCACCAGCAGGCGGGCGGCATGGGGGATCACCAGGCCGACAAAACCAATCGCCCCGACAATGGAGACCATAATTGCCGTCATACCGGTAACGGCGGCAATCAGGACTCCGCGCGTGCGTTTTACCGGGATGCCAAGTGACGCTGCGGACTCTGCGCCAAACGAAAACGCATCCAGATGACGGGCGTAACAAAAACATAACGCCACACCGACCAGCGCGGTAGGGACGGCCAAAACGACATCTGGCCAGCGAACGCCGCTCAGATTGCCCAGCAACCAGAACATAATCCCACGGGCCTGTTCCGCATTCGCTGAGCGAGTGATGATTAGTGAGGTGAGGGCATTAAATAACTGTGAACTGGCGATCCCGGCCAGGATGATTTGCGTGGTGGCGCTTCCCTGTCTCCCCCCGGCGGCGATCGCCAGTAACGCCACGAAAAGAAAAGCCGTTAACGCCCCAATAAAAGCCCCGAGCGACATGCTGACGATCCCAGCGCCAAGCCCTGTTAAGGCGATCAGAACAGCGCCGGTCGAGGCGCCGGCAGAGATCCCCAGTAGATAAGGTTCTGCCAGCGCGTTTCGTAGCAATGACTGCAATACGACGCCGGAAACCGCCAGACATGCGCCACAACAGGCAGAAACCAACGCCCGCGTCAGGCGATAGTTCCAGATAATGCCCGCATCCAGCGCATCAACGGCATAGCGCGTATCAAAGAACTGGTTAGAAAGCGTATGGATGACATGCTGCCAGGGGATAAACGTCTCGCCAATGGAGATCCCCGCCAGTAGAACGCAGCACATCAGCACGCTGACCCAAAGGGCGTGTCCCCCGATTCTTATCGTTAACTGGCCGACAGCGCGACGCGTCCTGCGAGTTTCGCTCATCATCTACCTGTAATCCTGAATGCCAGAGGCGCGCTATGCCCGGTAAGACATAGCGCGACATAAAGATTATTGAGCCGTTTTCGGATGTGCCAGACCGTATTCAACCAACGCATCTGCGAGTTTTTCGACGCCATCTATCGTTCTGATGCCGGCGTTCATTGTTTGCACATCCACCACCGGCAGATGGTTCTCCTTCACGGCGGGGATGAGTTTAGTCACGGGGTCGGACTTGAGATATTCCAGTTTGACCTGCCAGTCATCTGCCGGGAAACGACGACGGCTCATTTCACCGAGAACAATGACGGACGGGCTGGCTTTCGCGATGGTTTCCCAGCCAACGGTTGGCCACTCTTCAGCAGAATCAATCACATTTTTCACCCCCAGCGTTTGGGCGATCCATGCGGCAGGGCCAAATTTCCCGGCCACATAGGGGTCCAGTTGCAGGTCGGCGCTGGAAAACCAGAATACGGCGGAGACGTTCTTATCCATTCCGGCAATTTTATTTTTGGCGGCAGCTTCACGGGCCTTCAGACTGGCGATCAATTCATCGCCTTTGTCCTGCACGTCAAAAATTTTCGCCAGATCGGAGACTTCCTGATAAACCATAGCAATATCAAACATGCCTTTACGTACACCGTCTCCACCGTCTTCGTTGTCTTTAGCGCAGTCCGCAGGCGCGGTATATACCGGCACGTTCA
This sequence comes from Citrobacter sp. CK202, assembly GCF_030333225.1. Taxonomy (NCBI): domain Bacteria; kingdom Pseudomonadati; phylum Pseudomonadota; class Gammaproteobacteria; order Enterobacterales; family Enterobacteriaceae; genus Citrobacter; species Citrobacter sp. CK202. Next base: position 270,787 of record NZ_JAOWGI010000026.1, read on the forward strand.
ACTCGCTAAACTGCTCGTAAGAGGCGACGGTTCCGGCAGGTCCAATTTGCCATTCAAACTGACTGGCGACCAAATCCGGTTTTTTGGCAATAATTCCTTCAAAGCTGGGGATGTTCTGCGCAATCACGGCCACTTTTTCATTTGCCGCTTTGTAAGCATCCGGGACGGGACCGAACCACAGCGATGTGCCGACAACGCGCTCGGCCAGCCCCAGGGAATAAAGAATTTCAGTGCTGTTTTGCCCGACCGTGGCAACGCGTTCCGGGGCTTTATTGAAGGTAATATCACGGCCGCAGTTTTTAATCGTCAACGGATAGACTGTTTTTGCCGCATGAGTCAATCCTGATGTGAATAATAACGCTGCGCCAGCCACAGCCAGAAGGTATTTTTTATGAGGTAAAGTAAAGTCTGCGTACATTGTTATCGTCCTGTACATGCCAGAATCTGAACGTCTGGTCATGGTTTATTTGGTTCCATATATCGGGACAGGTACATGACGATAGATGACATTGAATGATGAAATTATGAGAATGCAAAATCTCAGCAGGAATAGGCTCATCAATTCATAATGGTATTTATGCCAAATAAATCATCCCATGGACCATCCCGTCCACTCAATGTGTACAACCCTGACAGCAGGTCTCCTGGCTCACGGTAATCAGAATATCGGCCTTCCCATAAAGCAAATCTTTACAGTGACCGGTGGTTACAATAACCACACGCAGATATTCGGTATCCGCCTACAGTTGCGGGGGCAGCTATGGAATGAGATTAAAATAATCCGCACCATATTCCTTTCAAAACAACGGCTGTGTTATGAATACTGTCACTGGCGACTGTATCGGCAATCAATAACCTCGTCAACCGTATGAAAAAAGAACAAAAACATCATACTTTATGGTGATTTTTATATTAATTAATTTAAATTCAAATGGTTGTGTTTTTGTTGGAGTGGTGATTATTGCAACCGCAAGTAATAACGGAAAGGCAAATGAGAATTGATTGACGTTGATCAATTAATCGCGATGAGAAAGAAGGCGTTATTATAAACAGTGAATGTTATCAATATTGTCGCTGGTAACAATATATTTACACGGTTTTTCCATATGCACGATCTGCCACTCGTCGCCCACATCCATGAAGACGTTAAACAGATTTCGCCGCCAGAATTGATACCCGCCGGGTAAAAAATGATGGGTGTGCAAATATAATATTTTATAGTGTTGCTGCTCGCAAAATTGTTCAGCCAGCGAGACCAGTTGGCTGCCAATACCTTGCCTGCGATAATGCTGATCGACATAGCAGCGACAAATCTCAGCTGTCTCCGGTAAATTGTAACGACCGTGCAACATCTCTATTCTGTCATCGTACTGACATATCGCCAGCGTCCCAATTATCTGCTGTTGTTCATTCCAGACGCCGAACAATTGGTTTCTTTCCCGCTCAAGATAATTTCCCTGGAGGTCGAATACGTCGTCACTCGCAGTGGGTAATGCTCTTCCGGCATTAAAATAAAGATTAAGATGCCGAATAATAAAGGACTGTACGGCAGGAATATCGTCCCGCGTTATTTCACGAAAAACAAACGGAGAGGTTGGTTTCATATCGGTTATCGCTAACAAATATCAGGAAAACGATAATAACAAGCCAGACGCAGAAAACCAGTTTTCAATAAGAAAACTTGCCGGTCTGTTGAGATACAGACCGGCAGTCGGGATTAGATATCCGCCAGCGCGGCATCTTTGTTCGGGAAGAATGCCAGACGACCCGGAATGGGTTTGATACCGGCGCGGGCCATGGTACGCAGCGGCTGGAATTCCACGTTACTGACGCGCAGTTCACAACCTTCCGGCAAACGCTTCACAAAGCGCTGGAAGGCGTCCAGACCACCGGCATCCAGTACCGGAACGGCGTCCCACTTCAGCACCACAATGCGTTTACCCTCAATGCGTGATTCGAGGTCGGTAAATAACCCTTCCGCGGCGGCGAAAAAGAGCGGCCCGATAACGCGTAATACCAGCACATCATCGGGAACCGTGATGTTTACCGCCGCGAGGCGCGTCATACGGGCAATACGGCGCATAAACAGCAGGGAAGCCAGGACAATCCCGACGCTGATCGCAATCACCATATCGAAGAGCACCGTCAGCGACATACACATCATCATCACGATGATGTCATCTTTGGGTGCATGTCGCAGTAAATCGACCACCTTGTGGGCTTCACTCATGTTCCACGCAACCATCAGCAGCAGCGCGGCCATGGCGGAAAGCGGCAGCCATGACAACAGGGGAGCCAACGCGAGGAGGGCGAGGATGACCAGAATTGCGTGGATAACGGCGGAAATGGGCGAGGTCGCGCCTGCGCGCACGTTTGCCGCAGAACGGGCGATCGCCGCCGTCGCGGTGATCCCGCCAAAGAACGGCGCCACGATATTCCCCAGCCCCTGGCCGATCAGTTCGCTGTTTGCTTTGTGTTTGGTGCCTGTCATGCCGTCGAGCACGACCGCGCACAGCAGGGATTCAATCGCCCCCAGCATCGCCATCGAGAAAGCGGCTGGCAATAACGCCCGCAATGAATCCCAGCTTAGCGTGAAATCTGAATCCGGGAGATTCCACGGCAGCACCAGCTGCGGCAGCAGCTGAGGAATGCCGTTGCCCTGCGAACCATCGGCCAGCACATAGTGGAACTGTGAACCAATCGTCGCCACATGGCCACCCAGCAGATTAACCACGGCCATAACGGCGCAGCCCGCCAGCAGCGCCGGAAGATGGCCCGGCAGACGAATCCCCAGACGCGGCCAGAAAATCAGCATACCGAGCGTCACCACGCCAATAGCAGCATCGCCCGGATTAATGGTCGGCAACGCCATAACCAGCGCCCCGACTTTTTGTAGGTAATGCTCCGGCACATGGGCCATTTGCAGACCGAGAAAATCTTTAATCTGCATTGTCCCGATGGTGATGCCGATCCCTGATGTAAAACCTAACGTGACCGATACGGGAATGTATTCGATCAGGCGGCCAAAACGCGCGAGGCCGAAGAGGATCAGGAACACCCCGGACATGAGGGTGGCGACCAGCAGACCTGCCAGCCCGAATTGTTGCGATACCGGGTAGAGAATAACGACAAATGCGGCGGTCGGGCCGGAGACGCTGAAGCGCGACCCGCCGGTTAAGGCAATAACAATCCCCGCCACAGCGGACGTATAAAGACCGTACTGCGGTGCAACACCACTGCCAATTGCCAGCGCCATCGCCAGCGGGATAGCGATGATCCCGACGGTTACCCCGGCAATCACATCACGGGTGAACCGTGAGGCGGTATATTTTTCTTTCCAGCAAGCGTCGATGAGGGCGCGGAAAGGCATCACATGTGAGGAAAATATTCTGTTCACAATAATGTTTCATCCATGAGCGCATCATCTGTCAACTAAATGGCAGGTGAAGGAGGCATTGGTCATACAAATAAGAGTTACAGACAAAAAAACCCGCCGCAGCGGGTTTTTTAGCCGGGTTCGATTAATGTTCGAACATAGCTGAAATGGATTCTTCGTTGCTGATACGACGAATCGCTTCGGCCAGCATACCCGACAGTGTCAACGTGCGCACGTTCGGCAGTGCTTTAATTTCGTCGGTCAGTGGAATGGTGTCACAGACAACGACTTCATCAATCACAGAATTGCGCAGGTTGTTTGCCGCATTGCCTGAGAAAATCGGGTGAGTCGCGTAGGCGAATACGCGTTTGGCACCACGTTCTTTCAGTGCTTCTGCTGCTTTGCACAGCGTACCACCGGTATCGATCATATCATCAACCAGTACGCAGTCGCGGCCGGCAACGTCACCGATGATGTGCATCACCTGAGAAACGTTAGCGCGCGGACGACGTTTGTCGATGATCGCCATATCGGTATCGTTCAGCAGCTTAGCGATAGCGCGGGCACGCACAACGCCACCGATATCTGGAGAAACCACAATCGGGTTATCCAGGTTCAGTTGCAGCATATCTTCTAACAGAATTGGGCTACCGAATACGTTATCAACCGGAACGTCAAAGAAGCCCTGGATCTGTTCAGCATGCAGGTCAACGGTGAGAACGCGGTCAACGCCAACGCTGGACAGGAAGTCAGCGACGACTTTTGCGGTAATCGGTACACGAGCGGAACGTACACGACGGTCCTGACGCGCATAGCCAAAGTAAGGGATAACGGCGGTGATACGGCCTGCGGAAGCACGGCGCAGCGCATCGACCATAACAACCAATTCCATCAGGTTGTCGTTAGTAGGGGCACAAGTGGACTGGATGATGAAAATATCACCACCGCGTACATTTTCGTTAATTTGTACGCTGACTTCGCCGTCGCTAAAGCGACCTACAGCGGCGTCGCCGAGAGAAGTGTACAGGCGGTTGGCAATACGTTGTGCTAGTTCCGGGGTGGCGTTACCAGCAAAAAGCTTCATATCAGGCACGAGAAGAACCTCAGGCATGCGTCCATTGGTGGATAGAATCTGCCGAAAACTGTGCGGGCCAGGCAATATCCTATCCAGGCGGTGTATTAAAGAGCGCGATGCAACGTCTGGAACAGGGTGACGTTGTCACCGAAACTCAGCTTGCCCGGCTTAAAGCATGGCTTTTTGCAATGGAGAGAGGTTGACACCCTTCGCCACAAACGCATTGAGCCATTCCGGGGCTTGCTTAAGCACCTGACGAGCAGCGGATTCTGTATCGAATTCAGCAAAGACACAGGCCCCTGTACCAGTCAGGCGCGACGGCGCGTATTCTAACAGCCAGGAAAGCGCCGCATCAACCTCGCGAAAACGTTTTCTTGCGATAACCTCGCAATCATTGCCGAATTCACATTTTAATAACGTTTCTATTGACCTTTTTGGCGTGTTGCGCGGTAATTCGGGGTCCTTGAAAATAACCGGCGTGGGGATGCTTACCCCTGGGTGGGCAACCAGATACCACTTCTCCGGCGGGTCTACCGGCGTCAGGATTTCACCCACGCCCTCGGCGAAGGCCGCATGTCCACGGACAAACACCGGGACGTCCGCGCCCAGCGTTAAGCCTGTTTCCGCCAGTTCATCGACCGATAATCCGCACTGCCAGAGATGATTCAGCGCCACCAGAACGGTCGCCGCATTGGACGAGCCGCCACCCAGACCGCCGCCCATGGGCAAACGTTTCTCGATGCTGATATCCGCGCCGCTGCCTGCGGGCAAACGCCCGTGGGCGGACGCTGTCTTCATCAGCAACCGCGCCGCGCGGACGATCAGATTGTCGTCATTTTCGACGCCCTCGACAGGCGTCAAAAGATGAATTTCGCCGTCGCCGCGCGGCGTAATGCCGATTGTGTCGCCGTAATCAAGAAACTGGAACAGCGTTTGCAATGTGTGATAACCGTCCGCACGCTGTCCGGTGATGTATAAAAACAGATTCAGTTTTGCCGGAGATGGCCAGTGGGTCATCATTTTACAATCCAGTTATCCATCTTCAGTTTGATGCGCTGACCGCCGTCAGAGAGTTCCATATTTGCCGGCATGGCGGGCTGCGTTTTACTGTCGTATCCGCTGTATACCACTTTCCAGTTTTTACCGTCCTGGAGGTAGTTCACTTCGCTCAGGCGGTACTGGTCGTCGAGGGTGTAATCGGTGGCGTCGCCCGGCAGACCGAGAATCCACTGGCGTAAGCTGTTAAGCGGAATGGGCATCCCGGTCAGCTTGCCGATCATCTCTTCGGCGTCGTCGGCGGTGTAACGCTGCCCTTTATTATCGACCAGTTGCACATTGCCCGGCTGGGCGTTCAGCTCCAGTTCGGTACTGCCCAGCGGATTGGTCAACAGCAGACGGTAGCGATCCTGACCGGTTTGCTGCCAGAAGAAGCGGGCATACACTTTCTGATCGTCGGAGATATAAGCAAACGCGCCACGCGTCTGATACTGATTCAACTTGCGCACGTCCTGCTGATGCTGACGCCACTGAGGGGAGTCGGGACTTTTGCCAGGACCTTTCGGCGCATTGATCGTACAGGCGGTGAGGACCAGGCTAGCCAGCGGGAGCAGGCGGATCAGGCGAAAATCAGGCAGGGTCATAGTGATGACGAATCCTTGTAATACGGTGCGATAATTGCCTGATGGCGCTATGCTTATCAGGCCGACAAACTGAACCCGTCGGTTGGTTGCAGTTATAACCCTTAATGCTAGCGCTGACCGGGTACATCGTCTACGTTCACGTTATCTTAATTTAAACAGTAAGCTATTACTCCAAAAGGAGGCTGTCTCTTTTATTGACCACGAGCATCCTGTATGATGCACCCAGTCTAACCTTATCAACGCTGGTACTATTCCCGCACACATGACCCTTTTAGCGCTCGGTATTAACCATAAAACGGCACCTGTATCGCTGCGAGAACGCGTAACGTTTTCGCCAGATACGCTCGATCAGGCGTTGGACAGCCTGCTTGCGCAGCCGATGGTGCAGGGCGGCGTGGTGTTGTCGACGTGCAACCGTACGGAGCTGTACCTCAGCGTTGAAGAACAGGATAACCTGCAAGAGGCGCTGATTCGTTGGTTATGTGATTACCATAATCTCAATGAAGACGACCTGCGCAATAGCCTCTACTGGCACCAGGATAACGACGCCGTCAGCCACCTGATGCGCGTCGCCAGCGGGCTGGACTCGCTGGTGCTGGGCGAACCGCAAATTCTCGGTCAGGTGAAAAAAGCGTTTGCGGATTCGCAAAAAGGTCATCTGCATGCCAGCGCGCTGGAACGCATGTTCCAGAAATCGTTTTCCGTCGCCAAACGCGTACGCACCGAAACAGACATCGGCGCCAGCGCCGTGTCCGTTGCTTTTGCCGCCTGTACGCTGGCGCGTCAGATTTTCGAATCCCTCTCCACGGTGACGGTGTTGCTGGTCGGGGCGGGTGAAACCATTGAACTGGTCGCGCGCCATCTGCGTGAACATAAAGTACAGAAAATGATCATCGCCAACCGCACCCGCGAACGCGCGCAAGTGCTGGCGGATGAAGTGGGAGCTGAGGTTATTTCGTTGAGCGACATCGACGAACGTCTGCGGGAAGCCGATATTATTATCAGCTCAACCGCCAGTCCGCTGCCGATTATCGGCAAAGGGATGGTGGAGCGCGCGTTAAAAAGCCGTCGTAACCAGCCGATGCTGTTGGTGGACATTGCCGTGCCGCGCGACGTGGAGCCGGAAGTCGGGAAACTGGCGAATGCCTATCTGTACAGCGTTGATGACCTGCAAAGCATCATTTCGCATAACCTGGCGCAGCGTAAAGCGGCGGCAGTGGAGGCCGAAACGATTGTCGCGCAGGAAGCCAGCGAATTTATGGCCTGGCTGCGCTCGCAAAGCGCCAGCGAGACCATCCGCGAATACCGTAGTCAATCAGAGCATGTACGCGATGAACTGACAGTTAAAGCGCTGGCAGCCCTTGAACAGGGCGGCGACGCGCAAGCCATTTTGCAGGATCTGGCATGGAAACTGACCAACCGCCTGATCCATGCGCCAACTAAATCTCTTCAACAGGCCGCCCGTGACGGGGATGACGAACGCCTGAATATTCTGCGCGACAGCCTCGGGCTGGAGTAGCAGCACACCAATCTATTTTTTACAGGGTGCATTTACGCCTATGAAGCCTTCTATCGTTGCCAAACTGGAAGCCCTGCACGAACGCCATGAAGAAGTTCAGGCGCTGTTGGGTGATGCGGGAACCATCGCAGACCAGGAACGCTTTCGCGCGCTGTCGCGTGAGTATGCGCAATTAAGCGATGTTTCTCGCTGTTTTACGGACTGGCAACAGGTTCAGGATGATATCGAAACGGCACAGATGATGCTTGACGATCCTGAAATGCGCGAGATGGCGCAGGATGAACTGCGCGAAGCCAAAGAAAAAGGTGAACAACTGGAGCAACAGTTGCAGGTTCTGCTGCTGCCAAAAGATCCCGATGACGAACGTAACGCTTTCCTCGAAGTGCGCGCCGGAACAGGCGGCGATGAAGCCGCGCTGTTCGCAGGCGATCTGTTCCGCATGTACAGCCGTTACGCGGAAGCGCGTCGCTGGCGAGTAGAGATCATGAGCGCCAGTGAAGGCGAGCATGGCGGCTATAAAGAGATCATCGCCAAAATCAGCGGCGATGGCGTTTACGGGCGACTCAAGTTTGAGTCCGGCGGCCATCGCGTTCAGCGCGTTCCGGCGACCGAATCGCAGGGGCGTATCCACACGTCCGCCTGTACCGTCGCCGTTATGCCGGAACTGCCGGAGGCCGAACTGCCGGATATTAACCCGGCTGATTTACGTATCGACACCTTCCGCTCTTCGGGCGCGGGCGGTCAGCACGTTAACACCACCGACTCCGCAATTCGTATTACGCACTTACCGACCGGTATCGTGGTGGAGTGCCAGGACGAACGTTCACAGCATAAAAACAAAGCGAAGGCGCTGTCGGTGCTGGGGGCGCGCATCCATGCCGCAGAAACGGCGAAGCGTCAGCAGGCTGAAGCCTCAACCCGGCGTAACCTGTTAGGCAGCGGCGACCGCAGCGATCGCAACCGTACTTATAACTTCCCGCAGGGTCGCGTGACGGATCATCGTATTAACCTGACCCTCTACCGTCTGGATGAGGCAATGGAGGGGAAACTGGACATGCTCATTGAGCCGATTGTTCAGGAACATCAGGCCGACCAACTGGCGGCGTTGTCCGAGCAGGAATAATGGATTACCAGCACTGGTTGCGTGAGGCGATAAGCCGCTTACAGGAGAGTGAAAGCCCCCGACGTGATGCCGAGATTTTGCTGGGCCACGTTACCGGTAAGGCGCGCACCTTTATTCTGGCATTTGGCGAAACGGCGCTGACCGACACGCAGCGTGAGCAACTGGCGCAGTTGCTGGCGCGTCGTCAGCGCGGCGAACCGGTCGCACACCTGACTGGCATGCGCGAGTTCTGGTCACTGCCGCTGTTTGTCTCGCCCGCTACGCTGATCCCGCGCCCGGACACCGAATGTCTGGTCGAGCAGGCGCTGGCGCGTCTGCCTGATTCGCCGTGTCGGATTCTCGACCTCGGCACCGGAACCGGCGCGATTGCGCTGGCGCTGGCGACAGAGCGACCGGACTGCGAGGTCACGGCGGTAGACCGTATGCCGGACGCCGTGGCGCTGGCTGGCCGTAATGCGCAACATCTGGCGATTCACAATGTTCGCATACTGCAAAGCGACTGGTTTGCGGCGTTGCCGGGGCAGCAATTTGATATGATCGTCAGCAACCCTCCGTATATTGATGCGCATGATCCCCATCTCGCGCAGGGCGATGTGCGTTTTGAACCGCTGTCAGCGCTGGTCGCAGGCGATAACGGCATGGCGGATATCACGCACATTATCGTGCAGGCGCGCCATGCGCTGGCGCCGGGGGGGTATCTGTTGCTGGAGCACGGCTGGCAGCAAGGAGCGGCGGTCAGAACCGCGTTGGCGCAGGCGGGGTACGTTCAGGTTGAGACCTGCCGTGATTATGGCGACAACGAACGAATCACGCTTGGGCGGATCGCGCCATGAATACATTTACGCTGCTGCTGGGCGTCCATCTGACCAGCGTTACGCTTTCCGTTAGCCTGTTCGTGCTGCGTTTCTGGTGGCGCTATACCCGCCATGCGCTGGCATCCGCACGCTGGACGCGGGTTGTCCCGCCGATTATTGACACCGTTTTGCTGCTTAGCGGAGCGGGGTTAATCATAAAAACGCACATCCTGCCATTCACCGAACAGGGGACATGGCTGACTGAGAAGTTGTTTGGCGTTATCATCTACATCGTTTTGGGTTTTATTGCGCTTGATTATCGTCAGGCGCGCAGTCAGCAGGCGCGCGTTATCGCCTTCCCGCTGGCGCTGGTGGTGCTGTACATCATCATTAAACTCGCCACCACAAAAATACCGTTACTGGGGTAAGTCATGAGGTCGTTAGCTGATTTCGAATTTAATAAAGCGCCACTGTGCGATGGGATGATCCTGGCATCGGAATCGATCCGCCTGGATTTTCCGACGCAAGCGGTCTATGACGAACTGGAACGTCTGGCCAGTCTGGCGCATGAAGAAATTAGCCAGCTCCTGTCTCAGGATGAGCAACTGGAAAAATTGCTGGCACTTTTTTATGGCGAGTGGGGGTTCAGAGATACCCACGGCGTCTACCGTCTTTCTGATGCATTGTGGCTCGATCAGGTTCTGAAAAACCGCCAGGGGAGCGCGGTATCGTTAGGCGCAATCTTATTGTGGCTGGCTCACCGGCTGGGTCTCCCATTGGTGCCGGTCATTTTCCCGACCCAGTTGATTCTGCGTATTGAATCGCTGGAGGGGGAAATGTGGCTGATCAACCCATTTAACGGCGAAACGCTCGATGAGCATACGCTGGAAGTCTGGCTGAAGGGCAATATTAGCCCGGTCGCTGAGCTGTTTAACGAAGATCTGGATGAGGCGGATAACGCTGAGGTCATTCGCAAGTTGCTGGATACGCTGAAATCTTCCTTGATGGAAGAGCGGCAAATGGAACTGGCGTTGCGCGCCAGCGAAGCGTTACTGCAATTTAACCCGGAAGACCCTTACGAGATCCGCGACCGGGGGCTGATTTATGCGCAACTGGAGTGTGAACATGTTGCGTTGACGGATTTAAGTTATTTTGTTGAACAGTGTCCAGAAGACCCGATCAGCGAAATGATTCGTGCGCAGATTAATACCATTGCGCACAAGCAAATTGTTTTGCATTAATTAATCGACATTTTACCCATGGTTAAGGCGATCTTATGAAACAAAAAGTGGTTAGCATTGGCGACATCAACGTGGCAAATGACCTGCCATTCGTGCTGTTTGGCGGTATGAACGTGCTGGAATCACGCGATCTGGCGATGCGTATCTGTGAACACTACGTAACCGTGACCCAGAAGCTGGGTATTCCTTATGTGTTCAAAGCCTCTTTTGATAAAGCCAACCGTTCTTCTATTCACTCTTACCGTGGCCCGGGTCTGGAAGAAGGGATGAAGATTTTCCAGGAACTGAAACAAACGTTTGGTGTGAAAGTGATCACCGATGTTCATGAAGCCAGTCAGGCGCAGCCTGTCGCTGACGTGGTGGATGTCATTCAGCTTCCGGCATTCCTCGCTCGCCAGACCGACCTGGTGGAAGCGATGGCAAAAACCGGCGCGGTCATTAACGTGAAAAAACCGCAGTTCGTCAGCCCTGGTCAGATGGGCAATATCGTGGACAAATTCCACGAAGGCGGCAACGATAAAGTGATCCTGTGCGATCGCGGTGCGAACTTCGGCTACGACAACCTGGTTGTTGATATGCTGGGCTTTAGCGTGATGAAGAAAGTTTCTGGTAACTCGCCCGTTATTTTTGACGTCACCCATGCGTTGCAGTGCCGTGACCCGTTTGGCGCTGCATCTGGCGGTCGTCGCGCGCAGGTTACCGAACTGGCGCGCGCCGGTATGGCGGTAGGTCTGGCCGGTTTGTTCATTGAAGCGCACCCGGACCCGGAGCATGCGAAATGTGACGGTCCGTCCGCGCTGCCGTTAGCGAAGCTGGAACCGTTCCTGAAGCAAATTAAAGCGATTGACGATCTGGTGAAAAGCTTCGGCGAGCTGGATACCGAACACTAAGCGGGGATGATGTGTGCCGGAGGGCGTCTGACGCCGTATCCGGCCTACAATAAACGCGGTTTCGTAAGCCCGGAAAGCGTAAACGCTACCGGGCTTTTTTGTCCGTCAGGCAAAAATGGTCATCAGGTAAGCGATAAACAGAGCCAGATGCGCCGCGCCGTTCAACACATTGGTTCGCCCGGTCGAGAAGGAAATGTGGCACAGCACCAGTGAGGCCACCATTACCACCATCTCCGGGGCGCCCAAACCGAAGAGCAGGTCATTTCCGGTAGCCCATGCAATCAGCGTCACCACCGGTACGGTCAGGGAGATGGTTGCCAGTACCGAACCAAAGAACAGGTTCATGGCTCGCTGTACCTGGTTATTCAACACCGCTTTCAGCGCGCCCAGCCCTTCAGGGGAGAGGATCAGCAAGGCCACGAGGAAACCGGTAAATGCCACTGGCGCATTCAGTTCGGTTAACAGTGTCTCCAGCGGATTGGCGTTCATTTTCGTCACGGCGATAACGGCAATCAGATGTACGATCAGCCATACAGCGTGCCAGATGTTGCTGTGCGCGGACGGCTTGCCGTGGTGCGGGTCATCGTCATCACTTTCATCTTCATGCTCGTAAACGAATAAACTCTGGTGCGTTTTCGTCTGAATCAGTAGGAAAACGCCGTACATTGCGGCGGAAATAAGCGCCACTAACAGCGCCTGAGCCGTAGTAAAATTCGCCCCTGGCAGCGCCATAGGGAAGACCAGCACGATAATCGCCAGCGGAAACAGGGCAATTAAATACTGTTTAATGCCAAACAGGTTCATATATTGCGTGGCGAATTTACGACCGCCAAGCAGCAGAGAAAAACCGACCAGTCCGCCAGTTACAATCATGATGATTGAATAGAGCGTATCGCGCATCAGCGTTGGCGCGGCGTCGCCGGTGGCCATCAATGCGGAAATTAAACTCACTTCCAGAATAACGACAGAAAGACTTAAGATCAGGGAACCGTAGGGTTCGCCGAGTCGGTGCGCTAATACATCCGCATGGCGGACAACGCTGAAAGCGCTGCTTAAAATACCAATAAGGGCAAGTATATTAATACCGATGACCACTGGTAGTGACTGACTGCTTCCCCATAAGAACAGCACCACCAGTGCCAGAACCGGGAAAATAAGCGAGGTCTCCTTGTGGCGGGTTTTCACCGCCTCATGTGCGTGTGTCATTATGATTCTCCATCTCCGCAGGTGTTTTTAATTATAAATGTATTAAAGATTGTAAAAAATAACAGAAATCGCGGCTTCATCATTGTGTTTTTACGTAATTTTACGGCATGGGCTATTTTTCCCCGCAGAGTGAATAAAAAAGTACGTCTTGTTTAGAGAGTATATGAATAACAGTGGGTTAGTGACAAATAAAAAGTAAAATAGCACCCGACTGGCGAGACAAAACATTGTTGACCACACTAAAGGTTTACAGCAAAAAGAGGAGTCAGCAATGCCTTATAAAACGAAAAGCGATTTGCCGGAAAGCGTTCAGGATGTGCTGCCTGCACACGCGCAGGATATCTATAAAGAGGCGTTTAATAGCGCCTGGGAACAATATAAAGATAAAGCGGACAGACGTGACGACGCCAGCCGGGAGGAGATCGCGCATAAGGTTGCCTGGGCTGCCGTCAAAAATGATTACCAAAAAGGGGACGATGATAAGTGGCATAAAAAGCGCTGTTCGTCTTCGTGCCAGACCAGGCAAATGATGCGCGTTGAGCGTCTGTTGCCTTGCAAGCGGCGATTGAATTGCATATTGTCCTGTTAGTGGTTTCAAAATGAGCAGTTAAAATGCCCGGAAGGCGTCAAAAAAGTGTTGCAGGGAAGTTTGCAGTGGCGGAGGTGTAAGGTGTTAACGCGTGATTTTTTACTGAATGCCGATTGTAAAACGGCGTTTGGCGCTATTGAAGAATCACTACTTTGGTCAGCAGAACAACGGGCCGCTTCACTGGCGGCGACGCTTGCCTGTAGGCCCGATGATGGACCGGTGTGGATCTTCGGTTATGGATCGTTGATGTGGAATCCGGCGTTAGAATTTGACGAGTCCTGTACCGGTACGCTGGTCGGCTGGCACCGGGCGTTTTGTCTGCGTCTGACGGCAGGGCGTGGAACGGCGTGCCAGCCCGGACGGATGCTGGCGCTGAAAGAGGGCGGGCGAACTACTGGCGTGGCTTATAAACTGCCGGAGAACGCGCTGGAGCAGGAGCTGACGCTGCTGTGGAAGCGGGAAATGATTACCGGCTGCTATCTTCCCACCTGGTGCCAGCTGGCGCTGGATGATGGCCGGACGGTCAATGCGCTGGTGTTTATTATGGACCCGCGACACCCGCTGTATGAGTCGGATACTCGCGCTCAGATTATCGCGCCGCTGATCGCTGCTGCCAGTGGGCCGTTGGGCACCAACGCGCAATATCTGTTCTCGCTGGAACAGGAGCTTGCCAGACTGGGGATGCGGGACGATTGCCTGAACGATCTGGTGGCGAAAGTCAGAGGCTTGTTAGGTGAGAATCAGCCGGAAAGGGGATTCAACCCCGGATTTGCCTGAGCGTTGCCCCTGAATCCAGGGGCAAAAACATCAGGCTGCGATATAACTGATGGAGTGTTCCAGTGACTGGCTGTGGCTGTCGATCAGCACGTTCCAGACACCGGTGTACGGTACGGTCAGCCAGGCATTATCACGGTTCTGCACGCTTAAAATATCGGTCTGCGTGTCTTTGACGTGTTTTTTCTCGCTCATTAAATGGATGTGGCAGCGTTCAGAACAACGCACTATCACCGTATCCCCACCAAACAATTTCAAACTTGCTTTCACTAATGCCATTTTTCACCCCGTTCTTGAAAACAACGTACTCCCTTACGGAAGTGCTGCGTGATGTTGTTCACATTTCACTCACTGCATAACACCAAAGGGTGAGCTCACGGATGCTGATTTTGATCAAAAAATGGCATAACCATTAAACAAAAATGACAAAATACCTGAAAATCATTGAAAGGGCGTGGTAACTTTCGACAAAAACACGCCCTTATAAGATTAAATTCGGAAATGCCCGGCAGTTTCAGCCAGCTCGCCTGCCTGGCTCTGCAAGGCGCCTGCGGCAGCGGCAGACTGCACCACCAGTTCAGCGTTCTGTTGCACCATGCGATCAAGGTGGTTCACGGAGTGATTTATTTCCTGAATGCCTTTCATCTGCTCACTGGTGGCGATGCTGATTTCATGCATGATGCCGGAGACATGGCCGATGCTGGACAGGATCTCCTGCATACTTTCTCCGGCCAGATGAACATAACGTGAACCTGTCGCGACGCTGGTGGTTGTGGAGTCGATCAACGATTTAATCTCTTTTGCCGCCTGCGCGCTGCGGCTGGCAAGGTTGCGCACTTCACCCGCGACAACGGCAAACCCGCGGCCTTGCTCTCCCGCCCGGGCGGCTTCGACCGAAGCATTCAGCGCCAGAATATTGGTCTGGAACGCAATGCCGTCGATCACGCTGGTGATATCGCCGATTTTCGCCGATGCCCCTTCAATGGATTGCATTGTCGTGATTGCCTGCGAGACCACGTCGCCGCCGCGCGTGGCGGCCTGTGAGGCTTTTTGCGCCTGATCGTTGGCTTCGGCGGCAGATTCCGTGGACTGGGCGACCGATGCGGTGATTTGCTCAACGGCGCTGGCGGTTTCACGCAGGCTGGAGGCGGCCTGCTCGGTACGGCCTGAAAGGTCGCGGTTACCGGCGGCAATCTCCTGCGCGGCCATTTTCACCGAGGCGCTGGCATCGCGTAGCTGTACCATCACTACGGACAGCTTATCGCTAAAACCGTTAAACGCCCTGGCGATTTGCGCGACTTCGTCCGTGCCGCTGTCCGGCAAACGCTGAGACAAATCGTTCGTCCCGTTGGCAATGGCATGCATCGCGTCGCGGATCGTGGACAGACGCTTCATCAGGCGAGCCACCAGAAGGTGCATCACTGCGCCGCCCGCGAGAACCAACAGCAACAGGGACAGGGTGGACGCCTTCAGCAGCGCCAGCATGCCGGAGGTTGCCTCTTTTTCGTCTAACGCCACGACCAGCCACCAGTGGGTTCCTTGCACTGGCGTCGCCAGCAGCGTTTTACTACTCTCGCCGATCAGCGCCTGAACAGGGTGTCCGCTTTTTACCTGATTGAAATCCACGCCGCTGACGACCTGCGCGAAAGGTTTCATCGTCAGCGCCGGATCGTTGGCGGCGATGAGCGTTCCGTTTTGGTCGAGCAACATACCGCTGCTGGCGGGCGTCGGTCGAATACCGTGTACATTCGCCACGACGGCATCCATCGCGACATCACCGGCGACCACCGCTTTCAGTTCGCCATTCTCTTTCACCGGAACGGCGAACGTTACCACCAGCTTGCCGGTTCCGGCATCAACATAGGGGGCCGTAACGACGGCGGCGTCAGCGCTGACAACCTGTTGATACCAGGGACGTGATGTCGGATCGAAATCTGGCGGTATGCCTGCCGGGTCGGAGAATTTTGCTGTTTTGCTGGCATACCCGACATAGATATTCGTAAAGCCGCCGCCCAGCGCCATTTGACGAAATACCGGCACCGGATCGTCGGTTAGCGCCGCCTGCTGCAACGAGGAAATCATATTCATTTTGCTGCTAACCCAGTCGGTAATCGCCAGACTGTGGCTGGCGCTGGTGCTGGTGAGCGTATCCTGCTGCGCTTGTCGGTTATCGAGACGCGTTACCTGAAGGTTAATCAGCGTGTTAAGGAGGAGGGCGACAACCAGACATCCCGTTGTCGCCGCAATAATACGGGCGCGAATTGAGCTGAACATAGTATTTCCTTCAGTGTGGTATTGGAAATCCTATCGGTTACCGGGCGACGAATCTTGAGGCTGCAACCGCGTCCATAAGAAAATAGTATCAGCAGGGCTAAACGCGCGTTAAGCGCTAATGAAGGTGCGCGGAAACCAGGGGCAATTCCCGCGCCAGGGATCAGAAGGTCAGAACTTTATCCGCCGCCAGCGTCCACTGGGCCAGTTCGACCAGCGTACCGACTTCCACGCCGTCAATGAGCGGCAATGTGGTGATTCCCCGCCCGTCGGTACAGGTTTTACACAGTTTCACCGGGACGTCCTGCGCGGTCAGGATCTCCAGCATTTGCTGGATATTGTAACCTTCCGCAGGCTTCTGTCCGCGTAATCCTGCGGTGACGGCATCCGACATTAAAAATAAACGCAGGTCGAGGTCGCCGGCCTGTTCACGTAGCGCAATGGCCAGACGCAGGCTGTTAAATAACGCTTCGCTACCGTATGCCGCACCGTTTGCGACGATCACTATCTTTTGCATTTTGACTCCTGTTGTCAGGGGGGCATGGATATTGCTTGTAGTTACGGGTAGACCTGTTACCCGGGAGAGCAACGATGATGACGAATATGGAAAGCCGCCCCGGCGCCACCCAATGGTTTCATTATGCGCGCCAGCTTGAGAATACGCAGCTTCGCCAACTGGCGCAGTCAGGGAAGCTGGTGTCCCGGATTAGCCATCTGGTGCATATGCTACAGTGCGAACGCGGCGCATCCAACATCTGGTTGTGTTCCGCAGGGCAACTTTATGGGCCGGAGATACGCGCCAGCCGCGCGCTGGTGGACGAAGAACACGCCCGGTTGCAGTCCCTGTTGCAGGAGATGAGGCCGATGGCGAACAGCGCGCTCTGTCATCGCATCGCCGGGGCTGTCTGGTGTCTGGAGCAGTTGCCGCAGTTGCGCGAAGCGGTCAGTGGACGGCATAGCGATGCGCCACAGGCGATGGATCAGTACAGCCGAACGCTGCGCCACCTGTTAAGCATTGTGCCGCAGCTTAACGACAACATCGACCATCCCCACATCGCCGGAGGGATGGTCGCGCTGTATAGCTTTATGCAGGGTAAGGAGCTGGTGGGGCAAGAGCGGGCGCTGGGGGCGATAGGGTTTACGCAAGGGGCGTTCAGCCACGAGATGCGACAGGAGCTGGTGGATCGCATTGACGGACAGCAGCTCTGCTTTGACACCTTTATATCGCTGGCGTCTCCGACGGTGGTTCACGCATTTCGCCAGCAGTGCGAAGCGGAAGCCGCTATCGAACAGTGGCGCCGTCTGGCCTGTACGCGCCAGCCTGCGCCCGATAAGGGCGAAAGCGCTTTACGCTGGTTCACGCTCCAGACGCAACGGCTGGAGCAACTGCGCAGCATCGAGGAGATGCTGATCGCCGAGTTAATGTCTGCGGTGGAGCGTCGTCTGGCGCAGGATGAGACAACGTTGCCGCTCGCCAGCTGGCTGGATGATGCCACCGACGATACGTTCTCATTGCGCCGGGATAAGCAGTTGCTGCTGGTTGTGCGGCAACAGGCGCGGGAGCTGGAGCAGCTCAGCGGGCAACTGGCGTCGCTACAGGATGCGCTGGAGGAGCGAAAGGTTATTGATAAGGCCAAATATGTGCTGATGCATCACCAGAATCTGTCTGAAGAGCAGGCCTGGCAGTCGCTGCGCAAAATGGCGATGGATAAGAACCAGCGGATGGTGGACATCGCGCGTGCGCTGCTCACGGTGAAATCGCTCTGGCAGGTGACAACCAAAGGGTAGCTGCACAACGGCTGGGCATCGTGTGCCAGATTCGGGTGCAAGCGCGTTCGCGTACCGCCTGAAAAGCGGCGGAATAGGGGCATGTTGATGTTGGCATCTGAATTGCAGGACTGAAATGGTAAAAGAGTTCTGAAAACAGTTTAGCGGCAAACCAACGACGGTTTGCGCGCGTTTGGGATAAAGGCGTCCTGCAATGCTTCGGCATTGCCGGGCGCTTTTTTTTGCAATGGGGAGCATGTATGGGTGACAGGTCTGTTTCATTGACGCGACGTCGATTATTGCAGGCAGGGGCCGCGATGGGCGGGGTGCTGCTGGTGCCCGGTTTGATGCAGTCCGTGTGGGCGGCAGGGTCGGACAAACCCGAACTTGAAATTGTCAGAGTCGGCTTTATTCCGCTCACCGACTGCGCGCCGCTGATCATCGCCGCGTTGAAAGGGTTTGATAAGAAATACGGCATTACCCTCGTGCCGACCAAAGAGGCCAGTTGGGCGGCGGTGCGCGACAAACTCGTTTCCGGCGAACTGGACGCGGCGCATGTGCTGTATGGCCTGCTCTATGGTCTTGAGCTTGGTATCGCCAGTAAGCCGCAGCCGATGGCGAACCTGATGACGCTAAATCAGAACGGGCAGGCAATCACGCTGTCGACGGCGCTCCAGGAGAAAGGTATTACCGACGCTGGCGGATTGAAAAACATGATCGCCGGACAAGCGCCCGGCACTTACACCTTTGCGCATACCTTTCCGACCGGAACGCATGCGATGTGGCTCTATTACTGGCTGGCCAGCGCGGGGATTAACCCGTTCTCTGATGTCCGAATGGTCGTCGTGCCGCCGCCGCAAATGGTGATGAACATGCGTATTGGCAACATGGTGGGTTTTTGCGTCGGTGAACCGTGGAATGCCCGTGCGATTAATGATCGCATTGGTTTTACCGCCACGACCTCGCAGGCCATCTGGCCCGATCACCCGGAAAAAATCCTGGGAACGCGCCGTGACTGGGTCGAACAACATCCAAACACCGCCAGAGCGCTGGTCAGCGCGGTACTGGAGGCGGCGCGCTGGATCGACGCCTCAGTGGAAAACCGACGCGAAACCGCACAAATACTGGCTCGTCGCGCCTGGCTCAACACTAAAGAGCAGTACCTGACCGGACGTATGTTGGGCGAGTACGACAACGGCGCAGGGCATCGCTGGCAGGACGCGCACGCCATTCGTTTTTATCACGATGCGGAAGTGAGTTTTCCGTGGCATTCCGACGGGATGTGGTTCCTGACGCAGTTTCGTCGCTGGGGGCTGCTCAAGGACGCGCCGGATTATAACGCCATCGCCGCCCGGATTAACCGCACGGACATCTGGCGGGACGCCGCCGCAGCGGTAGGCGGCATCACGCCGCCTTCTCAGCTGTTACGCACCAGCACCCTCATGGATGGTTCCGTATGGACCGGGCGGGACCCCGAACGTTACGCCAACAGCTTCACTCTCCATCATCAAGGGGCCTGACATGAAAACAGTACAAAACGCGCAAAGACGCATTCCTGAACCCGCCGCCGGTGAAGTGATTACGCTGCCGCCCGTTACGGTGCGCAGGCGTAATCCGCCGCTGTCGCATCTGATGCGAACGCTGGCGCAGCGAACCGTTCCCGCATTGCTGGGGCTGGCGCTGCTGGTGGTGGGCTGGCAACTGGCGGCCATTAACAGCAAAGGCTTCCCGACGCCGCTCAGCACCCTTGATTCCGCGCTGACGCTGTTTGCCGACCCGTTTTATAACGGTGGGCCTAATGATATGGGGATTGGCTGGAATGTGCTGGCGTCGCTACAGCGTGTGGCGATTGGTTTTGGGCTGGCGGCGCTGGTGGGGATTCCGCTTGGCTTCCTGATCGGCCGGTTCACCTTTTTCTCACGCATGTTTACCCCGCTGATCGCGCTGCTGCGACCGGTCAGCCCGCTGGCCTGGTTGCCAATTGGCTTGCTGCTGTTTCAGAAAGCGGAACCGGCATCAAGCTGGACTATTTTTATCTGCTCTATCTGGCCGATGGTGATCAACACCGCCGAAGGCGTGCGACGCATCCCACAGGATTACCTTAACGTTGCCCGTGTCCTGCAACTCCCGGAATGGACGGTGATGCGCCGTATTCTCTTTCCGGCGGTTCTGCCTGCGGTGCTGACCGGCGTACGCCTGTCTATCGGCATCGCCTGGCTGGTGATTGTGGCGGCGGAAATGCTCACCGGCGGCCTCGGCATTGGCTTTTGGATCTGGAACGAGTGGAACAACCTCAATGTGGAAAACATTCTCATCGCTATCGTCATCATCGGCGTGGTTGGCCTGTTGCTGGAGCAGGGCTTAATGCTGGTGGCGCGTCGTTTTAGCTGGCAGGAAAAATAAGGGGAACACCATGAAACCGTTAATTCAGGTACAGGCTGTCAGTCAGCGTTTTTCTACCGCCAGCGGCGAATTTCTGGCGTTGCAAAACGTCTCTTTCGACATTCATGAAGGTGAAACCGTCAGCCTTATTGGGCATTCCGGCTGCGGGAAATCGACGCTGTTGAATCTGATTGCCGGAATTACGCTCCCTACCGACGGGGGGCTTATTTGCGACAACCGGGAAATCGCCGGGCCGGGGCCGGAAAGGGCGGTGGTCTTCCAGAATCACTCGCTGCTGCCGTGGCTGACCTGCTTCGATAACGTTGCGCTGGCGGTTGATCGGGTCTTTCGCCGCACGATGGGGAAAACAGAGCGTCGGGAATGGATTGAACACAATCTTGAACGGGTGCAAATGGGGCACGCCATGCACAAGCATCCGGGAGAAGTGTCCGGGGGGATGAAGCAGCGCGTCGGCATCGCCAGGGCGCTGGCGATGAAACCCAAAGTGCTGCTGATGGATGAACCGTTTGGCGCGCTGGACGCCCTGACGCGCGCGCACTTGCAGGACACGGTGATGCAAATCCAGCAGTCGCTCAATACCACCATTGTGCTGATTACCCACGATGTGGATGAAGCGGTGCTGCTCTCCGATCGCGTGCTGATGATGACCAACGGCCCGGCGGCGACGGTAGGCGACATTTTGCCCGTCACGCTTCCTCGCCCGCGTAATCGCGTGCAGTTGGCTGACGACAGCCGATACCACCAGTTGCGCCAGCAGATTCTTCACTTCCTCTACGAAAAGCAGCCGAAGGCGGCGTAGGGAGGCGGTATGACGCAGCGACTGGTCATTATCGGAAACGGGATGGCCGCCACCCGTCTGGTGGAGGCGCTGCTTGCGCGGGCGCCGCAGGCCTTCACGATAACCGTGGTGGGGGAAGAACCGCAGCATGCGTATAACCGCATTCAGCTTTCGCCCGTACTGGGCGGCGAAAAGCGCTTTGCGCAGACGCTGCTGCATCCGCCTGAGTGGTATCAGCGCCACGGCGTCACGGTGCTGACGGGGGAAGCCGTCATCGCCGTTGACGCGATAGCGCGTACCGCCACCACCACCGGTCGAACGCTGGCGTGGGATGCGCTGGTGTTTGCCACCGGCTCGATTCCGTTTATTCCGCCGATCCCCGGCGCTGATTTATCCCATGTGCATGCTTTTCGCACGATTAACGATGTGGACAGCATCCTGCATGGCTGCGGGCCGGTTGCCGTGCTGGGCGGCGGTGTGCTTGGGGTCGAAGCGGCCGCCGCGCTGCGACTAAAAGGTGACAATGTCACGTTAATTCATCGCGGCAATCGGTTTATGGAGCAACAGTTGGATGAGCAGGCCGGGGAACTGCTGGCGGAACACCTTAACGCACGCGGAATTGACTGCGTGCTGTCGTCCGGTATCGACAGGATTACGCCTGATGACGTCACGTTGACGAACGGTTGCGTGCTGTCTGCAACGCGCGTGGTGATTGCCACTGGCGTAAAACCCAATACGGCGCTGGCGCAGGCAAGCGGGGTGCCCTGTCAGCGTGGAATTGTGGTGGACGGGCAACTGCGCACGGCGGTGGCGGGGATCAGCGCGATAGGCGAGTGCTGTGAAATCGACGGTCAGACCTGGGGGCTGGTCGCGCCCTGTCTGGCGCATGCGGAGGTGCTGGCGGCTCGCCTGGCGGGAACCCCCGGCGCTGATTTTCACTGGCAGGACAGCGGTACGCGTCTGAAGGTGACGGGCATCGATCTGTTCAGCGCCGGGGAGGTAAACGCCACGGCAGGTGATGACCTGCTGCGCACATTTGACCCGCTGAGCGGCCATTACCGTCGTCTGCTGATCCGCAATGGACGGTTACAGGGGGTGCTGCTGATGGGCGATTGCCGCAGCGCCGCGCCGTTGACTGATTCGCTGGCGCAGGCTGCGTCGGTGAATCCTGACTGGTTATTCGACAGATTTGATACGCAGCCTGCGGCTGCAGGACAGGTGACTATGACAAAACCCACGTTGGCTGTTGTTGGACACGGTATGGTTGGCCACCATTTTCTTGAGCAATGCGTTAGCCGCAATCTGCATCTTGACTATCAGATTGTGGTCTTTGGCGAAGAGCGTTATGCCGCCTATGACCGCGTTCATCTGTCGGAGTATTTCGCCGGGCGCAGCGCAGAATCGCTCTCGCTGGTGGAAGGCGATTTTTTTGCCCGCCACGGTATTGAGCTGCGGTTGTCGCAATGCGTCACGGCGATCGATCGGGATGCCCGCGTTATTCGCACCGCCAGCGGACATGAAACGCACTGGGATAAACTGGTGCTGGCAACCGGATCATATCCCTTTGTTCCGCCAGTGAAAGGCGGTGATTCGGCGGCGTGTTTCGTCTATCGCACGCTGGACGATCTGGATGCGATTGCCGCGAAGGCAAAACACTCTCGCCGTGGGGTGGTGATTGGCGGCGGGCTGTTGGGGCTGGAGGCGGCGAACGCCTTGCGGCAATTAGGGCTGGAGACGCATGTTGTCGAGTTCGCGCCATCGTTAATGGCGGTTCAGCTTGATAACGCTGGCGCGGCGATGCTGCGCGAAAAAATCGAGGCGCTGGGCGTGAGCGTGCATACCTCGAAATCCACTGCGGAAATTGACTCCACCCCGCAAGGGTTACAGTTGGTGTTTACGGATGGTGAGCGTCTGGAGACGGATATGGTGGTGTTTTCTGCCGGTATTCGCCCGCAGGATGCGCTGGCGCGCGGCGCCGGACTTCGTATCGGAGAACGCGGCGGGGTGTGTATTGATAACCACTGTCTGACCTCTGACGCGGATGTTTTTGCCATCGGTGAATGTGCGCTCTGGGACGGCAGGGTGTTCGGGCTGGTTGCGCCGGGCTACCAGATGGCGCGCGTGGTGGCAGCGCAGTTGGCCGGTGAAGATGCGGCGTTCAGCGGGGCGGATATGAGCACCAAACTCAAATTGCTGGGAGTGGATGTGGCCTCGTTCGGCGATGCGCAGGGGCGCACGCCAGGCGCGCAAAGCTATCAGTGGACGCATGGCCCGGAGCAAATCTACAAAAAAATTGTGGTCAGCGCGGACGGCAAGACGCTGCTGGGCGGCGTGCTGGTGGGTGATGCGGCGGATTACGCCACGTTATTGCAAATGATGCTTAACGGTATGGCGCTGCCTGGGCAGCCGGAATCGCTGATTTTACCTGCACTGGCGGGCAGCGTGCCGAAAGCGTTGGGCGTTGCGGCATTACCGGACAGCGCGCAAATATGCTCTTGTCATAACGTCAGCAAGGCGGACATTTGCCAGGCGGTCAGCGCGGGCGCAACGGAGATGGGCGCAATCAAGCAGTGCACCAAAGCGGCAACCGGCTGCGGTGGGTGCAGCGCGCTGGTGAAACAGGTGATGGAGTTCCAGCTGGCGGCACAGGGCGTGGAGGTTAAAAAGGATATCTGCGAACACTTTGCGTATTCGCGACAGGAGATTTACCACCTAGTGCGGGTGAACCGCATCCACACCTTTGAGCAGTTGATTAGCCGCTATGGTCGCGGGCATGGTTGTGAGATTTGCAAACCGCTGGTGGGCTCGGTGCTGGCCTCCTGCTGGAATGAGTATCTGCTAAAACCTGCGCATCTGCCGTTGCAGGACACCAACGATCGTTATTTTGCCAATATCCAGAAAGACGGTTCGTATTCCGTCGTACCGCGCATGGCGGCAGGCGAGGTGACGCCGGATGGGCTGATCGCCATTGGCGAAATCGCCAAACGTTATCAGCTCTACAGCAAAATTACCGGCGGGCAGCGTATCGACTTGTTTGGCGCGCGCCTCGAACAACTGCCGGATATCTGGCGCGATCTGGTTACCGCCGGTTTTGAAACCGGGCACGCCTACGGGAAGTCGTTGCGCACGGTGAAATCCTGCGTCGGGTCAACCTGGTGTCGCTATGGCGTTCAGGATTCAACCGGTCTGGCCGTCACGCTGGAGAACCGCTACAAGGGACTGCGCGCCCCGCACAAAATCAAAATGGCGGTCTCCGGCTGTACCCGCGAGTGTGCCGAAGCGCAGGGGAAAGACGTTGGCGTGATCGCCACCGATAAGGGCTGGAACCTGTATGTCTGCGGAAACGGCGGTATGAAGCCGCGTCATGCGGATCTGTTCGCCAGCGATCTGGATGACGCCACGCTGATTAAATTCGTGGATCGCTTCCTGATGTTCTATATCCGTACCGCCGATCGCCTGCAACGCACCAGCACCTGGATGGATAATCTTGAAGGGGGCATCGACTATCTGCGCGAGGTGGTTATACACGACAGCCTGGGTATCGGCGACGAGCTTGAACAGGAGATGGCACGGATTGTGGAAACATACCAGTGTGAATGGCAAACCACGCTGAATGATCATCAGCGTCTGGCGCTGTTCCGCTCCAGCGTGAACGGTGACGAACCGGATGAAGCCGTAGCGCGCCAGATGCTACGTGGACAGCCGCAGCTGGCGAAACCGGCGGCGCCAGCGAGAACCATCCTGCCGACAAAACCCTGGCAGGAGGTTTGTCAGCTGGAGGAGATCCCCGAGCAGGCGGGCATTGGCGCCCGTTTAGGCAACCTGCAAATTGCGCTGTTTCGCTTTGGTCAGACGATTTACGCCCTTGATAACCATGAACCCGGCAGCGACGCAAACGTGCTTTCCCGGGGAATTCTGGGGGATGCCGGCGGTGAGCCCGTTGTCATTTCACCGCTCTACAAACAGCGTATTCGCCTGCGCGATGGTCGGCAGTATGACAGCGGTGAGCCCGTTGTGCGCGCCTGGCCGGTGAAAGTCGAAGCGGGCAAGGTATGGGTCGGGAATCAGGCGCTACTGCTGCGTGCGGAGGCGTCATGAATGAAACCCGGACAACGTGCCCTTACTGCGGCGTCGGCTGTGGGGTGATCGCCCGCGTCAGCGAACAGGGCGTCACGGTTCAGGGCGATCCCGATCACCCGGCCAATTTTGGGCGACTGTGTGTGAAAGGCGCCGCGCTGGGGGAAACCACCGGACTGACCGGACGGTTATTACACCCGCAGGTTAACGGTGAAACGGTAAGCTGGCAGCAGGCGCTGAACACGGCGGGCGAGCGCCTGCGCAGCATCATCGCGCAATATGGCCCAACGTCGGTGGCTTTCTACGCCTCGGGACAACTGCTGACGGAAGACTACTATGCGGCGAATAAACTGATGAAGGGATTCATCGGTGCGGCCAATATCGATACCAATTCACGCCTGTGCATGTCGTCAGCCGTTACGGGCTACAAACGCGCGTTTGGCGCGGATGTGGTGCCATGCAGCTACGAAGATATAGAGCGCAGCGATCTGGTGATTCTGGTCGGCTCGAACGCGGCGTGGACGCATCCGGTGCTCTATCAGCGCCTGGTGCAGGCGCGAAAAGAGAACCCGTCCATGAAAGTGGTGGTGATTGATCCCCGGCGCACCGCCACCTGTGATATTGCGGATATGCACCTGGCTCTGACGCCCGGCAGCGATGGCGGGCTGTTTGTCGGGCTGCTGCACGCCATCGCGACAAGCGGCGAATATGACGTCGATTTTGATGATGCGCAGGCGGCGTTTGCCCGCGCCAGCCGCTGGCCTGTTGAGCGAGTCGCGCAATTTTGTGGTCTGGAACCCGCGGAAATCCGCCGGTTTTATGATGGTTTTCTGACCGCGCCGCGCGCAATCACCCTTTACACGATGGGGATTAACCAGTCCGCCAGCGGCAGCGATAAATGCAATGCGATCATTAACGTACACCTTGCCAGCGGTAAATACGGGCGGGAAGGCTGTGGACCCTTTTCGCTGACCGGACAGCCAAATGCGATGGGAGGGCGTGAAGTCGGCGGGCTGGCGACACAGCTGGCGGCGCACATGAATTTTGAGCCGCAGGATCTGTCGCGGGTTGCCCGTTTCTGGGGCACGGAGCGGCTGGCGCAGACGCCGGGGTTGATGGCGGTGGATCTGTTCGACGCTATCGCGCGCGGCGAGGTGAAGGCGGTGTGGATCATGGGCACGAATCCGGCGGTATCGCTGCCGGACACTCATGCCGTCTGTCAGGCGCTGTCTGCCTGCCCGTTGGTCATTGTCTCGGAGGTGGTGGCCGATACCGATACCAGTCGACTGGCGCATATCCGGTTTCCGGCGCTGGCCTGGGGGGAGAAAAACGGCACCGTGACCAACTCTGAACGGCGCATCTCGCGTCAGCGCGCATTTTTAACCGCCCCCGGCGAGGCCAGAGCAGACTGGTGGATTGTCGCGCAGATGGCGAAACAACTCGGCTTTGGCGAGGCATTCGCCTGGCAGGATGCGTGGGATGTCTTTCGGGAACACGCTGCGCTGTCGGGGTTTGAAAATGACGGCGACCGCGCGTTTGATATTGGCGCGCTGGCGGATCTGAGCCGCGCGGCGTGGGATGAAATGGCGCCTGTCCGCTGGCCGGTCAGCCGTCACCACGGAGCGCTGGACCTGGCTCGCGGCTGGCATCGCAATAAGCGTCTGCGGCTGGTGCCCGTTGAACCGGAGGGCATGAGAACGCGCTGTGACGCACTCTATCCACTTATTTTAAACAGCGGCCGCCTGCGCGATCAGTGGCACACCATGACCCGAACCGGAACGGTGGTTCGGCTTATGCAGCACATTAGCGAACCAATTGTTGAGGTTTCACCGTCCGATGCCGCCCGTTTCCACCTGGTGGATGGCGCATTTGGCCGTATCAGCTCTTCGCGCGGGGTAATGGTCGCCAGAGTGGTGATTCAGGCCGGCTTGCGGGAAGGGACGGCGTTTACGCCGATGCACTGGAATAATCGCTTTGCCCGGCAGGGAAGGGTGAATGCGCTGGTCGCGCCCGTCTGCGATCCTCAATCAGGGCAGCCGGAGAGTAAACAAACGGCGGTACGCATCACGCCGTGGCAGCCGTGCTGGCAGGGGGAGCTGTTCATCCGCGAAGAGATAACCTTTCCTCCTTTTGTTCACTGGTGGCGTAAAGCGGCGGAAGGCGTGGCGCGTTTCACCCTCGCAAGCGATCGTGACGATCGCGACTGGTTGCTGGCGATGTGCCGCGAACAGCGCTGGCAATTGCAGACCGCGCAGACGCCGCAGGGGCTGAATATTCTGGCCTGGCAGGCGGGACAATTAATGCTGGGGTTCTGGTCAGATGCGATAAAACCCGAAACAGACGATGCGGCGGTGATTGCCGCGTTCCGCCATCCGCCGGAAAACGCCCCTGAACGGCATGGCCTGTTGAGCGGCAAACCAGGCGGCGGGATGCCCGACCAGGGACGCATTATCTGTAGCTGCTTTAGCGTGGGGGAGTGTGCTATTCAGCAGGCTATCGCACAAGGGTGCGACTCCGTTCAGGCGCTGGGCAAAACATTACGCTGCGGCACCAACTGCGGCTCATGCGTACCGGAGCTGAAAGCGCTGCTGGCGCAAACGGCATCCGCCGGAAGCCTGGGATTCTCCTGAAAATGCGATAAAGGGCTGCAAAACGCGGATGGAAACGTTATGGTTTTAGTTAAGTGTGAGATTTCATTCGTTTAATGTAAAAGCAGCTGACAATTTGAGCCGTATTGTTTATCGCCCTCTTTCCCTTTGCATACTCTTGCTGCTGGCAGGCGGTACTGCCAGCGCGCAATCCTCGTTTATTCAACAGGCGGAAAATCCCTTCGATAACAACCAGGATGGTTTACCTGATTTGGGCATGACGCCTGAGTCACACGAAGGTGAAAAACAGTTTGCTGAGATGGTGAAAGCCTTTGGCGAAGCGAGCATGACCGACAATGGGCTGGATACCGGCGAGCAGGCGCGTCAGTTTGCGTTTGGCCAGGTGCGGGACGCCGTGAGTGAACAGGTGAATCATCAACTGGAGTCCTGGCTTTCGCCCTGGGGGAATGCGAGTGTCGATCTCAGGATTGATAACGAAGGGAGCTTTACCGGCAGTCGTGGGGGCTGGTTTATTCCCTGGCAGGACAACACGCGGTATCTGACCTGGAGTCAACTCGGGCTGACTCAGCAGGACGATGGCCTGGTCAGTAATGTCGGCATCGGCCAACGCTGGGCGCGTGACGGCTGGCTGTTAGGGTACAACACTTTTTATGACAACCTGCTGGATGAAAATCTGCAACGGGCGGGATTTGGCGCGGAAGCGTGGGGCGAATACCTGCGATTATCCGCCAATTACTACCAGCCTTTCGCTTCCTGGCATGAACAGACCACCGCCTTAGAGCAGCGTATGGCGCGCGGCTACGATGTTACCGCGCAGATGCGTATGCCGTTTTATCAACACCTCAACACCAGCGTCAGCGTGGAACAGTATTTCGGCGAACGGGTGGATCTGTTTGACTCAGGCACGGGATACCATAATCCGGTAGCGGTAAAACTGGGGCTTAATTACACGCCGGTGCCGTTGGTGACGGTGACGGCGCAACATAAACAGGGCGAGAGCGGGGTGAGCCAGAATAATCTGGGGTTGAACCTGAATTACCGTTTTGGCGTGCCGCTGAACAAACAGCTGTCGGCCAGCGAGGTGGCGGAGAGTCAGTCGTTGCGCGGCAGTCGCTATGACAACCCGCAGCGCAATAATCTCCCGACGATGGAGTACCGTCAGCGTAAAACGCTCACTGTTTTTCTGGCGACGCCGCCGTGGGATCTCCAGCCTGGCGAGACGGTGCCGCTGAAGGTGCAGATTCGCAGTCGGCATGGCGTTCGTCATGTGACGTGGCAGGGCGATACGCAGGCGCTGAGTCTGACGGCAGGAGCGAAGGCGGACAGCGCAGAGGGCTGGACCATTATCATGCCGGCCTGGGACAGCAGCGAAGGGGCGACAAATCGCTGGCGGCTGTCGGTCGTTGTTGAAGATGAGCAGGGCCAGCGTGTCTCCTCCAATGAGATCACGCTATCACTGACTGAACCGTTTATGGCGATGCCCGATAACGATCCGCGCTGGAAGCTGCTCCCGGAGGAGTAATCAGAAGATGCGTTCCTGATGCACCCATACCGCCGCTTCGACGCGTGACTTCAGTTTCATCTTCTTCAGCATATGTTTCACATGCACTTTGACCGTACTCTCGGTGATATCCAGGCGGCGGGCGATCATTTTATTCGGCAGTCCCTGGGCGATCAGCTTCAGGATATCGCGTTCGCGCGGCGTCAGTTGGGTCACGTCGCGGTCAGAGGTCGCGCGGTTTGCCCGCAGACTGGCGGCCAGAACCGGCGTTAACGCTTCGCTCAGCACCATTTCGCCAGCGGCCGCTTGCTGTAAGGCTTTCAGCAGATCTTCCGGCTCCATATCTTTTAACAGATAGCCGTCTGCGCCGCGCTTCAGCGCCGTCACCACGTCTTCTTCATGATTGGACACGCTGAATACCACGATACGGCCTGACAGTGATTTCTCACGCAGCTTATCCAGGGTTTCCAGACCGTTCATGCCCGGCATGTTCAGATCCAGCAGGATCAGATCGGGATCAAGAGACTCTGCCAGCTCAATACCCTGCTCGCCATTACTGGCTTCGCCGATCACGCTAATATCGGGCGCCATGCTGACAAGCTGTTTAACACCGGTCCGTAACATCGGATGATCGTCGATCAGCAGGATGGTAGCCGGTTCCTGATTACTCATGGGTATCTCCTTGGACTTCTGTGAAGTTTGTTTCGGGAATAAAGGTGACAGCAACTTCCGTACCGCCCGTCTCACGACGGCGTACACGACAATCGCCACGCAGGCTCTGCGCGCGGTCACGCATAATAATCATGCCATAATGGTTACTGCGCTCGGCGTTTTCTGGTACGCCGCAGCCGTTGTCTTTTACTGTCAGTTTGACCTGATTGCCATTTTGCACCACGGCGACGGCCACCTCATCGGCATGGGAATGCTTGAGGGCGTTACTTAACGCTTCGCGGGCAATTTGCAACAGGTGGATAGCCTGATGCGACGGCACCCGTCGCGGCGGGAGCTGATAATCCAGCTTCACCGTAAAACCAAATCGGGCGCTATATTCCTGACAGCTCGCCTCCAGCGCAGGCCGCAGGCCGGGTTCGGTCAACTGTAACCGGAAGGTGGTCAACAGTTCACGTAGCTGTACCCAGGAGGTATTCAGTTCGTTGCGGATCTGGCTGAGCAACTCGCGGCTGCTTTCCGGCAACGTCGCGCCCTGCATTTGCAGACAGCTGACCTGCATCTTCATGCAGGAGAGCGATTGTGCAATAGAATCATGAAGTTCGCGGGCAATGGTGGCACGCTCTTCCATCACAATCAACTGTTGCTGGCGTTCCTGATTTCTGTCCAGCGCCAGCGTAGCGGTCAATTGCTCGACCAGCGTATCAATCATCTGCTGCTGATCGTGACTCAGATGGCGCCCGTGCGGCAGCGTCGCCAGCAGAATGCCGTATTGCGTATGGGCATCGGTAAGTCGCCATTTCAGCGTGCTGCCGCCGTTGATCGCGGGCAGCGCGCCGCGCGGGCAGAGGTGGCACCCTTTGTCATCACAACTGCTGTCGGACTGGCAGGTGAACTCCTGATGATTATCTTCATCTTCCAGGTCATAAACCCGCAGTTCAATATCGTGCAGCAGCGTCAGGTTTTGCAGGCCGTTCAGCACCGGGGAGAGGCGCTCGCACAGTGGCACCTGGGAATGCAGGCGGCGGTTGGCCTGCCACAGGAATGAGAGGATCTGGTTTTTATGCTCCAGCCCGGCCGTCTTTTCCTGCACGCGTTGTTCCAGCACGGCGTAACTTTCGGCCAGTTCTTCTGACATGTTGTTGAGCGCTGAGCCTAACATCGCCATCTCATTGCGCCCGCTGATATGCGCCCGCTGGGTGAAGTCGCGCTGGCTGACGGCTCGCGCCATCGAAAGCAGTTGTTTCCACGGTTGCAGCAGGCGCGCCCGTAGCCAGATGATCGTAAAGACGAACAGCAACGCCATAAAGATGGCCATTAACCGATGCACCATCACCACGCGCTCAATGCGCAGCTCGGTCGTGTGATCAAAGGCGGTGACTAACCGATCCAGACCGGAGACAAAACGCATAACATCGCCGGCAACGGCGTTTCTGTCCTGCGCGCGTTGCAGCCCTGGCGCCAGTTCCGTATGCCAGTAGTCCTGTAGTGCGCGAAGCTGCTCTTGTTGCCCGTCGCGTTCCGCAGCGCGGGTCAGTTCAGGGCTGAACGCCGTCTGTTTCATCTCATCCAGCAGTTTTTGGTCGTGGGCGCTCAGCGGCACTGCTGCCAGCAGGCGATAGCTCTGCATACGCAGCGAACCGGCCTTGTTGATCGCATGAGCGCTGCCTTGTACGCCCTGAACCAGCCAGCCAGAGATAGCCATGCCCGCCACACCGATAGCGGTGGACAGGAGAACAATAAGCGCCAGTTGGTTGACCAGCGTGAGTGGAGAGAGACAACGTTTAAACATGTAGACTTCTTCCTTCAGGCTTCCTGCTCAGGAAACCTTAATGAATGACGATTCTGCCGGGATGCTCACCGAGGGGCGTTTCGACAGTGACGTTATTCTCAGTCATACCCTGGAGTATACCCATACCTATAACGAGTTACCTCTTAATTGCTGGTGGTGGGAGGGGATCGCGAAGCCGGGGGGTAGGGTTATACAGCACCGTGAAAAACCACATCTTTTTTGTCGACAAAGCCTACTCACTAAGGGGCATGATAATTTTTAGCCGCGAATAATGACGGCTTTTCCTTTGATTTATATCAACTTACCCCCGGCTGTAAACCCTAATGTGGCAGACATCGAATCGAGTAACAGAGGTGTCTATGAGTCACTCATCTGCCCCCGAAAGGGCATCTGGAGCTGTAATCACAGAATGGCGGCCGGAAGATCCCGCTTTCTGGGAACAGCGTGGTCATCGTGTTGCCAGCCGCAACCTGTGGATTTCCGTCCCCTGTTTGCTGCTGGCGTTTTGTGTATGGATGTTATTCAGCGCCGTCGCGGTGAATTTACCGAAGGTCGGTTTTAACTTCACCACCGATCAGCTGTTCATGCTGACCGCCTTGCCGTCTGTTTCTGGCGCATTACTGCGTGTGCCGTACTCCTTTATGGTTCCTCTGTTTGGCGGCCGCCGCTGGACGGCGTTCAGCACCGGGATTCTGGTCATTCCTTGCGTATGGTTAGGTTTTGCCGTGCAGGACACCTCCACGCCGTTTAGCACCTTTATTCTGATTTCTCTGCTGTGCGGTTTTGCCGGCGCGAACTTTGCCTCCAGCATGGCTAACATCAGCTTCTTCTTTCCAAAACAGAAACAGGGCGGTGCGCTGGGTCTGAACGGCGGTTTAGGCAACATGGGCGTGAGCGTTATGCAGCTGGTCGCGCCGCTGGTGGTCTCGTTGTCTGTCTTTGCCGTATTTGGCAGTCACGGTGTGGAACAGCCGGACGGTTCGCAGCTGTATCTGGCGAACGCCGCCTGGATTTGGGTGCCGTTCCTGGCCATTTTCACCCTGGCCGCCTGGTTCGGTATGAATGAGCTGGCGACCTCGAAGGCTTCGCTGAAAGATCAGTTGCCGGTACTTAAACGTGGGCACCTGTGGATGATGAGCCTGCTGTATCTGGCGACGTTCGGTTCATTCATCGGCTTCTCCGCCGGGTTTGCGATGCTGTCTAAAACGCAGTTCCCGGAAGTACAGATCCTGCATTATGCCTTCTTCGGCCCGTTAATCGGCGCGCTGGCCCGTTCTGCGGGCGGGGCAATTTCCGACCGTCTGGGCGGAACGCGGGTGACGCTGGTTAATTTTGTGCTGATGGCGATTTTCAGCGCTTTACTGTTCCTGACCTTGCCTTCTAACGGCCAGGGCGGCAGCTTTATCGCCTTCTTCGTTGTCTTCCTGGCGCTGTTCCTGACTGCCGGGTTGGGCAGTGGGTCTACTTTCCAGATGATCTCCGTTATTTTCCGCAAGCTGACGATGGACAGGGTTAAAGCGGAAGGGGGCTCTGAAGAGAAAGCGCTGCGTGAAGCTGCGACCGATACCGCAGCCGCATTGGGCTTTATCTCTGCGATTGGCGCAATCGGCGGTTTCTTTATTCCGAAAGCATTCGGGACATCTCTGGCATTAACCGGCTCACCGGTCGATGCGATGAAAGTGTTCCTGATTTTCTATATCGCCTGCGTAGTCATCACCTGGGCGGTATACGGACGTCATTCTAAAAAATAAAAAAGTAATTGTTTGATTATCCATTGCGCGGCGTTAGACCGCGCTTTTTTTTGCCTGTTTTTAGTTACAACATACTTATTTATAAATAAATAGCGCCGGTTTGTCAGAACAGCGTTCATTTATGCCTTGCAGGGGGCATACCCCTTAATACCCACTTATAAAGAATTTAACATTTACATAATGGATGAATTTGAAAATATTTATATTAATCAGTATGTTGAATGAATAAGAATCATCCTCCTTAAGGGGTATGTCAAAAAACACCCCCGATTTTCATCCCCGTCTGCCTTGATCGTTATCAATTCTGACGCCCTTTCAGAGCGTTACCTTCACAGCCAATCCAGCAATGTCGATTTATCAGAGAGCCGTCAGGCTCCAAACAGGAGAAACCCGATGAGTAAATTCCTGGACCGGTTTCGCTACTTCAAACAGAAGGGCGAAACCTTTGCCGATGGGCACGGCCAGCTTCTCGAAACAAACCGGGACTGGGAGGATGGATACCGCCAACGTTGGCAGCATGACAAAGTCGTGCGTTCAACCCACGGGGTAAACTGTACCGGCTCTTGCAGCTGGAAAATTTATGTGAAAAACGGTCTGGTCACCTGGGAAACCCAGCAGACAGACTACCCGCGCACCCGCCCGGATATGCCGAACCATGAACCTCGCGGCTGCCCGCGCGGCGCGAGCTACTCCTGGTATCTCTACAGCGCAAACCGCCTGAAATATCCGCTGATGCGTAAGCGCCTGATGAAAATGTGGCGTGATGCGAAAAAACTGCACAGCGATCCGGTAGAAGCCTGGGCTTCCATCATCGAAGACGCCGATAAAGCAAAAAGCTTCAAACAAGCGCGTGGTCGTGGTGGCTTCGTTCGTTCTTCCTGGCAGGAAGTGAACGAACTGATTGCGGCATCCAACGTTTATACCATCAAAAATTACGGTCCCGATCGCGTGGCGGGCTTCTCGCCGATTCCGGCAATGTCGATGGTCTCTTACGCATCCGGTGCTCGTTACCTGTCTCTGATCGGCGGGACTTGCCTGAGCTTCTACGACTGGTATTGCGACCTGCCGCCTGCGTCTCCGCAGACCTGGGGCGAGCAGACGGACGTACCGGAATCCGCTGACTGGTACAACTCCAGCTACATCATCGCCTGGGGCTCTAACGTTCCGCAGACCCGTACCCCGGATGCCCACTTCTTTACTGAAGTGCGTTACAAAGGCACCAAAACGGTTGCCGTTACGCCTGACTACGCTGAAATCGCCAAGCTGTGCGACCTGTGGCTGGCACCGAAGCAGGGGACTGACGCCGCGATGGCGCTGGCGATGGGCCACGTCATGCTGCGTGAATTCCACCTTGATAACCCGAGCCAGTATTTCACCGATTACGTCCGTCGCTATACCGACATGCCGATGCTGGTGATGCTTGAAGAACGCGATGGTTACTATGCCGCTGGCCGTATGCTGCGCGCCGCCGATCTTATTGACGCGCTGGGTCAGGAAAACAACCCGGAATGGAAAACCGTTGCCATCAACACCCGCGGCGATATGGTTGCGCCGAACGGTTCTATTGGCTTCCGCTGGGGCGAGAAAGGCAAATGGAACCTCGAACAGCGTGACGGTACGTCAGGCGAGGAAACCGAACTGCAACTCAGCCTGCTGGGTAGCCAGGACGATATCGCAGAAGTGGGCTTCCCGTACTTTGGCGGTGAAGGCACTGAACACTTCAACAAAGTCGAGTTGCAAAACGTTCTGTTGCACAAGCTGCCGGTGAAACGCCTGCAACTGGCGGACGGAACCACCGCGCTGGTGACTACCGTTTACGATCTGACGATGGCGAACTATGGCCTGGAACGCGGTCTGAACGACGAAAACTGCGCAACCAGCTACGACGACATTAAAGCCTATACTCCGGCGTGGGCAGAGCAGATAACCGGCGTACCGCGTGCGCAAATCACCCGTATCGCCCGTGAATTTGCGGATAACGCCGATAAGACGCATGGTCGTTCAATGATCATCGTTGGCGCCGGTCTGAACCACTGGTATCACCTCGATATGAACTATCGTGGGCTTATCAACATGCTGGTGTTCTGCGGCTGTATCGGTCAGAGCGGCGGCGGCTGGGCGCACTATGTCGGCCAGGAAAAACTGCGTCCGCAGACTGGCTGGCAGCCGCTGGCGTTTGCTCTTGACTGGCAGCGTCCGGCGCGTCACATGAACAGCACCTCCTATTTCTATAACCACTCCAGCCAGTGGCGCTACGAGACGGTTACCGCGCAGGAACTGCTGTCGCCGATGGCGGATAAATCCCGCTACAGCGGTCATCTGATCGACTTCAACGTGCGTGCTGAACGCATGGGCTGGCTGCCGTCTGCGCCGCAGTTGGGCACCAACCCGCTGTACATCGCGCGTGAGGCGGAAAAAGCCGGGATGACGGCGGTGGATTACACCGTGAAATCGCTGAAAGAAGGCTCGATTCGTTTTGCGGCGGAACAGCCGGAAAACGGGAAAAACCACCCGCGTAACCTGTTTATCTGGCGCTCGAACCTGCTGGGTTCATCCGGTAAAGGGCATGAGTACATGCTGAAGTACCTGCTGGGTACGGAAAACGGTATTCAGGGCAAAGATCTGGGTATGCAGGGCGGCGTGAAGCCGGAAGAAGTGGAATGGCAGGATAACGGTCTTGACGGCAAGCTGGACCTGGTGGTGACGCTGGACTTCCGTCTGTCGAGCACCTGCCTGTACTCCGACATCGTGCTGCCGACCGCGACCTGGTATGAAAAAGACGACATGAATACCTCGGATATGCATCCGTTTATTCACCCGTTGTCTGCCGCCGTTGACCCGGCCTGGGAATCGAAAAGCGACTGGGAAATCTATAAAGGCATCGCGAAGAAATTCTCTGAAGTCTGCGTGGGACACCTTGGCAAAGAAACCGATGTGGTGACGCTGCCTATTCAGCACGACTCCGCTGCCGAACTGGCGCAGCCGCTGGACGTGAAAGACTGGAAAAAAGGCGAATGCGACCTGATCCCAGGTAAAACCGCGCCGCACATCATTCCGGTGGAACGCGACTACCCGGCGACGTATGAGCGCTTTACCTCTATCGGCCCGCTGATGGAGAAAATCGGCAACGGTGGCAAAGGCATCGCCTGGAACACTCAGAGCGAAATGGATTTGCTGCGTAAGCTCAATTACACCAAAGCTGAAGGCCCGGCAAAAGGCCAGCCGATGCTGAATACCGCGATTGATGCCGCCGAGATGATCCTCACGCTGGCGCCGGAAACTAACGGCCACGTAGCGGTGAAAGCCTGGGCAGCGCTGAGTGAGTTCACCGGTCGTGACCATACGCATCTGGCGACCAATAAAGAAGAAGAGAAAATCCGCTTCCGCGATATTCAGGCGCAGCCGCGCAAAATTATCTCCAGCCCGACCTGGTCTGGCCTGGAAGATGAACACGTCTCTTACAATGCCGGTTATACCAACGTTCACGAGCTGATTCCGTGGCGTACGCTGTCTGGCCGCCAGTCCCTGTATCAGGATCATCAGTGGATGCGTGACTTTGGCGAAAGCCTGCTGGTTTACCGTCCGCCAATCGACACGCGTTCAGTGAAAGCGGTGATGGGTGAGAAATCTAACGGCAACCCGGAAAAAGCACTCAACTTCCTGACGCCGCACCAGAAGTGGGGTATCCACTCTACCTACAGCGACAACCTGCTGATGCTGACGCTGTCGCGCGGTGGGCCGATTGTCTGGATGAGCGAAACCGATGCCAAAGATCTGGGTATTGAAGATAACGACTGGATCGAGGTCTTTAACAGCAACGGTGCGCTGACGGCACGCGCGGTGGTAAGCCAGCGTGTTCCGGCCGGGATGACCATGATGTACCACGCGCAGGAACGTATCGTTAACCTGCCGGGTTCAGAAATTACCCAGCAGCGCGGCGGTATTCACAACTCGGTAACCCGTATCACGCCGAAGCCGACCCACATGATCGGCGGCTATGCGCAGCTGGCCTACGGCTTTAACTACTACGGTACGGTCGGTTCAAACCGCGATGAGTTTGTTGTGGTGCGTAAGATGAAGAACATTAACTGGTTGGATGGCGAAGGCAATGACCAGGTACAGGAGAGCGTAAAATGAAAATTCGTTCACAAGTCGGCATGGTGCTGAATCTCGATAAATGCATCGGCTGCCACACCTGTTCAGTGACCTGTAAAAACGTCTGGACCAGCCGTGAAGGTATGGAATACGCCTGGTTCAATAACGTGGAAAGTAAGCCAGGCGTCGGTTTCCCGAACGACTGGGAAAATCAGGAAAAATGGAAAGGCGGCTGGGTCCGTAAAATTAACGGCAAACTGCAACCTCGCATGGGCAACCGCGCGATGCTGCTGGGTAAAATCTTCGCTAACCCGCATCTGCCGGGCATTGATGATTACTACGAGCCGTTTGATTACGACTACCAGAACCTGCATACCGCACCGGAAAGCAAGCATCAGCCGATTGCGCGCCCGCGCTCGCTGATCACCGGTCAGCGGATGAACAAAATCACCAGCGGTCCGAACTGGGAAGAAATTCTGGGCGGCGAATTTGAAAAACGCGCCAAAGACCAGAACTTCGAAAACATGCAGAAGGCGATGTACGGCCAGTTCGAAAACACCTTCATGATGTATCTGCCGCGTCTGTGCGAGCACTGCCTTAACCCGGCGTGCGTGGCGACCTGCCCGAGCGGCGCCATCTACAAGCGTGAAGAGGACGGCATCGTCCTGATTGATCAGGACAAATGCCGCGGCTGGCGTATGTGCATCACCGGTTGCCCGTACAAGAAGATCTACTTCAACTGGAAGAGCGGGAAGTCCGAGAAGTGTATTTTCTGCTATCCGCGTATTGAAGCGGGTCAACCGACCGTATGTTCCGAAACCTGCGTGGGTCGTATCCGTTACCTTGGCGTGCTGCTGTATGACGCCGATGCGATTGAAAGCGCAGCCAGCACGGAGAACGAGAAAGATCTGTATCAGCACCAACTGGATGTGTTCCTCGATCCGAACGATCCGGCGGTCATTGAACAAGCGCTGAAAGACGGCGTTCCGCAGAGCGTTATCGATGCGGCGCAGCAGTCCCCGGTTTACAAAATGGCGATGGACTGGAAGCTGGCGCTGCCGCTGCACCCGGAATACCGTACGCTGCCGATGGTCTGGTACGTGCCGCCGCTGTCACCGATTCAGTCTGCGGCGGACGCCGGCGAACTGGGCAGCAACGGCATCCTGCCGGACGTGGAAAGCCTGCGTATCCCGGTTCAGTACCTGGCGAACCTGCTGACCGCAGGCGATACCCAGCCGGTACTGCTGGCGCTGAAACGTATGCTGGCGATGCGTCACTACAAACGTGCGGAAACCGTTGACGGTAAACTGGATACCCGCGCGCTGGAAGAGGTGGGTCTGAGCGAAGCGCAGGCGCAGGAAATGTACCGTTACCTGGCAATTGCGAACTATGAAGACCGTTTCGTTATTCCGAGCAGCCATCGTGAGCTGGCGCGTGAGGCGTTCCCGGAGAAAAGCGGTTGCGGCTTTACGTTCGGCGATGGTTGCCACGGTTCAGATACCAAATTCAACCTGTTCAACAGCCGCCGCATTGATGCCATCGATGTGAGCAGCAAAACGGAGCCGCACCAATGATTGAACTCGTCATTGTTTCGCGTCTGCTCGAGTACCCGGATGCTGCCTTATGGCAGCATCAACAGGAACTTTTCGATGCACTCGCGTCATCCGAAAACCTGGATAAAGAAGATGCTCAGAGTCTGGCGGTTTTCCTGCGCGATCTCACTGCGCAGGAGATGCTGGATGTACAGGCAAGCTACAGCGAACTGTTTGATCGCGGTCGCGCCACGTCGCTGTTGCTGTTTGAGCATGTTCATGGCGAATCCCGCGATCGCGGCCAGGCAATGGTCGATTTGATGGCACAGTACGAGCAGCACGGCCTGCAACTCGACAGTCGTGAGTTGCCTGACCATTTGCCGCTGTATCTGGAGTATCTGGCACAGTTGCCGAAAAACGACGCGCTTGGCGGCTTGCAGGACATCGCGCCGATTCTGGCGTTGCTGGGCGCACGTCTGCAACAGCGGGAAAGTCGCTATGCGGTGCTGTTCGATCTGCTGCTGAAGCTGGCTAATACCGTTATCGACAGCGACAAAGTGGCAGAGAAAATTGCGGATGAAGTCCGTGACGATACCCCGCAAGCACTGGATGCCGTCTGGGAAGAAGAACAGGTGAAATTCTTTGCTGAGCAGGGTTGCGGCGAGTCGGAGATTTCCGCTCACCAGCGTCGTTTTGCCGGGGCTGTCGCTCCGCAATATTTGAATATCACCACCGGAGGACAGCAATAATGCACTTCCTGAATATGTTCTTCTTTGATATCTATCCGTACATTGCCGGGTCAGTGTTCCTGATTGGCAGCTGGCTGCGCTATGACTACGGTCAGTACACCTGGCGTGCGGCTTCCAGCCAGATGCTGGATCGCAAAGGGATGAACCTGGCTTCGAACCTGTTCCACTTCGGTATTCTGGGGATCTTCGCGGGTCACTTCCTGGGGATGCTGACGCCGCACTGGATGTACGAAGCGTTCCTGCCGATTGAAGTGAAGCAGAAAATGGCGATGATTGCCGGCGGCGCCTGTGGCGTGATGACGCTGGTTGGTGGCGTACTGCTGCTCAAACGCCGTCTGTTCAGCCCACGCGTGCGTGCAACGACCACGGGAGCGGATATTTTGATCCTTTCTCTGCTGGTGATTCAGTGCGCGCTGGGACTGCTGACTATTCCGTTCTCTGCGCAACATATGGACGGTAGCGAAATGATGAAACTGGTGGGGTGGGCGCAATCTGTGGTGACGTTCCACGGCGGCGCGTCTGAGCATTTAGAGGGCGTAGCGTTCATTTTCCGCCTGCACCTGGTGCTGGGGATGACGTTGTTCCTGCTGTTCCCGTTCTCGCGCCTGGTTCACATCTGGAGCGCGCCGGTCGAGTACCTGACGCGTAAATACCAGGTCGTGCGCGCCCGTCGCTGATACGGCTTTGTGTGCGGCTAAACCCTGCTTCGGCAGGGTTTTTTTATGCCTGTCTGCCGGATGGCGGCTGCGCCTTATCCGGCCTACGATCGGACATCATCATGTGGTTATGTGATCATGTAGGCCCGGTAAACGGAGTGCCACCGGGCAAAACATGGAGCACAGGAATTTAATTTGGCTGGGGTGCAACAGATAAGTAATGGTGGTGGGGGAAGGATGACTCGGCGCGTAGCTAAACCCTGCTTCGGCAGGTTTTTTTATGCCTGTCTGCCGGATGGCGGCTGCGCCTTATCCGGCCTACGATCGGACATAACATGTGGTTATGTGATCATGTAGGCCCGGTAAACGGAGTGCCACCGGGCAAAATATGGAGCACAGGAATTTAATTTGGCTGGGGTGCAACAGATAAGTAATGGTGGTGGGGGAAGGATGACTCGGCGCGTTGCTAAACCCTGCTTCGGCAGGTTTTTTTATGCCTGTTTGCCGGATGGCGGCTGCGCCTTATCCGGCCTACGATCGGACATAACATGTGGTTATGTGATCATGTAGGCCCGGTAAACGGAGTGCCACCGGGCAAAATATGGAGTACAGGAATTTAATTTGGCTGGGGTGCAACAGATAAATAATGGTGGTGGGGGAAGGATTCGAACCTTCGAAGTCGATGACGGCAGATTTA
Organism: Citrobacter sp. CK202; assembly: GCF_030333225.1. Classification (NCBI taxonomy): domain Bacteria; kingdom Pseudomonadati; phylum Pseudomonadota; class Gammaproteobacteria; order Enterobacterales; family Enterobacteriaceae; genus Citrobacter; species Citrobacter sp. CK202. Next base: position 312,361 of record NZ_JAOWGI010000026.1, read on the forward strand.
CAGTCTGCTCCCTTTGGCCACTCGGGAACCCCACCAGGGGTAATTCAAATTGTAGAGGTCTTGCGAAGAGATGGTGGTGGGGGAAGGATTCGAACCTTCGAAGTCGATGACGGCAGATTTACAGTCTGCTCCCTTTGGCCGCTCGGGAACCCCACCACGGGGTAATGCTTTGTACTGGCCTGCTTCCTGTTGGGAAGCGGGGCGCATCATATCAAATGACACGCCGCTGTAAAGCATTCCTTTGCTTAAAATGAACTGTTTGCGTACTTTTCATCCGTAACGGAGTAAAGCTAATCAATTCATATCGTTGACGATTACAGAATGATGGTGCGATTCCCGTAAACAAACACACGCTGGGCCAGCACCTTATACAATGCGCGGCTTAACACATTCTTTTCAACATCACGCCCTGCACGCATCATATCCTCAGCCGTATAGGTGTGATCGACATGGATTACGTCCTGCATAATGATCGGGCCTTCGTCCAGATTATCGTTCACGTAGTGCGCGGTAGCGCCGATAATTTTCACGCCACGCTCATAAGCCTGATGGTAAGGACGTGCGCCAATAAAAGCCGGCAGGAACGAATGGTGAATATTGATAATCTTATTCGGGAAGCGGGAAACGAATTCCGGCGTCAGGACGCGCATATACTTAGCCAGCACGACATAATCAGGCTGGTGCGCATCAATGGCGTCCGCCATCTGTTTATCGTGCTCGTCGCGCGTTAACCCTTCGTGGCTGACCAGCTCGAAAGGAATATCGAAACGTTCAACCAGAGGTCGCAGGGTTTCGTGGTTGCCGATTACGGCGGAAATCTCAACGTCGAGCCCGCCATAGTTGGCTTTCATTAACAGATCGCCCAGACAATGCGCTTCTTTGGTGACCAGAATGACGATGCGGCGACGCCCGGCAGGATTCAACTCGCGCACCGAACCTTCCGGTAATGCGCTGTCGAGATCGGCAAGCAGCGTGACATCATTAAAAATGCCTTCCAGCTCTGTGCGCATAAAGAAGCGCCCGGTCCGGTGGTCAACAAATTCGTTGTTTTGCACGATATTGAGTTCGTGCTTGTAGCAGATATTTGTAATACGCGCGATGAGGCCCTTCTGATCGGGGCAGATAGTGCGCAGAACTTTTCGTTGTAGTGAATGCATTACCGGGTAAATCCTGTTTAATGTGTTTGCTGTATCAGCACTGTCAGGCGTTTTAGCCGCAGCACTTTTTAAATTTTTTGCCGGACCCGCAGGGGCAGGGATCGTTTCGACCAAACTGGGGGCGCGTACCGTCAATATAGTACCACTGACCGTTTTCTTTTAAGAAACGCGAACGTTCAATAATCGCGCCGGGTGTTCCCTGTTCGATAAAACGGGCCACAAAACTGACATACCCTGTGTTTTCCGCGTCTGACCCGCTCTCTTCAAAAATGGTCAACCCAAGCCACTCAGTATGGGCGAACCCCGCGACAATATCGTCCCGAAAGGCGGTTGCACCACATGCGGGATGCCAGGTTCTAATCAGGTAATTTGCGTCTTTCATCACAAAAGCGCAGTAGCGAGAACGCATGAGATGTGACGGATCGGGTGCAACTCGCTCACCGGACACAATAGGGCCGCAACATAGGCTATACTCGACAGCGCTACCGCAGGGACAAAGCTGAGACACAATCATCTCCCTGGATAAAAAAAACGGCGTACAAACGCCAGGGTAGCGCTATGTTAACCGAGTGGTGACGATGTTGCTACGTCTGGAAGCCAGGGGAAGTTTTTACGTACGATGAGAAAAATTAAAATAGGGCTGGCGCTAGGTTCCGGCGCCGCAAGAGGATGGTCGCATATTGGTGTCATCAAAGCCCTGAAACACATGGGCATTGATATCGATATCGTGGCGGAATGTTCAATTGGTTCGCTGGTTGGCGCCGCATACGCCTGCAATAAACTGCCCGCGCTTGAACAGTGGGTGTGTTCGTTCAGTTACTGGGATGTCCTGCGCCTGATGGATCTCTCCTGGCGCAGAGGAGGGTTGCTGCGCGGCGAGCGCGTCTTCAATCAGTACCGGAACGTTATGCCGGTACTGGATTTTGAACAATGCACCCGACGTTTTGGTACGGTGGCGACCAACCTGAGTACGGGGCGAGAATTGTGGTTTACCGAAGGCGACCTGCACCTTGCGGTTCGCGCGTCTTGCAGTATGCCTGGCCTGATGTCTCCGGTGGCGCATAACGGCTACTGGCTGGTGGATGGCGCCGTCGTTAACCCTGTTCCCGTTTCTCTGACGCGTGCGATGGGCGCCGATATTGTTATTGCGGTCGATCTTCAGCACGATGCGCACCTTATGCAGCAAGATCTTCTGTCTTTGAATGTCAGCAATGATAACGACGAGAGTGATGATTCGCTCTCCTGGCATGCGCGTTTGAAAGAGCGCCTCAGCAGCATGACTTCACGCTGTGCGGTCACCGCGCCAACGGCGATGGAGATTATGACAACGTCCATTCAGGTGCTGGAAAACCGCCTTAAACGCAACCGAATGGCAGGCGACCCGCCGGATATTCTGATTCAACCGTTCTGTCCGCAAATATCCACGTTGGACTTCCACCGCGCCAGTGCCGCTATTGCTGCGGGACAACTGGCGGTAGAGAAAAAGATGGACGAACTTTTGCCTTTGGTGCGTACCGACGTTTAACGCACCTTTTATACACACTTAAGCAAATTCTGACAGGCGCGAGCGGCAATAGCATGCCACTATTTACTAAAGCCAGTCAGGGGAGAAAACATGACGCAGCCATTGGTCGGAAAACAGATTCTTATTGTGGAGGACGAGCCTGTATTTCGCTCGCTTCTGGATTCGTGGTTTTCCTCTTTGGGAGCGACAACGGCACTGGCGGGCGATGGTCTTGACGCCCTGGAGTTACTGGGAAGTTTTACGCCTGATCTGATGATCTGCGATCTTGCGATGCCAAGGATGAACGGTCTCAAACTGGTAGAGCATTTACGTAATCGGGGCGATCAGACCCCCATTCTGGTTATCTCGGCGACAGAAAATATGGCAGATATCGCCAAAGCGCTGCGACTGGGCGTTGAGGACGTCCTGCTAAAGCCAGTGAAAGATCTCAATCGTCTGCGGGAAACCGTCTTCGCCTGCCTCTATCCCAATATGTTTAACTCTCGGGTTGAAGAAGAAGAACGCCTGTTTCGGGACTGGGATGCGATGGTTGATAACCCGGTGGCGGCAGCAAAGCTGTTACAGGAGTTGCAACCTCCGGTTCAGCAGGTTATCTCGCATTGCCGAATCAATTACCGCCAACTTGTTGCGGCAGACAAACCCGGTCTGGTGCTGGATATTGCGCCGCTGTCTGATAACGATCTCGCTTTTTATTGCCTCGACGTAACGCGGGCAGGGGATAATGGCGTACTGGCCGCGTTATTACTGCGGGCGCTATTTAATGGCTTATTGCAAGAACAGCTCGCTCATCAGAATCAGCGTCTGCCGGAACTGGGGGCGTTATTGAAACAGGTCAATCATCTGCTTCGGCAGGCGAATTTGCCGGGGCAGTTTCCGCTATTAGTGGGTTATTACCACAGCGGTCTTAAAAATTTGATACTGGTTTCAGCAGGCCTGAATGCGACGTTAAATACCGGTTCTCACCAGGTACAGATCAGTAATGGCGTTCCGCTGGGCACATTGGGCAATACCTACCTGAACCAATTAAGCCAACGCTGCGAGTCATGGCAGTGCCAAATTTGGGGCGCGGGCGGGCGTTTGCGTCTTATGTTGTCTGCGGAATGAGCAAATGAAAAGGCAAAGTGAAATTGATTTACCCGCCTTTCTCTGTGGGTGCTACTATCAGCGCCAGATTATACGTATTTGTCTTAATTATACTAACACGCGTCCTTTTCGGAACTGAGGCTTGTACCAGTACTGATATACTCGGATGCGATACAGATTGATGAACACGTTCAATACATGAACAGTCCAGGAGATTTTTAAATGGCTGCCCTAAATTCGAAAGTCAAAAAAGCCGTTATCCCGGTCGCGGGATTAGGAACCAGGATGTTACCGGCGACGAAAGCGATCCCGAAAGAGATGCTGCCGCTGGTTGATAAGCCATTAATTCAGTATGTCGTGAATGAATGTATTGCTGCGGGCATCACTGAAATTGTGCTGGTGACGCACTCTTCCAAAAACTCGATCGAAAACCATTTCGATACCAGCTTCGAACTGGAAGCTATGCTGGAAAAACGTGTTAAGCGTCAGCTGCTGGAAGAGGTGCAATCTATTTGCCCTCCGCACGTAACGATTATGCAGGTGCGTCAGGGGCTGGCGAAAGGCCTGGGTCATGCCGTATTGTGCGCGCATCCTGTTGTTGGTAATGAGCCCGTCGCGGTGATTCTACCGGACGTTATTCTGGATGAATACGAATCCGATCTGTCTCAGGATAACCTTGCTGAAATGATTCGTCGTTTTGACGAAACCGGCTGTAGCCAGATTATGGTTGAGCCTGTTGAAGATGTTACCGCGTACGGCGTTGTTGATTGTAAAGGCGCGGCGCTGGCACCGGGCGAAAGCGTGCCGATGGTTGGCGTTGTAGAGAAGCCGAAAGCGGATGTCGCGCCGTCTAATCTCGCGGTAGTTGGCCGTTATGTCCTGAGCGCGGACATCTGGCCTCTGCTGGCGAAAACCCCTCCGGGAGCGGGCGACGAAATTCAGCTGACCGACGCGATTGATATGCTGATCGAAAAAGAAACGGTCGAAGCCTACCATATGAAGGGCAAAAGCCACGACTGCGGTAATAAATTAGGTTACATGCAGGCGTTCGTTGAATATGGCATCCGTCATAATTCTCTGGGCGCTGAATTTAAAGCATGGCTTGAAGACGAGCTGGGTATTAAGAAGTAAGCGGTATAATCTGAAAGGCGCGGCGCTGTTTAACAGCGCCGTTTTTTTTGCCCTGAACAGACGAGGTATGAGGGAAGGGCAAAAAAAATCCCGCCACTGGCGGGATTTTAAGCAAACATATTCCGAATTATCCCTTGATCAGGAAATCGTCCAGTTGTTTACCTTGTTCTTCCATCGCTTTTTTGATCACTGCCGGTGTACGACCCTGGCCAGTCCAGGTTTTCGTTTCACCGTTTTCATCAACGTAGCTATATTTAGCCGGACGAGCAGCGCGTTTAGCTTTAGTGCCAGATTTAACGGCAGCCATGCTATTCAGCAGTTCGTTCGGATCAATACCGTCGGCAATCAGCATTTCACGATATTGTTGCAGTTTACGGGTACGCTCTTCAACTTCAGCTGCGGCGGCGCTTTCTTCTTCGCGACGCTCGTTAACAACAACTTCTAATTTTTCCAGCATTTCTTCAAGCGTTTCCAGGGTACATTCTCTTGCCTGTGCACGAAGAGTACGGATGTTGTTCAGAATTTTAAGTGCTTCGCTCATTGTAGTAATCTCAAACTTATATTGGGGGTGGTTTGTTGAGCTAATAATAGAGCGATAAATTCAGATGTGCAATAGCCTGGAATGTAAGGAATTCAAAATTGCTCTTTATTAAGTACAGATATTAATTATCCCATCTTAAATTTTTCTTGAAGAACCGCACAAAAAAGAGCTTATTGGCAACGAGGTTACTCCTGGCATAACGTTAAAATTCCAGGATTTTAGTCACATTTTATCAGGGTGGAATAGGCTGTCATTGCAGTAATTTCAACCTTTTGTATTAGTTTCCCTTACGGGAAAGTCCTAATACGTTGCCACATTTATGAGGAAGCGTAACAATAAGTATGAGCGCCCGGTTATGCGATGAGATGATAAGCAGCATTGATGAATATCTTAGGCACAATTTGTGAAGGAATGTGTATAACCGAACGATGTTTGCTCAATTCTTTATACCGGAGGCGTGACGAGGCGCCCCCGACATGCCGGTAAATTATGATACAATCCCGCCCAATCTTTATTTCAGCCAGGTGAGGGCCTGCTGCCAATGGCACAGCTATATTTCTACTATTCGGCAATGAATGCGGGTAAGTCGACTGCATTGCTGCAATCTTCATACAATTATCAGGAACGCGGGATGCGTACCGTTGTATATACAGCGGAAATTGATGACCGCTTCGGCGCCGGTAAAGTCAGTTCGCGTATCGGTCTCTCCTCGCCAGCAAAATTGTTTAACCAAAATTCATCGTTGTTTGAAGAGATTCGCACCGAGAATGCGCAACAGACAATACATTGCGTTCTGGTTGATGAGTGTCAGTTTTTGACTCGCCAGCAGGTGTACGAATTATCTGAGGTTGTTGACCAACTGGATATTCCGGTGTTGTGTTACGGACTGCGTACTGATTTTCGTGGCGAGTTATTTGGCGGCAGCCAATACTTACTCGCGTGGTCAGATAAACTCGTCGAATTAAAGACAATCTGTTTCTGTGGCCGTAAGGCAAGCATGGTATTGCGTCTTGATCAGGCTGGCAGACCTTATAATGAAGGGGAGCAGGTTGTGATTGGTGGGAACGAGCGTTATGTCTCCGTATGCCGCAAGCATTACAAAGAAGCCCTTGCGTCAGGCTCCCTGACGTCGATTCAGGAGAAACACCGCCACGCGTGATTGCACGCGTTCTGTAGGCCGGATAAGGCACTTGTGCCGCCATCAGGCAAAAAAAAGCCCCCGAAGACGGGGGCTTTTTCAGAATGTCGCCTGGGCTAACGAATTAAGCAGATTTCTTCGCTTTCTTGTCAGCTTTCGGTGCGGCAGCTTCTTTCTTCGCAGCAACTTCACCTTCAGTGAATTCACGGCCGTAGTAGGTATCCAGCAGAATCTGTTTCAGCTCGGAGATCAGCGGGTAACGCGGGTTAGCGCCGGTGCACTGGTCATCGAATGCATCTTCAGACAGCTTGTCTACATGAGCCAGGAAGTCAGCTTCCTGCACGCCAGCTTCACGGATAGACTTAGGAATACCCAGCTCCGCTTTCACGCTTTCCAGCCATGCCAGCAGTTTCTCGATCTTAGCGGCAGTACGGTCGCCCGGTGCACTCAGACCCAGATGGTCGGCGATTTCTGCATAGCGACGGCGAGCCTGCGGACGGTCATACTGGCTGAACGCAGTCTGCTTGGTCGGGTTGTCGTTCGCGTTGTAACGGATAACGTTACAAATCAGCAGGGCGTTTGCCAGACCGTGCGGAATGTGGAACTGAGAACCCAGTTTATGCGCCATAGAGTGGCACACACCCAGGAAGGCGTTCGCAAACGCGATACCGGCGATAGTCGCTGCACTGTGAACGCGTTCACGCGCTACCGGGTTTTTAGACCCTTCGTGGTAGGACGCTGGCAGGTTTTCTTTCAGCAGTTTCAGCGCCTGCAAAGCCTGACCGTCAGAGAACTCAGATGCCAGTACGGAAACGTAGGCTTCCAGTGCGTGAGTGACCGCATCCAGACCACCGAAAGCACACAGAGACTTCGGCATGTCCATAACCAGGTTCGCATCGACAATCGCCATATCCGGCGTCAGCGCATAGTCTGCCAGCGGATATTTCTGACCGGTCGCATCGTCGGTAACAACAGCAAACGGCGTTACTTCAGAACCGGTACCGGAAGTGGTAGTGATTGCGACCATTTTCGCTTTCACGCCCATTTTCGGGAACTTGTAGATACGTTTACGGATGTCCATAAAGCGCAGCGCCAGTTCTTCGAAGTGGGTTTCAGGATGTTCGTACATGACCCACATGATTTTCGCCGCATCCATCGGGGAGCCGCCGCCCAGCGCGATGATCACGTCTGGTTTGAAGGAGTTCGCCAGCTCTGCGCCTTTACGAACGATAGTCAGCGTCGGGTCAGCTTCAACTTCAAAGAAGACTTCAGTTTCAACGCCAGCCGCTTTCAGCACGGAGGTGATCTGGTCAGCATAGCCATTGTTGAACAGGAAACGGTCGGTCACGATGAGCGCACGTTTGTGGCCATCAGTAATCACTTCATCCAGCGCGATTGGCAGAGAGCCACGGCGGAAGTAGATAGATTTCGGAAGTTTGTGCCACAACATGTTTTCAGCTCGCTTAGCAACGGTTTTCTTGTTGATCAGGTGTTTCGGACCAACGTTTTCAGAGATGGAGTTACCACCCCAGGAACCACAACCCAGAGTCAGGGAAGGTGCGAGTTTGAAGTTATACAGGTCGCCGATACCACCCTGAGAAGCCGGGGTGTTAATCAGGATACGCGCGGTTTTCATCATCTGACCGAAGTAAGCAACGCGTTCTGGCTGGTTGTCCTGGTCGGTGTACAGGCAGGAGGTATGACCGATACCGCCCATTGCAACCAGTTTTTCTGCTTTATCAACAGCGTCTTCGAAGTCTTTAGCGCGATACATTGCCAGCGTCGGAGACAGTTTTTCGTGAGCGAACGGCTCGCTATCATCAACAGCCGTTACTTCGCCGATCAGAATCTTAGTGGTTTCTGGTACGGTGAAGCCTGCCAGTTCAGCAATTTTATATGCCGGTTGACCAACGATAGCCGCGTTCAGCGCGCCATTTTTCAGGATAACGTCCTGAACGGCTTTCAGCTCTTTGCCTTGCAGCAGGTAGCCGCCGTGGCTGGCGAAACGTTCGCGAACTGCGTCATAAACGGAGTCAACAACAACAACGGACTGTTCAGATGCACAGATTACGCCGTTATCGAAAGTTTTGGACATCAGTACGGAAGCCACCGCACGTTTGATATCTGCTGTTTCGTCGATAACAACCGGCGTGTTACCTGCACCAACGCCAATAGCCGGTTTACCAGAACTGTATGCAGCTTTAACCATGCCCGGACCGCCTGTCGCCAGGATCAGGTTGATATCAGGGTGGTGCATCAGCGCGTTAGACAGTTCAACGGAAGGTTGATCGATCCAGCCAATCAGGTCTTTCGGCGCGCCCGCAGCGATAGCCGCCTGCAAAACGATGTCAGCCGCTTTGTTCGTTGCATCTTTGGCACGCGGATGCGGAGAGAAGATGATTGCGTTACGCGTCTTCAGGCTAATCAGAGACTTAAAGATCGCAGTAGACGTCGGGTTAGTGGTCGGTACGATACCGCAGATGATACCAATCGGTTCAGCAATGGTGATAGTCCCGAAGGTGTCGTCTTCAGACAGCACACCACAGGTTTTTTCATCTTTATAGGCGTTATAGATGTATTCGGAGGCGAAGTGGTTTTTAATCACTTTATCTTCGATGATACCCATGCCGGATTCGGCAACGGCCATCTTAGCGAGGGGAATTCGAGCATCTGCGGCAGCCAGAGCGGCGGCGCGGAAGATTTTGTCAACCTGTTCTTGAGTGAAACTGGCATATTCACGCTGGGCTTTTTTCACACGCTCTACGAGTGCGTTAAGTTCAGCGACATTAGTAACAGCCATAATGCTCTCCTGATAATGTTAAACTTTTTTAGTAAATCATCTGCTCGATACGAGAGTATAGACAGATTGACGAAAGTTTGTATAACAGTCTGAAAATCAAACGGTTACTTAACGTCCATTTCGCTCTGATTTACTAAAAGAGCTTAAGCGATAGCGTTATCTAACTCTAACGCGTTACCTCCAGGTGGCGTAAGCAAGGTTACTCACTTCTGAGTAGTAATTGCGTGATCCAGATCAAATTTAAGCAAAGCTGACACCTTTCAGCAGCCCATTTGAGCCATTTCCGCCAAGTGTTAATAAATAGTGGTGATGAATAGAGGTGAAGTTAGCATAATCTACACATATTTATAACACCGAGAAATAGTCGTAATTTCAAGCAGTCAGGAGGTGAAATATGCTGACAAAAGGCGTATCTTCAGCGCGTTTTTCACCATTTTTATCGACATCATTTATCCGGCTAACGTTTCGGAGCTAACCGTGACCCAAACGCTTTTTGATTTTCCTATTTATTCCAAGTTTTTCATAGGGTTATTTGCGCTGGTAAACCCGGTGGGGATTATCCCCGTCTTTATTAGTATGACCAGCTACCAGACGGCAGCGGCGCGCAACAAAACAAATCTCACGGCAAACCTGTCGGTAGCCATCATTTTGTGGATTTCGCTCTTTCTCGGAGATGGCATTTTGCAACTCTTCGGCATTTCGATCGATTCGTTCAGAATTGCTGGTGGGATTCTGGTGGTGACGATCGCGATGTCGATGATCAGCGGGAAGCTGGGTGAAGATAAGCAAAACAAACAGGAAAAATCAGAGACCGCCATTCGCGAAAGTATTGGCGTGGTTCCGCTGGCCTTACCATTAATGGCAGGGCCGGGGGCCATTAGTTCGACGATTGTGTGGGGAACGCGTTACCACACCATTATGCATTTAATCGGCTTCTCTGTGGCCATCGCTCTGTTTGCGTTCTGTTGTTGGGGGGTGTTCCGCATGGCGCCCTGGCTGGTGCGGTTATTGGGGCAAACGGGCATCAACGTCATTACGCGTATTATGGGCTTGTTGCTGATGGCATTGGGCATTGAATTCATTGTTACGGGGATTAAAGCGATTTTCCCCGGTTTACTGAATTAACGATCCTGACCGATAAAACGGAGCCGCTTCAGGCTCCGTTTCTTTTTCATTATCAGTAAATCTTCTCACTAAAGTTGAAATTCAGCGTTGAAATAATAAAAGATGCTGATAATGTTTATGCTTCTTTGTTATTGATTCTATTATAAATTATTCTAATAACACTCACGCCTGCCGTTATGTCGCCTGTTATTTTCTTAACATCATACTCTGGGGCTTGATGAAGGATTATCGAAATGTTATTAGTTATTTCAACGCTCTCTCAGATGAATGTGCTAAATAATAACCAATTGTTAAATTTATGTGCATTTTGGCCTGGCAACAGCAACAGAACGAGGTCAGATTGCGGGTGAGTAGTTAACATATTGACTGGACAAATAATTTTTCCTAAACGTCTCTTTTGGAGATGTCTTTCTGGTCAAAAATTTTTCCGTAAAAGAGAATTAGTTAACAAATCTGTAAAATGTATTGGCGGTTAAGAAACGCATTTGGTACTTTCCGGCCAGATATTTTGCAGAAGATTTTGCGGTGATGAGAATTATTTTCAATAAGCTTCTTGCACCAGACAGAATAAATGTCCGTCTCTGACAGGGGAGGCGGATACGGAATCGACGTAAGGCGATCGTACGAATCGTCAGAATAAATAAAGTCGGTGATAGCAAAGCAGTAAATGACCTGGCAGCAGCAAAATCTCCAGTGCTGTACAGGACCCTAACGGGATTAAACAGGCTGGTTAAGAAAACCAGTAATTATAATGAGTGGAGTACAAACACAATGTCCAACATCACAAAAAAAAGTTTGCTGGCGGCGGGGATTTTAACTGCGCTAATCGGCGGGAATGTCGCAATGGCCGCAGATGTCCCGGCGGGTGTTCAGCTGTCTGACAAGCAGACGCTGGTTCGCAATAATGGTTCTGAAGTTCAGTCTCTCGACCCACATAAAATTGAGGGTGTCCCGGAGTCAAACGTCAGTCGCGACCTGTTTGAAGGTTTACTGATCAGCGATGTTGAAGGCCACCCGTCACCGGGCGTCGCTGAAAAGTGGGAAAATAAAGATTTTAAAGTCTGGACATTCCATCTGCGTAAAAACGCAAAATGGTCAGACGGCACGCCTGTTACCGCGCACGATTTTGTATATAGCTGGCAGCGCCTGGCGAATCCGAACACCGCATCACCGTATGCCAGCTATTTGCAATACGGGCACATCGCGAATATCGATGACATTATTGCGGGCAAAAAACCGGCGACCGATCTCGGCGTAAAAGCCATCGACGATAATACGTTCGAAGTGACGCTGAGCGAACCGGTGCCTTATTTCTACAAACTGTTGGTTCACCCGTCCGTTTCTCCGGTTCCTAAAGCGGCTGTGGAAAAATTTGGCGAGAAATGGACCCAACCTGCGAATATCGTGACCAACGGCGCGTATAAACTCAAAAACTGGGTCGTCAACGAGCGGATTGTTCTGGAACGTAATACCCAGTACTGGGATAACGATAAAACGGTTATCAACCAGGTGACTTATCTGCCAATCTCTTCTGAAGTAACTGATGTGAACCGCTACCGCAGCGGTGAAATCGACATGACCTATAACAACATGCCGATTGAGTTATTCCAGAAGCTGAAAAAAGAGATCCCAAATGAAGTGCGCGTTGACCCGTATCTGTGCACTTACTATTACGAAATTAATAACCAGAAAGCGCCGTTTAACGACGTGCGCGTTCGCACCGCGCTGAAACTGGCGATGGATCGCGACATTATCGTTAATAAAGTGAAGAACCAGGGCGATTTGCCAGCCTACAGCTACACCCCGCCGTATACCGATGGCGCGAAACTGGTTGAGCCTGAGTGGTTCACATGGTCACAGGAAAAACGTAACGAAGAAGCGAAAAAACTGCTGGCGGAAGCCGGTTATACCGCCGATAAGCCGTTAACGTTTGACCTGCTGTACAACACCTCCGATCTGCATAAAAAACTGGCGATCGCGGTCGCATCAATCTGGAAGAAAAACCTGGGCGCCAACGTGAAGCTGGAAAACCAGGAGTGGAAAACCTTCCTTGATACCCGTCATCAGGGGACGTTTGATGTCGCGCGTGCGGGCTGGTGCGCAGACTACAATGAACCGACGTCCTTCCTGAACACCATGCTGTCCGACAGCTCAAACAACACCGCTCACTATAAGAGCCCGGAGTTTGACAAGCTGATTGCCGACACGCTGAAAGTGACCGACGAAGCGCAACGCACCGAGTTGTATGCCAAAGCGGAACAGCAGCTTGATAAAGATTCTGCGATTGTGCCGCTCTATTACTATGTGAACGCGCGTCTGGTGAAACCGTGGGTAGGCGGCTATACCGGTAAAGACCCGATGGATAATATCTACGTTAAGAACTTGTATATTATCAAGCATTAATGGCAAAGCGTGGGGCAAACGTGTTTTGCCCCACAGTGTCTTATTTTCATCGCACTATAAACATCTCTCTTTCAGTGCGTCTGAATGACGAGATGTAAAGGCACACGCCAGAAGGTACGGGCAATGTTAAAATTTATTTTACGTCGCTGTCTGGAAGCGATTCCGACGCTTTTTATACTTATTACGATTTCGTTCTTTATGATGCGTCTCGCACCGGGAAGCCCTTTCACCGGAGAGCGCGCATTACCGCCGGAAGTGCTGGCGAATATCGAAGCGAAATACCATCTTAATGATCCCATCATGACGCAGTACTTCAGCTATCTGAAACAACTGGCGCATGGCGATTTTGGGCCTTCGTTTAAATATAAGGACTATACGGTCAACGATCTGGTGGCATCGAGTTTCCCGGTTTCGGCGAAGTTGGGCGCAGCCGCCTTTTTCCTTGCCGTGATTATTGGCGTGAGCGCAGGCGTGATTGCGGCGCTGAAACAAAATACGCGCTGGGATTATACGGTGATGGGGGTGGCAATGACCGGGGTCGTGATTCCCAGTTTCGTGGTCGCCCCCTTATTAGTCATGATATTTGCCATCACCTTAAAATGGCTGCCCGGCGGCGGCTGGAATGGCGGGGCGCTGAAATTTATGATTTTGCCGATGGTCGCGCTGTCGCTCGCCTATATCGCCAGTATCGCCCGTATTACCCGTGGCTCCATGATTGAAGTGTTGCACTCCAACTTTATCCGTACCGCGCGCGCAAAAGGTTTGCCGATGCGCCGGATTATCTTCCGTCATGCCTTAAAACCGGCGTTGTTACCCGTACTGTCTTATATGGGCCCGGCCTTTGTCGGTATCATTACGGGTTCAATGGTTATCGAGACGATTTATGGTTTGCCGGGTATCGGGCAACTTTTCGTGAACGGGGCGCTGAACCGCGACTATTCGCTGGTGCTGAGTCTGACCATTCTCGTCGGTACGCTCACCATTCTGTTTAATGCGATTGTCGATGTGCTGTACGCCGTTATCGACCCGAAAATTCGTTACTGATACTGGAGCTCGCTATGATGTTAAGTAAGAAAAACAGCGAGACGCTGGAGAATTTCAGTGAGAAGCTGGAGGTTGAAGGGCGCAGCCTGTGGCAGGATGCTCGCCGTCGTTTTATGCATAACCGCGCGGCGGTGGCCAGCCTTATCGTTCTGGTCATTATCGCGCTGTTTGTCACACTGGCGCCGATGCTGTCACAGTTCACCTATTTCGATACCGACTGGGGCATGATGTCCAGCGCGCCGGATATGGAGTCGGGCCACTATTTTGGTACGGACTCCTCCGGTCGCGATCTGCTGGTTCGTGTGGCGATAGGCGGGCGAATCTCGCTGATGGTCGGCATTGCTGCCGCGCTGGTGGCGGTGGTTGTCGGTACTCTGTACGGGTCGCTGTCCGGCTATCTTGGCGGCAAAATTGACTCCGTAATGATGCGTCTGCTGGAAATCCTCAACTCCTTTCCGTTTATGTTCTTCGTCATTTTGCTGGTGACCTTCTTCGGCCAAAACATCCTGCTGATTTTTGTGGCGATCGGGATGGTCTCCTGGCTGGATATGGCGCGTATCGTTCGCGGGCAGACGTTAAGCCTGAAGCGCAAAGAGTTTATCGAAGCGGCGCAGGTTGGCGGCGTCTCAACGGTCAGCATTGTTGTGCGTCATATTGTGCCGAACGTGCTGGGCGTGGTGGTGGTTTATGCATCGCTGCTGGTACCGAGCATGATCCTGTTTGAATCCTTCCTCAGCTTTCTGGGTTTAGGGACGCAGGAGCCGCTGAGCAGTTGGGGCGCATTGTTGAGCGATGGTGCGAACTCTATGGAGGTCTCTCCCTGGTTGCTGCTGTTCCCGGCGTGTTTTCTCGTTGTGACCTTATTCTGTTTTAACTTTATCGGCGATGGCCTGCGTGACGCCCTCGACCCGAAAGATCGTTAAGGAGTGCAGCCATGAGCGTAATTGAAACCTCAACCGCACCACTCGCGCAACAACGGGCTAACGCACTGCTGGACGTGAAAGATCTTCGCGTGACGTTTAGTACACCCGACGGCGATGTGACGGCCGTAAACGACCTGAACTTTACGCTGCGTGCCGGGGAGACCTTAGGCATTGTTGGCGAGTCAGGTTCAGGCAAATCGCAAACGGCGTTTGCGTTGATGGGGCTGCTGGCGGCGAATGGCCGCATTGGTGGTTCTGCGACGTTTAACGGCCGCGAAATTCTCAACCTGCCGGAGCGTGAACTCAACAGGCTGCGCGCTGAACAAATCTCAATGATTTTTCAGGACCCAATGACCTCTCTTAACCCGTATATGCGGGTTGGCGAGCAGTTAATGGAAGTGCTGATGCTGCATAAAGGTATGAGCAAGGCCGAAGCGTTTGAAGAGTCTGTCAGAATGCTGGACGCGGTGAAAATGCCGGAAGCGCGGAAACGGATGAAGATGTATCCGCATGAGTTTTCCGGCGGGATGCGCCAGCGTGTGATGATTGCGATGGCGCTGCTGTGTCGGCCGAAATTACTGATTGCGGATGAACCGACAACCGCGCTGGACGTGACCGTTCAGGCGCAGATCATGACGCTGCTTAATGAACTGAAACGCGAATTTAACACGGCGATTATCATGATTACGCACGACCTTGGGGTCGTGGCCGGTATTTGCGATAAGGTGCTGGTGATGTACGCCGGTCGTACGATGGAATACGGCAAGGCGCGCGACGTCTTTTACCAGCCTGTTCATCCGTATTCCATCGGTTTGCTCAATGCGGTTCCGCGTCTGGATGCCGAAGGGGAAACGATGCTGACCATTCCGGGCAACCCGCCGAACTTGCTGCGCTTGCCTAAAGGGTGTCCATTCCAGCCGCGTTGTCCGTATGCGATGGAGATTTGCAGTTCAACTCCACCCTTGGAGGAGTTCAGTCCGGGGCGTTTGCGCGCCTGCTTTAAACCGGTGGAGGAGCTGGTATGAATGCTGTGACCCAGGAGAGAAAAGTGCTCCTCGAAATTGCCGATCTCAAAGTGCATTTCGATATCAAAGATGGCAAACAGTGGTTCTGGCAGCCGGCGAAAACCCTGAAAGCGGTCGATGGCGTTACGCTGCGATTGTATGAAGGTGAAACGCTGGGGGTGGTTGGGGAATCCGGCTGCGGTAAATCGACCTTTGCGCGGGCGATTATTGGTCTGGTGAAAGCGACTGATGGCCGCGTGGCGTGGTTAGGGAAAGATCTGCTGGGGATGAAACCTGATGAATGGCGGGACGTACGCAGCGATATTCAGATGATTTTCCAGGACCCGCTGGCGTCATTGAACCCACGCATGACCATTGGAGAAATCATCGCTGAACCATTACGCACCTATCATCCCAAATTGCCGCGCCAGGAAGTGCGCGATCGGGTGAAAGCGATGATGATGAAGGTGGGGCTGCTGCCGAATCTGATTAACCGTTACCCGCATGAGTTTTCTGGCGGCCAGTGCCAGCGTATTGGTATCGCGCGTGCTCTGATCCTGGAGCCGAAGCTGATTATTTGCGATGAGCCGGTTTCGGCGCTGGACGTGTCGATTCAGGCGCAGGTGGTGAATCTGCTGCAACAGCTACAGCGTGAAATGGGGTTATCGCTGATCTTCATCGCTCACGATCTGGCGGTGGTGAAGCATATTTCCGATCGTGTGCTGGTGATGTACCTGGGTCATGCGGTGGAATTGGGAACCTACGATGAGGTGTATCACAATCCGCTGCACCCTTATACCAAAGCGCTGATGTCCGCCGTGCCGATTCCCGACCCCGATCTGGAAAAGAACAAGACGATTCAGTTGCTGGAAGGGGAATTACCGTCACCCATCAATCCGCCGTCGGGGTGTGTTTTCCGCACGCGTTGCCCGATTGCCGGGCCGGAGTGTGCGAAAACCCGACCGGTGCTGGAGGGCAGTTTCAGGCATGCGGTTTCCTGCCTGAAGGTGGACCCGCTATAAATTTAAGGGCTGACATGATGTCAGCCCTTTTTTTGGCACTGGCCCGATCGCTCGACGTCTTTCTTATTCACGCCAAAGGATATGGCAAAGTTTGTGATCTTTTTCGCGGCATAACAGCACGCGGGCAAAAATATCGTTAATTTCGCCGTCTTCGCTATCCGCCAGGCCAATCACGACTTCGGCAAAAAAGTCAGGGTTGAGGTCAAAATCAACGTGTTCCTGCCAGTCTTCTGACGGATCGAATAACTCCGCGCCGCCGCGCTCTTCGAACTGTAAATTGAACAGAATAATATCTGCCGGATCGAGATTATCTGCCGCCAGTTCGAGAAAAATATCATAAGCCTGCTCAAGCGTTTCATCTTCAGTCAGGCGATTGTTCAGATCCATTTCCATAATGACTACCCGTTTACCGTCTCTTGGGCACGTTTTACAGCAACGGACTGAAGAAGTAAAACAGTCGCTCAGTAATCCGCTGCCATAATGGCCGTTTTACCCACAGGCGGGCATCAAGCAGGCGAGAACGCGAAATATAATCATCCTGAACCGCAGCCAGATCGCCGCCGAATCCGGCGTCGTCAATCACCAGCGTGATTTCAAAATTTAACCACAGGCTGCGCATATCCAGGTTCACGGTGCCAACCAGACTCAGCTCGCCATCCACTAGCACGCTCTTGGTGTGCAACAATCCACCTTCAAACTGATAGATTTTGACTCCGGCGGCCAGCAGTTCAGTGAAAAAGGCGCGGCTGGCCCAGCCGACCAGCATGGAGTCATTTTTACGCGGCAGGATGATGCTGACATCCACGCCGCGCTGCGCCGCCGTGCAGATCGCGTGCAGTAAATCGTCGCTGGGGACGAAATAGGGCGTTGTCATGATCAGATATTCACGAGCGGAATAGGCTGCCGTCAACAGCGCCTGGTGAATCAGATCTTCCGGGAAGCCTGGCCCTGAGGCGATAGTATGAATGGTGTGTCCGCTGGCCTGCTCAAACGGCATGATATTGACGTCTGGAGGCGGCGGCAGGATGCGTTTACCCGTTTCAATTTCCCAGTCGCAGGAGTAGACAATCCCCATCGCGGTCGCTACCGGGCCTTCCATTCTTGCCATCAGATCAACCCATTGTCCCACGCCGGCGTCCTGTTTGAAGAAACGCGGATCGACCATATTCATGCTGCCGGTATAGGCGATGTAGTTATCAATCATCACCATCTTGCGGTGCTGGCGCAAATCCATACGGCGCAGAAAGACACGCATCAGATTGACTTTCAGCGCCTCAACCACTTCAATTCCGGCGTTACGCATCATGGCCGCCCACGGGCTGCGGAAAAAGGCCACGCTCCCGGCGGAGTCCAGCATCAGACGGCAATGAATGCCGCGTCGCGCCGCCGCCATCAGCGACTCTGCAACCTGATCCGCCATGCCGCCGGGCTGCCAGATGTAGAACACCATCTCAATGTTATGGCGCGCCAGTTGAATGTCGCGGATGAGCGCCTGCATCACATCGTCAGAGTCGGTCAGCAGTTGCAGCTGATTGCCTTTTACGCCAGCGATTCCCTGGCGTCGCTCGCACAGCTTAAACAGCGACGAAGCGACGCTGCTGTTCTCTTCGGCGAAAATGTGTTTACAGGCTTTGAGGTCGTTCAACCACTTCGCGGTGGACGGCCACATCGCTCTGGCGCGTTCGGCGCGGCGTTTCCCTAAATGCAGCTCGCCGAATGATAAATAAGCAATAATCCCTACCAGCGGCAGAATATAGATGATTAAGAGCCAGGCCATCGCGGAGGGAACGGCGCGTCGTTTCATTAAAATACGTAACGTCACACCGGCAATAAGTATCCAGTACCCCAGAATGACCAGCCAACTCACCACTGTGTAGAAGGTTGTCATAAATTTAAAAATCCTTTTGAAAGCGTATTGTTAAGAGTTTACGCATCAGGCTTCATCTGGCAAATAAAAACACCGGAAAAGCGCTGGTCTGCTCCTGACGAGAGGGTATAATGCCTGCTCTGGCACTGTAAGAGTAGTTAACATGAAGCGTAGTAGAACGGAAGTGGGACGCTGGCGCATGCAACGTCAGGCTAGCCGCCGTAAAGCGCGTTGGCTTGAAGGACAATCGCGTCGTAATATGCGTATCCACTCAATCAGAAAATGCATTCTCAATCATCAACGTAACACGTTATTGTTTGCGATTCACAGCATCTGATACAACCAGGGCACCGTATTCGGTGCCCATGAATGCAAACCCCGCCTGATTTAAAAGACTTGTTTATACGGTTTTACAGAAACTTGCGCATACACGCCCGCAGCCACATACGGGTCTGCGTCTGCCCAGGACTGCGCTTCTTCCAGCGATTCGAATTGTGCAATCACGGTTGAGCCGGTAAACCCGGCGGCACCGGGATCGTTGCTGTCGACGGCTGGCATAGGGCCTGCGGTCAACAGTCGGCCCTCATCATGGAGCAGTTGCAGGCGCGCCAGATGGGCAGGGCGGACGGAAAGACGTTTTTCAAGAGAATCGGCGATATCCTGAGCGTAAATGACATACAGCACGGGTAGAGCTCCTTAATCGGTAAAAGTCGTTAATTACGTTATTGGAAAGGTCTTTCAACTGCAACGCAAAGATAACGACTTTGTTAAGACCGTGCATAACACAGGGACTTTTTGCGGTAATATTGCGTTTTAAATGTGGCTTACCGTGATGTCTTATTGAATATGATTGCTATTTGCATTTAAAATCGAGACCTGGTTTTTTAACTGAAACGATTATGACTTCAATGACCCTTGATTTACCTCGTCGCTTTCCCTGGCCGACGTTACTTTCCGTTGGCATTCATGGTGCTGTAGTGGCGGGTCTGCTGTATACCTCGGTACATCAGGTTATTGAACTGCCTGCGCCCGCGCAGCCGATCTCAATCACAATGGTCGCGCCTGCCGATCTTGAGCCACCACAGGCGGTTCAGCCGCCGCCGGAACCCGTCGTCGAACCTGAGCCGGAACCTGTTCCTGAGCCGCCAAAAGAGGCGCCGGTGGTGATTGAGAAGCCGAAACCTAAGCCGAAGCCAAAACCTAAACCGGTGAAAAAGGTTCAGGAGCAGCCTAAACGTGATGTTAAGCCTGCTGAACCGCGCCCGGCCGCACCGTTTGAAAATACGGCGCCGTCACGTCCGACAACGAATACCGCAGCGGCAACCAGCAAACCGGCCGTCAGTGTTCCTGCGGGGCCTCGCGCGTTGAGCCGCAACCAGCCGCAGTATCCGGCACGAGCGCAAGCGTTGCGTATTGAAGGCCGCGTGAAAGTGAAATTCGACGTCACCTCGGACGGGCGAGTGGAGAATGTTCAGGTGCTTTCCGCTCAGCCAGCGAACATGTTTGAGCGTGAAGTGAAAAACGCGATGCGCAGATGGCGCTATGAAGCAGGGAAACCGGGGTCGGGCTTAGTGGTTAATATCATCTTCCGTCTGAACGGCACCACGCAGATCGAGTAATCGCGATCTCCTTAAATCGTAGAGCGGATAAGGCGGCGTACCGCCTTATCCGGTAATTCATGCCTGAACCGGCAGCGGGCGAGGTTTACCGTCACTGTCTACCGCCACATAGATGAACAGCGCCTCGGTTGCTTTATAACGCTGACCGATTGGCTCTGACGCCACCTTTTTCACCCACACTTCAATATTAATGCTGACAGACGTTGTGCCGCGTTTAACGCAGCGGGCATAACAGCATACGACGTCGCCTACGGCGACAGGGCGCAGAAAACTCATTCCCTCAACGCGCACGGTCACTACGCGACCATGAGCAATTTCTTTAGCCTGAATCGCGCCGCCAATATCCATTTGTGACATGAGCCAGCCGCCAAAAATATCGCCGTTAGCATTGGTATCGGCGGGCATGGCCAGCGTGCGTAAAACCAGTTCGCCCTGAGGAGCGTTATTTGTTGTTGTCATTGTAGAACCGACTGTGAAGAAAGATTTCAGGCGCGAATGCTACTATGATTTGCGCAGGGAGAACAGAGGGGAAACGCGCGCCAGGCTGGCGTGAAGGGGATGCCAGACCAGACGGTCTGGCAAACAGAACTCAGGATTTATCTTCCTGCGGCAGATGGCGGTAAATGTAGACTCCGCTCAGAAGGGTAAAAATCAGCGTCAGCGCGGTTAAACCGAACACTTTGAAGTTGACCCAGATGTTTTGCGGCAGCCAAAACGCGATGTAGATATTGGCGAGCCCGCAGAGGATGAAAAATACGGCCCATGCCAGGTTCAGCTTAGACCAGACCGGCTGCGGCAACGTCAGTTCTTTCCCTAACATGCGTTGAATCAGCGGCTTTTTCATGACCCACTGGCTTATCAGCAGCGCACCGGCAAACAGGCCGTAAATCACCGTCACCTTCCACTTAATAAACTCATCGTTGTGGAAGAAAATGGTCAGGCCGCCGAACACGGCAACCAGAACGAAAGTGATCAACGCCATCTTTTCGACCTTGCGATAGCGAACCCAACTGTAGATCAACACAATGGCTGTCGCGACAATCAGGGCGGAGGTCGCCGCATAGATGTCGTACAGCTTATAAAAAGCAAAAAAGACAACCAGCGGTAAAAAATCAAGAAACTGCTTCATTCTTCGATTCCGTAATCAAAAGTTTTGGGCAAACTGGCCCTTAACACGTTCAGGGTTATTGGCGAATCAACATATACAGGCGGAACAAATAGATGAGCAATATGGCGGAAATCAAATTGCTCAGCGTATTCGCCAACACTGCGCCAACATTCGGCGTCAGCGCTGCAAAGCTGGGGGCAAACAGCAGCAAGAGCGTTTTCGCCAGTAACCAGCCGATCACCGCCGGAGCGACCAGTCGCATATTAGACCACGCCAGACGCATACTGTTGCGCATGGCGGCAAATACGCCCATCTTGTCCTGAACCAGCATCACCGGCGCAAGCGCCAGCAGAATCGCCATCAAAATCCCCGGTACGACAATCAGCATAATACCGATTTGCACTAACAGGGTAGTCAGAAAAATCAGGACAAACAATTTAGGTAAAACCGGCGCGCTGGCACCGATAGCACGTAATGCGCTGACCCGATGACCGGCGGAAATCAGCTGGATCATCAGCAAAACGCCCCCTGCCAGGATCGCATTGCCAATGAGTCCTGAAAATGTTGATGCCGCTGAAGCCCGTAATAATATTTGCTGCTGTTCCGGCGTCATGTTCTGCACCAGATCGAACAGGCCGACGCTACCGGTCAGATGATCCCCTTCACTGAGTTGCGCGATTTGGGCATCGCTGGGGGAAAAGGCATGACCTAAAACCACCGTAATAAATGCGCACAGCAACGAAACCAGCAAGATGGTTACAAATTGATTACGGAAAAAGTTCCCCGTGTCACGGTAAACGGACTTCGCCGTGATAGACATGCACTCTCCTTGAGTTTTGCAGGTGTTAATTTGCGGGCAATTGTACCCTGGATAACTCTACAGTGGCAGCATCACGGGGTGTATGGAAAAGCATATCTTTGTAAAGCGCGGGTAATTTTTGCTGCGAAAGCGCCAGCCGTCCTCTCTTTTACAATCCATCCGCCTGGTTGAAAAAGGCCATTTATCACTAAAATTCGGAAAATTTGATTCAAACGGCTTTAACCAGGATTTTAGATGCAAGTTCTAAATTAATCTGGATCAATAAAGGTTAAATTACAGGGCCTAATGTGATCTGTATTGGATCACTTATTACTCCATTGTAGGTATATTCGTGACGCATTTATAACCATAACGATGGAGCGGATATGAAAAAGTTAACAGTGGCAGCCCTGGCAGTAAGTACTCTTCTCTCTGGTAGTGCGCTTGCGCATGAGAGTGGTGAGTTTTTTATCCGTGCGGGCTCGGCGACCGTGAGACCGACGGAAGGGGCAGGCGGAACGCTGGGGAGTCTGAACGGTTTTGATGTCAGTAACAATACGCAACTCGGTTTGACTTTTACTTATATGGCAACCGACAACATTGGTATTGAACTGCTGGCGGCGACGCCGTTCCGCCATAAAATTGGGACAGGGGATACCGGTGATATCGCTACCGTGCGTCACCTGCCGCCGACATTAATGGCGCAGTGGTACTTTGGCGACGCCAGTAGCAAACTGCGTCCTTATATTGGCGCGGGTGTAAACTACACCACCTTCTTTGACGAAGGTTTTAACAACAATGGTAAAGAGAGAGGGTTGTCCGATCTGAGTCTGAAGGATTCCTGGGGAATGGCCGGGCAGGTGGGTATGGATTACCTGATTAACCGGGACTGGTTAATTAACATGTCGGTCTGGTATATGGATATCGATACTACCGCAAGCTATAAACTCGGTGGTGCCCAGCAGCATGACAGCGTCCGCCTCGACCCGTGGGTATTTATGTTCTCTGCCGGTTATCGTTTCTGAGTCTATGTGACCCATCTAAAAAGCGGGCTGTCATACAGCCCGCTTTTTATATTCTGCTGATTTCAACATCATACCTCTCCCTGAGATGCTATCTTTGAAACAAGCCTGTTTTGAGAGCATTGACGATGATAGTAACTCAAACCCTTCTGCAACAAAAAATCGCGACCCTGGAATCGATAGTCAGAGATGAAGAGGCTGAGTTCACTTTACAGGCGCTGCGTATGCTGCTGGATGCAATGCATAAGATTGATGCGCTGGAAGAGAATATTACTACGCCCGTCCGTTTACCTTATTGCAGTTCGAGTCCGGTTTGTGAGATTGAAGCCGGGTACGCCGCTGGCGTCAGTGACTGCCGTGAGGCTATTCGCAGGGCGGGACACCCGATTGAAGGAGATGATTAATCACTGAAAACTGTACTGTATCAGCAAAATCTACTAACGTATTCGGCCCCGCGATTCAGGCTTAAGGTGCCTCAGTGAAGATTGTTCAGGACAGCCTAAGAAATAGCCAGGCGTTGTTGATGTCAGCGCTTATCACTTTACTTTTTACTTCACTGTATCTCTTTATTATTTATGAACAACGACAGGCCGTTGTGAATGAAGGGATGAGTCGTCTGCAAACGCGGATGATGGATATTTTCAACGATAACGAACTCATCGCCGATGCGACAGGGGTTCGCTATCACCAGATCAAAAATGCCGGGCAGTGCGGCAACCTCTCAAGGTTTTCCCCCAGGGATGCGGATTCATGGGGAATCAATGCCGACCGGGCGCGGATCCATTCCGCAACGGGCACTATTGTTTCCCGTCAGCCCGATATTAACGCTTTATGTATGTTTGCGGCGGCGGAGTTTATTCGGGATCGGATGAACACCCTTAATCCGGGGGATTATGCCGCGCATCGCTACATTATCGCCAAAGATGCCAGCTATTTTTATTGGTTCACGCCAGCAGATGCAAAACCCTTCTATTTTAGCGACTCTAAAATGGCGGGCGATATCACTGACTTTTTCTTACCGCCCGTGGGCTTTTATACGCGTCTGCTGCAAAAGAATGTCAAATCCAAGTCGCTCAGTTCAACGGACTTTTATACGGACAAAATCACGAATGAAAAAGCGTACAGCGTAGTCAGTTATATTTACGATCTTTCTGGAAAAGAGATCTCCGATCATATCGTTGCGTATCTGGTGTATGACCATTCTAAACCTGAGCTACAGGAGGCGCTGACGGAGGCCTTTGAACATCATATTCCACCCGGCCTTAATGTGGCCCTGGTGCATACGCCCACGCAGGAAAATCTCTGCCTGAGCGGTGATTGCCAGCCTGTCGCCGGGGAGTCCATCCGCGCAATGTCTGCAAAATATGCGTTCCATTCCTCGCTCTCTCTGCATCGGTTCGTCAGATACGACACGCAGGCCGGGATTGCGATTCTGCTGGCGCCATTCTTCTTTATCCTGATCTTCCTCGGCTTAAAATACTGGCTGAACGCGAGCGACCTGAAGGTGTATATCGACTCGCTGACGGGCTGCTTTAACCGCAAGATCCTTGATATTGTGAAGCGCAGGGATTTAACGCGCAGCTGCGTGGTGCTGCTGGATTGTAATAAGTTTAAAGCCATCAACGACACCTGGGGGCATGTGGCGGGAGACCGGGCGTTGCAAATCATCGCCAACAGAATGCTCTCTAACACCCGCACCAGTCATGACCTGGTGATTCGTACCGGCGGCGATGAGTTCGTTATTTTGCTTTACCGTGCGCAGATTGGTGACGCGATAGCCATCGCGGAGCGGATAACCGGCCAGATAAATGATTATGCATTTATGGTTGATGGTCATGTTGTACCGCTGTCGGTGTCATGGGGCGTCGCAGAAGTAACCCGCGATCTGGATACGGCTATTCAGGATGCGGATAACGAAATGTACAAAATGAAGCAGATGAGGGAATGACGGGATTGGCCCGATAAGCATGGCATTATCGGGCCTGTTGCCTGCGCAATATTATGCGCGGGTCGCGGCTTTCATTGCCGTGACAAACGCTTTCAGCTCGGTCAGCATCTGCCCGGGGTTTGCGACGTTTTTCTCAATGAGCTTAACGATTGCTGACCCGGAAATCGCCCCGGCGGCGCCGGCTTCAATGGCACCTGTAACCTGTTCCGGGGAAGAGATGCCAAAGCCCTGCAACGGGGGCGCGGCGTTATACTCTTTCAGTTTTTCCACCAGATGATGCAGCGGTAATGCGGCGCGGTTTTCTGCGCCCGTCACGCCTGCCCGCGAAAGCAGATAGGTATAACCGCGGCCATAAGAGGCTATCTGGCGCAACAGATCGTCATCGGCATTGGGCGGGCAGATGAAAATCGGCGCCACGTTGTGGAGTAATGCCGCCTGACGGAAGGGCGCAGACTCCTCAACAGGCACATCCGCCACCAGTACGGAATCCACGCCGACTTTCTCGCACTGCGCGTAGAATTCGTCGATCCCTTTGCTGAACACCAGGTTGGCGTACATCAGCAGACCAATCGGAATCGTCGGGTGTTTCTGACGAATCAGCGCCAGCATCTCAAAGCATTGCGTAGGCGTTACGCCTGCGGCAAACGCGCGCAGCGTGGCTTCCTGGATGGTCGGCCCGTCTGCCAGCGGATCGGAGAACGGAATGCCGAGTTCAAGGGCGTCGGCGCCGGCTTCAATCAGCGTATCAATAATGTTCAGTGACTGTTCAACGGAAGGATCGCCCAGGGTCACGAAGGGGACAAATGCGCCTTCCTTGCGATCCTTCAGCTGTGCAAACAGGTTTTCATAGCGTTCCATCAGATTTCCCCTCGCGCTTTCAGAATATCGTGTACGGTGAAAATGTCTTTGTCGCCGCGACCGGAAAGGTTAACGACCAGCAATTGTTCTTTTTCTGGATTTTCACGCATCATTTTCAGGGCGTGAGCCAGGGCGTGGGACGACTCCAGCGCCGGAATAATCCCTTCATGCAGACAGAGCGTTTTAAAGGCTTCCAGCGCTTCGTCATCGGTGATCGACACATAATCGGCGCGACCAATGCTGTTCAGATACGCGTGCTGCGGCCCAACGGACGGGAAATCCAGCCCGGCGGAAATGGAGTAGGACTCTTCAATTTGCCCTTCCTCGGTTTGCATCATCGGCGCTTTCATGCCGAAATAGATGCCTACGCGGCCATGCTTCAGCGGTGCGCCGTGCTCGCCTGTTTCAATCCCGTGGCCGCCAGGTTCGACGCCAATCAAACCCACGCTGGTTTCGTTGATGAAGTCCGCAAACATGCCGATTGCGTTGGAGCCGCCGCCCACGCAGGCAATCACGGCATCCGGCAGACGACCTTCTTTTTCGAGGATTTGCGCTTTCGTCTCTTCCCCGATCATGCGCTGAAATTCACGGACGATGGTCGGGAACGGGTGCGGGCCTGCCGCAGTTCCGAGCATATAGTGCGCGGATTCATAGCTGCCGGACCAGTCGCGAAGCGCTTCGTTGCAGGCGTCTTTCAGGGTGGCGGAGCCGCTGTGTACAGGGATCACTTCCGCGCCCATCAGTCGCATACGAAAGACGTTTGGCGACTGACGCTCGACGTCTTTTGCGCCCATATAGATACGGCATTTCAGACCGAGCAGGGCGCTGGCGAGCGCGGAAGCCACGCCATGCTGACCTGCGCCCGTTTCGGCGATAATCTCTGTTTTACCCATGCGTTTCGCCAGCAGCGCCTGACCCAGTACCTGGTTTGTTTTGTGCGCGCCGCCGTGCAGTAAATCTTCACGCTTCAGATACAGCGTGGTTTTGGTGCCGGCGGTGATATTCTGGCATTTGGTCAGCGCGGTTGGACGGCCTGCATAGTTCTTCAGCAGATCGGCAAACTGGGCCTGAAACTGTGGATCTTTCTGCGCGCTGACGAACGCTTCTTCCAGCTGGCGCAGGGCAGGCATCAGAATCTGCGGGACATACATGCCGCCAAATTCACCAAAGTAGGGATTGAGTAATGTTGTCATGTTTTCTTCCTTAATATGCGCGCAGTGTCTGAAAGACCGAGGCCAGAAGGTGTGCATCTTTGATGCCCGGCTGTGACTCTACACCAGAATTAAAATCGAGACCGGCACAGCCGGTTTTTGCCGCTTCCACGCAGTTGTCTGCGCCTAATCCGCCCGCCAGCAATACGTTGTCCAGCGTTTCACCGTTCAATAACGACCAGTCAAAACGTTGGCCGCTGCCGCCCTGACCGTTATCGAGAACGTACTTATCAACGTGCTGGTAATCACGAGCTGGCAGTGCGTCGCCCACGCTAAGCGCTTTCCAGATTTGTACCTGTTCCGGTAATGCGGCGCGCAGAGCATCGACATAAGCCTGGTCTTCACTGCCATGCAGTTGCACGGCCTTGAGCGACAAGGTGGTCGCTTTTTCACATACCTCGGTGATAGCGGTATTGCGGAATACGCCGACATATTGCAGGGGGGCTGCGGCTATCACCTCGCGCGCCTGGTCGAGATTTACGACGCGAGGCGACGAGGGAACAAAAATCAGCCCGCCATAAATGGCGCCTGCTTCGTAAGCGGCTTTTGCATCCTGCCCGCGCGTCAGGCCGCAGACTTTGTTCTCGCCAAGCAACACGCGACGCACGGCGGCGTGCAGATCGGCATGGGACATCAATGCAGAACCGATCAGGAAACCGTTAGCGAAGTGGCTTAGCTCGCGCACCTGTGCATAGGTATTAATCCCGGACTCGCTGATCACGGTCACGCCGTGCCCCAGTTTTGGCGCAAGCTGACGGGTACGGTTAAGGTCAATCGACAGATCGCGCAGGTCGCGGTTATTAATGCCGACGACTTTCGCACCCAGTGCGATGGCGCGCTCCAGTTCTTCTTCGTTACTGACTTCCGTCAGCACGCCCATTTTCAGACTGTGGGCGACGGCGGAAAGCTGGCGATATTGCTCGTCATCCAGTACGGAGAGCATCAGCAGACAGGCATCGGCCTGGTAGTAACGCGCCAGATAGATTTGGTAAGGATCGATGATGAAGTCCTTACACAGAACTGGCTGCGGCGCGATACGGCTGACAACAGTGAGAAAGTCAAAACTCCCCTGGAAATATTTCTCATCGGTCAGAACGGAAATCGCCGACGCGTAATGTTTATAAACACCGGCAATCTGCGCGGGGTCGAAGTCATCACGAATCACCCCTTTGGAGGGGGACGCTTTTTTACACTCCAGAATAAATGCGGTACGCGTGCCTTGCAGCGCATCATAGAAATGGCGGGCACTTGGCTGAACCTCATTTTGGAAACTGGCTAACGGTTGTTGTTGCTTACGGGCTTCTACCCAGATCGCCTTATCCGCGACGATTTTCGCTAAAACGGTTTGCATTATTTACCCTCTTGCCGCCAGTGCGGTAACCCGGTCATAAGCTGCGCCACTGCGCAGTACATCAATCACAGTTTGCGCATTGGCCTTTAAATCTTCCTTACCATGCAGGCGCATTAACATGGCGACATTCGCAGCGACAGCGGCCTCGTGAGCGGCTTCACCTTTACCTTGTAACAAGCGGGTGAGAATGTCACGGTTTTCTTCCGGCGTGCCGCCTGCCAGCTGTTCCTGGTGATACGGGGTGAGGCCGAAGTCTTCCGCCGTGAGCTGGTAGCTCTTGATTTCGCCGTCGTGCAGTTCAGCCACAATGGTTGGCGCATGCAGCGACACTTCATCCATACCGCCGCTGTGAACCACCGCCGCACGCTGATAACCCAGTACCCGCAGGGTTTCGGCAATGGGCAGTACCAGCTCCGGGCTGTAGACGCCAATCAGCGCCAGCGGCGGGTGAGCCGGGTTGATCAGCGGCCCCAGCACATTGAACAAGGTGCGGGTTTTAAGCTGCTGGCGAACCGGCATCGCATGACGGAAACCTGTATGGTATTTCGGTGCGAACAGGAAGCAGACGCCCAGGTCGTCCAGCGCCTGACGCGATTTATCGGCGTTCATATCCAGATTGATACCGAATGCCGCCAGCAGATCGGACGAACCGGATTTACTGGAAACGCTGCGGTTGCCATGTTTGGCCACCTTCAGTCCGCAGGCCGCCGCCACAAAGGCGCTGGCGGTGGAAATATTGATGCTGTTGCTGCCGTCACCGCCGGTGCCGACAATATCGGCAAACAGATAGTCCGGGCGCGGGAACGGCGCGGCATTTTCCAGCAGCGCGGTAGCGGCGCCAGCGATTTCATTCGGATGTTCGCCACGCACTTTCATACTGACCAGCGCCGCCGCCAGTTGTTCTGGCTTCAGTTCGCCACGGACCACGGCAGAGAAAAGCTGGTGGCTTTCCTGCTGGGTCATGGTTTGCGCCTGGTACAATTTTTCCAGAATCGGTTGCAGCGTATTGGTCGGCTCCAGTTTTTGTTGCGCCCAGGCCAGCGTTTGTTCCAGCAACAGCGCACCTTGCGTAGTAAGAATGGACTCCGGGTGGAACTGAAAACCACAGACGCGATCCGTGTCGTGACGTACCGCCATCACCATGCCGTTAAAATGGGCGTTAATCGTCAGCCCCGCAGGCACGTTGCTGCCCACCAGAGAGTGATAACGAGCAACCGGCAGCGGGTTCACCAGACCGGCAAACATCGCCTGTCCGTCATGTTCAATGCTCGACGCTTTGCCGTGGAGAATCTCGCCCGCCTGACCGACGTAGCCACCGTAGGCTTCAACAATCGCCTGGTGTCCGAGGCAGATGCCGATAATGGGCAGCTTGCCGCGCAGACGGGTCAACAACTCCGGCATACAACCGGCTTCGCTGGGGACGCCTGGCCCTGGAGAAAGCATCAGCACCGGGTTTTTCATCGTCGCAAGACGGTCGATTAAGGTCTGCGCCGGGATATGGTTACGGTAAATCACCACATTGTGGCCGTTGGCCCGTAGCTGATCTGCCAGGTTGTAAGTAAAAGAGTCGATGTTATCGAGCAGCAGAATGTCAGCCATTAGAAAATCTCCTGTGCATGGTGCGCGGTGGCAATAGCACGCAGAACCGCGCGCGCTTTATTACGGGTTTCGTCGGCTTCAGACTGCGGAACAGAATCCAGCACGATTCCGGCACCGGCCTGCACGGTGGCGATGCCGTCTTCTACCAGAGCAGAGCGAATCACAATGCAGGTATCAAGATCGCCATGCGCGGTGAAGTAGCCCACCGCACCGCCATAACTGCCGCGACGACGCCCTTCGGCACCGGCGATAAGCTGCATGGCGCGAACTTTTGGCGCGCCGCTCAGCGTGCCCATATTCATACAGGCGCGATAAGCATGCAGCACATCCAGATCGCTGCGTAATTCACCCACCACGCGGGACACCAGGTGCATAACGAACGAATAACGATCGACTTTCGTCAGGTCGGCAACGTAGCGGCTGCCGGGAGTACAAATGCGCGCCAGATCATTACGCGCCAGATCGACCAGCATCAGGTGTTCAGACAGCTCTTTATGGTCGGTGCGCATCTCCAGCTCAATGCGGCTGTCGAGATCGCGATCCAGCGAGCCATCGGCACGGCGACCGCGCGGGCGCGTGCCGGCGATGGGGTAAATCTCAATCTGGCGACTGGTCGCGTCGTACTTCAGCGAGCTTTCCGGGGAGGCGCCAAACAGGGTGAAATCGTTATCCTGCATAAAGAACATGTATGGACTTGGGTTGCTCTTTTTCAGTACGTAATAGGCCGCCAGCGGTGACGGGCAGGGTAATGAGAAGCGGCGGGAAGGCACCACCTGGAAAATCTCTCCTGCGCGAATCGCTTTCTGCATGGTACGCACAACGGCGCCAAACTCTTCGTCGCTCTGGCTGCATTCGCAGCGCATTTGCGGCACTGGTGTAACGGGCAACGGCGGCGCGGGTTCGGTTAATTGCTGCGTCAGCTGCGCGAGGCGCGCCGTCAGACGCTGTTTTTCCGCTTCATTATCGGTAAAGAGGCTTGCCTGAATCCGGGTGCTTTTCTTCTGATGGTCAATCACCATCAGCGTTTCCGCCAGATAGAAGCAGTAATCCGGGCAGCGATTACCGGCTTCCAGTTGCGGTAACGCTTCAAATCCCGCCACCAGGTCATAGGCAAACAAACCGCCGAAAAACATGGCTTCGCGCTCTTCAGCAGGCACATTCACCAGATTCTGCAACAGACGGAATGCGTCAAATACCGACAGCGAACACAGACGCGCATCCTCATCTAACAGTGGGCTTACTGCGGGAAAGCGCAGCTTCCGGTTGCCGGGCTGCGCTGTATTTTCAACGCCTGCGGGCAGCGCGGCATCCAGCAGCGGGAGCAGGGATGCGCCGTTATCCGTTAACGCTTCGATAGTGACAGTGTCACCCAAAGCGGTAATGCGCAGCGCACTATCGACCAATAGCAGGCTTTTCAGATCATTTTTACTGTCGATATCAGCGGATTCCAGCAGCAGCGTTGCCGGGCGGTCGCCACAAACCTGATGGAACAACGCCGTCGGGTTCTCACGGTAGGCGGCATTGCAGGAAAGCAATTCGAGTGTTGGTTTTTGTATTTGCATCGTTATTCTCATTCATTCTGTTCAAAAAAAAGCCCGCTCATCTGGCGGGCCGGGTATCTGGTTGCTTATTGCAGACGTCATACACTGCCCGAAATCAGGAAGTGCGCCACCAACCGTGCAGTACGAATGTTGCTTTCATCTCAGATACCTTCTTCATGTGAACTTGCGTACTAGTTAACTAGTTCGATGAAATAAAGTCAACACCTGATTTCAGTATATTTGCCGGAACCGTTATGATGTTTGTGAAAGAACATTTATTAAGACGGGAGCCGCCTTGAGCGACACGAATTACGCAGTGATTTACGACCTGCACAGTCATACAACGGCGTCCGATGGTCGGTTAACGCCAGAAGCGTTAGTACATCGTGCGGTAGAGATGCGAGTCGGCACACTGGCGATCACCGATCATGACACCACAGCCGCTATTCCGGCGGCAAGAGAAGAAATTTCACGTTCCGGGCTTGCCCTGAACCTGATTCCTGGCGTGGAAATTTCAACTGTCTGGGAAAATCATGAGATCCATATTGTGGGTCTGAATATCGACATTGCGCATCCGGCGATGTGTGCGTTCCTGGCGGAACAAACCGAACGTCGTCAGCAGCGTGCGCGTCTGATTGCCGAGCGTCTGGAGAAAGCGCATATTCCTGGGGCGTGGGAAGGCGCTTTGCGGCTTGCCGACGGTGGGGCCGTGACGCGCGGGCATTTCGCCCGTTTTCTGGTGGAGTGCGGCAAAGCCGGGAGCATTGCCGATGTTTTTAAAAAATACCTTGCGCGTGGGAAAACCGGATACGTTCCGCCACAGTGGTGTACAATAGAACAAGCTATTGATGTGATTCATCATTCTGGCGGTAAGGCAGTATTGGCCCATCCGGGCCGCTACGACCTTAGCGCTAAGTGGCTGAAAAGGTTGATTGCGTATTTTGCGCTGCATCGCGGTGATGCGATGGAAGTGGCGCAATGCCAGCAGTCGCCCAATGAGCGAACCCAACTGGCGACCTATGCGCGCCAGCACCATTTATGGGCATCACAAGGCTCTGATTTTCATCAGCCGTGCCCGTGGATTGAACTGGGGCGCAAGCTCTGGCTGCCAGCAGGCGTCGAAGGCGTATGGCAGCTGTGGGAAGAGCCACAAACACCACAGTGAGGGAAGTATGAGCCAGTTTTTTTATATTCATCCTGAAAACCCGCAACAACGGCTGATCAATCAGGCGGTTGAAATTGTGCGTAAAGGCGGGGTGATTGTTTATCCAACCGATTCCGGCTATGCGCTGGGTTGTAAAATCGAAGATAAAGGGGCGATGGAGCGCATCTGCCGCATTCGCCACCTGCCGGACGGGCATAACTTCACGCTGATGTGTCGGGATCTGTCTGAGTTATCGACCTATTCGTTTGTCGATAACGTCGCCTTTCGCTTAATTAAAAACAATACGCCGGGCAACTACACTTTTATCCTGAAGGGAACGAAAGACGTGCCGCGCCGCCTGTTACAGGAAAAACGGAAAACAATCGGTCTGCGCGTGCCGTCGAACCCGATCGCGCTGGCACTGCTGGAAGCGCTGGGCGAACCGATGCTCTCCACCTCGCTGATGCTGCCCGGCAGCGAATTTACCGAGTCTGACCCGGAAGAGATCAAAGACCGCCTGGAAAAACAGGTCGATTTGATCATTCACGGCGGTTACCTCGGCCAGCAACCGACCACGGTGATTGATTTAACCGATGATTCCCCGGTTGTCTTGCGCGAAGGCGTTGGTGACGTTAAACCTTTCTTATAAGGGCGCAACTCTGTATACTACGCGGCCTTAAAATGGCGCTGTAAAGCGCCGTTGATTCTCCTGTTCGACGCCTGTGAAGGCGACACCTGAAGGAAGCTCTATGAGCGAAAAGTTACAAAAAGTGCTGGCTCGCGCTGGCCACGGTTCTCGCCGTGAAATTGAATCCATTATTGAAGCAGGCCGTGTAAGCGTTGACGGCAAAATCGCCACGCTTGGCGATCGCGTTGAAATCACGCCGGGTCTGAAAATCCGTATCGACGGTCATCTGATCTCGGTGAAAGAGTCTGCGGAACAAATTTGTCGCGTTCTGGCCTATTACAAACCAGAAGGTGAGCTGTGCACCCGTAACGACCCGGAAGGTCGTCCTACCGTTTTTGATCGCTTACCGAAACTGCGCGGCGCGCGCTGGATTGCCGTAGGTCGTCTGGATGTGAATACCTGCGGTTTGCTGTTGTTCACGACGGATGGCGAACTGGCGAACCGTCTGATGCACCCGAGTCGTGAAGTTGAGCGTGAATACGCCGTGCGCGTATTTGGTCAGGTTGATGACGCCAAGCTGCGTGACCTGAGTCGTGGCGTTCAACTGGAAGATGGCCCGGCGGCGTTTAAGACCATCAAATTCAGCGGTGGTGAGGGTATTAACCAGTGGTACAACGTCACGCTGACCGAAGGGCGTAACCGTGAGGTACGTCGTCTGTGGGAAGCGGTTGGCGTGCAGGTTAGCCGACTGATCCGCGTGCGCTATGGCGATATTCCATTGCCGAAAGGGCTGCCGCGCGGTGGCTGGACCGAACTGGACCTGGCGCAGACCAACTATCTGCGTGAACTGGTGCAGCTGGCGCCGGAAACCACCTCCAAAGTGGCCGTGGAGAAAGACCGACGTCGTATGAAGGCGAACCAGATTCGCCGTGCGGTGAAGCGTCACAGCCAGGTTGGCGGCGGTCGTCGTTCAGGCGGTCGTAACAACAACGGTTGATGCTGAATGCCCGGTGGCGCTTACGCTTACCGGGCCTACGTTTTGCCTGTAGGCCGGATAAAGCGTTTACGCCGTCATCCGGCACCGTTTCCTAATAATCAATTCCCATCTGGGCCTTTACGCCCGCTTCAAAAGCATGTTTGACCGGACGCAGCTCGCTGACCGTGTCGGCCAGTTCCAGAATATCGCGATGACAACCGCGACCGGTAATAATCACCGTCTGATTCTGCGGACGGGCATTTAAGGCATTGATGACCTCTTCAAGCGGCAGATAGTCATACGCCACCATGTAGGTCAGTTCATCCAGCACGACCATATCCAACGTTGGGTTCGCCAGCATACGTTTGCCATGTTCCCAGACAGCCATACAGGCTGCGGTGTCGGTTTCGCGATTTTGCGTTTCCCAGGTGAACCCGGTCGCCATCACCTGAAACTCCACGCCGTGGGGCTCCAGCAGATTGCGTTCGCCGTTAGGCCATGTGCCTTTAATGAACTGCACCACGCCCACTTTTTTACCGTGGCCGACGGCGCGCGTTGCGGTGCCGAATGCCGCAGTGGTTTTGCCTTTACCGTTGCCGGTAAACACGATGATGATGCCGCGTTCGTCCTGCGCCGCCGCAACGCGGGCGTCGACCCGGTCTTTCACACGCTGCTGGCGTTGTTGATAGCGTTCTTCAGTCATTGGGCGATTCCTGGTTTACGGCCCGGCTGGGCATCAAAAGTCATACCGGTTTTACGGCGGCTGTCGTCGCCCATCAGCCACAAATAGAGGGGCATGATATCGGCGGGCGTTTTTAACTTCTGCGGATCTTCCGTAGGGAAGGCGCTGGCGCGCATACTCGTGCGCGTGCCGCCTGGGTTGATGCAATTTACACGTAAGGGGTGGTTCTGGTATTCGTCCGCCAGTACCTGCATCATGCCTTCGGTGGCGAATTTAGAGGTGGCGTAAGCGCCCCAGTTGGCGCGTCCCTGACGACCGACGCTTGATGAGGTAAAGACCAGCGAACCGGCGTCGGATTTAAGTAATAAAGGAAGCAGCGCCTGAGTCAGCATGAATGTCGCATTGACGTTAACCTGCATAACATCCTGCCAGACGTGCGGATTTTGTTCGCTCATTGGGCAGATATCGCCCAGTAACCCGGCGTTATGCAGAACGCCATCCAGTCGTGGATAGTGCGCCGCAATCCGCTGGCCTAACTGGTGGCACTCTTCAGCGGTGCAGGTCAGTAGATCCAGCGTAAACCACTGTGGCAATGCGCCTGTATCTTCGGCGACAGTCTGTGCGACCTGACGCAGTTTTTCTTCATTTCGACCCAGCAAAATGACGTTTGCGCCGTAGCGCGCGTAGGTGAGCGCGGCTTCGCGACCAATGCCATCACTGGCGCCAGTGACCAGAATAATGCGATTTTGCAGTAGATCTTGTTTAGGTTGGTAATGCACGGCTACTCCTCGGCGACGCGTTGGGTCACCCTGCCAGTTGTCTTATCTTCTCTTTAACTTTTCGGCTTTATGCCTGAAAGCCCGCGTCATTTCAATCAGTCAACGGCGATAACGCCGAAAAATGAACACTTTGTCATACTTTTCACCCAGTAACCGCAACGCAGGATCAAACGAGACGGGCTAACACGCCTGTTGTACACTGAGCCAAAATAGCGTTGTTTAACCAAGGTGGGACTCGTGGAATTGTTGTCTGAATATGGGTTGTTTTTGGCAAAAATCGTCACTGTCGTGGTGGCAATCGCCGTCATTGTGATGCTGATCGTGAATGCTGCCCAGCGTAAACGCCAGCGTGGGGAGCTGCGGGTAACGAATCTCAGCGAACAATATAAAGAGATGAAGGACGATCTGGCGACGGCGCTGATGGACGGTCATCAACAAAAACTCTGGCATAAAGCGCAGAAAAAGAAGCTGAAGCTGGAGGCAAAAGCGGCGAAAGCGAAAGCAAAGCAGGGGGGAAATGCCGCGACGGAGAAACCTCGTGCCTGGGTGCTGGATTTTAAAGGCAGTATGGATGCCCACGAAGTCAGCGCGCTGCGTGAGGAGGTGACGGCGGTGTTAGCGGCGTTTAAACCGCAGGATCAGGTGGTCGTGCGTCTGGAAAGTCCCGGCGGCGTTGTGCATGGCTATGGCCTGGCGGCTTCGCAATTGCAGCGTCTGCGCGATAAGCAGATCCCGTTGACGGTAACGGTGGACAAAGTCGCCGCCAGCGGCGGTTACATGATGGCCTGTGTGGCCGACAAAATTGTTTCGGCGCCGTTTGCGATTGTCGGCTCTATTGGCGTTGTGGCGCAAATCCCTAACTTTAATCGCTTCTTGAAAGGGAAGGATATCGATATTGAGCTGCACACGGCGGGCCAGTATAAGCGCACGCTGACGCTGCTTGGTGAGAACACGGAGGAAGGGCGTCAGAAATTCCGTGAAGATCTGAATGAAACCCATCACCTGTTTAAGCATTTTGTGCAGCAGATGCGTCCTGTGCTGGATATCGAACAGGTGGCCACAGGCGAGCACTGGTATGGCCAACAGGCGCTGGAGAAAGGTCTGGTGGACGAAATCAACACCAGTGATGATGTCATTCTCCGCTTGATGGACGGTTATGAGGTGTTCAACGTTCGCTTTATGCAGCGTAAGAAATTGATGGATCGGTTTACGGGTAGCGCCGCAGAAAGCGCCGATCGTTTGTTGCTACGCTGGTGGCAGCGCGGACAAAAACCGCTGATGTAAAATTGTCATTGCCCGGTGGCGCTAACGCTTACCGGGCCTACGGACTGTTTTGTAGGCTGGATAAGGCGCAGCCGCCATCCGGCAAACAGCCCGGTGGCGCTAACGCTTACCGGGCCTGCGGACTGTTTTGTAGGCCGGATAAGGCGCAGCCGCCATCCGGCAAACAGCCCGGTGGCGCTAACGCTTACCGGGCCTACGGAGTGTTTTGTAGGCCGGATAAGGCGTAGCCGCCATCCGGCAAAACCTTTCCTGCGTTAATCGATCAGGTGATACTTCTCAGAAAGCACATGCGCCAGATGTTTAAACATATTAAACACGGCGGTGCTTTTTGGCGTCGGTAATCCTTGCTCGTCTAAAAAGTAATCGCCGCTGAAGACCAGCACGCCGTTTCGTTGCGTCACACCGGTGGCGACAATCCCCGCCAGCGTGTCCTCATGCTCACGAATGATTTTGTTGGCTTCAATCAGCAGTGTTTCACGATCGATAGGTTGGGTGTCTTTATGCATTATTTACTCCTTAAACAAGGACATTAGTCTACGCCGGGCGCTGCTTATGGGCAAATATTCCCTGATAAACACGAAGGTCTTGTAAAGGTGCTGTTACTGGCGAGATTTGTTTTTGCATGCTAATAAAGTTGCGTAACGAATTTTATCAGGTACAGTGTGACGCTTTCGTCAATCTGGCAACAGATTTGCTTGACATTCGACCAAAATTCCGTCGTGCTATAGCGCTTGTGTGCTAAAAAGCCTGTTAACTCAGTCACCTGAGGATCACGTTTCGCGCACTGAGTCAGTACAAGGGGTTGATATCCGCCGACACAGAGACCATATCGGTGTCTCGTCGCCAGTGGAAGGTGAATCAACGTGCGACGCATTCCAGGAAGAATCAATTTAGGTAAAGGTGAATATGGGTAAAGCTCTTGTCATCGTTGAGTCCCCGGCAAAAGCCAAAACGATCAACAAGTATCTGGGTAATGATTACGTGGTTAAGTCCAGCGTCGGTCATATCCGTGATTTGCCGACCAGTGGCTCAGCAGCTAAAAAGAGCGCCGACTCTACCTCCACCAAAACGGCTAAAAAGCCCAAAAAGGATGAACGTGGCGCTCTCGTCAACCGAATGGGGGTTGACCCTTGGCATAACTGGGATGCGCATTATGAAGTGCTGCCCGGTAAAGAGAAGGTCGTCTCTGAACTGAAACAATTGGCTGAAAAAGCCGACCACATCTATCTCGCAACCGACCTTGACCGCGAAGGGGAAGCCATTGCCTGGCACCTGCGGGAAGTAATCGGGGGTGATGACACGCGCTATAGCCGCGTGGTGTTTAACGAAATAACCAAAAACGCGATTCGCCAGGCGTTTGATAAGCCAGGCGAACTGAATATCGACCGTGTTAACGCGCAGCAGGCGCGCCGCTTTATGGACCGCGTTGTGGGCTATATGGTGTCGCCATTGCTGTGGAAAAAAATTGCGCGAGGCCTGTCGGCAGGCCGCGTACAGTCCGTTGCCGTGCGTCTGGTTGTTGAGCGCGAACGTGACATCAAAGCGTTCGTACCGGAAGAGTTCTGGGAAGTGAACGCCAGCACGACAACGCCTTCTGGCGATGCCTTGCCGCTCGACGTTACGCACCAGAATGATAAACCGTTCCGCCCGGTTAACCGCGAGCAAACGCTGGCGGCGGTCAGCCTGCTGGAAAAAGCGCGTTACAGCGTACTGGAGCGTGAAGATAAACCGACCAGCAGCAAGCCTGGCGCGCCGTTTATCACGTCGACGCTGCAACAGGCGGCGAGCACGCGTCTGGGCTTTGGCGTGAAAAAAACCATGATGATGGCACAGCGCTTGTACGAAGCGGGCTACATCACCTACATGCGTACTGACTCCACCAACCTGAGCCAGGATGCGGTAAACATGGTTCGCGGTTATATCAGCGATAGCTTCGGCAAGAAATACCTGCCGGAGAACCCGAACCAGTACGCCAGCAAAGAAAATTCACAGGAAGCGCACGAAGCGATCCGTCCTTCTGATGTCGCGGTGATGGCCGAAGCGCTGAAGGATATGGAAGCGGACGCGCAGAAACTGTATCAGCTGATCTGGCGTCAGTTTGTCGCCTGTCAGATGACGCCAGCCCAGTACGATTCCACCACGCTGACGGTCGGTGCGGGTGATTTCCGCCTGAAAGCGCGTGGCCGCATTCTGCGTTTCGACGGCTGGACGAAAGTCATGCCTGCGCTGCGTAAAGGCGATGAAGACCGGACGTTGCCTGCGGTGAATAAAGGCGATGTGTTGACGCTGGTTGAACTGACCCCGGCGCAGCACTTCACCAAACCACCGGCGCGCTTCAGTGAAGCATCGCTGGTTAAAGAGCTGGAAAAACGCGGTATTGGTCGTCCATCCACCTATGCGTCGATCATCTCGACCATTCAGGATCGCGGTTATGTCCGCGTGGAAAACCGTCGCTTCTATGCTGAAAAAATGGGTGAGATTGTCACCGATCGACTGGAAGAAAACTTCCGCGAGCTGATGAACTACGATTTCACCGCCCAGATGGAAGACAGCCTCGACAAGGTGGCCAGCCACGAAGCCGAGTGGAAAAACGTGCTTGATAACTTTTTCAGCGATTTTACTCAGCAGCTTGATAAAGCGGAGAAAGATCCTGAAGAGGGCGGCATGCGTCCTAACCAGATGGTGCTGACCAGCATTGACTGCCCGACATGCGGGCGCAAAATGGGGATTCGCACCGCCAGCACCGGCGTGTTCCTGGGATGTTCCGGCTATGCGCTACCGCCGAAAGAGCGCTGCAAAACCACCATCAACCTGGTGCCGGAAAATGAAGTGCTGAACGTACTGGAAGGCGATGATGCGGAAACCAACGCTTTGCGTGCAAAACGTCGTTGCCAGAAGTGCGGCACCGCAATGGACAGCTACCTGATCGATCCGAAACGCAAGCTGCATGTCTGCGGTAATAACCCGACCTGCGACGGTTACGAAATCGAAGAGGGCGAGTTCCGTATTAAAGGTTATGACGGCCCGATCGTTGAGTGCGAAAAATGTGGCTCTGAAATGCACCTGAAAATGGGGCGTTTTGGTAAGTACATGGCCTGTACTAACGACGAATGTAAAAATACCCGTAAGATTCTGCGTAACGGTGAAGTC
Source organism: Citrobacter sp. CK202 (assembly GCF_030333225.1). Classification (NCBI taxonomy): domain Bacteria; kingdom Pseudomonadati; phylum Pseudomonadota; class Gammaproteobacteria; order Enterobacterales; family Enterobacteriaceae; genus Citrobacter; species Citrobacter sp. CK202. The sequence continues at coordinate 352,823 of NZ_JAOWGI010000026.1, forward strand.
GCGCCGCCGAAAGAAGATCCGGTGCCGTTGCCGGAACTGCCGTGCGAGAAATCGGACGCGTATTTCGTGCTGCGTGACGGCGCCGCAGGGATCTTCCTCGCGGCGAATACCTTCCCGAAATCGCGTGAAACGCGTGCGCCGTTAGTGGAAGAGTTGTATCGCTTCCGCGACCGTCTGCCGGAAAAACTGCGTTATCTGGCCGATGCGCCGCAGCAGGACCCGGAAGGCAATAAGACGCTGGTGCGTTTTAGCCGTAAGACGAAACAGCAGTATGTTGCCGCTGAAAAAGACGGGAAAGCGACGGGATGGTCCGCATTCTTCGTTGATGGCAAGTGGGTAGAAGGTAAGAAATAACAGTCACCTGGCTGAATTTCACTTAAGAGGGTCGCGCAAGCGGCCCTTTTTTATTCCGGGCTTATTATTTTTTCTTCGCATCTATACAGCTCTGATATAAATGATATAGTGGTTATAGTTAACGGATTTTTTATTATTAAATCGTATTAGCAGCGCGTGACGTGCTGCTTATCAAACGATGACATGACGGCGCTAATCTGGATGGGTTAACATGAAATTACAGCAGCTTCGCTACATTGTTGAGGTGGTTAATCACAACCTTAATGTCTCTTCCACCGCCGAAGGGCTTTACACCTCCCAGCCGGGCATCAGTAAGCAAGTTCGTATGCTGGAAGATGAGCTTGGCATCCAGATTTTCGCGCGCAGCGGTAAACACCTGACGCAGGTGACGCCAGCCGGGCAGGAAATTATTCGCATTGCGCGCGAAGTGTTGTCCAAAGTCGACGCCATCAAGTCCGTGGCGGGCGAACACACCTGGCCGGATAAAGGTTCTCTGTATATTGCCACCACGCACACTCAGGCGCGCTATGCGCTGCCAAATGTGATCAAGGGCTTTATTGAGCGCTATCCTCGCGTTTCATTGCATATGCATCAGGGGTCGCCCACGCAAATCGCGGAAGCGGTTTCGAAAGGGAATGCCGACTTCGCTATCGCCACCGAAGCGCTGCACCTGTATGACGATCTGGTGATGCTGCCATGCTACCACTGGAATCGCTCTATCGTCGTCACGCCAGAGCACCCGCTGGCCGCTAAATCATCGGTGACGATTGAGGAACTGGCACAGTATCCGCTGGTGACCTACACCTTTGGCTTTACCGGGCGCTCCGAGCTGGATACCGCGTTTAATCGCGCCGGGCTGACGCCGCGTATTGTCTTTACGGCAACCGATGCGGACGTGATAAAAACATACGTCCGACTTGGCCTGGGGGTAGGGGTGATTGCCAGCATGGCCGTCGATCCAATTTCCGACCCGGACCTGGTGCGTGTCGATGCGCATGATATTTTCAGCCACAGCACCACGAAAATTGGTTTTCGCCGCAGCACGTTTTTACGCAGCTATATGTACGACTTTATTCAACGCTTTGCGCCGCATCTGACGCGCGATGTTGTGGATACCGCCGTGGCCTTGCGTTCTAACGAAGAAATTGAAGCCATGTTTAACGATATTAAATTACCGGAAAAGTAATCACGCGCGTGAGTTTTCAGGTATCTCCAGACATGAGGAGATACCTGAATAACCACTAAATTTATGGATTATGGTTTTCGTTTTTTCTGCGATCATATTACCTGCATCGTATTCATGGAAAAGCGCCAGTAAAGTAGTTTCGAATTACCCGCCTCGCAAATTCCGCCTTTCAAATATTTATTTCCGGTCAAAAGATTGATTTATTCATGGGAAACGATTCGTAAATTCACTGGATTTTTGACTAAAGTTTCTTTAGGATTTGTCTCATCTGATGATTAATTGTACCGATTGTTTGGTGCTGAAATGATAAGTGATGCCGATTGTATGAGGTTAGCAATGCCTTCTGGAAACCAGGAACCCCGCAGGGACCCCGAGCTTAAACGCAAAGCATGGCTGGCGGTATTCCTCGGCTCTGCGCTGTTCTGGGTTGTGATTGCGCTGGTTATCTGGCAAGTGTGGGGGTAAGTCATGGTTTCGCAGGAACATCAGCAACCCTCAACGCCAGCACGTCAGCCTCGTGATAGCGTGAAGGAAGCGCGGAGCGAATGTGTGACGAATATTCCAGAATCCTGGAAACTCACACAACAGCAACAGGCATTTATTGATTCATTCGCTGAAGATGAGCAACAGAAACAATAATTGGCGATTTTTTTAATCATCATTTCCAGTACAGGTCATTAACATCCCGTACTGTATTTCCTTATACACCACAGCAATAAGCGCTGAGTAAATCTCAGCATAAAGTATTAAACAAATGTCGGTGTAGCCTATGCAAACTGTGAATCTTAAATATTGGTCATGGATTGGGGCGTTCTCAGTATCGCTCTTGTTCTGGGCTCAACTTATCTGGATTGTCTCTTTCTGATCGTATGCCGGTAAATGCCCGATGGCGCAACGTCATCGGGCCTGCGCATGCCGATTCCCGTCCGTAAGGTTTCTCCTCTTTTATCAATTTGGGTTGTTATCAAAACGTTACATTCTGTTTGTGTTATCTTTAATACTAACCCTGAGGAGAGTCAGGGTATCCAACCCTGTTATTAAGGAGGAGCTATGTCGTCAACCCTACGAGAAGCCAGTAAGGACACGTTGCAGGCCAAAGACAAAACCTATCATTACTACAGTCTGCCCCTAGCTGCCAAAAAACTGGGCGATATTACCCGCTTGCCCAAGTCGCTAAAAGTTCTGCTTGAAAACCTGCTGCGCTGGCAGGACGGCGACTCTGTTACCGAAGAAGATATTCAGGCGTTAGCCGGGTGGCTGAAAAAAGCCCATGCCGACCGCGAAATTGCCTATCGACCCGCCCGTGTATTAATGCAGGATTTTACCGGCGTCCCGGCGGTGGTGGATCTGGCCGCCATGCGCGAAGCGGTCAAACGCCTCGGCGGGGATACTGCGAAAGTGAATCCACTATCCCCGGTAGACCTTGTTATTGACCACTCGGTAACGGTCGATCGCTTTGGCGATGATGACGCTTTCGAAGAGAACGTGCGTCTGGAAATGGAACGCAACCACGAGCGTTATGTGTTCCTGAAATGGGGGCAACAGGCTTTTAGTCGCTTCAGCGTGGTGCCGCCAGGTACCGGGATCTGCCACCAGGTGAACCTGGAATACCTTGGCAAGGCCGTCTGGAGCGAATTGCAGGCGGGAGAGTGGGTTGCATACCCGGACACGCTGGTCGGCACCGACTCCCACACCACGATGATCAACGGCCTTGGCGTGCTGGGATGGGGCGTCGGGGGGATTGAAGCGGAAGCCGCGATGCTGGGCCAGCCGGTCTCAATGCTCATTCCCGATGTTGTTGGCTTCAAGTTGACCGGTAAGCTGCGTGAAGGTATCACCGCGACCGACCTGGTGCTGACCGTGACCCAGATGCTGCGTAAACACGGCGTCGTTGGTAAATTCGTTGAATTCTACGGCGACGGTCTGGACTCCTTGCCACTGGCCGATCGCGCGACGATAGCAAACATGTCGCCGGAATATGGCGCGACCTGCGGCTTCTTCCCGATTGACGGCATCACCCTCGAATATATGCGTTTAAGCGGCCGTAGCGAGGAGCAGGTTGAGCTGGTCGAAACCTATGCCAAAGCGCAGGGGATGTGGCGAAACCCTGGCGATGAACCTGTTTTCACCAGTTCGCTGGAACTGGATATGGGGGATGTCGAGGCGAGCCTTGCCGGGCCGAAGCGCCCGCAGGATCGGGTTGCGCTGGCGGATGTGCCGAAAGCCTTCGCCGCGAGCACGGAGCTGGAACTGAACACCGCGCAAAAAGACCGGCAACCAATCGATTATGTTATGAACGGACATCAATACCAGCTCCCGGACGGCGCTGTCGTGATTGCGGCTATCACCTCCTGTACCAATACTTCAAACCCCAGCGTGCTGATGGCCGCCGGTTTGCTGGCGAAAAAAGCGGTAACGCTGGGACTGAAACGGCAGCCGTGGGTGAAAGCCTCGCTGGCGCCGGGATCGAAAGTGGTCTCGGATTACCTGGCGCAGGCGAAACTCACGCCTTATCTTGATGAACTTGGCTTTAATCTGGTGGGGTATGGGTGCACCACCTGTATTGGTAACTCCGGCCCACTGCCGGAGCCTATCGAAACGGCAATCAAAAAGGGCGACTTGACGGTGGGCGCGGTACTTTCCGGCAACCGTAACTTTGAAGGCCGAATCCATCCGCTGGTGAAAACCAACTGGCTGGCGTCGCCGCCGCTGGTTGTCGCCTATGCGCTGGCGGGCAATATGAATATTAACCTGGCGAAAGAGCCGCTGGGCCACGATCGCAAAGGCGACCCGGTTTATCTGAAGGATATCTGGCCTTCCGCGCAGGAGATCGCCCGCGCCGTTGAACTGGTGTCGTCGGAAATGTTCCACAAAGAGTATGCCGAGGTTTTTGAAGGGACGCCGGAATGGAAAGCGATCAATGTTGATCGCTCAGACACCTATGGCTGGCAGGATGACTCCACCTATATCCGCTTGTCGCCGTTCTTTGACGAGATGCAGGTTCAACCCGATCCGGTTGAGGATATTCATGGCGCCCGTATTCTGGCCATGCTGGGGGATTCCGTCACCACTGACCACATCTCCCCGGCGGGCAGCATAAAGGCGGACAGCCCGGCAGGGCGCTATTTGCAGAATCATGGCGTTGAGCGTCGGGACTTCAACTCCTACGGTTCGCGCCGTGGAAACCATGAAGTGATGATGCGCGGTACGTTCGCGAATATTCGTATCCGCAACGAAATGGTTCCCGGCGTTGAAGGGGGAATGACCCGACATTTGCCGGGGACGGAGGTGATCTCCATCTATGATGCAGCGATGCTGTATCAGCAGGAGAAAACGCCGCTGGCGGTGATTGCGGGTAAAGAGTACGGTTCCGGTTCCAGCCGTGACTGGGCGGCCAAAGGCCCGCGTTTGCTGGGTATTCGCGTCGTGATTGCCGAGTCGTTTGAACGTATTCACCGTTCAAACCTGATTGGTATGGGGATTCTACCGCTGGAGTTCCCGCAGGGCGTTACGCGTAAAACGCTCGGGTTAACCGGTGAGGAGACAATTGATATTGCCAGTCTGCAAAACCTGAAGCCTGGCGCCGCCATTCCGGTGACGTTAACCAAAGTGGATGGCAGCACAGAGGTGATTTCGTGCCGGTGCCGTATCGATACCGCAACTGAATTAACCTACTACCAGAATGACGGCATTCTGCATTATGTGATTCGTAATATGTTGCATTAAGACATAAAAAAGGCCTGATAGCGCGGTGCTTATCAGGCCTTTAATAGCAAAAATTTATTTACCCAATAAATGCCCCATCTTAGCGGCTTTGGTATCCAGATAGTGTTCGTTATTTGGGTTACGGCCAACAATCAGCGGTACGCGCTCAACAATATTGATACCTGCTTCCGTCAGAATTTCGACTTTCTTCGGGTTATTGGTCAGCAGACGGACTTCATCGACGCCCAGCAGTTTAAACATATCGGCGCACAGGGTGAAATCACGCTCATCGGCGGCAAACCCCAGCTGATGGTTGGCTTCCACGGTATCGTAGCCCTGATCCTGTAACGCGTAGGCGCGAATCTTATTGAGCAGGCCAATATTACGTCCTTCCTGACGGTGGTAGAGCAGAATACCGCGACCTTCTTCCGCGATATGCGTCAGCGCCGCCTCTAACTGAAAACCACAATCGCAGCGCAGACTAAACAATGCGTCGCCGGTCAGACATTCTGAATGGACGCGAGCCAGGACAGGGGTTTGACCAGAGATATCGCCATAAACCAGCGCGACGTGGTCGTGTCCGGTTGCCAGTTCTTCAAATCCCACCATCAGGAAATCGCCCCATGGGGTTGGCAGTTTGGCTTCTGCCACTCGTTTAAGCTGCATGTATTTCTCCAGATAATGCTGGTGTCATCGCCAATTGGCTTCTGTATGTTTCTATTTTGCCATAAGGCGGCGGACTTCACCTAATCGCTGCCGTGCGATCGCTTTTGGAATGGCACAAATTTGTCAATTTTCCGGCACGCCAGGTTTTCAGTTATGATTGTGGCACTTATCGACGAAAGGAGAGGTCATGCTTTCGATTGCGAAGCGCACAACCGTAGGCGCTGCTCTGTTGCTTGTGATGCCGGTTAGCGTATGGATTTCAGGCTGGAACTGGCAACCCGGACACTCGGTCTGGTGGTTAAAATCCTTATACTGGGTGACAGAAACGGTGACGCAGCCGTGGGGAATTATTACGCATGTGCTTCTGTGCGCCTGGTTTCTTTGGTGCCTGAGATTTCGCCTGAAAGCCGCAATGATGCTTTTTGCTATTCTGGCCGGTGCGATCCTGCTGGGGCAGGGGGTAAAATCGCTGGTGAAGGCGCGGGTGCAGGAACCCCGACCTTTTGTTATTTGGCTGGAAAAAACGCACCATATTCCCGTTGATGAGTTCTACACTTTAAAACGTAAAGAACGCGGGCACTTAGTCAAAGAACAACTGTCCGGGCAGCAGGATATTCCGGCTTTTCTGCGTCAACACTGGCAAAAAGAGACCGGATTCGCGTTTCCTTCCGGGCATACCCTGTTTGCCGCAAGTTGGGCGTTGTTGGCGGTAGGACTATTATGGCCGCGCAGGCGTACCCTTACGATTGCGATTTTGTTAGTCTGGGCGACAAGTGTTATGGGCAGTCGCCTGTTGTTGGGTATGCATTGGCCGCGCGATTTAGTTGTCGCGACGTTGATATCCTGGCTTCTGGTGACGCTGGCGACCTGGCTTGCTCAGCGCATTTGCGGGCCGCTTACGCCACCCGTTGAAGAGGCTCGCGAGATAGCGCAGCGGGAGCAAGAACGTTGACGGTGGTTGATTTTCCGTAATTTGCCCTTAAATCATGAATGGACAGAACGCTTTTCCGTTTCGCGCGCGTCGCGAAAATGGTAATTTAAAGGGCTGAATGCGGTAAGTTGAACACGATTTATTCGCTCAAACCACATAACGGGAAGTAATGTGAAATATTTACTCATTTTCTTACTGGTGTTGGCGATTTTTGTTATTTCGGTGACATTGGGTGCGCAGAACGATCAACAGGTAACGTTTAATTACCTGCTGGCTCAAGGGGAGTACCGTATTTCTACGTTGCTTGCCGTTTTATTTGCCGCAGGCTTTGCTATTGGTTGGCTAATTTGCGGCCTGTTCTGGCTGCGTGTTCGCGTCTCCCTGGTGCGTGCCGAACGTAAAATCAAACGACTGGAAAACCAGCTTTCGCCTGCGACCGACGTTGCGGTATCTTCCGATTCGTCGGTTGTGAAGGAATAATCATTTATGCTGGAGTTGTTGTTTCTGCTTTTACCTGTAGCGGCAGCCTATGGCTGGTATATGGGTCGCAGAAGTGCGCAACAAACAAAACAGGACGAAGCTAACCGTCTTTCTCGCGACTATGTGGCGGGGGTTAACTTCCTCCTGAGTAACCAACAGGATAAAGCGGTGGATCTGTTCCTCGACATGCTGAAAGAGGATACCGGCACCGTTGAGGCTCATCTCACTCTTGGAAACCTGTTTCGCTCTCGCGGTGAAGTAGACCGCGCCATCCGCATCCACCAGACCTTAATGGAAAGCGCGTCGCTGACTTATGAGCAGCGTCTGCTGGCTGTGCAGCAACTGGGGCGTGATTACATGGCGGCCGGGTTGTATGACCGGGCGGAAGATATGTTCAACCAGCTTACGGATGAAACGGATTTCCGCGTAGGGGCGTTGCAACAGCTGTTGCAAATTTATCAGGCGACCAGCGACTGGCAGAAAGCGATTGATGTGGCTGAGCGGCTGGTGAAGCTCGGCAAAGACAAACAGCGCATTGAGATCGCACATTTCTATTGTGAGCTGGCGCTGCAACAGATGGGCTGCGATGATATGGATCGCGCCATGACGTTGCTGAAAAAAGGCGCCGCCGCAGACAAAAACAGCGCCCGTGTTTCTATCATGATGGGCCGTGTGTTTATGGCAAAGGGGGAATACGCCAAAGCGGTGGAGAGCTTACAGCGGGTTATCTCCCAGGATAAAGAACTGGTCAGTGAAACGCTGGAGATGTTGCAGACGTGCTATCAGCAGCTTGGTAAAAATGATGAATGGGCGGAGTTCTTACGTCGGGCTGTGGAAGAAAACACCGGCGCCGCCGCTGAGTTGATGCTTGCCGATATTCTGGAAGCGCGGGAAGGGCACGACACTGCGCAGGTTTATATTACTCGCCAGTTACAGCGCCATCCGACCATGCGGGTGTTTCATAAGCTGATGGATTATCACCTCAATGAGGCAGAAGAAGGACGCGCGAAAGAGAGCCTGATGGTGCTGCGTGATATGGTCGGTGAGCAGGTACGCAGCAAGCCGCGTTATCGCTGCCAGAAGTGCGGATTTACCGCCTATACCATGTACTGGCATTGTCCTTCCTGCCGGGCGTGGTCGACGATTAAACCTATTCGCGGCCTTGACGGGCAGTAGTTTAAAAAAAAACTGTATTTTAGTTACAACATTCTGTTGGTTTTTACCTGTCCCTCACGCTGACATCCGGGCAATATCGCCTCGCAGAGGTACAATCGCGCCTGTTCATTTTGCCTTTGCGCAGGTAGAATGCACGCCGTTTACCCATTTCGCGCCGCACCCGGTGCCCATCATCAAGAAGGTCTGGTCATGACGTTTACTGCTTCATCTTCTTCCCGCGCTGTTACCGATTCTCCTGTCGTTGTTGCTCTGGATTACAATAATCGTGATAACGCGCTGGCTTTCGTCGACAGAATCGACCCGCGTGATTGCCGCCTGAAAGTCGGCAAAGAGATGTTCACGCTGTTCGGCCCGCAGTTGGTTCGTGATTTGCAGCAGCGCGGCTTCGATATCTTTCTTGACCTGAAATTTCATGATATTCCAAATACCACGGCACATGCCGTTGCGGCGGCGGCAGATCTGGGCGTATGGATGGTTAACGTCCATGCGTCGGGTGGGGCGCGAATGATGACCGCAGCGCGCGAAGCCTTACTGCCGCTGGGTAAGGATGCGCCATTGCTGATTGCGGTGACGGTACTGACCAGCATGGAAGCCAGCGATCTGGCGGATCTTGGCGTGACATTGTCACCGGCTGAGCATGCGGAACGTCTGGCGCGCCTGACGCAAAATTGCGGGCTGGATGGTGTGGTCTGCTCGGCGCAGGAAGCGGTGCGCTTTAAGCAGGAATTTGGCGCAGAGTTTAAGCTGGTAACGCCGGGTATCCGTCCTCAGGGATCTGACGCTGGCGATCAGCGCCGTATCATGACGCCGGAACAGGCGCTGGCGGCGGGCGTGGACTATATGGTTATAGGACGACCGGTTACGCAGTCTGCTGACCCTGCGCAAACCCTGAAGGCCATTAATGCATCACTGAAACGGGGGGCCTGATGAACAATTCTGACAGCCGTCTGGTCTATTCCACGGAAACGGGCCGGATTGACGAACCGAAAGCGGCGGTTGAACGCCCAAAGGGTGACGGTATCGTCCGTATTCAGCGCCAGACCAGTGGGCGGAAAGGTAAGGGTGTGTGCCTCGTTACCGGCATTGATATGGATGATGCTGAACTGACCAAACTGGCCGCAGAGTTGAAGAAAAAATGCGGCTGCGGCGGGGCGGTTAAAGAGGGAATAATTGAAATTCAGGGCGATAAGCGCGATCTGATTAAATCATTACTGGAAGCCAAAGGAATGAAAGTTAAACTGGCGGGCGGCTAATGAAAAAAGCCACGATAGTTATTTATCGTGGCTTTAAATTTCACTGTGTATATTTAGAGTAAAGACCTGTAAAGAATTACCGTATTATTATTTCGAGCCGGTCGACCGTAGATTATTTACCTACCTGATGGCCGATAACACCACCTACCGCAGCCCCGCCAAGCGTACCCAGCGTGCTACCGTCAGTTAAAATGGCTCCGCCCAACGCCCCAGCCCCTGCACCGATCGCAGTGTTACGGTCACGTTTAGACCAATTAGAGCAAGCGCTCAGAGACATCGCCAGGGTAATTGCCAGAACAGCGGCGGTCATTTTTTTGCTCGTCATAAACATAATACTTTCTCCTGAATAATTGATTCACGGAAGTAATTTCTCTTTAATTATAGCTAAAATGATGTTCATTAAAGCCATTAAAGAGACTGTCCGCAAAACCTTGTTGCGCAGGGGTAACAGCTTAAAATCACGCAGGTGATAGTCACTTCCTGTTATATCGCTAATATAAATTTTACGACTTTACCCTGTTAATAACAGGTAAATAGTCTTAATTAGATTGTCGGAAAAATCTCAGAGGGGAGAGATGATTTGCCGGATGGCAAATCATCTGCAATGCGCTCAGGCACGAGGTTCGATGATGTTCACCGTCAGCCCGGTGCGTTCCAGTTGCATTTGATGGTCCGCACTTATTCTGGAATCGGTGATAACGCGGCTAAAACGTGTTAACGGCCCCAGCGTATAAGGATGTACTGCGCCGAATTTAGAGCTGTCCGTCAGAACAATGGCTTCAGAGCCTTTTTCCAGTACGGCATTAACCACATCCGATCGCATCATGTCCCGTCCGGTAAAACCGGTATCCGGCTGCCAGCCATCGATACCGATGAAGGCCTTACTGAAGTGAACCTGCTGGATAAACTGGCGGGTCAATGGCCCGACCATACTTTCACTTTTTTTCTGGTAGATTCCGCCAAGGAGGATCACTTCGCACGGCGTCTCTTTGAGCAAGTGAGCGATATAGCTACTCACCGTAATAATGGTGACATCCTTTTGTTCCGCTAACGTTCTGGCCAGCAGGGCATTGCTGCTGCCGTTTTCAATAAATACGGATTCGCCGGGGCTGACCAGTGACGCGGCAAATTCAGCCAGTTCGCGTTTGAGCGTGTAATTGGTCATCATGCGCGTTTCGACGTCATCGCTGTCCAGCGAGACGGCAAAACCATGCGCACGGCGCAGATAGCTCTGTTTTTCCAGAGTGTTAAGATCCTGTCGGATCGTGACTTCAGAGACGCCGGTGATTTTCGCCAGCTCAGCCACGCTCATCTGGCCTTTATCAATGACCATTTGCAAAATTGATTGTTGTCGGGAATTCATAATTTTAATTTTTATAACGGTATCAGTACCGGGGAGTATAAGGGATGCTGCGTTTCCTGAGTCAGGTGCCACGAAAAGCTCGCGTCACTTAGATCTCCCACGGAGCCCGGGGTTTCGTCGAGGAGGCGTCGGTATCTTCTTTCACCTGACTTAACAACTCCGCCTTAAGAATTTCAAGGTTGTGGATGGCAGAGTGGTAATCGCCAGCAACAAGGATATCCAGCACGGTATCAATGCGTTCGGCAACACGTTGGGCGTCGATATCAGACATGGTTATCATCCTTACGTCAAAAATGTATGAATTTCATGATGCAAAAAATAATGCCAAAAGAGAAGGGGAAAAACAGGATTCGCCAAAACCATTGGGTAATATTATATATTCTGTTATTACATGCAGATAAGTTTGTTATCAGATGTCTCTTACCCTGTCCTGAACGCCTGTTTTTTGCCCATCTCAGCGCGTCTTTTTATTCAGATAACGTTTGTACCAGCGTTCAAAAGCGGCGGCGGGCATGGGTTTGGCAAACAGGAACCCCTGGCGCTCGTTGACGCCATTCTTGGTTAAAAATGCATCTTCTTTTGCGCTTTCGACGCCTTCCGCAATCACCTGTAGATTTAACGCCTGCGCTACGGCGACGATCGCGCGTACTAACGATTGCGAAACCGACCGTTTATGAATGTCTCTGACAAACGTCTGATCCAGCTTGACCGCATCAATGGGGAAGCGGGCAAGCTGAGAAAGCGACGAGTAGCCGGTGCCAAAATCGTCCAGATGTATCTGCGCGCCAAGCTGGCTGAATTGCTGGATGACGGTCAGCGCCAGTTCTTCGTTTTCAATCAAACAGCTTTCTGTCAGTTCGACATCAATCGGGCAATATTCGAAGTTCAGTTCATGAAGCACCTGCTTCAGGTCGGTAAAAATAGTTTGATCCGCGAGCTGGCGGGCGGATACGTTCACCGCGACGCGCAGGTTGATGCCTTTGCTGCGCCATTTGGCGACCTGCCGTACAACATCCATCATCACCCATCGCCCCAGCGGGACAATCAGCCCAGACTCTTCGGCGTAGGAGATAAACTCCAGCGGGGGAATTAACCCGCGTTCCGGTGATTGCCAGCGCACCAGCGCTTCGAGGCTGCGGACTTCGCCGCGCCAGGTCATCTTCGGCTGGTAGTGGATCAGGAGCTGATCGTTTTCCAGCGCTTTGCGCAGATTGGTGTCCAGCCAAAGATACTCAAAGACGCGCTGGTTCATCTCGGGAGAGAACACGCAAAACTGTCCACGTCCGCCTTCTTTCGCGGTGTACATTGCGGTATCCGCATTACGAATCACGCTTTCGCTGTCATGCCCGTGCTGCGGCGCAAGGGCGATACCGATAGAACAGCCGGTATACACCTCGATAAGGCCAATGCGAAAGGGTTGACGTAAGCGTGTGAGAATTCGCGATGCCATGGCCTCCAGCGACCCTTGCGAAGTCTGCGTGGCGAGAACGATAAACTCATCGCCGCCGAGGCGGGCCAGCAGTTGATTCTCCTCAAGGCAACTCAGGATCGCCAGCGAGACGGCCTGTAACAGCTGGTCTCCAAACATATGCCCGTAGGCATCGTTCACCCTTTTGAAGTTGTCCAGGTCCAGATAGACGATACCAACCTGATTGTCGCCCGCGTTTTCAATGGCATCGTTAATCAGCTCATGAATGGCATTCCGGTTAGGCAGCCCGGTGATTGTGTCCGTATTCGCCAGTACGCGTAAACGCTCCTGCGTACGCCGCTCCTCGGTAATGTCGGTGCCTGAACAGATTAAAAAGATTTCGTTCTTACCGCTGCCGCTATGGACAAATTTATTCCGAAACAGAAACAGGCGCTGGCCTTTGCGGGTCTTTACCCAGCGTTCGATCTCATAAGAGTTGCCGTTGCGGAAAAAACCGCTGATGTTGCGCCTGGAGGCTGCGGCTTCGCGCCGGCTCATAAATAATTTGAAGACGCTTTGCCCAATGACGTCATGCTCTTTTAACCCGGTGTATTCTTCGCAAAGACGGTTAAAACGCTGGATATTCCCGCGGCTGTCAAGGATCACGATCGCTGAGTTGGCCTCTGATACCACCTGCTCGGCAAAGGAAAGTCCCAGAACGGCCTCCTGCGTATCTGAGGGCGCATCATGCCAGACCGATACGTTTCCTGCCCATTCGCGCTTGTTGATTTTTCGCCCGACAAGTTGCACGGGAACGGCATTATGTTCACCGGGAAGGGTGAGTAACAGGCTTGACGTGATGACGGTCATCTCCCGGATGCGGTCAGCCTGCTCGGAAGATAACGCAACGGTCTGGTCAGCGTCGGCAGCCTCAGTCGCGGATAAACGCAGAGTGTCGCAGTCATCCGATAAACGCCAGTAAGGGCTATGGGTTCCCAAATCGCTAAACAATGAAACAGGCTCCAGAACGTCTTTCATGATGCTTACCATCCCGTTTAAAGCGCATACAGCCTCAGGAGAAAGGTTAGCCATGATTCGTACGAGGTAATTATGGCTGAACATATTGTTTTACTTATGTATTTATATGTAATCCAGATTCAGAAAAAAGCATAGCGAGCGGATAAAAATAATTCTGAACGGATGAGTGAAGTGTAGCGTGCGGTGGGTGGGGCGGGCAGAAAAAAAACGGCCTTTCCGGTTAAAGAAAGGCCGCTACATCAAAAACGTCAGGCGACAGGCCGGGCGATAATGCTACGGGTTTCCATGCGAACTTCCGCGATCGTTACATCGATCACATCAGTCACTTTGTATACCGTTTCACCTTTGATCTGCACGGTGCCGCTTTCCTGGCTGCAAACCAGCTCGTCACGTACGGCATGCAGGAACGGCGCCGGGATAAAGGCCATTGCGCCATTATCGACCAGGCGAACGCGCATCCCGCCGCGGCTGATATCAACGATTTCCGCCGCAAAGCGTGTTTCTGTACCGGCTTTATCATTCAGGAAGCGCGCATATAACCAGTCTCCGACGTCACGTTCCGCCATACGGTTCAGGCGGCGGCGTTCAGCCATCTGCTGCGTTGTCTCTTCCTGCGGACGCGCGATGGTTTCGCCTTTGATGACGGCTTTCAGCAGGCGGTGGTTAATCATGTCGCTGTATTTACGAATCGGAGAGGTCCAGGTTGCATACGCTTCCAGACCCAGTCCGAAGTGAGGGCCCGGTTCGGTGCTGATCTCTGCGAATGACTGGAAGCGACGAATACGGCTGTCCAGGAAACCGGACGGTTGGGCATCCAGCTCGCGGCGCAGTTTGCAGAAGCCTTCCAGGGTTAATACGTCTCCTGCGTCAACGTGCAGGCCATGCGTTTTCAACAACGCCGCCAGCGCGTCGGCGTTGGCCGGGTCGAAGCCCATGTGAACGTTGTAAATACCAAAGCCCAGTTTGTCGCGCAGCACGCGGGCGGCGCAAATGTTCGCCGCGATCATGGACTCTTCCACAATGCGGTTCGCAATGCGGCGAGGTTCCGCGACGATATCCAGCACTTCGCCTTTCTCTCCAAGAATAAAGCGATAGTCCGGGCGATCTTTGAACACCAGCGCATGGTTGTGACGCCATTCGCCACGGCTCAGGCAAATGCGCTGGAGCAGGCGGATCTGTTGGGCGATAGCGTCACTTTCAGGCTGCCAGCTGCCGGTATTTTCCAGCCAGTCGGAGACATTGTCGTAGGCCAGTTTGGCTTTCGACTTGATCGTGGCCGCAAAGAAGGTGATGTCATCTTCAATAGTGCCGTCGGCGGCAATGGTCATGCGGCAGGCCAGTGCCGGACGAACTTCCTGCGCGCGCAGGGAACAGAGGTCGTCAGACAGTTCGCGCGGCAACATCGGGATGTTGAAGCCCGGCAGATAGTTGGTAAACGCCCGGATTTTTGCGATGTTATCCAGCTTGCTGCCTTCCGCAATCCACGCGGTCGGATCAGCAATCGCAACCGTCAGTTGCAGCTTACCTTCGCCCAACTCTTGCGCATAAAGGGCGTCATCCATGTCTTCGGTGCTGGCGCTGTCGATAGTGACAAAATCCAGCGCGGTCAGATCCTGGCGTACCAGACCTTCATCAAGCATTTCTGTCGCCGCGCCGTTCGGCGCTTCTTTTTCGAGATTATGGCGAGCCAGCGTGACCCACCACGGTACGAAGTGGTCGTCGGCGAAGGTGATGAACTGGGTTAACTCGGCGTAGAAAGAGCGGTCGCCTTTCAGCGGATGACGGCGCATTTCGGCAACGGCCCAGTCACCCTCTTTAAATTCGTGTTCCACGCCACGGGCGGCACGGCATGGGATAGCGTCTTTCAGCAACGGATGATCCGGTACGATGGACAGACGATCGTTTTTACCCTGGATTTTGCCCACGAAGCGGGTCAGGAACGGCTCGATCAGTTCTTCTGGCTCGGCGGACTCGCGTTCTTTTTCCGTATGGATCACCGCGACAATGCGGTCGCCGTGCATGACTTTTTTCATCTGCGGCGGCGGGATGAAATAACTTTTTTGTGCATCGACTTCCAGGAAGCCAAAGCCTTTTTCCGTGGCTTTTACCACCCCTTCAGCACGCGGCGTCTGGGAATGTAGTTGCTGTTTAAGCTGCGCTAGCAGCGGGTTGTCCTGAAACATAATTGTCTATTTTCGTGGCCAAAAGAGCGGCTGACAGTTTTACGCGATTCTGCCTGGCGCAGCAAGCGCTCTTTCAGTAAAGGCGCGGTTAATGTGTTTCGCCCAACGCGATTTTTAAACGGTTCAACCAACCGCACAATCCGCACCAGCCCAGCAAGTTGACGGCCTGTTCCAGTGACGCCCCTTGTTCGAGTAACGGCGTGAATTGCGCAGCGCTAAAACGATCGGGCGCCCTGGTCAGCCATTGTATCGCTTGCGTGACAGGACGCTCAACCGGATGTTGGCTTTCCCAGTGCTGTATCTCCCGTTCATCCCGGCGGAACACCGAAATTGTCTCTGCCCATTCGCTCGCGTGGCGTGACTGTTCATTAAAACAGGCGACGCTGCCATTGATGCGCGACGTGAGCAGCGTGGCGAGTGGGAGCGACGCCGGTGGCGCATCCGTACGCAGGGCGCTGGTGAGCAGTGTGCCAAGCAAAGAAAGCAGGGCGGGTTCGTGAACCAGGACTGGCGCGAGCGTCAGCAGTTCTGCAACCGGCTGATGGTGGGACAGGCACTCCAGCTGTTCGGCGCTGGCGTAACGTATTTCCACGCCTTCCTGAGCCGGGTGCCATTGCGCGTCCCTTTCCTGGAAAAGCTGCGCATCGGCGAATTGCTGTATATCCAGACCCGGCACCCAGCGGACGGGGTGTCCACGATAAGCCTGGAATATCGCCACGACGCGCGCCTGAAAACCCACAAAACCAATAATCTGGTTTATCAGAATGATGTCGCAGGTCGTCAGACCCACATCGTCAAGGTGCTGGCGGTCGCGGGCATTAATGACCGCAGGGGAACTGGCCAGTTGACGCGCGTATTGCGTGATTTGCGCCAGTCGGTGGTTACTCTCCCGGGAAGAGTCCGGGCCGGGAAGCGGGGTCAGTCGCGCGGCGTAATGGTTACAGAGCCGCTGTACGCCATAGACCTGGGCAACGGTCAATGCGGTACTCATCCGTTCATAGGCGCTGAACGTGTGGAGACGATTCTGTGTGACGCGCTCGGGAAAGAGGCGTTGAGCAAGTTGACGGGCAGGGTGCAACCAGGACTGAAAGGGTAAAAGCACGTCTTCGGCGATCGCTAAATCCAGCAGAAAACTGTCCTCGACGTTCGCGGCTTCCGGCACCAGCGGGAGAACCTCTTGCGGATAAGTGCTGGACTGGGTTTCATGATACCAGTGGCTTTTGCCTTCAATTCGGCGTTGTTCCATGGGCGTTCCTTGGTCTAAAAGTGGCGACCCGGACACGTCGTCGTCGAATCACGCCGGATCGTTTTCGCTGCATTATCCTGGCGTAAGCAAGAGAGGGGATAAAAGATTGTTAGGTGATAATAAATATCAGAATGATATATACCGCGATGCGACAGCGCGCGAAGAATGGAAGGGGGTGAAAGGCGTCATCAGAGAAGGGAATAATGGGCGACGCTGCGCCGCCCATTGCGGGAAGTGAAACGATTATTTCAGTTCCAGTTCGTTCATGGCTGCGATGCTGAAACCGCCGTCGACGTGAACGACTTCACCGGAGATACCGGCAGACAGATCGGAGCACAGGAAGGCGGCAGAGTTGCCCACATCTTCAATGGTAACAGTGCGGCGAATCGGCGTAACCGCTTCGCAATGCGACAGCATTTTACGGAAATCTTTGATGCCGGACGCGGCCAGAGTACGGATCGGACCTGCGGAGATTGCGTTAACACGAACGCCTTCCGGGCCCATCGCGTTAGCCATGTAACGCACGTTTGCTTCCAGAGACGCTTTTGCCAGACCCATGACGTTGTAGTTCGGGATTGCGCGCTCAGCACCCAGATAAGACAGGGTCAGCAGGGCGGAACCCGGATTCAGCATGGTACGGCAAGCTTTTGCCATCGCCACAAAGCTGTAAGAGCTGATGTCGTGCGCGATTTTAAAGCCTTCACGGGTAACGGCATTCACATAGTCGCCATCCAGCTGATCGCCAGGCGCGAAGCCGATAGAGTGAACGAAACCGTCGAATTTCGGCCAGACTTTACCCAGCTCGGCAAACATAGCGTCGATGCTGGCATCTTCAGCCACATCACACTGCAACACGATGCTGGAATCCAGTTGAGCGGCAAACTCTTCCACGCGGCCTTTCAGTTTGTCGTTCTGGTAGGTGAACGCCAGTTCAGCTCCTTCGCGGCGCATCGCCTGAGCGATACCGTAGGCGATGGACAATTTGCTGGCAACACCCGTTACCAGAATGCGCTTACCGGAAAGAAAACCCATAGCTTTAATCCTTATAGTCATTACTTATTTTTTGCTTTTAATATCAATAAATTAAAAGCAACATTTCAAAGTTATTCGAAATTAGCTCGAAATTATATCCCACTCACAGCCCTTTGTGTCACGATATTTTTCCGTCATTTCCCGTGACTTAGCTCCGGGGCGGCGCAGGGCGAGCCTGTTTACTTTCGATATTTTCCTGCATCCGTCCAGTATATCACCCGCTATCAGGTTCGCCTCATCCAACCAGCACGAGCGGGTGACGCGCTGCGAATATAAGGGATAAATACATTTGGACGAATCATAATGGTTGCATGACTAATTCTACTTATGTATTATCCGCAGCCGGTTCGTTATGACGCGTAAGTGCGTGATAACTCACAAGAACCGTCAAACCGCCATTAGCTCATCTGGAAGAGCGAACGACATTTGTTGTGGGTGTTGTAGGGAACGGGGTTCGAGGCCTCGATGGCGGCCCAGGCCGACTTAGCTCAGTAGGTAGAGCAACTGACTTGTAATCAGTAGGTCACCAGTTCGATTCCGGTAGTCGGCACCATTTCAAACGTTTCCAGTGTTTTCTGACTTCACAAAAGCCCGCGTATCGCCGTTTCTTCTCTCCCGTCAAAACCGCGTTTCAACGGGAAAGAAGAGTCTGAACTTACGGTTTACCTGCCAGTCGAGACCTTTTCAAATCGATAAAACAGGTTCGGCTCACTCATAATATAAATGTTGCCGGCCTTATCCATCGACACGCCTTCAGGTTGCGGGATATCTTCCTCAAGACCATTTTCGCCCTGCGTTAATGACATCCGGCGCAGCACATTGCCGTTCAGGTCTATCTCTGTCAGGCTGCGTGACTCATCAGATAAGATCAGCAGATGTTCACCGTGGATGTGAAGGGCGGAGATATCGTCTACGTCCAGATTTTTAATCAGATCATCCAGCGGGACGATCTCAGAAAAATGAGTAAGGCCACTGTCGCTTTGGGTCCGGTACAGCATGACCGGTTTACGTTCTTTGGCGAAATAGAGTTCATTTCGTCCGGCCATCCAGGCAATGCCTTCGATTCCCCGGTTGCGCGCGTTCTCAAACAGGTCTGTTTCTATTTTTCTCACTGACCTGACGTCCAGATTCTGGCTGAGCTGGTAAACATACATCGCGGAGTCTGCTTCATCGACCAGTAAGTATGTCCCGTTACCCGCGTATTCGATTGATTCAGCATCTTTAATCCGATCTGCGATGCTTTTTCTGGCGAGTATTTCTCCATTTTTAGACAGTTTGAGGATGGTGGCGGGTCTGTTGAGGGTGGCGACAAAAACATCTTCTTCGGGCACGTAGCTCAGGGAGGATAAATTGTCGATCCCGGACAACGGTTTTTTGAAGTCCAGAGTGTAGCCGAATGCCGGTTCAGTCTGGTTGTCAGCGCGAGTGAATGCGAAAGCGGACGCCAGTAGCACAGCCAGCGCCAGACACAGGATCAGCCAGGAATATTTTCTCATGGGCGCTCCTGCATTCGAGGCGCGTGGTGGATGACCAAATGGCCGCTAATTGATTCAGACAACAACATCATAACGCTCCTTCAGGCTAGCGATCTTTTCGCCAGGCGTCGGCGGTGAGGGCTTCGCCGAAGTGTCCTGCGATCAAACGGCGGGTGAGTTCATGTAACGGAGAGGCGAGAACATCAGCAGTGCTGCCGCGTTCGACCACTTCGCCCTGGTGCATGACCAGCACCTGATCGCTGATGTGTTTCATCATCCCCAGATGCTGAGTGACGTAGATATACGAAATCCCCTGTTTTTCCTGGAGTTCCAGCATCAGGTTGATGAGCTGCGAGCGCATCGACATATCGAGCGAAGCCAGCGCTTCGTCGGCGATGATCACCTTCGGGCGTAAAATCAGGGCGCGGGCTAATCCCAGACGCTGTTTCTGCCCTGGCGCCAGCATGTGCGGATAATAGCTGACGTGGTCAGGGAGAAGGCCGACCATCCGCATGGTTTCAATAATCTGCTTACGTCGCTGCTCCGGTTCCAGATCGGTGTTCAACCGCAGCGGGAAATCCAGAATCTGCGAGATGCGCTGTCGCGGATTGAGTGACGTTGACGGGTCCTGAAAAATCATGCGGATGCGCTGGCTGCGAAACGAGTAGTCGCCGTATTTCAGCGGATGATCGTCAATCAGCAGTTCGCCGCTGGTCGGCGCGATCATTCCTGCCAGCATTTTCGCCAGCGTGGATTTGCCGGAGCCATTCTCACCAATAATGGCGAGCGTCTGGCGTTCGCGTAAGGTGAAGCTGAGCGGCTTTACCGCCTCGACGGTCTGACGCCGGAACCATCCTGTACGGTAGCGGAAGGTTTTACTCAGGTTACGCACTTCGAGCAGGGTTTCCACCATGTCACTCTTTCTCCATATTCAGCGGAAAATGACAGGCGTAGAGATGATTCTTCGCCCCGGTCAGACGCGGGGTTTCAATGCATTCTCGTTGAGCATACGGGCAACGCGGCCCCAGACGACAACCTATCGGTAATTGTTCCAGCAGCGGGATTGCCCCTGGCATGGTATTCAGGCGGCTTTTATGCGGCATGGCGCTGCCAAAATCCGGTATCGCGCGGATGAGCGCCTGAGTATAAGGGTGGTGAGGCGTAGCCACCAGATCCTTACTGGGCGCAGTTTCAACCGTCTGCCCGCAATACAGAACGTTAATTTTGTCTGCCCACTGGCTGAGCATTTGCAGGTCATGACTGATCAGCAAAATAGTGGTATTGCTGTTCTGGTTCAGGCGCGTCAGCAGGCGGAAAATCTGCGCCTGGGTGGTGGGTTCCATCGCGTTGGTCGGTTCGTCGGCAATCAGCAAGCGCGGCTGATTGGCGAGCGCAATGGCGATCATGACTTTCTGACATTCGCCATCCGTCAGCTCATACGGAAAACTGCGCATCGCGTCTTTGTGATCTTTAATGCCGACCCGGTGCAACAGTTCAATGGCACGGCGTTTTCGCCAGCCAATACGCTGCCACCAGCGACCTTTATAGGTCCAGGCGGGAATATTCTGCATCAGTTGACGGCCAATGCGCTCCGAAGGATCAAGGCACGACTGCGGTTCCTGAAAGATCATCGACACGTTATGGCCGACCAGTTTGCGGCGCTCGCGCGCGGAAAGACGCAGCAGGTCGATATCGTCAAAGCGCATACGGTCGGCGGTGACGCGCCAGTTGTCTTTCGCCACACCGCAAATGGCTTTCGCAATCAGGCTTTTCCCGGAGCCGGATTCGCCGACCAGTCCACGAATTTCCCCTTCATTTAACGTCATGCTGACCCGATCTACGGCTTTAACCCAGTCTTCGCCGGTTTTAAATTCAATGGTCAGGTTGCGGATATCCAGTAACGGCATTATTCCACCCCCGCGATAATCGCGCGCCGGATGCCGTCGCCGAGCAGGTTCACCAGCAGAACGCTGATCATAATTGCCGCGCCAGGTAACATCACCGTCCACGGCGCGACATATATCAGCTCCAGCGCGTCGCCGAGCATGGCGCCCCATTCAGGAGAGGGGAGTTGCGCGCCGAGGTCGAGAAAACCGAGCGCGGCGATATCGAGGATCGCCATCGACAACGCGCGGGTGATTTCGGTAATCAGACCGGCGGTAATATTGGGCAGAATGGCAAACCAGAGAATATTGAGCGTGGTGGCGCCATCGAGGCGTGCGGCGATCACATACTCTTTTTCCAGCTCGTCATGCACCATGCTGTAGACCGAGCGCACCATACGCGGCAGCAGTGCGAGCCAGACGGCAAACATTGCGTGACTCAGATGCGGCCCGGCAAAGGCAACAACGATAATCGCCAACAGCAACGACGGAATAGAGAGCAGGGTGTCCAGAATATGGTTGAGTACGGCGGAGCGTAAGCCGTGCGTAGCCCCGGCGACAACGCCCAGAATCAGGCCGCACAGCGTTGCCGCCAGCGTGACGATAAACGCGCCGCCGACGGTGGGCGCCGCGCCGCTCAGCAGGCGACTTAAAACGTCACGCCCCAGATCGTCCGTGCCCAGAAAAAACGAGACTTCGCCATAGCGCGACCAGGACGGCGGCAACAACTGGTAGCCGAGGAACTGCTGATCGATGCCGTAGGGAGCAAACCAGCTGCCAAAAATACACAGCACCACCAGACCTGCGCAGCCGTAAAGACCGACCATCGCAGAAGCGTCGCCATAAAATTTGCGCCAGGCAGTGCGCAACGTTCCCGGTGGGCGCTTTTCGCTGTACACACTATCGTAAGGCATACCATTCCTTATGTTTCAGAGGGTTAGCCATAGCACCCAAAATATCAGAGATCACGTTGACGATAATCACTAGCGAACCAACCACCATTACGCCTGCGGAAATAGCGGCGTAGTCCTGCTGGCGGATAGCGTTGATCAACCAGCGTCCCAGCCCCGGCCAGCTAAAGACCATCTCGGTGATCATCGCCAGCGTCAGCATGGTGGAAAACTGCAAGCCGAGACGCGGGATCACCGGCGGCAGCGCGTTGTGCAGCACATGCCGACGCAGAATCGTCAGCCGTGACAGACCGCGCGTCGCCGCTGCCTTCACGTAATTCTGGTCATACACTTCAATAGTGCTGATGCGCATCAGACGAATCACTTCCGTGGTGGGGGCGACGGCCAGCGTCAGCACCGGCAATACCATGTGGCGCACTGCGCTCATCACCATCTCATCGCGCCAGGGCGAGTCGGAAATCCAGGCATCAATAATGGCGAAACCGGTGACCGGCTTCACTTCGTAAAGCAGATCAAAACGACCTGATACCGGCAGCCAGCCGAGCGTGAGCGAGAAGAACAGCGTCAACAGCAGCGCCAGCCAGAAGACCGGAATCGAAAATCCCACTAAGGCGAGGGCGCTGATGAAACGGTCTGGCCATTTATTCCGCGTTACGCCTGCCAGCATCCCCACGGGGATTCCGACCATCAGGGCAAAGCCGAAAGCGAGAATGCACAGCTCCATCGTGGCGGGAAAAACCTCTTTGAGCTGTTCAGAGATCAGCTGGCCGTTAATGCTGGAAACACCAAAATCCCAGTGGATCAGGCTGTTAAACCAGAAAACCCAGGCGTTCCACAGCGATGCGCCCTGTAATGGCGCATGAGGCGTGAAATAGCTCAGGCTAAAGCCGATAAAGGTCAGAAAGAACAGCGTGACCAACAGCAGCAGAAACCGACGCAGGGTGAAAATAATCATGGTTTTTTCACCTCATCTTCTTTTTCCCGCGAAACACCGGCAAACGAGGCGTTACCAAAGGGACTTAAAACCAGTCCTTTAATATCATAGCGATAAGCCTGTAAACGCAGCGAGGAGGCGAGCGGCAGTATCGGCAGCTCTTTTGCCAGAATATTTTGCGCTTCATCATACGCGTCAATACGCGCCGCAAGTTGCTGGGACGAGAGCGCTTTTCGCAGAATGCCGTCAAACTCAGGATGGCACCAGTGTGCAAAGTTGGTTTGTGAGTTAATGGCGGCGCAGCTCAGCAACGGCCTGAAGAAGCTGTCTGGATCGTTACTGTCGGTTGCCCAACCGGACAACGTCAGATCATGGTTCATGTCCATCAACCGCGCCTCCTGGAAACGACCTTCTACCGGAACAATCACCACTTTTACGCCGACCTGCGCCATATCCGCCTGGATCAGCTCGGCGGTTTTCAGCGGGCTGGGGTTCCAGGCCTGGGAACTGGTCGGCACCCACAGCTGTAGCGTTAAGTTTTCCAGCCCCAGCGCTTTCAACTGCTCGCGGGATTTAGCCGGATTGTATTCTGTAATTTTAGCCTCGTTGTCATAGGCCCACGAGGCGCGCGGCAAAATAGAGGCGGCGGTTTCCGCTGTACCGTAGTAGATCGACTGCATCAGCCGCTGGTTGTTGATCGACAACGCCAGCGCATGGCGTACGGCGGGATTATTCAGTGGCGGCTTATCGGTATTAAAGGCCAGGTAGGCGATGTTCATACCGGGGCGCAGCGTCAAACGCAGGCGCGGATCGTCGCGCAGAATCGTGAGCTGACTGGCGGCGGGCCAGGCCAGCACATCGCATTCGCCGGTGAGCAATTTCGATAAACGGCCTGTGCCGCCGGAGCCTAAGTCAACCACCACCTGCGGCATCAGCGGTTTACCACGCCAGAATCCCTCATGACGTTGCAGACGAATATATTGTCCGGCGCGATATTCCGAGAGCTGGAACGGGCCGGTGCCGACCGGCTGGCGGTCAATCAGTTCCGGGTGATCCTGCTTTGTCAGCTGCGCCGCATATTCCGCTGACATGACCGACGCATAGTGCGTCGCCAGATGCCATAAGAAGGAGGCGTCTGGTTGGGTCAGGCGAAATTCGACGATATTGTTGTCCAGCTTACGCACGCTCTGGACGTTATCGGCAAACTGCAAACTGTCGAAATAGGGAAAGCTGCCGCCGTTAACGTTATGCCAGGGATGTTTGCGATCAAAAATGCGCTCGAAGGTAAACACCACGTCATCCGCGTTCAGCTTGCGGGTAGGGGTGAACCAGGCGGTCTTCTGGAAAGAGACGTTGCGACGCAGGTGGAAACGGTAGGTCGCGCCGTTGTCCAGCACTTCCCAGCTTTCTGCCAGTTCCGGCACCAGACGATAAGTATAAGGGTCCACATCCAGCAGTCTGTCATACAGCTGGGCGGCAAGTGTATCAACGATCAGGCCGCTGCTCGCTTTTTGTGGATTGAAGGTGTTGACCTGCCCACTGACGCAATAGACAAAGCCGCTGTCGCGAATATCAGCATGCATAGTCGGTTCAGGCGCAGCCGCAGCCTGACCACTCAGGAGTCCAGCCATCACGATCAGAGACGATAAAACCAGGCGCATAATTTTTAAGGTTTTTAGATTCGATCTGCAAAGTGTATCGCACTTCGGCCCGCCAGGTAAAAATGACTGCGGACAACTGGCGTAAATGTACACAATTGCGATGAAGGAATCGTCATACTGGTTGAATAAACACCAAAGGAAATGCCCGTTCAGTTAAGTTACGGGCTTTGATACATGATTACTTCAGGCTTACGTTTCGCAATATTTTCTGGCCTGCGACAGATTGTACTTTCCAGGTACCGTTTTCTTTCACCATGCAGTCTATTACTGTGTGTTTCTGTTCAGCGCCGAAAGAGACATAGACCTGTGTACATACGGGATCTAAGTCTGATGAGACGATCTCTATTTGCTGCCAGTCATCGTCAAAATCCTGGGCTTTGATGAACATATCAGAATCGGGTACATCTTCGGAGCCTGGGTCTGCTGTATTTGAGGTCTTTAACGCAGCAATGGTGTTTGCTGTAACGTAGGGCTGGAGTCCCTCATAATCAGCCAGTGGATTTTTCTCCTGTATTAACTGGGATATGTACCAGCGATTAAATGTTAAAGCTGTAGCTTCGGGTCCGCCGGGAGACAACGCCGCAAAAGCAGAAGAGCTGATTAACAAGCCAGCCAGGCTCGCACCCATCATAGCGTGTCTGCGTGCGTATTCTACGGTTGCGTGTTTATCCCAATTCATGGCATTTCCCTTGTATGCAAAATCGTTGGGTATAACATTACGCTGGAAATTCAATCACCTTTGTAATTATTTTTATTATGTTATTAACCAATATCGAAATTAATTATAAAGAAAACCTCATTAATTCACTTAACATATTACCCCCACAGAATGAGAACAACTGTCCCGGGCATGAGCGCTAAATCTGATGTTTTTTGAGCAATGCGCGCAACTGGTGGTAGGTCAGACCCAGCAATTCTGCTGCCCGTTTTTGATTAAATTTCGCCTGTTGCAGACTGATTTGCAGAAAGTCTTTCTCCTGCTGTTGCTGAAATTCGCGTAAATCCAGCGGCAATGATGGCACAGAAACGGGCGTTTCCGGCGGCGTCGGTTCGGGAGTGTCACGCTTAAACGGGTCGATGATAATTTCATCTAACGGATAATCGCTGCTGCCATGCCGATAAACCGAACGCTCAACCACGTTTTTCAGCTCACGAATATTTCCCGGCCAGCGGTACTGAAGCAGGGTTTCTCTCGCCCGCGCGGTAAAACCCGGGAAGAGGGGCAGATGAATCTCACGGCACATCTGAATGGCAAAGTGTTCGGCCATTAACATGATGTCGCTTTGACGCTGGCGTAAAGGGGGAAGCTGTACGACGTCGAAAGCGAGCCGGTCCAGCAGATCGGCGCGAAATGTCCCTTCGCTCACCATTTGCGGCAAATCGGCATTTGTCGCACAGACCAGACGCACATTAACCTGCAACGGCTGGCTGCCGCCGACGCGCTCCAGCTCGCCGTATTCGATCACCCGCAGCAGTTTTTCCTGAACCAGCATGGGAGCGGTCGCCAGCTCATCCAAAAAGAGCGTACCGCCATCGGCGCGTTCAAAGCGCCCGGGATGACGTTTTTGCGCGCCGGTAAATGCGCCTGCCTCATGACCAAATAACTCGGAGTCGAGCAGGTTTTCATTGAGCGCGGCGCAGTTAAGGGAGATGAACGGCCCTTGCCAGCGCGTTGAGAGAAAATGCAGCCGGTTGGCGATCAGCTCTTTCCCTGTTCCGCGTTCGCCAATGATAAGCACGGGTTTATCCAGCGGCGCCAGATGGGAAACCTGCTCCAGCACTTCAAGAAAGCTGTTGGCTTCGCCGAGAAGGTTATCTTTGTATTCTGCCATGATGAGATTCACCACTTGTTAGTGTTATTCACCACTTTAGCCTATTTCTCTCGTGAGGTAAAATCGTGCATTGTTTTAATAATCAATATATTAAAAAGTTGGCACGCAGATTGTATTAACCCTGTAGCAGGGCATAGCCCGATATCAGAACATACCGTGTGAGGATTGAATTATGGGTATTTTTTCTCGTTTTGCCGACATCGTGAACGCCAACATTAATGCGCTGCTGGAAAAAGCGGAAGATCCGCAAAAGCTGGTGCGCCTGATGATTCAGGAAATGGAAGATACGCTGGTGGAAGTCCGTTCTAATTCCGCGCGCGCGCTGGCAGAAAAGAAACAGTTATCCCGTCGCATTGAGCAGGCCGCCGCGCAGCAGGCGGAGTGGCAGGAGAAAGCCGAGCTGGCGCTGCGTAAAGACAAAGAGGATCTGGCGCGCGCCGCGCTGATTGAGAAACAAAAACTGACGGATTTGATCGCCACGCTCGATCAGGAAGCGGTACTGGTTGACGACACGCTGGTGCGGATGAAAAAAGAGATTGGTGAGCTGGAAAATAAACTCAGTGAAACTCGTGCCCGTCAGCAGGCATTGACGTTGCGCCACCAGGCGGCAAGCTCTTCCCGTGATGTCCGCCGTCAACTGGACAGCGGCAAACTGGATGAGGCTATGGCGCGTTTTGAATCGTTTGAACGCCGTATCGATCAGATGGAGGCGGAAGCGGAAAGCCAAAGCTTTGGCAAGCAGAGAACCCTGGATCAGCAGTTTGCCGATCTGAAAGCAGATGATGAAATCAGCGAACAACTGGCGCAGTTGAAAGCCAAAATGAAGCAAGATAACCAATAATAATACCTGGCGGCGCCCGAACGCGCCGCCGCTCATCACCTGTAAGGAGCACTCATGAGCGCGTTATTTCTGGCCATACCGTTAACCATTTTCGTGCTGTTCGTGTTACCGATTTGGTTATGGCTGCATTACAGCAACCGTTCCGGTCGGGGCGAACTGTCGCAAAGCGAACAGCAACGTTTAATGCAGCTAACCGACGAAGCGCAACGCATGCGCGAGCGTATTCAGGCGCTGGAAGCCATTCTTGACGCCGAACATCCGAACTGGAGGGATCGCTAATGGGAGGAATTAACCTGAACAAGAAATTATGGCGCATGCCGCAGCAGGGGATGGTGCGAGGGGTGTGTGCCGGTATCGCGCAGTACCTTGATGTACCGGTGAAACTGGTGCGTATCCTGGTGGTGTTGTCGATCTTCTTTGGTCTGGCATTTTTCACCCTGGTGGCTTATATCATTCTCTCTTTTGTACTGGACCCGATGCCGGACAGCATGGCAACGGGCGAGCAACAGCCTTCCAGCGGTGAACTGTTAGATGCGGTGGATCGTGAACTGGCCGCAGGCGAAAAACGTTTACGCGAAATGGAGCGCTATGTGACCTCTGATACCTTCACGTTACGCAGCCGCTTCCGTCAATTGTAAGAGGACAGAGATGAATACTCGCTGGCAACGCGCCGGGCAAAAGGTGAAGCCGGGCTTTAAACTTGCAGGGAAGCTGGTTCTCCTGACCGCGTTACGCTACGGTCCCGCAGGCGTAGCGGGGTGGGCGGTGAAATCCGTGGCCCGGCGCCCGCTGAAGATGTTGCTGGCGGTGGCGCTTGAGCCTTTACTGAGCCGGGCAGCGGCTAAATTATCCCGGCGTTATGGGCGATAAGAGGATGCAGGAAATATTTTCTTAAGGCCATGTGTACAGGATGATGAAATCCTGATCATCAGTAAGAACGATAACAGGTGTACTTTTCTGCTTGTGGCGGCGTAAACGGCGTCGCCATAAATACCTCAGAGAGTTGATAATTAATAATCAGCCCCTATCTTTATTTCCTGCTCGTTATACTTTTTATGGACTCTTCAGGCACAACAGGATGGCGATGAAGCGACTCAAAAACGAACTTAACTCGCTGGTTAATCGCGGTGTAGACAGGCATTTACGTCTGGCCGTTACCGGACTTAGCCGCAGTGGAAAAACCGCGTTTATCACTGCGATGGTTAACCAACTGCTCAACATCCATGCCGGATCGCGACTGCCGCTGCTAAGCGCGGTGCGTGAGGAGCGTTTGCTGGGCGTGAAACGCGTTCCACAACGTGATTTTGGTATTCCACGTTTTACCTACGATGAAGGGCTGGCCCAGCTTTATGGCCAGCCGCCTGCCTGGCCGACGCCAACGCGCGGTGTGAGCGAAATCCGCCTCGCGTTACGCTATAAATCCAATGATTCTTTGCTGCGTCATTTTAAAGACACCTCGACGTTATACCTGGAGATTGTCGATTATCCCGGCGAATGGCTGCTCGACTTGCCGATGCTGGCGCAGGATTACCTGAGCTGGTCCCGGCAAATGACCGGCTTATTGCAAGGGCAGCGGGGCGAATGGTCGGCCAAATGGCGTCAGTTATGCCAGGGGCTGGACCCGCTGGCGCCTGCTGATGAAAATCGCCTGGCGGAGATCGCCGCGGCCTGGACGGCGTATCTGCACCAATGTAAACAGCAGGGGCTGCACTTTATTCAGCCTGGCCGCTTTGTGCTGCCGGGCGATATGGCGGGCGCGCCTGCGTTGCAGTTTTTCCCGTGGCCGGATGTGGATGCGCATGGCGAATCGATACTGGCGCAGGCGGACAAACACACCAACGCCGGAATGTTGCGTGAACGCTTTAATTACTACTGTGAAAAAGTGGTGAAAGGGTTCTATAAAAACCATTTCCTGCGGTTTGATCGCCAGATTGTACTGGTGGATTGCCTGCAACCGTTGAACAGCGGGCCGCAGGCGTTCAACGATATGCGTCTGGCGCTGACGCAATTGATGCAGAGTTTCCACTATGGTCAGCGAACGCTATTTCGCCGACTCTTTTCCCCGGTGATTGATAAACTGCTGTTTGCGGCGACCAAGGCAGACCATGTGACTGTCGATCAACATGCCAATATGGTCTCTTTGCTCCAGCAACTGATTCAGGATGCCTGGCAAAACGCGGCGTTTGAAGGCATCAGCATGGATTGTCTGGGACTGGCGTCCGTACAGGCGACGACCAGTGGATTGATCGACGTGAATGGTGAAAAGATCCCGGCCTTACGCGGTAACCGTTTAAGCGACGGAACGCCGTTAACGGTATACCCCGGCGAAGTGCCCGCACGCCTGCCGGGACAAGCGTTTTGGGACAGTCAGGGTTTCCAGTTTGAAGCGTTTCGCCCGCAGGTGATGGATGTGGACAAACCATTGCCGCACATTCGTCTGGATGCCGCGCTGGAATTTTTAATAGGAGACAAATTGCGATGAGCGAACCGTTAAAACCGCGTATCGATTTCGCAGGTCCACTGGAGGTGGAGCAAAACCAGACGCTTAAAACGCAACAGACCTTCAGCGAGACGCAGGCGCAGACCTTTGCCCCCGCGCAGGTGGATGAGTCTCTGGAAGACAAGGGGCA
The DNA here is from genome assembly GCF_030333225.1 of Citrobacter sp. CK202. Taxonomy (NCBI): domain Bacteria; kingdom Pseudomonadati; phylum Pseudomonadota; class Gammaproteobacteria; order Enterobacterales; family Enterobacteriaceae; genus Citrobacter; species Citrobacter sp. CK202. The sequence continues at coordinate 383,011 of NZ_JAOWGI010000026.1, forward strand.
GGCGGAAGCGGTCATTGATGCCGCGCTGCGCCCTAAACGCAGTTTGTGGCGCAAGATGGTGATGGGGGGACTGGCGTTGTTTGGCGTCAGCGTTGTGGGCCAGGGCGTGCAATGGACTATGAACGCATGGCAAACCCAGGACTGGGTGGCGCTGGGCGGTTGTGCCGCCGGGGCGTTGATCATTGGCGCAGGCGTTGGCTCGGTCGCAACCGAATGGCGTCGGCTATGGCGATTACGCCAGCGGGCGCATGAACGGGATGAAGCGCGCGACCTGTTGCACAGCCACGGTACGGGAAAGGGCCGTGCGTTTTGCGAAAAGCTGGCGCAGCAGGCCGGTATCGATCAGTCTCACCTGGCGTTGCAGCGCTGGTATGCTTCGATTCACGAGACGCAAAACGATCGGGAAGTGGTCAGCTTATACGCTCAACTGGTGCAACCGGTGCTGGATGCCCAGGCGCGACGTGAAATCAGCCGTTCGGCCGCCGAGTCCACGTTAATGATCGCCGTCAGCCCGCTGGCGTTGGTGGATATGGCATTTATCGCCTGGCGAAATTTGCGACTGATCAATCGCATTGCGACGTTGTATGGCATTGAACTGGGGTATTACAGCCGTCTGCGCCTGTTTCGTCTGGTGTTGCTCAATATTGCGTTTGCGGGCGCCAGCGAGCTGGTGCGTGAAGTCGGGATGGACTGGATGTCGCAGGATCTGGCGGCGCGTTTGTCTGCCCGTGCGGCGCAGGGTATTGGCGCCGGGCTGTTAACCGCTCGTCTGGGCATTAAAGCGATGGAGCTGTGTCGTCCTTTACCGTGGATCGACGATGATAAGCCGCGTCTGGGGGATTTTCGTCGCCAGCTTATCGTTCAGGTCAAAGAAACCTTGCAGAAAAGCAAAACCCCGCGTGAAAACTGATCGCTGGAAGGGCGCTGACCGTATAACTTTACGGCCCGGCGCCCAATTTTCCGTCATGCTGTCAATAATTGTTGACAGAATCCTTCCTGCTAATCGAATACTGGCTTATCATCTATCTAATAGCTCATTGTTTTAGGTGAAAGTTCCCATGCGTCTGGAAGTCTTTTGTGAAGACCGTCTTGGTCTGACCCGCGAATTACTCGATTTGCTGGTGCTTCGTAGCATTGATTTACGCGGTATTGAGATTGACCCCATCGGGCGAATTTACCTTAATTTTGCTGAACTGGAGTTCACCAACTTCAGCAGCCTGATGGCGGAGATCCGCCGCATTTCCGGCGTGACCGATGTCCGTACTGTGCCGTGGATGCCGTCTGAACGCGAGCATCTGGCGCTGAGCGCACTGCTCGAAGCGTTGCCGGAACCCGTCCTCTCTCTGGATATGAAAAGTAAAATAGAGATGGCGAACCCCGCGAGCTGTCAGCTTTTCGCACAAAATCAGGAGCGTATGCGCAATCACACTGCCGCGCAGTTGATCAACGGCTTCAACTTCCAGCGTTGGCTGGAGAGCAACCCGCAGGTCTCTCACAACGAGCATGTGGTGATCAATGGGCAGAACTTCCTGATGGAGATTACCCCGGTTCATTTGCAAGGGGAAAATGACGAGTACATGCTCACGGGCGCTGTCGTTATGTTACGTTCTACCATCCGAATGGGGCGTCAGTTGCAGAATTTGACGACTCAGGATTTGAGCGCGTTTAGCCAGATTATCGCCGTCAGCGCGAAAATGAAGCATGTCGTAGAGCAGGCTCGCAAGCTGGCTACGCTGAGCGCGCCACTGCTGATTACCGGCGATACCGGAACCGGTAAAGATCTCTTCGCCCATGCCTGTCACCTGGCAAGCCCGCGTGCGGCAAAACCGTATCTGGCATTGAACTGCGCCTCCATTCCTGAAGATGCAGTTGAAAGCGAACTGTTTGGTCATGCGCCGGAAGGTAAAAAAGGCTTCTTTGAACAGGCTAACGGGGGTTCGGTGCTGCTGGATGAGATTGGTGAGATGTCGCCACGCATGCAGACCAAATTGCTGCGTTTTCTTAACGACGGCACTTTCCGTCGCGTTGGCGAGGATCATGAGGTTCACGTTGATGTCCGGGTGATCTGCGCCACGCAGAAGAATCTGGTGGAACTGGTGCAAAAAGGGCTGTTCCGCGAGGATCTCTACTACCGTCTGAATGTGCTGACGCTCAATCTGCCGCCGCTGCGTGATTGCCCGCAGGATATCATGCCGCTCACTGAACTTTTCGTGGCGCGTTTTGCCGATGAGCAGGGTGTGCCGCGTCCAAAACTCTCTGCCGATCTCAGCACCGTATTAACCCGTTATGGCTGGCCGGGCAACGTGCGCCAGCTTAAAAACGCCATCTACCGGGCGCTGACGCAGCTTGAAGGGTACGAATTACGTCCGCAGGATATCTTGCTGCCGGATTACGACGCCACGACCGTTGCCGTTGGTGAAGATGCGATGGAAGGCTCGCTGGATGATATCACCAGTCGTTTTGAACGTTCCGTGTTGACGCAGCTTTATCGCAATTATCCGAGCACGCGCAAACTGGCGAAACGCCTGGGCGTCTCACATACCGCGATTGCCAATAAGTTACGTGAATACGGTTTGAATCAGAAGAAAAGCGAAGAGTAATTAATGAATAGAAGAACACCCGACAGTTATTGCTGTTGGGTGTTTTTTTATATCAGAATAAATAAATTTGCATCATAATTCTTAAGTTTTTACGATTTTTTCCTATTTTTTAAAACGCCATTTCATGTGCGATGTTTTTTTTGTGATCTTAATTCAATTTTGCTACATATCTTGCGAATAATGTAACCCTCTCAAAACAGGAGGGTGTATGAATAAAAGTGATAGTGCTGAAAAGAACAGGCGTAAAATTTATATTACGCTCAGTCTCTTTATCCTGGTCTACTTCTTCTCATGGAAAGCGACACTTGATACTTATTCTTTTTGGCTATCAGAAAAGATAGGCCTTGATGGTGTTGCGATTGGTATTGTTTTTGCCGTAAACGGCTTTTGTGCGGTACTAATCAAACCTGTATATGGGTTTCTTATCGATCGGCTAGGGTTAAGGAAAGATCTGTTATTCTTTATCTCGCTTATTTCGATAACCGTTTTCCCCTTTTTCTTTTATATATACAAACCACTATTGCAGTCTGCGTTGTATGCTGGTATTGCGTTGGGCGGTATATTTTTAAGTATGGGATACTACGCAGGGTGTGCAGCCGCAGAATCATACCTTGATCGCTTCGGCCGTTTGTTTGATCTTGAATTTGGTCAAATCCGCATGTGGGGCGCAATTGGTTCTGTATTCTCTGCCGCAAGTACAGGCTATATTTTTAATATTAACCCAATGATCAATTTTGGGTTAAGTTCCGCAGGTGCGCTGATAATTCTTATTATTGTTTTTACGATGAAGATCGAAGTCAATGAAGAGGTAAAAAATCGCATCATTGCTAAAGATAAAGCGACAATATACGATATTATAGCATTATTTAGCACACGCAATTTCTGGACGTTTGTTTTATATGTTTGTGGTGTTGTGTGGATTATTTTTGTCGCAGAACAACAATATCCACGTTTCTTTATCACATTTTATGCCAGTAAAGAAATCGGGCATCAAATGTTTGGTTATCTTGGTGCTGCCAGTCTGGGAGTAGAGTTTCTGTTCATGATGATTGCACCTGGCATTGTCAACCGTCTGGGGCCAAAAACCGGCTTGCTGATTACAGGCTTTGTTGTGGCCGCTAGATTTATTGGTTCTGGTTTGGTTACAAGTGCAATAACAATTGGAATTATCAAATTGTCGTGGGGGATAGAAATGTCATTCCTGCTGGTTTCAATTTTCAAATATCTGGAAATTAACTTTGATAAAAAAGTAAATGGTTCAATGTATTTATTAGGCTATCAAAGCGTTAACTATATCGGAACAGTTATCTTGTCGCCGTTGAGTGGTTACTTGTATGAGCGATTAGGTTTTTCACATACATATTTTATGATGGGATGTACAGTATTGTTTTTCACTATTATATCCGCATTTCTTCTTCAAAATAACAAACGAACAGAACCAGTCATTGCGGAGAATGCGCATGCTTGAGCGTAATATGCTTAGAGAAAATATCATTGATAAATTATACGACGTGCTGGATAGTGTCGTGAACAGAACGATTAACAAAGAGCAAAGTTTTGGTGTTGTACTGACGCTGGATGATGATCCCTACGCTAGCGGTAAGTTTGCTTTGGCCCTGAGTTTTCTGATTGAGCGTTTCCCGGCACGCGCTGACCAGTGGTCTGGAGTATGGCATGAGCTGGTTAAAGCACCCAGTGAAAACTGGGGGAAATATTACTTCTTGCAGGCGCTGTGGAAACTGCACTGTTTGGGGTTGCTGAATACTATTTTTAGCGATCAGCAATTGCAAAGGCTTACTGAAAAACTTCGCTGGCAAGAACTGGTGGATGAGGAATCGTGGAAATTAAACCCACCTTTTCCAACTAATTATTATGGTGTCGCATTTAGCATCGCCCGATTGCGCTTTTTACTTGGTTGGGAGACGCAATTTGCATCACAAAAAATCCTCCAGCAACTTGTCGAACATTATCGTACCCATTCGCAACATGGATGTGTGGATGAAACTGAGGGAAAAGGGCGCTTTGACCGTTATAGCATATTGCTGATTGCGGAAATTTGCCAACGGCATATTGATACTGGGTTAGAGATATGCGACTGGCTCAAAGACGCATTGCGGCAAGTGTCGACACTGATACTGGCAATGTTGAATGATGAGGGTGTCGGGTTCCTGTGGGGAAGATCAATTGGCGCGTATGGTGATAGTGCATTTAATGAAATTCTGACTATCAGTATGCGACTTGGTTTGTTGGATCGACAAGAATGCGCGGCGGCTAGCAGATTTACGCTTGCCTGTAGCGAACGTTTTTTAAACTTTTGGTATGACTCAAATGAACAGAGTGTGAATCTGTGGTTTTATGGGAGACAAACAGACGCGTATCGGGCTGAGCATAGACTGGTTGGTGAAAATATCAGTTTGTCTTGTCAGCATCTTTGTGTGCAGCGAGCCTGGGCTGATGCCTCCTTTGATGCAACGCCTTTAATGTTACCAGAACAAACGCTTAAATTTACGCCATTTTGCAATGACAAATATACCAGAGGTCTATTCCATTGGTATGACGGCAAGCGGTTATTTGTTTTACCATTAATTAACGGTGATAAACATTATTTTGCCACATCTCCCTATTTCCCGGTTCCCTTTTCTACCGGACTGATTACTGGCGTAGCTCAGGGACATGCGCCGCTTTGGGTGCCTGGATTAGTGGACTCTCGTGGCTGTATACTGCGACCATTAGTGTGGTTTGGTGACTGTGGTTACCAGAAGACGAAGAATGGTTGGGAAATTGAGATTAATTATTCCGCACTTAACGTAGTAATGGAAAATGGGGTTCTGCTATCAGAACCGAAAAAGGATTACTCTTGTCAGTGTCGTACCCGTTATTTTATTGAACCCTCGACTTTGACCAGAGTGGATACATTTTCTTTTTTAAAACATAGCGAGATGTATCTCGAACTACAATGTGCCGTCTTTCCAGAAAAAATGCGTATGATACATTCGGCAGATAGTTTACATATAGATTATGAAAGTAATGGTATTCAATCTCTCGAATTAAATGGATTTGAAGACTATTGTGTGGAAAGAACAGCATTGTGTAGCCCTTATGGCGCATTAGGACAACAGATTACAGGAAGGAGAAATGTTTCTGGTGCTAAAAATGTGACTGTCAGTTGGCAAATACGTTATTGCTAAAAATTAACACCACAATAATATCGTGGATGATAATTATCTATATTAGATTATTAGCCGGAGTGCTTTTTATGTCTATGTCAAAAAAATTCCTGTTCACAGGTGCGGTTATTTTTTTATCTTTTACGCCTTTTGTACATGCAGTTCAGTTTGATGTGCGTGGTGGGTATAATATAGAAAACCACAGTTATGAGTCCCGATTTAAAGTCAGCAATAGCTGGAGCAGTGGTTGGTGGGCCAGTATGGAAACCGATAGCAATAATGGTTCACCTTCATTAGATGATATGACTTCCTCTTATAATGAGATGGAGACTAACTATACCTGGCATATTAATGACCGTTTCGCTCTGGTACCTGGTGGTGTTATTCATTGGAGTAATAGTGGTACGCAGTTACGTCCTTATATTCGACTGAACGGTTATTTGTTTTTCCGCCAGGCCGCGTTCATAAAATTTATGTGGAGCATGATTTACACAATCAATATCATCGTACAACCTTACATTTCAGTAGCGCAATGTTGCTGCCATTTTTTCGTGATTTTCCGCGTCAGCAGATACAATTTCGCCAACTTAGCAGTTATGGTGAAGAGGTGAGGATCTTTGATGTTTCAGAAATACAAAACTTTATTGAAGCGCTATTCTTTCGTTTTGAACAGCTGAGTTCAAAAAATGTACTAACAATTAATGATAGTGCTTTTTTACTTCTGCAACTTATCGGTCTTTTGCCTGAACATGATCAGCAACAGGCTTCGCTTTCGGGGATAAATACATTCTCTGCATCAATTATCCGCTGGATTGAGGATCATTTTAAGGAGAATTGTTCACTGGAGATATTGGCTACGGTATCTGGTTGTTCGGAAGGGCATGCTTCCAGGCGTTTTCGCAAGGAGACCGGAGGAACCATTCAGGAATATGTGGTTATGCGAAGGATTCGCCATGCATGCGAATTGCTGGTGCATACTTCTCTTACGGTCAGAGAGGTGGGTTTAGAATCGGGATTTGCAGAATATGCCTGGTTCATAACCAGCTTCAGACGATTGATGGGAAAAACACCGCTTCAGTACCGCAGATCCTACAGTTTAAGGAGATAATGACAACGGTAACTTGTCCAGCTCATAATTGAGCTGGACAAGAATGAATCATTACGCTTTCAGCACGTCCAGCGCAGCAGCATAGTCAGGTTCGTTGGTGATTTCGTTCACCAGCTGGCTGAAAATGACGTTGTCGTTTTCATCAATGACCACCACGGCACGCGCCGCCAGACCTTTCAGCGGGCCTTCAGTGATTTCAACGCCGTAGTCTTTCAGGAAGTCAGGATTACGCAGAGTGGAAAGGGTAATGACGTTGCTCAGACCTTCCGCGCCGCAGAAACGAGACTGGGCGAACGGCAGATCCGCAGAAACGCACAGTACGACGGTGTTGTCGATTTCTGTCGCCAGTTGGTTAAACTTACGTACCGATGCCGCACAAACGCCGGTATCAATACTTGGGAAAATATTCAGCACCTTGCGCTTGCCTGCAAACTGAGCCAGTGTGACGTCAGACAGATCTTTTGCCACGAGGGTAAAAGCCTGTGCTTTGCTACCAGCTTGAGGAATGGTGTTGGCGACGGCGACTGGATTGCCCTGGAAATGAACGGTTTGTGACATGGTTATCTTCCTGTTTACATATAGTTAACGTCGTGGCTAGTTTATGCCATCAGCAGTTAACACGGCAAACGCTATTTGTGTTTAATCCACCGCCACGCATCTGCAACGAGAAAAACGGCGAGAAAAGGAGAACCAATGAGATCTGTTAAGGTGTATGAGGAGGCCTGGCCGCTGCACACGCCCTTTGTGATTGCCCGGGGAAGTCGTACCGAAGCGCATGTTGTGGTCGTGGAACTGGAGGAAGAGGGCGTAAAAGGCGTAGGGGAATGTACGCCTTATCCACGTTATGGCGAAAGCGATGCCTCGGTGCTGGCGCAGATCATGAGTATCGCGCCGCAACTGGAACAGGGGCTGACCCGCGAAGCACTACAAAAATTGCTGCCCGCCGGTGCGGCCAGAAATGCGGTCGATTGCGCGCTGTGGGATCTGAGCGCTCGCCAGCAGCAGCAAACGCTGGCGGAGTTTGTGGCCGTTGAATTGCCCGCTACGCTGACAACAGCACAGACTGTCGTGATCGGTACGCCTGAACAGATGGCGGCCAGCGCGGCGGCACTGTGGGAAAAAGGGGCGAAACTGCTCAAAATTAAGCTGGACGATCGCCTGATCAGCGAACGAATGGTCGCGATTCGCTCAGTCGTGCCTGATGCGACGCTAATTGTGGATGCAAACGAGTCCTGGCGTACAGAGGGGCTGGCGGCGCGATGCCAGCTGCTGGCGGATTTAGGCGTCGCGATGCTGGAACAACCGTTACCTGCGCAGGATGACGCCGCGCTGGAAAATTTTGTTCATCCGCTCCCTATTTGCGCGGATGAAAGTTGCCATACCCGCAGTAGCCTGAAGGCGTTACAGGGGCGCTACGATATGGTCAATATCAAACTGGATAAAACCGGTGGTCTGACGGAAGCGCTGGCGCTGGCCGCCGAAGCCAGAGAACAGGGTTTTGGGCTGATGCTGGGATGCATGCTGTGTACCTCCAGGGCCATTAGCGCAGCGTTGCCGCTGGCCCCACAGGTGCGTTTTGCTGACCTCGATGGCCCCACCTGGCTGGCGGTGGATGTCGAGCCCGCTTTACGGTTTACGACCGGGCAACTTCATCTTTAGGGTGCCAGCGCAGCAGAGTAGACATCGCCATCAGATACTTTTCGCTGGCCTCATCGGATGAGATCGGCGGGAACTCTGCGGTAATACAGTGCAGATTGAGGTCGGCGCACCAGCTTCCAAACGAACCGGGCGTTTCGTAACCTACGCTGGAGACCAGCGGCAGCTCAAATGCCCGGGCCAGCCATTCGCCTAACTCGCTATGTCTGGGATCTTCAATACAGGCAAGAGGATCGTGAAAGGAGACCACCCAGGCAGGATGCACCCGGTGTATCAGTTGACACAGCGCCTGGGTTTCGGGTTCAGATCCCGGATGTTCGCCGGTAAGCAGCACCACATCGCGCTCCTCGGCGCTGCTGTTCCAGCGATAAACCGTCTCACCCGCTTTCCAGTTCGCCGCCGGAAAATTACGGTTCAAATCGACGCCATTGGCATTGGCGCGCAGACCAAGCTGGCAACCGTCCGGGTTCACCGCCAGCACCACATGATGACGGCGGAGTGAAGGATTCAGCGTACGCAGCGCACACGAGAGCGTCACCACCGACGCGTTCTCATCGCCGTGCGTTCCGGCCAGAATCAGGCCGCTTTCGCGATCGGCCGCCGGAGCCGGAAACCAGATCAACGGCGCTCCCAGCAATGAACGCCCATAATGTTCGGTTCCTGGCGGAAATGCGCCGCGCTCGGCACGAGGACGGGTAACGGTCATAAGTGTCTCTGAATGCTGTTGTTATTACTCGCAGTGTTGTGCAAATTGCCCAGATAATCAAATCGTTTTCACGCGTTGCGCGCGCTATGCAATATCCTCCATCTGGCTTCCTGGAAGCGGATGCGTATATCGGGTTAATATCAACTTTCTGTAGGAAGACGTTTGCATTTCCTTCATGCGAAACAAATAATTACGCAGTCATCTAACTTCATCATTTAAGGGCATCTTATGAAGCACTCTGTTTCAGTTACCTGTTGTGCGCTGTTGATTAGCAGCGTCTCCCTGACACACGCTGCGGATGTTCCCGGCGGAACGGTACTGGCAGAGAAGCAAGAACTGGTCCGCCATATTAAAGATGAACCGGCGTCGTTAGATCCGGCAAAAGCGGTTGGGTTGCCGGAGATTCAGGTCATTCGCGATTTGTTTGAAGGTCTGGTGAATCAGAACGAGAAAGGGGAAATCATTCCTGGCGTCGCTACGCGCTGGAAGACCAATGATAACCGGATCTGGACGTTTACCCTGCGCAATAACGCAAAGTGGTCGGATGGCACTCCGGTGACCGCGCAGGATTTTGTCTACAGCTGGCAACGTCTGGTTGATCCGAAAACCCTGTCACCGTTTGCCTGGTTTGCCGCCCTTGCTGGCATTAATAACGCCCAGGCGATTATTGATGGTAAAGCGTCGCCGGATACGCTTGGGGTTAGCGCCGTGGACGCCCGCACGCTAAAAATACAGCTGGATAAACCGCTGCCGTGGTTTGTTAACCTGACTGCCAACTTTGCTTTTTACCCGGTACAGAAAGCCAATGTAGAAAGCGGTAAAGACTGGACGAAGCCCGGAAACCTGATCGGCAATGGCGCCTATGTGTTGAATGATCGCGTGGTCAACGAAAAACTGGTGGTGGTGCCCAATACCCACTACTGGGACAATGCGAAGACGGTGCTGCAAAAAGTGACTTTCCTGCCGATTAATCAGGAGTCGTCAGCGACTAAACGTTATCTGGCTGGCGATATCGATATCACCGAATCTTTCCCGAAAAATCTGTATCAGAAGTTGCTGAAGGATATACCGGGGCAGGTTTACACACCGCCGCAGTTGGGCACCTATTATTATGCGTTTAACACCCAAAAAGGCCCGACGGCGGATTCCCGCGTTCGTCTGGCGCTGAGCATGACGATTGATCGCCGCATCATGGCGGAAAAAGTGTTAGGAACCGGGGAGAAACCGGCCTGGCGTTTCACCCCGGACGTGACGGCAGGCTTTACTCCCGATCCTTCGCCATTTGAACAAATGAGCCAGGAAGAACTCAATGCTCAGGCGAAAACGTTATTGCTTGCGGCTGGCTATGGCCCGCAGAAACCGCTCAAATTGACGCTGTTATATAACACGTCTGAAAATCATCAGAAAATCGCGATTGCGGTCGCCTCGATGTGGAAAAAGAATCTGGGCGTAGAGGTGAAGCTGCAAAACCAGGAATGGAAAACCTATATCGACAGCCGCAACACCGGTAATTTTGATGTTATCCGCGCCTCCTGGGTGGGGGACTACAATGAACCGTCTACTTTCCTGTCATTGTTAACCTCGACCCATACGGGCAATATCTCGCGCTTCAATAACCCGGCCTACGATAAAATCATGACGCAGGCGACAGTAGAAAATACGGCGAAGGCGCGCAATGCGGACTATAATGCGGCAGAGAAAATCCTGATGGAACAGGCGCCGATTGCGCCGATTTACCAGTATACCAACGGACGTTTGATCAAACCGTGGCTGAAAGGTTATCCCATTAATAACCCGGAAGACGTGGCGTATAGCCGGACAATGTATATTGTGAAGCACGACAAATAATATGCGGCAGTGAGCGAAAAGACGCGGAATACCGCGTCTTTTTTAATTTGCGGATTGCGGTGACGCGGCGTTATCCAGATAAAGCGTCTGGCTTGGGAACGCAAAATCTGCGCCGTTCGCCTGAACAATGTCGATAATCTTCAGGTAAACATCCTGCTGAACCGCAAGCCAGGCTTCCCATTCGGTGGTTTTGCTAAAGCAATAGACCATGATATTCAGCGATGATTCGCCGAATTCATTGAAATAGACCAGCAGTGTCTGGTGCTGATCGATATCAGGGTGGTTTTGCAGCATCGTTCTGACCGCATCAACAATAACGCCTGTTTTACTGGCATCCTGATACCGTAACCCGATCACCGTTTTAATACGTCGGTTGGTCATCCTGCCGGGATTCTCCACGCTAATGGCGGAGAAAATAGAATTCGGCACATATAAAGGGCGGTGGTCGAAGGTGTTAATTTTGGTCATTCGCCAGCCGATTTCAGTCACGGTACCTTCAATATTTCTGTCCGGGGAACGAACCCAGTCGCCAATGCTAAAGGGGCGATCAAAATAGAGCATAATCCCCGAGAAAAAGTTGCTCAGAATGTCCTTGCCCGCCATCCCAACAGCGATGCCGCCAATGCCGCCAAAAGTCAGCAATCCGGACAGACTCATGCCGAAGTGTTCGCCATAGAGTAAAACGATGGCGATAATAATAGTGATCTTTATAATGCGAGACAGGATCTTCGCACTGGTGACGTCTCTGCCTTTACCGATCTGTGATTTTTCAAAGCGGTTGATGAGTAAAAACAGTTTTATTGTCAGAATCAGCGCAATCAGAGATGTGCAGATAAAATCGACGGCATTTGGAGAGATGAATTTCAGATCGTAGTTTTCAATAACATTATTGGCGATACTGCCCAGCGTGCCGATGATAAGGGCATAAACGAAGAACTGCACGGCATGAAATATAAATCCTTTTCTTCTTTTCTCGCCACGACGAAACACAATACTCATCAGAAGTAAGGCGGCGCCACTGCCAAAAATTATTGCCAGATTAAACGCGTTTTTGAAAAAAAATTCTGCAATCATTTTGGTCTGTCACTACCCCGTATGGTTGATATAACGCTAAAAGATTCTGAGGTGCAGATATTTTATCCGCTTCGAATGCGCTGGTCATTGATCAAAAAGAATAAGACGTAGCGCATTTTCAGACAGGGACGCGCGATGTGAATATTATGTCACGACTTGTGTGGCAGACAACGGGGGATTGTCATGGTATTGTTACGCGCAAGTAACAGGGCTTTCATCTGCAAAAGGACGATACCATGATCATGACAAAGCTGAAGACAGCAAAGGGGAAGAAATTTCTGTTGGGCCTGCTGGCGGTGTTTATTATTGCGGCATCAGTGGTTACGCGGGCGACTATCGGCGGCGTGATCGAACAGTATGATATTCCGTTGTCCGAGTGGACAACCTCGATGTATTTCATCCAGTCATCAATGATTTGCGTCTACAGTCTGGTTTTCACTATTCTGCTGGCCATTCCGCTGGGGATCTATTTCCTCGGTGGTGAGGACAAACAGTAACGTGAGTGAGCGGCTTCGCCGGGTAGGCATAAGCGCTACCCGGCACGAAAATAGGCTTAATCGTCTTCTTCGTCGTCCAGTTCGACCGGTGTCTGATACTGATCGGGTTTAATGACGAGCAGATCGCAGCGCAAATGGTCGATAACCTGTTCCGCCGTATTGCCCAGGAAGGCCGCAGATATCCCGGTACGACCAACCGTACCCAGTACAACGATACCCGCCTGTAGATGCTCGGCTAAATCCGGGATAACCTCTTCAGGCAACCCTTTTTCAACATGCGTCACTTTCTCATCAATGCTGAATTTCTGACGTAGCGCCTTCATCGCCAGCAAATGCTGACCGCGAATCGCGTCGTTGTAAACGCTCGGATCAAATTCAGGCAGTTCGATTGCGATATTGATGGGCGTCACGGGGTAGGCGCCAACCAGATGGACTTCGGTATGGTTCACCTGTTCTGCAAGTTGCAGCGTTTCTTTGACCAGCTTTTCATTCAGCGCATTGTGATAAGGTTCTTCGCTCGCCAGGTTCACGGCCACCAGCGCTTTACCGCCTTCAGGCCACGGTTGGTCCTTGACCATCCATACCGGGCTTGGGCATTTACGCAACAAATGCCAGTCAGTCGGCGTAAAGATTACCGCTTCCAGGCGGTCATGCTGGTGCGCCATTTTGAGCACCAGATCGTGATCGTCGCTGATCACTTCCTGGATAATGGCTTCAAAGGGACGGTTGTGCCAGACCACTTTTATCTCAACGGGAACACCTGCTTCGATGTAGTATTTCGCTTGTTCGCGTATCCAGGCTGTTCGCTGGCTGATGACGCCCTGACGCATCGCGGTACGCTCATCAGGCGAGAGCAGGGTGGTCATTTCATAGGAAAAATCATAGATCGGCAAAAAGGCTTTAATTTTGCCACCAATCCGTTGATGCAAATAAACAGCGCGTCGTAATGCGGGTTGATCGTCCTGGTTTGGGTCGATGACCACCAGCATATTTTGATACATAGCCATACAGGGTCTCCTTACAACTGTCACCGCAGTTTGTAATTAAAAGAGTAACCCATATATGTTGAATGAAACAGGGGGGAACCTTCTGCCAGATCAATAAATCAGGAAAATTTGCTGTTCTATAGGGCAGTGTATTGAATGTAAACAATTTCTATCAGTAAAATCAGACTTCCGGGGCATACCTGGGGTAAATAGCGGCTTAGTAGAGTCTGTAATTAAATCTGTTTGATTCATGAATGCCGCCATAGCGGCATTCTTATCGTTAGTGGGAACCAAGACGGATCAGTTCAACGGGTTCGAACTGGCCTTCACAGCCTTCCACTTCGACGGTTTTGTTGCGGCGTAACTGGGCTGGAGTTAACCCGTTAGAATGTATGGCAACGATTTTACCCGTTCTGCCCGTCCCATTAATCATAACCCGACTGCCATTAGTAATAGGATTATGGTTACGATCATAAGTGATCATGGTTATTTCTCCTCTTAATATCTGGGTATCAAAAAATCCGCTTAACAATCCGGGCCGCAGTCCAGAAGCGAACGTAATATAAATACACCTTTGCCATAATCTTTTTTTGTTTTTGATCAAGGTCACACTTTTTCTATACTCACTAAACCGCTGACGACGGGGTTTACGCACGATGCAGGACCCTGGTGCGGCTGACTGTTATTTTTTTCCTGAAGCTGAAAACATAACTACAGTACCTTTAACCGTAGTTTTAACATCCTCGAAGTACTCGGACAGTATTTGCGTTAAGCCCGCCTCTGAATCTCCGGTATTTGAGAAAATGCCTTTCCGGTTGTAAATGCGCATCAGTTTTTGACCGAAAATATTGTGCTTAACGCCATCACCAAGAATGGTAGCGCCGTAAAGAGTGCCATTGTCGGTTAAAGCCTGCGCGGCATTCTGTATTACACATCCTTTTGCAGACATATCTCCAGGCAGGCAGTGAAGAAGGTAAAACATGGAGATGGAGTCAAATTGATTATGCAAGGTTTTTGGGTAAGGCTCGAAAACATCATGGGTAATTTTGCTCTGAATTTTCGTTTCTCCAGCCCTTGTTGATGCTGTGCTCAAGCTTGCTTCGTTCAAATCCATTAGCGATATTAAACGGCTTTCAGGAGCGTGAGTGAGGTAATATCCGGTTCCTACACCAATATCCAGATGTTTTTTCCCTAAATGTCGGAGGAAGTGTGGAAGAAGGTATTCCTTAGTGGGGCACCCCCATGCAAGCCGATTTGATACCCTTAAGACCCACCAGTCATAAAGTTTTAGTGTGAGGGGGGTGTAAACTTTAGATCCGTTATCTGTGTTTCTATTCATTAATTCCACCTGTTTATAGTTTTCGGGGGGAATTAAATCAATAATCATTATAAATGACAAGGGGTTAGAGTTGCCGCAGTTGCGTCGTATGCAAGAACGCAACTGCGGCCAGCTGGCGATCGTTCGATAGTGCGAATATAGAACGGTTGCCAGCCGCTGCGGATTGTACTTTTCCGGCATGATGAATCAATGTGGTTAATCCGAAAACGGCCAGGCGGGGCGTAAACCATGCCAGTGGTGTCCAACTGGAGTAATGGCTACGTATTTGAGATTTCTTTAGCTTATTGACGTGGTGTGATTCCTTCTGTCAAACCAATAAATCAGGAAAATTTAATGATTTAACAGAAGGATAACTGACTTACTTGCGGAAAGATTAAGCAACGTTGCGAGTATGACCAGCAAGCACTGCGAGCGCATCGCTGTTTTCGATGGTGATGTATTTACCTTTCACCGCCAGCATGCCGCTTTTCTGGAAACGACCCAGCAGACGGCTGATCGTTTCGACCGTTAAGCCAAGGTAGTTACCGATATCGCCACGGGTCATCGTCAGGCGGAATTCACGCGGAGAGAAACCGCGCTGGGCAAAACGACGGGACAGATTGTAGATAAAGGCAGCCAGACGTTCTTCCGCATTTTTCTTCGACAGCAACAGGATCATATCCTGATCGCCTTTGATCTCGCCGCTCATCAGACGCATCATCTGTTGACGTAGGTTAGGCATCTTACCGGAGAGATCGTCCAGAGTCTCAAACGGGATTTCACATACCATTGAGGTTTCCAGCGCCTGGGCAAAGCTCGGGTGGTGCCCGCTGCCAATCGCGTCAAAGCCGACCAGGTCGCCTGCTAAATGAAAACCAGTGATTTGCTCGTCGCCCTGCTCGGTAATGGTGTAGCTTTTAATCGTACCGGAGCGGATAGCATAGAGCGATTTCAGTTCATCACCTGCTTTAAACAGCGTTTGCCCTTTCTGAATAGGCTTTTTACGCTCGATGATATTATCAAGCTGATCAAGCTCATGTTCGTTAAGTGTGAACGGGATGCAAAGCTGGCTGATACTGCAATCCTGGCAATGGATAGCACAACCGCCAGACTGAATGCGCCGTATAATTCGCTTTTCCGGGATCATAGGTCTGCTCAAGCCGTAATTGATATTTGTCAATTTTAACATCTTTTTGGTGAGCACGTAAGCCTGAGCTACCCCCAATAGAGGATAATTCAGGCATAAGCAGGAGAAATATTTATATCCCTTTGAAAATCCATGCTTTATAAGTGGTTACTTTGCATCAAAGTGTGACGGGTAAGGCACAAAATGCCTGGTTTCTACAGCAGCAGATACCCTTCATGGCGTAATAACCACTCTTTTCTTTGCACGCCGCCAGCATATCCCGTCATTGTCCCGTTGCGCCCGATTACGCGATGGCAGGGTACAACGATACTGACCGGGTTAGATCCGTTAGCGGCGCCTACGGCGCGAGCGGCTCCCGGACGGCCTAATTTTTCGGCAAGTTGACCATAATGCATAACCTGACCGCAGGGGATGGTGCGCAGCGCCTGCCACACTTCCCGCTGAAAAGGCGTTCCCCCAGTGGCGGTCTCCAGCGTATCAATGATGCTGAGATTTCCCTCAAAATACGCGGTGAGCTTATCGCTCAGGCCACCCGGATTTTTGGCGGCGATGCGCTCGTATCCCTCTGAACGATAATGTATGTCCAGTAGCTGTTCCATACGGTCGCTGTGTTGCTCCCATTCGACGGCGCGCAGGCGGAATTGCTCATCGCAAATCACCCATAACGGCCCCAGCGGGGTCGCGATATTGTCTTCAAGTAATCTCAGCATCCGTTATCTCTCATTGCAGGCGGGATAATTCCCGGACTTATCAGCAGTTCAACAAGATACCATGCGACCAATATCCGCAACCATACCCCTAAAAAGATAAGCGGGCATAATACGTTTAGCGTCATTGTTTGTTGAAAAAGCGAACAAATAAAGATGCTGAAAAAATGAAGCACGGCAGGAGAATAAAAAACAGGGACTGTCGACATCCGCCAGCCCCTAAAATCTACACAGCAGTGCTTCCTTAACCTTTTCCCGACCTGGTTTTCCCTCAGCGGGTAATAAAGTTATAACGGCTATAAAAGAGATATTCCACTTTCAGGGCATAATTGATTTTACAAAAGCCCCGCTGAAATTGTCGGTTAACGCAGGATAAAACGTGGCTTTACCGGGGATGAAATAGTGAGATGCGCATAGCCAGATAATTGAGCCAGTGTCGTTTATTGGAAATAACTGTAAACCGTTGTCGGTATAATAGCGCGCGGTTATGATAGTGCCTGTCTTAACGCGCTGGAGGAGGAATCATGAACCTTGACGACAAAACGCTGTTTCTTGACGCCATGGAGGATGTCCAACCGTTGAAACGTTGCGCTGATGTACACTGGCAGCCCACACGCAATTCACGGGCGCCGCAGCGTATCGATACGCTCCAGCTCGACAATTTTCTTACCACCGGGTTTCTGGATATTCTTCCTTTGGGCGAACCGCTGGAATTTCGCCGGGAAGGGTTGCAGCAGGGCGTGCTCGACAAACTGCGTTCGGGAAAATACAGCCAGCAGGCGAGTCTCAATTTGCTTCGTCAGCCGGTTGAGGAATGTCGCAAGATGCTGTTTAGCTTCATCTGCCAGGCGCGTCAGGATGGTTTACGCAACGTGCTGATCATTCATGGCAAAGGGCGGGAAGATAACGCGCATGCCAATATTGTGCGCAGTTATGTGGCGCGTTGGCTGACGGAATTTGACGACGTTCAGGCTTACTGTACGGCGCTGCCTCATCATGGCGGCAGCGGAGCGTGTTATGTTGCGTTGCGTAAAACGGCGCAGGCAAAGCAGGAAAACTGGGAGCGTCACGCGAAACGCAGCCGTTAAGGGCGTTCACAGGCTACTTACGGGCAGCCTGTGACGTTTATTACGCCGCCAGCACCCGATTTCTGCCGTCGTTTTTGGCTTTGTACAGGGCATCGTCCACCCGCTTAAATAATTCATCAATGCTTTCATTCGATTCGTGCCGTGCGACGCCGATGCTGACGGTAAAACGGGGCAGGCCAGGAATACAGACTTTCGCCACGGCGGCGCGTATTGATTCTGCAAGATTAAGTGCAACTTCCAGCGAGGTTCGCGGCAGCAGCAAGACAAATTCTTCACCGCCCCAGCGAAAGACCAGGTCGCCTTTACGTGCGCGGGCTTCCAGCGTTCGCGCCAGAGCGCACAGCACTTCATCGCCTTTCAAATGACCGTACAAATCGTTAATGCTTTTGAAGCGATCGGTATCGATTAGCAGCAGGCTGTAATCCATTGTCATCGACAGATGGGGCGTATGGTTTTGCTCAGTAAGAAGATAAAATTGCCTGCGGTTCAGTAAGCCAGTCAGCGCATCATGCAGGGCAGCGCGTTCCAGCTCCTGCTCCAGCCGTTTTTGCTCGGTAATGTCATGAATGATGCATAACATGAGCTTATCGCCGTATATCTCAAGGGGGCCCGCATAGGTTTGTACGTGCCGGGTGGTGCCGTCAGAGAGTTTATGGACGAAGTTTAAGGGCTTATGACCGCCGGGCAGACGGGCAATCTCATGCATAACGGGTAAGATCTGGCGACCTAATACGTTGATTTCCCATGTATGCTTCTGGCACATCGCTTCATGGCTGTAGCCATAGAAATTGAGTGCGGCCAGATTGGCATCGACGATCAGACCGTCCCGCGAAGGGTCTATCAACAGCATCGGCGCGGAGTTCGTCAGGAAAAAACGGGCGTAAAACCCTTGTTTTTTACGCTGATAGTTTGCCGAACGACTGGCCTTGAGACCTTGCGCCGTAGGTGTCTCTATGCCTTCAAAAATAATAACGTCTCCCTGCGTCGACAGGGTTTTAACCGAGAGGCGGCAGGTTAAGGCGATTTCTTTACCATCACGACAGACCGTCAGAATTTCAACAATATCGTGATGGTGGTGTAAATCAGCAACGTACATGCGCAGTTCATTTTGCGCATAAGTTGAAAATATCCCCTTTCTGAGACGGCTGAAAGTCTGTTCCTGTGTCAGTTCGCGTGCGGCGGTATTAGCGAAAACTAACTCTTCTGTGTGTGGTAAAACAATCCAGACAGGAAAACTTAATAAATCCAGAGCATTGAGTTCGTGAGCAATCATCGATAATCCCGTTATCTTCACATGCTGTGTTGCCGGTTTATTGGTGAATGGCTTTTTTATTAACAGCTTACAGTGATATGGAGCGTTTTTTCACAAATCGGGAGACAACAATAGACGTGCAGATAAATCTAGCAGGGAACCAGGACAAATCCACGAATGATAAGTTTTTTTTCAATGGTCGATATAAGTGTGAACGAGTAAAAAGGAAGAAAGGTTGATGGCGACTTATATAAACATTACTCAGGCTAATCATTCTGAAAGAGGTTAACCCTTTCCCGTACGACATATTAAAGCTGATGATGCAACGCAAGGTTATCGATCTACAGACTAAAATTCATAAATTTCGATTAAGTAAATTATCATCCGTTGAACACCCCATATTGTCTCGCACAACACATTTGCGCCGGTGATGCCGGCGCCTTTCCTGCCATACCTTACTTTTCTGAATCATTTCAGCGCAATGGGATAATGAGGTATTGCTTAACATACGCCGAAGGCTAGACTAACGAAAAAGCGTTGAATGAATGTGGAGGCGTTGTGGAAGCCATCAAGGGATCGGAAGTCAATGTGCCGGATGCCGTTTTTGCCTGGCTACTGGATGGTCGCGGCGGCATTAAGCCGCTTGAAAATGACGATATTATCGACAGCCAGCATCCCTGCTGGTTGCATCTCAATTACACCCACCCTGACAGCGCGCAGTGGCTGGCGTCGACGCCTTTGTTACCGAATTCTGTACGTGATGCGCTGGCTGGCGAGAGTTCGCGCCCACGCGTCAGTCGGATGGGGGATGGCACGCTGATCACCTTACGCTGCATCAACGGCAGTACCGATGAACGTCCTGATCAGCTAGTGGCGATGCGTGTATATATGGATGAACGTTTTATCGTCTCAACGCGACAGCGAAAAGTTCTGGCGCTTGATGAGGTGGTTAGCGACTTGCAGGAAGGGACGGGCCCGTCCGATTGCGGCGGCTGGCTGGTCGACGTGTGTGACGCCCTGACGGATCACGCCAGCGAATTTATCGAGCAATTACACGATAAAATTATCGACCTGGAAGACAATCTGCTCGATCAGCAGATCCCGCCGCGTGGATTCCTGGCGTTACTGCGTAAGCAACTGATTGTGATGCGTCGATACATGGCGCCTCAGCGTGATGTTTATGCGCGACTGGCAAGCGAGCGTCTGGCCTGGATGAATGATGATCAGCGGCGTCGAATGCAGGATATCGCGGATCGTCTGGGAAGGGGGCTGGATGAGATCGACGCGTGTATTGCGCGCACGGGCGTGATGGCCGATGAAATCGCGCAAGTTATGCAGGAGTCCTTAGCGCGCAGAACCTATACGATGTCGCTGATGGCGATGGTCTTTCTGCCCAGTACATTTTTAACCGGCTTGTTCGGCGTGAATCTTGGGGGAATTCCGGGCGGCGCATGGCATTTTGGATTTTCTATGTTCTGTATTCTGTTAGTTGTCCTGATTGGTGGTGTTACCTTATGGTTGCATCGTAGTAAATGGTTGTAACAACAACGCTTTTCATCGTCCTTTGAGCAGAAAAACGCCGCATAATTTGAGCGAAGTCAATAAACAATCTACCCATTCGGGGCAATATCTCTCTCGCAGGTGAATGCAACGTCAAGCGATGGGCGTTGCGCTCCATATTGTCTTACTTCCTTTTTTGAATTACTGCATAGCACAATTGATTCGTACGACGCCGACTTAGATTAGTCGGCTTTTTTTTGCCTGCGGGATATCAGCGTCTACCCTAAAAGAGTCAATCTGTATGACCGGAGGGTAATATGACCAGCCTGTTCACGTTGTTGCAAATGCAAACGCGCCAGTCGGATTCTGTACCAACCGATCCGGTGCCGATTCCCGATCCTATCCCGCGCCCACAACCTATGCCAGATCCGCCGCCGGATGAAGAACCGATTAAATTGTCGCATCAAGAGCGGAGATCTGCGAGGATACGCGCCTGCTGACTGTGTGTCTTTTACCGCGAGATTAAATTGTGACCGCTTTTTCTACTCTGAATGTCCTGCCTGCCGCCCAACTCGAGAATCTTAACGAGTTGGGTTATCTTGAGATGACGCCTGTCCAGGCCGCTGCGTTACCGGCGATCCTGGCCGGAAAAGATGTGCGCGTGCAGGCAAAAACCGGCAGCGGAAAAACGGCTGCATTTGGTCTCGGGCTTTTACAGCATATTGATGCCAGTCTGTTCCAGACCCAGTCGCTGGTGCTTTGTCCTACGCGCGAACTGGCCGATCAGGTGGCAGGGGAGCTGCGTCGTCTGGCGCGTTTTCTGCCTAATACCAAAATCCTGACGTTGTGCGGCGGGCAACCTTTCGGCGCGCAGCGAGACTCTCTCCAGCATGCGCCGCATATTATTGTCGCGACGCCGGGTCGCCTGCTTGACCATCTGCAAAAAGGCACCGTTTCTCTGGATGCCCTGCAAACGCTGGTGATGGATGAAGCCGACAGGATGCTGGATATGGGCTTTAGCGACGCCATTGACGAGGTGATTCGCTTTGCGCCGTCACGCCGTCAGACTCTGCTGTTTTCCGCCACTTGGCCTGAGGCCATCGCGGCGATCAGCGGTCGGGTTCAGCAAAATCCACTGACGATTGAAATTGATTCGGTGGATGCGCTGCCATCTATCGAGCAGCAGTTTTTTGAAACATCTTCGCAGGGGAAAATCCCGCTGCTGCAAAAGCTGCTGAGCCAGCATCAGCCTGCGTCATGCGTTGTTTTCTGTAATACCAAAAAAGATTGTCAGGCGGTTTGTGATGCGCTCAATTCTGTCGGGCAGAGCGCATTATCGCTGCATGGCGACCTTGAGCAGCGCGAACGTGACCAGACGCTGGTTCGTTTTGCAAACGGCAGCGCGCGCGTACTGGTAGCGACGGACGTCGCCGCGCGTGGGCTGGATATCAAGTCGCTGGAGCTGGTCGTAAACTTCGAGCTGGCGTGGGACCCGGAAGTTCACGTACACCGTATTGGTCGTACCGCCCGTGCAGGCAACAGCGGTCTGGCGATCAGTTTTTGCGCGCCGGAAGAGGCGCAGCGCGCCAATATCCTGTCTGAAATGTTGCAGCTTAAACTGAACTGGCTGACGCCGCCGGGCAACGTTCCGGTTGCACCG
Source organism: Citrobacter sp. CK202 (assembly GCF_030333225.1). NCBI lineage: Bacteria > Pseudomonadati > Pseudomonadota > Gammaproteobacteria > Enterobacterales > Enterobacteriaceae > Citrobacter > Citrobacter sp. CK202. Next base: position 405,325 of record NZ_JAOWGI010000026.1, read on the forward strand.
CTGGAAGCTGAAATGGCGACGCTGTGTATTGATGGCGGTAAAAAGGCAAAAATGCGCCCGGGCGACGTGCTGGGAGCATTAACGGGAGATATTGGTCTGGATAGCGCTGATATTGGCAAAATTACCGTACATCCGGCCCATGTCTATGTGGCGGTTCGTCAGCCAGTGGCGCAGAAAGCCTGGAAGCAATTGCAGAACGGAAAGATAAAAGGGAAGAGCTGTCGGGTTCGTTTATTGAAATAAATGCCCGTTCCGGCCTACAGGTGCTTATGCGCATCGTAGGCCGGATAAGACGTTTACGTCGCCATCCGGCTGAGTCAGAAATTACTTCACTTCCACGACGTTCAGACGCAGTTCATCCAGTTGGTTATCGTCTTCCTCTGGCTGCCAGCCTGCGGGTTGCAGAGGGATCTCTTCGCGGTCAAAGGCTAAATCACCACCGTCTACCACATCGGAATCATGATTAATGCCTTTGAAATCAAAAAGATTAATATCGCTCAGATGAGAAGGCACCACGTTCTGCATCGCGCTGAACATGGTTTCAATACGCCCTGGATAACGCTTATCCCAGTCGCGCAGCATGTCGGCGATGACCTGGCGTTGCAGGTTTGGCTGCGACCCGCACAGGTTGCACGGAATGATCGGGAACGCTTTGGCTTCTGAAAAACGCTCAATATCTTTCTCGCGGCAGTAGGCCAGCGGGCGGATAACGATGTGTTTGCCGTCATCGCTCATCAGCTTCGGCGGCATCCCTTTCATTTTCCCGCCGTAGAACATGTTCAGGAATAACGTTTGCAGGATATCGTCGCGGTGGTGGCCTAACGCAATTTTGGTTGCACCCAGTTCTGTTGCGGTGCGGTAGAGAATACCGCGGCGTAGTCGGGAGCACAGAGAGCAGGTCGTTTTGCCTTCAGGAATTTTCTCTTTAACGATCCCATAGGTGTTTTCTTCAACGATCTTATACTCTACGCCCAGGTTCTCAAGATATTCCGGCAGAATGTGTTCGGGAAAACCCGGTTGCTTCTGGTCAAGGTTAACGGCGACCAGTGAAAAGTTGACGGGTGCGCTTTGCTGCAAATTACGCAGAATTTCCAGCATGGTATAGCTGTCTTTCCCGCCGGAAAGGCACACCATGATGCGATCGCCTTCTTCGATCATATTGAAGTCAGCAATCGCTTCGCCCACGTTACGACGCAGACGTTTTTGTAATTTGTTCAGGTTGTACTGTTCTTTCTTGCTAATATCTTGATTTTGCGACATTTAATGGAGGCTCAATTCATTGTGTGGCATCAGAAAAGTATGCATCACGCCGGAAAGACCGGCAAAAGAAATCTGATATAAAAACTGTGGCGTGTATGGTACGGATTGGCGAGAAGAATGTCAGCACATTTATACCCGTTATACCTCAGGTTGCAGGTAAGCGCGTGCAGGGTTGAAAAGTGGATATGAAAGCCCGCAACGGCGTGCGGGCTGATGCGTTTAGCGAACCACCAGGACGGAACATTCGGCATGGCGTACGACCGCTGCGGCGTTGGAGCCCAGCAGATACGTGGTGATGTCCGGGCGGTGAGAAGCAATAATCACCATGTCTGCCGGTAATTTTTTAGCCATTTCCAGAATTTTATCTTTCGGAGAACCTTCCGCGATATGAATCTGTACTCTGTCGGCAGGAATACTGAACTTCTTGATAATCTCTTCCAGTTGAGATTTTGCTTCGGCTTTCAGATCGTCCATAGCCGGTAACTCTGCTGAGTAGGCCAGGCCTAAAGAGGCGTAATAGGGCAGTGACGGAATAACGGTCAGGAAATGGACCTCTGCGTCATCTATTTTTGCCTCGGCTTCAACATGGGTGATAACGCGTTGAGTTAATTCTGAATCTGAAATATCGATGGGCACAAGAATCGTTCTGCTCATAAAACCTCCTGTTTAAGTATCCGATTAAAGTTTAACCCTTAATGGCACTTTATGTACAATGACAGGAGTCACATTTTAGCGTGAGTTTGGTTTCTGCTCTGGAAATTTCCCTTTGATCACGCCGTCATAAAAGCGGCCTTTAGAAACCACGACAAGAAAATCACGAAAAATACGCGACGGGACGCCGAGATATTGCAGAGTACCGGTTCGATGAAAACGAATTTCCAGCGTGCTGGAGGTTTCGTCATAGCCGACGGATGCAATACGGGATGATTTAACGGGATGATGGTTCATTGCCGGCGTCCTCTACAGCAGATCTTTATGCAATATATCATCTATCAATGGAGAGTTTTAGCGCAACAAATATATTGTTTTAGTATAGATAAAACACTGTTGTTATGAGAAAAGCCCGCCGTTGCCAGCGGGCTGACGGACTTAGAACTGGTAAACCATACCCAGAGCAACGACGTCGTCGGTAGACATATCGTTGCGAGTGTAGAAGCTGTCATCTTCATCCAGCAGGTTGATTTTGTAATCAACATAAGTGGAGAAGTTTTTGTTGAAGTAGTAGGTCGCGCCTACGTCAGCATATTTAACCAGGTCTTTATCTTCACCGCCGGCCAGATCCTTACCTTTAGACATCAGGAAAGATACGGCAGGACGCAGACCGAAGTCGAACTGGTACTGCGCTGTAACTTCAAAGTTCTGGGTTTTGTTGGCAATGGTGCTATCACTCCAGCTATCTTTTCCACCATATGGCGTCATGTTACGTGTTTCAGAATACATGGTCGCCAGATAGATGTTGTTAGCGTCATATTTCAGGCCAGCAGTCCACGCATCTGCTTTATCACCGCCAGCAGTAGAGTGATTTGCTTGCTGATTCGTTCGGTCGGAAGTGGTATATGCCGCACCGAAGCTTACGCCCATACCCAGATCGTAAGTTGAGGAGATACCGAAGCCGTCGCCGTTGGAGTTTTTCACATCACGGTCGCCGCCGTTATTTGTCCCCTCTTGGGAATACGTGTCTTCGCTGCCGGATTGGTTTTCATTCGCCCCCTGATATTGCAGCGCAAAGCTCAGACCATCCACCAGACCGAAGAAGTCGGTATTACGGTAGGTTGCTACGCCGTTAGCACGGCCGGTCATGAAGTTGTCTGCTTTGGTATAAGAGTCGCCGCCGAATTCTGGCAGCATATCGGTCCAGCCTTCCACGTCGTACAGTACGCCGTAGTTACGGCCGTAGTCGAATGAACCATAGTCACCGACTTTAATACCTGCGAATGCCAGACGAGTCCAGGAGTCACCTTTATCACCTTCGGTACCGTTAGCCTGAACCTGATATTCCCACTGGCCGTAACCCGTGATCATATCGTTAACCTGAGTTTCACCTTTGAAACCCATACGCATGTATGTTTGATCGCCGTCAGAATTTGCGTCATCAGAGAAATAATGCAGACCGTCTACTTTGCCATAGAGATCTAATTTATTGCCGTCTTTATTATAAACTTCAGCGGCATGGGCCGCGCCTGCGGCTAACAGGGCAGGGATTACGAGAGCCAGTACTTTTCTTTTCATTGAAATAACCCTTTAGTTTTTTTATTTACCTGTGACTCCCCATAAGGGAAGTGAAATCATGCTAAAGGAGAAGTTCCGTAAAGAGATAAATATGAATTGTTACGTCTTAAGTAAAATCTTAATTAAATAATTCTACAGAAATGATGATAATTGACATGAATGTTTTTTAATAAAATATATAAAATAAAAATTATACAATTTAATTTTGTTGCGATATTCTGCGCGGGTTATATGCCTTTATTGTCACATTTTGCTTTTTTCGTTGGGCCATTGCGATAAGTACTGATCTTCCAGCGAATGAATTGACAAGCCCGAACCTTGGTTCGGGCTTTTTTTCGTTCTGACGAATACTCAAACAGCCGTATTATTCAGCACCGCTCTTTTCCGCTTTACCTGCCAGTTGAGCAAGGAAGTCATAGCGTTTTTGCAGATCCGCCGTCGCATCCTTCCAGAGCTGTTCAGCAACGTCTGGCTGCTGTGCATTCAGACGGCGGAAGCGTTGCTCGTTGAGCAGCGTCTCTGCCAGCGCGTCTGACGGTGGACGGGAGTCCAGCGCCAGCGGCAGTTTACCCTCATCGGCACGACGCGGGTCAAAGCGGTACAGCGGCCAGAAGCCGGTAGCCGTTAACTGACGCATCTGATCGTGGCTCAGCGCCAGATCGTAGCCGTGTTCTTCACATGGGCTGTACGCAATGATCAGCGATGGCCCCGGATACGCTTCCGCTTCCTGGATTGCTTTCACCGTCTGATTTAACTGCGCGCCCAGCGAGATCTGCGCGACATACACATGACCGTACATCATCATACTCACACCCAGATCCTTACGCGCTTTGCGCTTGCCGTGTTCGCCAAACTTCGTGACCGCGCCAAGCGGCGTCGCCTTCGACGCCTGCCCGCCGGTATTGGAATAACACTGCGTGTCCAGAACCAGAATATTGACGTTCTCGGTCAGGCTCAGCACATGATCCAGACCGCCAAAGCCAATATCGTAGGCCCAGCCGTCACCGCCAATCAGCCAGATTGATTTCTCAATCAGCGCATCGGCATCGGTTAACAGTTCATGCGCGCCGTCGACATCTTTCAGATGCTGGCGTAATGCGGCGACCTGTTCACGACGAACTTCCGGCGTCGCGTCGGCGTGCAATGCGTCGTTTAAATCCGTTGGGATGCGATCGGCGAACTGTTCCAGCAGGCGCATGACGCGCACGCGATGCTGATCAACCGTCAGGCGGAAGCCCAGACCGAATTCGGCGTTATCTTCAAACAGCGAGTTCGCCCATGCGGGGCCGCGACCGTTGGCATCGGTGGTGTAAGGCGTTGAAGGCAGGTTACCGCCATAAATAGAAGAACAGCCGGTCGCATTGGCAATTAACATGCGGTCGCCATACAGCTGGGTCAGCAGCTTGATATACGGCGTTTCACCACAACCGGAGCAGGCGCCGGAGTATTCGAACAGCGGCGTGATCAGTTGAGAGGTGCGAATATCAATACGCTCCAGCTTGCTCTTGTCGATTTCCGGCAGATTGAGGAAGAAGTCATAATTCACTTTTTCTTCTTCGACATGTTCAAGGCGGGACATCATATTGATGGCCTTGATTTCAGGGTTCTGGCGGTCTTTCGCCGGGCAAACTTCAACACACAGGTTACAACCCGTGCAGTCCTCCGGCGCCACCTGCAACACGTATTTCTGACCACGCATATCGCGTGATTTCACATCCAGCGAGTGCAGACTGGCCGGGGCGTTCTCCATTGCTTCCGGCGAAACCACTTTAGCGCGGATCGCCGAGTGCGGGCAGGCGGCGACACAGTGGTTACACTGGGTACACAGCTCTTCTTTCCAGATAGGGATCTCTTCGGCGATGTTGCGTTTTTCCCAACGGGTCGTCCCCATCGGCCAGGTGCCGTCTGGCGGCAACGCCGAAACGGGCAGGGCGTCACCAAGCCCGGCGAGCATGGCGGCTGTAACCGTTTTAACGAAATCGGGCGCTGCGTCAGACACCACCGGAGGACGATTTGCGCTGTGCGGGTCCACCGCCTGCAACGGAACTTCTGTTACCGATTCGCGCGCCAGCGCCAGCGCCTGCCAGTTACGCTCAACCAGCTCCTGGCCTTTACTGCTGTAGCTTTTCGCTATCGCCCCCTGCAATTCCGCCAGCGCGCTATCGCCAGGCAGAATCTGCGTCAGGTGGAAGAAGGCCATCTGCATCACGGTATTAATACGTGCCGCCAGTCCGCATTCGCGGGCGATTTTAGCCGCGTTAATCACAAAGAACCGCGCTTTTTTCTGGTTCAGCACCGCCTGAACTTCCTGCGGCAGACGTGCCCAGACTTCATCTGCGTTGTACGGCGTATTGAGCAGGAAAATACCGCCTGGTTTCAGACGTTCCGCCATCTGATACTTATCAATAAACTGCAACTGGTGGCAGCCGACAAAATCAGCCTGCGCCACCAGGTAAGCGGAACGAATCGGCTGCTCGCTGACGCGCAGGTGAGAGACCGTCAGGCCGCCAGCTTTCTTCGAGTCATAGACAAAGTAACCCTGTGCATACCACGGCGTGGAGTTACCAATAATCTTGATGTTGTTTTTGGTTGCAGAAACGCTGCCGTCGCTGCCCAGACCGTAAAATAGCGCTTCCAGTTTCGCTGTACCGGGCAGGGTGTTTTCCGGCAGGGGCAGAGACAGATTAGTGACATCATCATAGATGCCAACCGTGAAGCGGGATTTGGGTCTGGCGCTCGCCAGTTCGTTGAAAACAGCCAGCACGCAATCGGGGCCAAACTCTTTTGAGGAGAGACCATAGCGCCCGCCGATCACCCGCGGTAAGGTTTCTCTCTCGCCGCTGTTGAATGCTTCCGCCAGCGCGGTCATCACATCCAGATACAGCGGTTCGGCCTGTGCGCCAGGCTCTTTGGTGCGATCCAGTACGGCGACGGTACGTACGGTTTCCGGCAGCGCCTGTAATAAATGTTTCGCTGAGAACGGACGGAACAGACGGACTTTCAGTACGCCCACTTTTTCGCCGCGCGCCAGCAGCTCGTCCACCACTTCCTCACAGGTGCCGATTGCGGAACCCATCAGAATAATGACGCGTTCCGCCTGCGGATGGCCATAGTATTCAAACGGCTTGTACTGGCGACCGGTGGCCCCGGCGAAATCATTCATTGCCTGTTCAACGTGGTCATAAACCGCGTTGTACCACGGGTTCGTGGCTTCACGGGACTGGAAGTAGGTATCCGGGTTGGCAGACGTGCCGCGAATCACCGGATGTTCAGGATTGAGCGCGCGGGAGCGGTGCGCGTCAATTTCAGCCTGCGGCATCAGTTTCAGAATGGTGTCATCTGCCAGCGGCACAATTTTATTGATTTCATGCGAGGTACGGAAACCATCAAAGAAATGAATAAATGGCACGCGGCTTTTCAGCGTGGCAATCTGCGAAATGAGCGCGAAATCCTGCGCTTCCTGAACGCTGCCGGCGCTCAGCATGGCGCAGCCGGTCTGGCGAACCGCCATCACATCAGAGTGATCGCCAAAAATAGACAAGGCATGAGTAGCAATGGTGCGTGCGGCGACGTGGAGTACAAACGGCGTGAGCTGTCCCGCCAGTTTGTACAACGTTGGGATCATCAGCAGCAGGCCCTGAGATGAGGTAAATGAGGTCGAGAGCGCCCCGGTCTGTAATGCCCCGTGAACGGTGGCGATGGCGCCGCCTTCCGACTGCATTTCTACGACGCGAGGGGTATCGCCCCAGACGTTCTTAAGCCCGTTTCCGGCCCAGGCATCCGCCTGCTCAGCCATTGTCGAACTGGGCGTAATTGGGTAGATGGCGATAACTTCGCTGGTACGGAATGCGACCGAAGCAACCGCGCCATTACCGTCAATAGTGATCATATGACACCCTTACATTGCACAAAAAGAGGGACTCGCGAAACATCGGCGGGCCCTGATAGTTATCTCTCTATTTTAGCAAACCCCGATCTCTACCATTTTCGCTTTTGTGTCCCTGGAATAGAGGGAATGAATGATTTGATCAAAGAGAGGGCAAAAAAATTGCTAAAAAATGTCAATGAACCGCATAAATGGGCAGTTTGCCTCTCGACGACGCAGGGCAGCCTGCCTATTATTTATGGCGGTATCGTTTCGGCTAACGTTCAGAGGGGAGAGAGATGCGCGCAGCGTTTTTAGTGGGGTGTGCCGCGTTATTATTGTCGGCCTGTAGTAATGAGCCTGTTCAGCAGGCGACGGCAGCGCATGTTGCGCCGGGGTTAAAGGCGGCAATGTCCAGTTCCGGGGAAGCCAACTGCGCCATGATTGGCGGGTCGCTCTCTGTTGCCCGTCAGCTTGACGGATCGGCGATTGGCATGTGCGCATTACCCAACGGCAAACGCTGTAGTGAACAGTCGCTCGCCGCTGGAAGCTGCGGCAGCTATTAATGCACTAAATCAGCCAGTCGGAACATCAGCGTTTGTTCTGCGGTCGCCAGCGTCAACTGGTTAGCCGTTAAGTCGACCTGCGCGCCTTGTTTGAGCATCGCGCTAATGGTGTGATCCAGTTCATTTAACTGCGGGTCGGCGCACATCATACGCGTCATCGCCATTTCTTTGACTTTCAGCTCGCCATCAGACAGCTTGCCCTGGCCGCTGAAGCGGTTGCACATGCGGCCGGAAACCGTCATTTTTTCACCGAAGCTTAACTCCGGGGCGTTCTTACCCGCAGCGACTGGTTTTCCGTTTACACTCTCCAGAACAAAACGGTGATGCTGTAGCTGATCACGGTTAACGGAGACTTTTCCATTGCTGACGCAGCCTGCCATAAGCATGCTGAGTGCAACCAGTGCGACGATCTTCTTCATTAAAACTCTCTACATTTGCTGACGGGAAATCATTCATAATTGTAATGATATAGCCTGGTATATCATCGGGGATTATCTGAAAGTGCTCCCCTGAACGCAGGGGAGCAGAAGGGTCAGAACAGGGCGTTCGGGCAGGTTTCACCTTTTGAGAGCTGTTCCAGATTTTGCAGAGTGGTTTCCGAGATGCTGGTCAACGCTTCCGCGGTCAGGAAAGCCTGGTGCCCGGTGAATAGCACGTTATGGCAGGCAGACAGACGACGGAATACGTCATCCTGAATCACATCGTTGGACTTGTCCTCAAAGAACAGATCGCGTTCGTTTTCATAGACGTCCATCCCCAGTGAACCAATCTTCTGGTTTTTCAGCGCTTCAATTGCCGCCTGCGAATCAATCAACGCCCCACGACTGGTGTTGATCACCATCACCCCGTTTTTCATCTGATCGAACGCGGCATGATTAAGCAAATGGTAGTTTTCAGCTGTCAGCGGGCAATGCAGAGAAATGACATCAGACTCCGCAAACAGCGTCGGCAGATCGACATACTCCACGCCAAGCTCCAGCGCGGCGGCGCTTGGGTAAGGATCAAACGCCAGCAGTCGCATACCAAAACCTTTTAGAATACGCAGCGCGGCGACGCCGATCTTGCCCGTCCCGATCACGCCAGCCGTTTTACCGTGCATGGTAAAACCGGTCAGACCTTCCAGTGAAAAGTTTGCATCACGGGTACGTTGATAAGCGCGATGAATGCGACGGTTCAGCGTCATCATCATACCAATCGCATGTTCGGCGACGGCTTCAGGAGAATAGGCCGGGACGCGCACGACTTGCAGACCCAGCTCTTTTGCGGCGTCCAGATCGACGTTATTGAAGCCAGCGCAACGCAGCGCAATGTATTTTACGCCGTGCTTTTTCAGCTCTTCCAGAACCGGGCGACTGCCGTCGTCGTTAACGAAGATGCATACCGCCTCGCAACCGTTGGCGGTTTTTGCCGTTTTTTCAGTCAGCAGAAAGTCAAAAAATTCAAGTTCAAAACCAAAGGACTCGTTAACATGTTGCAGGTACTTCTTGTCGTACTGCTTTGTACTGTAAACAGCGAGTTTCATAAGGCTTTCTCCAGCGATGGTGGAATAACATTGAATCAATTAAAATTATCTTACAAAATTTAAAAAATAATTGATAGGCGTAACCATGACATGATGAATAATTTTAGAACATCTCTTCTTAAGGCACCTATCATACTAAAATTAAACAACTTTCTTTAACACATATTTCCCTTCCGGTCATTCTGAACCCATGCCTTATCAGTGGGTCAGTTACTCTTCCACAGACTGACGTATTCTTTCTGTAGCGAATCAGGCTGATAGACGTTCGTAACGTCGAACAACCGACAGACATAACCTGCAAACTCTCACTTTCATACGAAATCACCTATCGCTTCAATTGATTGACAAAAATTGATAATTGCTCCGCTCATCGCTCCATTCCATGATGAATTTCATGAACTTTTTCCTTTGCTGTGATTCTTATCACATTTCTGTAAATTTCACCAATTGTCCTGTCTGGTGTGACCAGCGGTAATTTCCCTTTTATTTTTTGCACTTATTTAAACAGGCGTTGATATGCTCCTGTTATCCCGTTTATCAAGGGATTGTCAAAGGATTCCAAATAAGCATAATTTAACCAAGAAATTAGTTTTGTTATTTTAACTTGAATCCTCGTGATTTTTATTAACACGTTTAATACAAACAAGAGTGGAGGGGTGATATTGCCGTAACTTAATACATACTATTAACAACACAGCATGTTAAATCCTGTCTTATCCGGCGAAGTTAAGTTGGAGGTGTTATTATGACTGCGCGCAGTATCGTAGCGACTTTTTAATGGAATAAAAATGTACGCGATGAATCTGTCGATGAATAAGCCTGGAACAGTAAGCAAGATAACCTTATTGAATAAACCAATTTCAATAACTGAAAATGCCTGCTCTACATGTAGTCTACTGGAGCAGCTTCACAGGTATCCTTCAGCTACTGTCGTAATATATGGGCGGCCGTCTTTATTTTTGAGTTTCTGGCTGCATGTTCGGGAGTGTTACCCGTGCGCAGCATTGATATTTAAGCATGGCTATTTTTTGCCTGTGGATGAGACCATTGCTGAGTTTTTTAACTACTTCACTATTGAAGGGAGAAGCGGTGTAAAACACCACGAGAAAACAATACAGCGTGTAATTTATTTTCTTCCTCCCGTTTTACTAAGGAAAGAATCTGTTCAGGATACAGCATATCTTACGGATACAGTACCTTTACTTAATGAAATAACACATGCGCGACTTTCTTCCGGGAGGTTATCGAAGCTGTCTAAAAGTGTTCTTGCACTAATACTTTCTGGCTTCAGTCGAGAGATGATAGCAATTAATTTAAAAGTTGGAATCAGGCAAGTCTGGTTGATTGAAAACTTCCTACGCAAAAGATGGCGAATTCCAGATTGTTGTTCTCTGGTTGAGTCTGTTTATTTCTGCAATAGATAAAAATTGTTCCTAATTTTAATTTAAGGGTGTTTACATGCATAAGAATGTTATGGCCTCTATGTTAGGTGTGGTTTTGTTCGGTGCTCTAAGCAATATCAGTTGGGCAGCGGGGCAGGACGAACTCAACAAACCAGTTACCAAAGGAGAACTAAATAACCAACTGATTGCATTAGCTCAATCCCTTTCTCAAAAAGGGGAGAATTATCGAAACGAGGTGGTTAGATATGTAGATGGACGTGTAAATGATGCTGCAAATACGACGAAAAATTATATTAATGAACAAATTAATGCTCAAAATCGCTCGCTGGCTTCACAGCGGGATGCAATAAATACGGTGAAACAGGACGTGACCGTAAGCGTTGGGAAGGTTAATAAAGAACTGGATGAACAAAAGGATGTTCTACGCGGCGAAATCGGCCAGGCCAAAGCTGATGCAATTGCACAGGCTGACAATAATGCGAACGTCGTGCGTGGCGAGCTTAAGCAGCAGGGTGATTCCCTGCGTGGTGAAATCGGCAGCGCCAAAAGGGATGCCTACGCACGGGCCGACAGTAATGCAAAAGCCGTGCGTGGCGAGCTTAAGCAGCAGGGTGATTCCTTGCGCGGCGAAATCGGCAGTGTCAAAAGGGATGCTTACGCGCGTATAGACAACAATACGGAAGCTGTTCGTGGCGAGATTTCTCAGACCAGCAAATATTTATCTGGAAAAATCAATGCTAACCAGTCTGCGGCCAGTAAGAATAGTCGCCGTTTAGATCTTCATGAATCCTGGCAAAAAATGGCGGCAGACAGAATGAATGGTCTGCAAAAACAGATATCTAACAACCGCAAAGAAATTCGTGAAAGTGCAGCTCAGAATGCGGCGCTTGCAGGTTTATTCCAGCCTTATAGCGTGGGTAAATTTAATGCTACTGCGGCATTGGGAGGATATTCAGATAAGCAGGCAGTAGCCGTTGGGATCGGCTACCGCTTTACAGACAATGTTGCAGGTAAAATGGCAGTTGCGGCCGGTGGAGATTCCGTTTCATGGAACACGGGTATTAGTCTGGAGTTCTGATTAAAGCTTACAGCAGGGGGTATTTTACTCCCTGCTCATGGAGCAATAATGAAAATTATCATCGCGACGCATGATTTTTATTTTCAGCAAGGCGCTGAAGTATTATTCAATTCGTGTGAGGCACTTGGCGTTGAACATTTTAACAGCGAAAGAGAAACGTATTTTATTATCTGTGATAATGAGTTCGCCGGACTCATGAGCATACTTTTCTACGGGTATGATTTTTACCTTGCCTGCAAGTCAGAGCCTTGCAATATGAAGCATGGATCTTGTTTGAATGACCAAGGTAAATCATTAACACATAATGAAAGAATTATCGCTTTCCTTTTATACTATAAACACTTTAGTGTAGAGCAAATCGCCAGGATGAGAGGTCGAAGTAAGAAAACAGTATATTCGCATATTTACAATATCAAGAAAAAAATCGGCTTAAAAAATGGAATGCACCTGCCATTTAAAAGTAACGGCATTGATCGGAATGCTTTTTTTGAACTGATATTTCTCATCTGAGATAAAATCTGGCTGGCATCTCATTATTATCTTCCCGGAGAATATGAATGAAGAATTTCATTAATCGATTTATTCGCTCAGATTACGATATCGTCATTCTTCGCCTGAGCGTTATCGGTGTATTTATGCTGTTTGGTACTTATAAATGGTTTGATTTTGAAGTTATGGCCCTGGAGCCTCTGATTTCATCAACATGGCTCAATATTCTGTATTTGATTTTTGGTGTCCACGGGGGAAGTTATTTCCTTGGCGTTATGGAAACCATTACATTTCTTGCGTTGATCATTGGCTTCGCCCGACCTGGTGTTGGCATATCTGGCGATCTCATTGTTATCACTACAGGAGTAACGACTCTGAGCCTGCTGCCACAACTGGGGAAAATTGACAGCTTCATTATCAAGGATGTTCTCTTGATTGGCGCTGGAGCAGTTTTGCTGAAATATGACCTTACCCGGTATCTGGCATTCAGGAATGGAACATACCGGGTATAAACGCTGCTACAGAATGGCAGGAATGTGAACCCTGGCAGAGGATCTGCAAATGGTCAGTCCTCTGCGCCTCTGTTTTCCGTAATAAATCAGGAGACTGAGTTAATTCAGTACAAAATGTTTGCCTGACTGCGGATGTGCGCCATCATGGTGAGATGGCAGAAGGATCGGATACTAACGCTCTGTTATATCATCAACTTTATCATTTCTAAGACGGCCTCAAAATTGTTGGGTCGCGGCAGAACATCTATCCTTAGTGAGGGCGACGCCTTCAACTGAGCGCCCAAACATGCCACAATACGGGCCTTACCGGCTTAATTTTTGCTAAATCAGGATATTAACTACCCATGAAGGGTAAATACAAAGCCGTTCTCGCGCTACTTTTATTATTGATCCTTATACCGTTAACGCTGCTCATGACGCTTGGCCTGTGGCTTCCTACGCTGGCGGGCATCTGGTTGCCGGTTGGTACGCGTATCGCGCTGGATGAAAGCCCGAAACTTACGCGCCACGGCCTGCATATCCCGGAGCTGCGTTATCTGGTGGAGGACTGCCCGTTAGCACGCATGAGCGGCGCGGAACTCACCCATCCCAGCCGCTGGCAGCTGAATATCGGTACGCTTGAACTGGACTCCGCCTGTCTGGCAAAACTCCCTGAATCTGAACCATCGCCCGCGGCGCCGCGCACGCTCGCAGAATGGCAGTCTATGCTGCCTAATACCTGGGTTAATATCGACAGGCTTATTCTTTCTCCCTGGCAGGAATGGCAGGGGAAATTGTCGCTTTCGCTGACGCCAGCCCTCCAACAGATTCGTTATCAGGGCGAGAAGGTCAACTTTCAGGGGCGGCTGCACGGGCAAAACTTCACCGTCAGCCAACTGGAGGTGAGCGCCTTCGAAAATCAGCCCCCTGTAAAACTGGAAGGGGAATTTACGCTGCCTCTGGTGCCGGACGGGCTGCCAGTGAACGGACACGCCGTCGCAACGCTGAGCCTGCCGCAGGAACCGTCGCTGGTGGATGCGGAACTGGAGTGGCGGGACAACGCCGGACAGCTGATCGTCATGGCGCGCGGTAACCCGGAGCCGCTGCTCGATCTCCCCTGGCAGGTTACTCGCCAGCAACTTGCCATCAGCGATGGACGCTGGAACTGGCCGTATCAGGGCTTTCCGCTGAGCGGACGTCTGGGGATCAACATTAATAACTGGCAGGCAGGTCTTGAAAATGCGGTGATAAGCGGCCGGTTGAATGTTCTGACGCAAGGCGATGCGGGTAAAGGCAATGCGGTGCTGACGATTGGGCCAGGCAAGCTGAGTATGGATAACAGCGACATGCCCTTGCGTTTAACCGGTGAAGCGAAACAGGACGATCTGATTTTTTACGCGGTACTGCCGACACAGCTCACCGGCAGTCTGGCCGATCCACAACTGACCTTTGAACCCGGCGCGCTGTTGCGTTCTCGTGGCCGGGTGATTGACTCTCTGGATATTGACGAAATTCGCTGGCCGCTGGCTGGCGTAAAAGTTACCCAACGCGGAGTTGATGGCCGATTACAGGCAATTTTACGCGCGCACGAAAATAAGATGGGCGACTTTGTCCTGCATCTTGATGGGCTGGCGAATGATTTTCTTCCCGATGCGGGGCGCTGGCAGTGGCGCTACTGGGGCGAGGGCAGCTTCACCCCGATGAACGCCGGTTGGGATGTCGCCGGGAAAGGAGAATGGCACGATAACACCATCACGCTTACCGACCTGTCCACCGGGTTCGATCAACTGCAATACGGCACGATGACGGTGGCGTCTCCGCGCCTGGTGCTGGATAAACCGATCGTGTGGGTTCGTGATGCCGGGAACCCGACCTTCAGCGGCGCGTTATCGCTGGATGCGGGCAATACCGTGTTCACCGGCGGCAGTGTCTTACCGCCGTCAACGCTCAAATTCAGCGTTGAAGGAACGGACCCAACGGTATTCCAGTTCAAAGGCGACCTGCACGCAGGGGCGATTGGGCCAGTACGGGTAAATGGGCGCTGGGACGGCATTCGTTTACGCGGGCAGGCCTGGTGGCCAAAACAGTCGGTTACGGTCTTCCAGCCCTTGCTGCCTCCTGACTGGAAAATGAATTTGCGCGCAGGCGAACTGTACGCGCAGGTGGCTTTTTCCGCCGCAGAGGAGCAGGGGTTTGAAGCGGGTGGACACGGCGTACTGAAAGGCGGTAGCGCCTGGATGCCGGACAACCAAATCAACGGCGTCGATTTTGTGTTGCCGTTCCGTTTCAGTCAGGGCGCCTGGCAACTGGGGACGCGCGGGCCGGTGTCATTACGCATCGCAGAGGTGGTAAACCAGGTCACCGCGAAAAATATCACGGCCGATCTCCAGGGAAGCTATCCGTGGAGCGAAGAGAATCCTTTATTGCTGAGTGACGTGAGCGTGGATGTGCTGGGCGGCAAAATCATCATGAAACAGCTACGTATGCCGCAGCACGATCCGGCACTGCTGCGGGTGCAAAATGTCTCTTCCAGCGAACTGATCAGCGCGGTGAATCCCAAACAATTTGCGATGTCCGGCCCGGTTAGCGGCGCGCTTCCGCTGTGGCTGAGCAATGAAAAATGGATCATTAAAGACGGCTGGTTAACCAATCCAGGCCCGATGACGCTGCGTATCGATAAAGATACCGCCGATGCGGTCGTCAAAGACAATATGGCGGCGGGCGCGGCAATCAACTGGTTACGCTATATGGAGATTGCCCGTTCGTGGACGAAGATTAATCTGGACAATCTGGGCGTGCTGACCATGCAGGCGACGGTCACGGGTAAAAGCCATGTGGACGGTAAAGTCGGCACGGTTAACCTGAACTATACCCATGAAGAAAATGTCTTTACGCTCTGGCGCAGTTTGCGTTTTGGCGACAACTTACAGGCATGGCTTGAACAAAACACCGCGTTGCCGGAAACCCGTTGCCCGGAAGGCAAGGAATGTGAGGAACAACAATGAAAACGATGATTGCCATGCTGGCGCTCTTCTTACTGGCTGGCTGTACGCCGCGTATTGAAGTTGCAGCGCCGAAGGAACCGATCACCATCAATATGAACGTCAAAATTGAGCATGAAATTCATATCAAGGTTGATAAGGACGTGGAAAGTTTATTGAAGTCACGCAGTGATTTGTTCTGAGGTCATGATGAAAAAACAGCTTAGAGCGACCGTTCTTATCCTGAGTTTATTGAGCTGCAACGCCATCGCGTTGACCCTGAGCGAAGCGAGAACGCAAGGGCGAGTGGGGGAAACGCTTAATGGTTATCTGGTGGCGCTGGCAACCGATCCAGAAACGCGCTCGCTCGTCAGCGAGATTAATAAAGAGCGTAGCGCCAGTTATCAACAGCTGGCGAAAAGCCATCAGATTCCGGTGGATGAGGTGGCGAAAATGGCCGGACAAAAGCTGGTCGACCGTGCAAAGCCGGGTGAGTATGTGCAGGGCATTAACGGTAAGTGGCTGAAAAAGTAACGTTGCCACACGTTGGTAATATCTGATTTTACCTTCAGTTGATGGAAAGCATTCGTCATGATGTGATTAATTAGTGCACTATGACAAAAGTTCATAGATTATCAGGGAATGATGATGACGCTTTATCAGATAAAGCCCGCTTTTCAGGCGCTTCTGCGCCCATTGATGTTCTGGTTGTACAAACACCATGCCACCGCTAATCACGTCACCCTTGCAGCGATGGCGCTTTCCCTGATCACCGGTGCGGTGTTAGTTTTCTTTCCTCATCCTGATTTATTTTTTCTGCTTCCTGTCGTGCTGTTTGTGCGTATGGCGCTTAATGCGTTGGACGGCATGCTGGCGCGAGAGTGCAATCAAAAATCACGTCCTGGCGCCATTCTCAATGAGACTGGGGATGTTCTCTCTGATGTCGCTCTCTACCTGCCTTTTATGCTGCTGCCATACAGTAATACGTTGCTGGTGCTGCTCATGTTGTTCTGTGCGGCAATGACCGAGTTTTGTGGTGTGCTGGCACAAACCATCAATGGCGTGCGCAGCTATGCCGGGCCGTTGGGGAAAAGCGACAGGGCGCTGGTGTTTGGTGCCTGGGGACTGGGGTTGGCGATCTGGCCAGAGCTTTTGCATTGGAATAACGCCGTGTGGGGCGTTGCAATCGTGTTGCTGCTGTGGACGGTCATCAACCGCTGCCGTAGTGCATTACATGACGAGGAGGCGAAATGATGTTGCTGGAGAAATCGCTCGCGGTCATTTTTGCGCTTTTGCTGGTGGCAACGGTAGTCAATGGATTACTGGTGCTGCTGCGTCCAGGGAAAGACTGGCAGGAACTGACGCTGCGTATTCGCACATGGTGGGTGATTATCGTGCTGTTTTCGCTGGCGATGCTCAGTCCGCAATGGCTGGCGCTGACATTTTTCGCACTGGTGAGCTTTATAGCGCTAAAAGAGTTTCTGACGCTGGCACCGTCGCGACAATCAGACCGTATGCCACTGCTGTGGATGTTTATTGCCATCCCCATCAATTACTGGCTGATTGGCATTGGCTGGTACGGCATGTTTGTGGTGTTTATTCCCGTTTATGTTTTTCTGTTCTTACCTGCGCGGATGGTCCTTACAGGCGATACGCAGGGCTTTTTACGTACCGCGTCTCAACTGCACTGGAGTTTGATGACGACAGTATTTGCCTTCAGCCATGTCGCCTTTTTACTGGTACTGCCTGCGGATGGTCTACAGACCGGCGCACTGTTGGTGCTGTTTCTGGTGGGGCTGACCGAATTCAACGACATTGCTCAATACCTGTGGGGGAAATCGCTCGGCCGTATCAGAGTCATTCCGAAGGTCAGTCCGAATAAGACCCTGGCAGGATTGCTGGGGGGCGTGGTAACGACGGCGGTGGCGGCAATGATTCTGGGGCCGCTGCTTACGCCGTTAAACTGGCCGATGGCGCTGTTGGCAGGTGTGATTATTGGCATAACTGGATTTTGCGGTGATGTGGTGATGTCCGCGATCAAACGCGATATCGGTGTTAAAGACAGCGGCACGCTGTTACCCGGACATGGAGGCATCCTTGATCGGCTCGATTCGCTGATCTTTACCGCGCCCGTCTTCTTTCATTTCATTCGTTACTTCTGCTACTAACCTATGATGACGCGTATCCTTCGTCCGTTGTTTGCGCTGTGCATCGTCTGGCCGATCATGTGGTTGTGGCTTGGTCTGCGTGTTAAATATCAAGAAAGATTGCCGAAAAGCGGCCCGGCGATTGTGGTGGCCAATCACAACAGTCACATGGATGTCTTCGCGCTACTTTCTCTTTTTCCACTCTGCCGTCAGGCTGAAGTGCATCCCGTCGCGGCGGCTGATTATTTCTTGCGTAATAAAATCATGGCGTGGTTTGCGCTCAATATTCTCAACATTATCCCCATTTCACGTAAAGGCGGAGAGGCTAACCCTCTGGCACTGTGCGAGCAGGCATTGCGTGAGGGAAAAACATTAATCCTTTTTCCAGAAGGCACGCGCGGCGAGGCAGGTAAGCTGTCGCCGCTGAAATCAGGGTTATGGCATTTGAGCCAAAGCATGCCGGAAGTCCCGATTATTCCTGTCTGGCTGCGGGGAACAGAGCGAGTGATGGCCAAGGGAAACCGTATTCCGCTTCCGCTGTTTATCGGCGTCACGGTAGGTAACGCACTGAGTTTTAATTCCGATAAAAACACGTTTATGGACGATCTGAAGTGCCAGTTGGTAGCGCTTTCGCAACAAACAACAGGAAGTCATTCCCATGATTAATACACGGGCGCCTGAAGAACGGCAATTTTTAACCAGTGACAACGTTGAGCTGTTTTATCGCTACTGGCCCGCAACGTCGGCAGGGGCAACGCCGAAAGTGATTGTCCTGTTCCATCGCGGACATGAGCATTCTGGTCGTCTGCAACATATTATCGATGAACTGGCGATGCCGGATACGGCGTTCTACGCCTGGGATGCCCGTGGGCACGGGCGCTCGCCGGGCCCGCGCGGGTACAGTCCATCGCTGGCTCGTTCGGTTCTGGATGTGGATGAGTTTGTTCGTTTTGTTGCAACTGACAGTCAGGCCTCAATAGAGGATGTGGTGGTTGTGGCACAAAGCGTTGGTGCGGTGTTGGCGGCAACCTGGGTACATGACTACGCCCCGACCATCCGCGGTCTGGTGCTGGCATCACCGGCGTTTAAGGTCAAACTGTATGTGCCGTTTGCCCGCTCAGGGCTGGCGTTGATGCACCGACTGCGCGGGCTCTTTTTTGTTAACTCCTACGTGAAGGGCAAGTATCTGACCCACGACCCGGCGAGGGTGGCAAGTTTCAATCAGGATCCGCTGGTCACCCGTCCTATCGCGGTTAATATCCTGCTCGATCTCTACAAAACGGCAGAGAGAATTGTCAGCGATGCCAGCGCGATCACCTTGCCAGTGCAGATGTTGGTCTCCGGGGAGGATTACGTTGTTCACCGCCAGCCGCAGATCGATTTCTACCAGAGACTGCGCAACCCGCTAAAAGAAATTCATATTCTGCCGGGGTTTTATCACGATACTCTGGGTGAAAAAGAGAGGCATCTGGCGTTTGATAAAATGCGCGTGTTTATTGATACGCTCTATGCTCTGCCTCCTCAACGTTTTGACTATAGCGACGAAGACCGCTGGGGTCCGGGGGCGGATACCTGGCGAATGTTAAGCGGTGGGCCGGAACCTTATTCGCTAAATGACATCGCTTATCGTACCTTGCGCTATGGCATGAAGATGCTGGGGACGCAATCCACTGGAGTCCGTCTGGGATTTGAAACGGGGTTTGATTCTGGCAGTACGCTCGATTATGTCTATCGCAATCAACCGCAGGGTAGCAGCGCACTGGGGCGTCTGATTGACAAAAACTACCTCAATAGCGTGGGCTGGAAAGGGATCCGTCAGCGTAAAATCCATATGCAGATGTTGATTCAGCATGCGGTTGCCAAACTTGCTGAGCAGGGAACGACGGTGCGGGTGGTTGATGTTGCTGCTGGTCACGGGCGTTATGTACTTGATGCGCTGGAAAGTGAAACGGCAGTGGATGAAATTTTGCTACGAGACTACAGCGAATTAAATGTGGCGAGAGGCCAGGAAATGATAGAGTCTCGCGCAATGGCGGCACGTGCGCGTTTTGAAAGGGGGGATGCTTTTAACCGTGAAGAACTGGCTGCGCTGCTACCTCGACCGACGCTGGGAATTGTCTCAGGACTGTATGAATTGTTCCCGGAAAATACGCTGGTACGTAATTCTCTTGCCGGGCTGGCAGATGCCATTGAGCCGGGAGGTATTCTGATCTACACCGGTCAGCCCTGGCATCCACAGTTAAAAACCATCGCCTGGTCGTTGACCAGTCATAAGGATGGAAAAGCATGGGTGATGCGTGTGCGTACGCAAGGCGAAATGGATGCGCTGGTGTGGGAGGCCGGGTTCGATAAATGCGCTCAACTGATAGATGGGTGGGGAATTTTCACCGTTTCTATGGCGGTGCGTCGCGCATCATGACAACCCGACGTTCTGTTTACCGGCAAGGTATAGGCTGGTTACTGCTGCTTGCTCCGTTTTTCTTTTTAACCTACGGGCAGGTTAACCAGTTTACCGCCGGGCGAGATAACATTAGTAGTCTGGTTTTTGAGTGGGAGCGGCATATTCCTTTTGTGCCCCTGACTATTATTCCTTACTGGAGTCTGGATCTGCTGTACGGCCTGTCGCTATTCGTCTGTACAACGCTGAATGAACAGCGGCGACTGGTCTGCAAATTAGTGTTGGCTTCACTGATTGCCTGCATTGGCTTCTTGTTATTTCCGCTGCAATTTACCTTCACCAGACCGGAGATAACCGGTCCGGCCGGTTGGCTCTTTGGTCAGCTTGAACGGTTTGATTTACCGTACAATCAGTCGCCGTCGTTGCATATTATTTTGTGCTGGTTGCTGTGGCGGCACTTCCATCGTCATCTGAAGGGCAAATGGCAAGCATTGAACGGTGGTTGGTTTTTGCTGATTGCCGTATCGGTTCTGACTACCTGGCAGCACCATTTTATTGATGTTATCACCGGGCTGGCAGTGGGTATGGTTATCGACTGGTTGATTCCGGGACAGGGGCAATGGCGTTGGCGCATCGCCTCTGGTAAGCGTAAGATTCTGGCTACTCGCTATCTGTTTGGTGTACTGGCGTGTCTGGTTGGCACGTTTGTGACGCCCTGGTTGTGGTGGCCGACATTGGCGTTGCTGATTGTGGCGCTGGCTTATGGTGCGCTCGGCGTCGAGGCATTACAAAAAGACAGGACGGGGCGGTTAACGCCCGCCGCCTGGTGGCTGCTGTTTCCCTGGCGACTGGGGATGATGCTCTCTATGCACTGCTATACCCGCCGCTTACCGGCGGTCAGCCCTCTGGTCGATGGGCTGTTTTTAGGTGCGTATCCGTGCAGACCTGTGGAGCAACAGGCGGTACTGGATCTGACCGGTGAGTTTCCCCGCTCCCACGCTTCGCAAGACGTTGTCTATTGTTGCGTACCGATGCTGGATCTGGTTAAACCGGACTACGACACGCTTTATCAGGCAGTGGGTTCGCTGGAGCAATTGCGCATCACTCATGGCAGCGTCCTTATTCACTGCGCGCTGGGACTGTCACGCAGTGCATTGGTGGGGGCGGCATGGTTATTGTATCGCTATCCGGGGTTAGGTGTTGATGACGCAGTTGATCGACTACGAAAGACGCGACCGCAGGTTGTTTTTACATCTGAACATCTGGAGCTGTTAAAACAATGGAAAACAGAAGTGACAACATAACTAATAAGCATCTTCTACAGGCTCGCTTGTTGATGCAAACGCTTAATAGCTGGCGTTTCTTTTTGCTCTTCACTTTCCCACCGCTGGCCTGGGCTCTCCTGCTCTCACCACCGGGGATACTCCGCACAATGATCGCTATGATGAGCGGCATTGTCTGGTTTGGTTGCTGGCGACTGTGGCTTGATGCTCAGTATTTTTCTCTTATCAACGAAGAAAATAACGAGCAAGCTGGTGAAGTGCTTTGCTTTATCTGGCAGCGAGAAAAGCTACTGACGTTGACGCTTGCCGGGCGGCAGCAGGGGGCGTTAAAGCAGTGTCAGCGTACGTTGTACTGGGTTGCCATTCTGTGGCTGGGATGGTTGATGCTGTTGTTGTTCTATTGAGATATTGATTCTACGTATTTTCTGTTTTGTATGATAAAGCGCGATAATTTGCAGGGTAAGTTTCTATACTGTCTGCTCCGAAGCGATATTCAGCAAGAGGGGCAGTTATGGCAAGTCACGGTAATTCAGCGACGTTTTCTCTCGGTTCCCGGCAGGTAAAACGGCTGGGCTATGGGGCAATGCAACTGGCAGGACCTGGTGTATTTGGCCCGCCGAGAGATCGTCACGTCGCGCTGACGGTGCTTCGGGAGGCGATTTCGCTGGGTGTGAATCACATTGATACCAGCGATTTTTACGGCCCGCATGTTACGAACCAAATCATTCGAGAAGCGCTGCATCCGTATCCTGACGATCTGGTGATCGTTACCAAAATTGGCGCCCGTCGCGGGGAAGATGCGTCGTGGTTGCCCGCTTTCTCGCCTGCGGAACTGAAGCAGGCGGTTCACGATAATCTGCGTAATCTCGGACTTGATGTGCTGGATGTGGTCAACCTGCGCGTTATGTTCGGCGACGGTCATGGCCCGCATGAAGGATCTATCGAAGAGAGTTTCAGCGTGCTGGCTGAACTTCAGCAGCAGGGGCTGGTGAAGCATATCGGTCTGAGCAATGTCACCGCGAAACAGGTGGCTGAGGCGAGGAAGATTGCCGAAATTGTTTGCGTGCAGAATGAGTACAATATCGCCCATCGCCAGGATGACGCACTCATTGACGCGCTGGCGGGCGAGGGTATCGCTTATGTGCCGTTCTTCCCGCTGGGCGGGTTTACGCCGTTGCAGTCATCAACGCTCTCCGACGTTGCCGCCAGCCTGAATGCGACGCCAATGCAGGTTGCGCTGGCATGGTTGCTGCAACGTTCAGCCAATATCCTGTTAATTCCGGGAACGTCGTCAGTGACGCATTTGCGTGAAAATATGGCGGCAGGGGATTTGCAACTTTCGGATGAGGTTCTTGCGGTGCTGAATGGCATGAATGCCTGATGGAGGTTATCCGGCCTGCGGGAGGATGACACCCCTTGCAGGCCGGATGAGGCAAATAAATCTTATGCAGCAACAACGCTGTCAATCGCCGCTTTGGCATCAGACTGCGCTTTGGCCGCGACTTCCGGGCCGTAAGCAATCCCTTCAGCAAACACGAAGTTCACGTCGGTGATACCAATAAAGCCCAGGAAGACTTTCAGGTACGGCGCGATCAGGTCAGTCGGCGTATCTTTGTGGATACCGCCACGGCTGGAGAGAATCACCGCACGTTTACCGGTCACCAGACCTTCCGGCCCTTTCTCGGTGTAACGGAAGGTGACGCCTGCGCGGGCAACCAGGTCAAAATAGTTTTTCAACTGAGTCGGGATGTTGAAGTTGTACATCGGCGCCGCAATGACGATCACATCGTGCGCTTGCAGTTCCGCGATCAGCTCGTCGGACAGCGCCAGCGCGTCCTGCTGACGCGGAGTCAGCGGAGCGTCGCTCGGGCGCAGGGCACCCACCAGTTCGCCATCCAGTACCGGAACAGGATTCGCGGCCAGGTCGCGCACGGTGATCGCATCCGCAGGATGCTTTTCGCGCCACTGTTCAACAAAATAATCAGACAACTGACCAGACTGAGAGTACCCTGCCAGAATACTGGATTTAAGAACTAATACTTTGCTCATGGGTGTTTCCTTTTATGTGTTTGAATGGGGTGAGCCCCGTTGCTTGTTGACACTCTATTCACAATCCTGTCGCAGAGATAGCGCAATATATCGAATCCTATGTTCGAAATTATTGAACAACACACGAAAAGCGCCGATGTGGTACTCTATACCAATCATTAAAAAGAGATTTTACCCGGCAGAGCACTGCCCTCTAATGCTATGACAGAACAACAGAAAATCACCTTCGCCGCACTTCAGCAACAGCTGGATACGCTGATGCTGCGTGACAGGCAGCGCTTTGCCCGCCGCCTGCATGGCGTGAAGAAGGTTAAAAAACCTGATGCACAACAGGCCATTCTCCTGGAGATGGCGAAAGAGATTGAACAGGCAGCAGGTAAAATTGTGCTGCGCGAAGCCGCCAGACCGGAAATAACGTATCCAGAAAACCTGCCTGTCAGCCAGAAAAAACAGGCCATCCTGGAGGCCGTTCGCGACCACCAGGTGGTGATTGTGGCGGGGGAGACCGGCTCTGGTAAAACCACGCAGTTGCCGAAAATTTGTATGGAGCTGGGGCGCGGTATTAAAGGGCTGATCGGCCATACGCAGCCGCGTCGTCTGGCGGCGCGTACCGTTGCCAACCGTATTGCCGAAGAGTTGCAAACGGAACCGGGCGGCTGCATCGGTTATAAAGTCCGTTTCAGCGATCACGTCAGCGACAACACGATGGTCAAGCTGATGACGGACGGTATCCTGCTGGCGGAAATCCAGCAGGACAGGCTGCTGATGCAGTACGACACCATCATCATTGATGAAGCGCACGAGCGCAGCCTGAATATCGACTTTCTGCTTGGCTACCTGAAAGAGCTGTTGCCGCGTCGCCCGGATCTGAAAATCATCATCACCTCCGCGACCATCGACCCGGAGCGCTTCTCGCGTCATTTTAACAATGCGCCGATCATTGAAGTTTCCGGCAGAACGTACCCGGTTGAGGTGCGCTATCGTCCAATTGTCGAAGAAGCGGACGATACCGAGCGCGATCAGCTTCAGGCGATTTTTGACGCGGTGGATGAACTGGGGCGTGAAAGTCCCGGCGATATCCTGATCTTTATGAGCGGCGAGCGTGAAATCCGCGATACCGCCGATGCGCTCAATAAACTCAATTTGCGCCATACCGAAGTATTGCCGCTGTATGCACGCCTCTCTAACAGCGAGCAGAACCGCGTGTTCCAGTCGCACAGCGGGCGTCGCATCGTGCTGGCGACTAACGTGGCGGAAACCTCGCTGACCGTACCGGGCATTAAGTACGTTATCGATCCCGGCACTGCGCGCATCAGTCGCTACAGCTACCGTACCAAAGTGCAGCGGCTGCCGATTGAACCGGTTTCACAGGCTTCCGCTAACCAGCGTAAAGGCCGCTGCGGCCGTGTGTCGGAAGGGATCTGCATCCGTCTGTATTCGGAAGATGACTTCCTGTCGCGCCCGGAATTTACCGACCCGGAGATTCTGCGTACCAACCTGGCTTCGGTTATTTTGCAAATGACGGCGCTGGGGCTGGGCGATATCGCCGCATTCCCGTTTGTTGAAGCGCCGGATAAACGCAACATTCAGGACGGCGTACGTCTGCTGGAAGAGCTTGGGGCGATTACGACCGATGAGCAGCAAACGGCTTATAAACTGACGCCTTCAGGACGCCAGTTGTCGCAGCTGCCGGTAGACCCGCGTCTGGCGCGGATGGTACTGGAAGCGCAGAAACACGGCTGCGTGCGTGAGGCGATGATCATCACCTCCGCGCTGTCTATTCAGGACCCGCGTGAGCGCCCGATGGATAAACAGCAGGCGTCCGATGAGAAACACCGTCGTTTCCACGATAAAGAGTCTGACTTCCTCGCCTTTGTGAATCTGTGGAATTACCTCGGCGAGCAGCAGAAAGCGCTGTCGTCGAACCAGTTCCGCCGCCTGTGCCGCACCGATTACCTGAACTATCTGCGCGTGCGCGAATGGCAGGATATCTATACCCAATTGCGCCAGGTGGTGAAAGAGCTGGGTATTCCGGTAAACAGCGAACCGGCGCAATACCGTGAAGTGCATATCGCGCTGCTGACCGGGCTGCTGTCGCATATCGGGATGAAAGATGCCGACAAGCAGGAGTATACCGGCGCGCGTAACGCCCGTTTCTCCATCTTCCCGGGTTCCGGTTTGTTCAAGAAGCCGCCGAAGTGGGCGATGGTCGCAGAACTGGTGGAAACCAGCCGCCTGTGGGGGCGCATTGCGGCGCGCATCGATCCCGAGTGGGTGGAACCGGTTGCCCAGCATCTGATTAAGCGTTCTTACAGCGAACCGCACTGGGAACGGGCGCAGGGCGCGGTGATGGCGACGGAGAAAGTGACCGTGTACGGTCTGCCGATAGTGGCCGCGCGTAAGGTGAATTACAGCCAGATCGACCCGGCGTTGTGTCGCGAGTTGTTTATTCGTCATGCGCTGGTAGAGGGCGACTGGCAGACGCGCCACGCCTTCTTCCGCGACAACCTGAAGCTGTGTGCGGAAGTGGAAGAGCTGGAGCACAAATCGCGCCGTCGCGACATTCTGGTCGATGATGAGACGCTGTTTGAGTTCTACGACCAGCGCATCAGTCATGACGTGATCTCCGCGCGCCACTTCGACAACTGGTGGAAAAAAGTCAGCCGTGAAACGCCGGATCTGCTCAACTTTGAAAAGAGTATGCTTATCAAAGAGGGCGCGGAAAAAATCAGCAAGCTGGATTACCCGAACTTCTGGCACCAGGGAAATCTTAAGCTGCGGCTGAGCTATCAGTTTGAACCGGGCGCCGACGCCGACGGCGTCACCGTCCATATCCCGCTTCCGTTGTTAAACCAGGTGGAAGAGTCCGGGTTTGAATGGCAAATTCCAGGTCTGCGCCGTGAGCTGGTGATTGCGCTGATTAAATCGCTGCCGAAACCGGTACGGCGGAACTTTGTTCCGGCGCCGAACTATGCCGAAGCGTTTTTAGGTCGCGTAACGCCGCTGGAGCTACCGTTGCTGGATGCGCTGGAGCGTGAATTGCGGCGGATGACCGGCGTGACGGTAGATCGCGAAGACTGGCACTGGGATCAGGTGCCCGATCATCTGAAGATCACCTTCCGCGTGGTGGATGACAAAAACAAGAAGTTGCAGGAAGGGCGCGCTTTGCAGGGGCTGAAAGAGGCGCTGAAAGGGAAAGTCCAGGAGACGCTCTCGGCGGTGGCAGATGACGGCATCGAGCAGAGTGGGCTGCACATCTGGAGTTTCGGTCAGTTGCCGGAAAGCTATGAGCAGAAACGCGGCAATTACAAAGTGAAGGCGTGGCCTGCGCTGGTAGACGAGCGTGATAGCGTCGCCATCAGGCTGTTCGACAATCCGCTGGAGCAGCAACAGGCAATGTGGTGCGGTTTACGCCGCTTGCTGCTGCTGAATATTCCGTCGCCGATTAAGTATCTGCACGAAAAACTGCCGAATAAAGCCAAGCTCGGTCTGTACTTCAACCCGTATGGCAAAGTGCTGGAGTTGATTGACGACTGTATCTCCTGCGGCGTGGACAAGCTGATTGACGCCAATGGCGGCCCGGTATGGACGGAAGAGGCTTTTGCCGCGCTGCATGAGAAGGTGCGCGCTGAGCTGAACGACACCGTTGTCGATATCGCGAAGCAGGTCGAGCAGATCCTGACCGCCGTGTTCACGATCAACAAACGTCTGAAAGGACGCGTGGATATGACGATGGCGCTGGGGCTGTCTGATATCAAAGCGCAAATGGGCGGGCTGGTGTATCGCGGTTTTGTCACCAGCAACGGCTTTAAGCGCCTCGGCGATACGCTGCGCTATTTGCAGGCGATTGAAAAACGGCTGGAGAAACTGGCGGTCGATCCGCACCGTGACAGGGCGCAGATGCTGAAAATCGAAAGCGTGCAGCAGGCCTGGCAGCAGTGGATTAACAAGCTGCCGCCAGCCCGCCGTGATGACGACGACGTCAAAGAAATCCGCTGGATGATTGAGGAGCTGCGCGTCAGCTACTTTGCACAACAGCTCGGCACGCCGTACCCGATCTCCGATAAGCGCATTTTACAGGCGATGGAGCAAATCAGCCTGTAGCTCCATGCTCAGCTCAGGCAGGAGATACCTTCGGGTATCTCCTGCGGGGCGGCGCGCTTTAGCCTGTCATAAAGCAGCGCAATGTCTTTTTCGAATGCCGTATCTTGCGGCCAGACCAGATAGTAGCCTTCTCCGGTTGCCACCGCTTCATTGAACGGAAGGGCGAGCAGACCGCTTTTTACCGCCTCCAGACTGAGCAGCAGATCGCCCACGGAGACGCCATGCCCCCTTATCGCCGCCTGATTTCCCTGTTCCAGCGTGTCGAACACTTTTCCCCGACGGGTATTCAGTCCGTTAAATTTACCGCTGCGTGCCAGCCATCGCGTCCAGTCGCGCCGGTCTGGCGAAGGGTGAATAAGCTCGCAGTCGGCAATGTTTTCTCGTACCTGTTCAAGCAGCACGGGGGCGCATATCGGGATCAGCCACTCTTTAAAAAGCAGCCTGCTTTGCGTGCCGGAACCAAAATGACCGTTGCCTAACAGGATGGCGCAGTGAAAGGGTTCGCGATTGAAATCCACCGTATCGGTGTCCATCCAGACGCTGGAAAGCTCCACGTTAAGCGAGGGCTCCTGCTGATGTACGCTGTTCAGCACGTCCAGCAACCAGCCCATTGTCAGGGTTGAGGGCGCCTTTAAGCGCAGACCGTGCTGCTGGTTGCGAAACGCGGAGCAGGCGTTTTCTAGCGTCCGAAAGCCTGTGGCCAGCTGCTCCGCCAGCGCGCGTCCCGCTTCCGTTACCTCAACCTGCGGGCCGTTGCGGTGAAACAGCGAGCAGTCAAACGTTGTCTCCAGGGTACGGATATGTCTGCTGACCGCACCCGGAGTGACGTTCAGCGCGTCAGCGGCTTTGCTGAATGATCCGAGGCGGGCGGCGGCTTCAAAAGCGCGCAGGGCATACAGTGGCGGCAGAGTCATGGCGATACGCTATTGTGAGTTTTACTCACATTAAATAGCAGTTTTATTCGTTTTTCAAACGTCATCGCTCGCTGAATAATGCCGGGAGTTTCCGGGCCTGTGTGCGTTATGAAGGAGAAAAGGCGTTGATTAATCTGACATTGCTGAGTGCGTATAGTTTATCGGTTTTACTGTTGCTGGTCACGCCCGGCCCGGTGGTTGCGCTGGTAACCGGAACGGCGGCCCGGCACGGTGCGCGTAAAGCCTTTGCGACGGTGATCGGAACGAACAGCGCCTCTCTGGTGCTGATTATCCTGGCGGCGCTGATGCTGGCCGGGGTGGTGTCGATCTCCGGTTTGTTTCTGTCTTTGCTGGGGATCGCAGGGTCGTTGTATATCGGCTACGGCGCGTTAATCAGCCTGCGGGCGGGGAATCCGCAGGTAAATGCGCAAGAAAACACGGTCGCTGCGGGCGACGGCGGGGTGATCCGGGGATTTATTACCGGCATTTCAAATCCGAAAGACATTCTTTTCTTTGTCGCTTTCTTCCCTCAGTTTATTGCGGTAACGCAGAACTTCGCCGCCAGCATTATGACGCTGACGGTGGTGTGGATCATTTTTGATTTTGCTGTTTTATCGCTGTACATCCTGCTCATCAATAACTGGTTGTCACCGCATCACAGCCGGCGTATTGGGCTGGCGTCATCGCTGTTTTTGCTGGTGATATCGCTGTCTGGCCTGGTCTATAACATCCGCGAAATCATTCACCACTTGCCGTACGGATGACGTCAGACAGACCAGCCGCCGCCCAGCGCTTTGTAGAGATCAATCTGCGCCAGCAGCAGATTGTTTTTCACCTGCACCACATTGGTTTGCACTGAGAACAGCGTGCGCTGGGCGTCCAGTACATCCAGATAAGACGAATAGCCATTGCGATAGCGATTCTGGGCGATGCGCAATGTTTCCTGCGCCACATCCTGCTGCGCCTGTAGTTCACTGAGCTGTTCCTGATAGCGGGTGATGGCGTCGAGGCTATCGTTTACCTCACTGAAGGCGTTACGCACGGTTTTTTCATAACTGTACAGCGCCTGATTACGCTGGGACTGGGAAATATCGACCTGCGCATTCAATGCCTGACGGTTAAGCAGAGGGGCGAGAATGCTGCCGCCGATACTCCATAAGCGGAGCGGGTCGTCAAGCAGACCGGGGAGCGTGCGATCCTGCACCGATCCGGTCGCCGTCAGGTTGATCGACGGCAGCAGGCTGGCGCGAGAGGCGGCAAGCGTCGCATCGGTCGCAATAAGCTGTCTTTCGGCCTGCACAACATCAGGACGGCGGTTGAGCAACGAAGAGGGCAACTGTGACGGCAACGTTAAGGGCGTCAGCGCATCAAAACGGTCGCTACGGGCCAGGCGCGTCGGGTTGCTGCCCAGCAGAAGACTCAGCGCGTTTTCCTGTTGTGCGATCTGGTGCTCAAGCAGGGGAATTTGCGCGCGCGTCGAGCGAAGCTCAGAATCCGACTGCATCAATTCCAGGCGCGAGCTGTAGCCTGTTTCATATTGCCGTTTTGCCAGATTCCAGGCTTCTTCACGCGATTTCAGCGTCGATTTTGTCACGTTGAGCTGCTCATCCAGCGCCAGCAGCGTGACATAACCGGACGCAACGGACGAGGCAACGGTCAGATCGGCGGCGGCCGCCGCCGCTTTTTGCGCCGCCAGCGAGGCCTGCGCCGCACTGGCGGTGCTGCGATTAACGCCCCAGATATCGACATCGTAGCTTGCCGTCAGGCTGCCCTTATACAACGTACTGTAGATCGGAAGTCCGGTTGCCGCAGACTGCGTTCGCGCCCGCGCTCCGCTAACGCCCGCATCCAGCGAGGGGAACAGGCTGCCTTCGGCGGCATAGACCCTGGCCTGGTATTCATTTACCCGTTCGCGGGCAATCAACACGTCACTGTTATTTTGCAGCGCCTGATCGACATAACGATTCAGATGACTGTCGTGAAAATTTCTCCACCATACCTGTTCTGTTGCGCTGGCGGGGCCGGTGGCGGTTCGCCAGGCGGCGGGGATTTGCAAAGACGGTTTTGCGGGTGCCACATCAACCGACTGACAGCCACTGAGCAGCAGGGCGAACAGCAAAGCGGCAACGGGACGGCGCGTCATTGTTTCGCCTCCCGGGTATCGATATGTACCTGCACCGACATACCCGGACGCAATCGCGCAATCTCCTCCGGTTTACCCAGCACCTCCACCCGAACCGGAATGCGCTGGGCGATTTTGACAAAGTTGCCGGTCGCGTTATCCGGCGTAATGGCGCTGAACTCCACGCCGGTTGCCGGAGAAATGCTCTCCACCCGGCCTTCATAAGCCCGATCATTCAGCGCATCGACGGTAAACCGTACCGGCTGACCCACGCGCAGCTCCGCCAGTTGCGTCTCTTTAATATTGGCGATAACCCAGTGCTGCGGCGGCACCAGCGTGGTGAGGTGCGTTCCGGCGGTGACATACGCGCCGAGGCGGACGGCAATCTGCCCAAGCTGGCCATCGCGCGGCGCGACAATGCGGGTATTTTGCAGATCGATCTGCGCCAGCTCTAACGCTGCGCGGGCATTTTCAACGTCGGCTTCCAGCGCTCCCCGGTTGACGATCACCGTTTGTAAATCCTGTCGTGACATCTCCAGCGTGGCTTTCGCCTGGTCGATATCCGCGCTGCCTTGCGCGGCGCTGGCCAGCGCCGCATCGCGTTCACGAATCGACAGTGAACCGTCGGCGGTGAGATCTTTCACGCGTTTCAAATCTGCCTGGGTTTTCAGACTTTGCGCTTTGGCGTTCTTCAGTACCGCTTCATTGCGCACAATCACGGCTTCGGCGCTTTTACGCTGTTGCAGGTTATTATTTAACGTGGCGATTTTCATGGCCAGCTGCGCTTCGGCCTGATGGACACGCTGGCGATAAATACGGTCGTCGATCTGCATCAGCAGTTCGCCTTTTTTCACCTGCACAAAGTCCTGCACATTCACCTGCGTGATATATCCATTCACCTGCGGGCTAATAAAGGTGGTTTGTCCACGCACATAGGCGTTATCCGTAAATTGCGTATGGCGGGTAAACGGTGGTAATTGCCAGGCGTAGAGGATCACCAGAACCCCGACGAGGCCAATGGCGGCAGCGGCAAAAATTGACACCACACGGAGATTGTTTCGGGTATTTGCCTGCTCTTTGGCGGCATCCTGCTGACTCATAGCGGCTCCTGAGGTAAAGCGATAAACATAATTTTCATCTGTTACTTGGTTCCGGTGGCTTTTTTCAGCGCCATCCGGGCGGTAATACGCAGTCGCAGCAAGCGCCATAAAATCCAGATTAGCGTAGCGGCGGCAATGCTGGCCGTCAGTAAATAAGTATCGTTATAGGCGAGGATATTTGCCTCAAGCGACGTAACGGTTTGTAGCTGGGCGATTGCCTGGGTGTTCAGCAATGCGCTATCGCCAATCAGGTTTTTGTACATCTGGCTGTACATCTGTAGACGCTCATTCACTAGCGGATTTAGCGTGGTGAGCTGATCGGCCAGCAGGCTGGAGTGATATTTTTCACGCCAGGTCTGGAACGTGCCGAGAATGGCGGAGCCCAGCAGACCGCCGATGTTCTGACTCATCCCAAATAAGACGGAAAAACTGACCAGATTGCGCGGATCGGCGATGACGCCGCCGATACCCGCCAGCATTGCCGGGGCAAGGAAGAACGCGCTGCCAAAGCCGAGTAAGAATTGGCTGACCATTAATTGGTCGGGGCGCGTCAGGTTTGTGGAGTGGCTGTCGAGCAGCGAGGCGACGATCATCAATGCCAGCGACGTAATCACGGGCCAGGCCAGCCGCGTCGGTTTAATCGTCAGGCAACTGGTGATGATGCCGCACACAATGCCAGCGAAAATTGACCAGGCCAGATGCGTCATTTGCTCATTCTGTAAGCCAGCGTATTGCAGCCAGCCAATTACGCCGGTGTTTTGCTCCGCCAGTACAATGCGGATCAGCAACATAATCAGCCCCAGGCGGAGAATACTGCCGCTGGAGAGCCAGCGCGTATTCAACAGCGGATTGCTGCGGTTATGCTCGAACACAATTGCGCTGATGATGAGTACCGTCGCCAGCGCCAGAGACCAGCCAATCCAGGGCGCTTCAAACCACCAGTCCAGTCGCCCCAGCGACAGCACGGCACAGACCAGCGCCATGCCGGGCGCGAGCAGAATAAAAGTAATAAAGTCTTTCTTTTCAAAAACCTTACGTCTGTCGCCGGGAGGCAGTTTTAAGGCGATGACGCAGCCCAGCGAAACCAGCGCCAGTCCCAGCTCAAAGAAGTACAGGCCGCGCCACTCATCCAGTTGCAGCAGTTCGGTAGAGAACAACCGGGCGAGGGGAATAGCCAGCGACGACCCGGTAATACCGATCGTTAACGCTTTCAGACGGTGTTTCGCAGGCCAGGCCTGTATCTGATAATAAATACCCAGCGAACTGAGCGCGGCGGCGACCATACCGTGCGCCGCGCGTACCATTAGCGCGGAACTCAGATCGTTGACGAAGAGGTGAAAAAAGGTGACCAGCACATACAGCACCAGAAAACCTTCGGTAAATGCCCGCAGACCAAACTGCTGGCGAAATTTCACCAGCAGCAGGTTAATTGAGACATTGGTCATGACATAAACGGCAGGCAGCCAGGCGATCTCCGTCGACCAGGCAGCAAAGGTGCCCTGTAAATTTTGCAGATTCGCGGTCACGACCGCGTTCCCGAGGGCGCCGGTCAGACACACCAGCAGGCCCACCACGCCGTAGGCGATGCGTTTCGGCGTGCTGTGAATGGGAGTCGAAGGTGAGCCTAACAGCGCGGGCTTTTCGTGAGGCTGCCACTCGCGAGGAGCATAAGGATCGCGTTGGGGCAGGCGCATAACGTCGTATACCTTTGTATTATTTTAATGGTTAGCGGGCTAATGATTCTACGTCTGACGTAAACCATAATTCAAGTGAATATGAAAACGCCCGGTAAATCAAATATTCATTGCCGTTAAGCCGGGATTTTCGCTCATTGAACGTTGTTTGACATCAACGCTTTATCTCACCCTCGCACCACAGGATAATCAGCGGATCGTCTTTCGGAGTGATCTGGTACTCACCAGAAGCCACTCCGGTACTCTGCAAGGAACACAGGAGGAAGAACCATGAGAATGAGACCGTTTCCGGCATTATCCAGTGCAACGCTGGAAGCAGCGAACACGCTGGGGCATTGGCTGGCCCAAAATGACTTCTCTGGTGACGCGCCGTATCAGGCTGACTGCGTTGTGCTGGCGGGGAATGCCGTCATCCCGGCGATAGACGCCGCCTGTAACATAGCGAAAGCGCAGCAGATCCCGCTGTTGATCAGCGGCGGCATCGGCCATTCCACCACGTTTCTCTATGCCGCCATCGCCGGGCACCCGCGCTACAACACCATACGCACCACCGGGCGTACGGAAGCCAAAATCCTCGCGGATATCGCTCATCAGTTCTGGCAGATCCCGACGGAGAACATTTGGCCAGAAGACAAATCAACAAACTGCGGTGAGAACGCGCAGTTTAGCTGCGCCCTGATTGGTCAGGTATCGGCGCCCATTAACACCGCCATTATCGTACAGGACCCGACAATGCAACGCCGGACGATGGCGACGTTCCGCCGCGTCACCTGCGACGATCCCGATTCGCCCCGCTGGTTGAGCTATCCGGGTATTGTCCCGACGCTGTGCCAGCACGATGACGGCGTGGATTTTGCCGGAGAACAGAAGGGGTTGTGGTCCGTGGATCGCTATCTCTCCCTGATTGCGGGAGAGCTTCCGCGCTTACGGGATGATGAAACCGGCTACGGGCCGCGTGGCCGCGACTTTATTGTGCACGTTGATATTCCCGCTGACGTTGAGGCGGCGTGGCAGACGCTGCAAAATGACGCTGACCTGATTGAGACCATGAACAGTCGTTCGTTGCGTTAATGTTACTTTCTTGCCCGTTTGCGGAAATTTACGCTCAAACGGGCAAACTCTCTCCCCGATATCGCCCCTCTGACAGAACCTTCCTGGCTGCTTTTATGAAGCACATCACAAAACCAGCACCGCAGATGACCCTGAGAACATGTGATTGTTATTACTTAACAATGATTTTACTTGTTAAGAACAATTCAATTACAGGAGCAGCGCATGTCCGCACCCGTACAACACCCGATGTATATCAATGGTCAATTTGTTAGCTGGCAGGGAGACGCATGGATTGATGTGGTGAATCCTGCCACCGAAGAACTGCTCTCCCGTATTCCTGATGGCGGCGCGCAAGAGGCGCGTCAGGCCATTGACGCCGCTGCGCGCGCTCAGCCGGAATGGGAGGCGCTGCCTGCGATTGAACGCGCGGGGTGGCTGAGAAAGATCGCGGCAGGGATTCGTGAGCGGGCAGAAGAGATCAGTGCGCTGATTGTCGCGGAAGGCGGAAAAATCCAGCAGCTGGCGCAGGTGGAAGTCGCGTTCACCGCTGACTACATCGAATATATGGCCGAGTGGGCGCGCCGTTATGAAGGCGAAATCCTGCAAAGCGACCGCCCCGGAGAAAATATTCTGGTCTTTAAACGCGCGCTGGGCGTCACCACCGGGATTCTGCCGTGGAACTTTCCGTTCTTTTTGATTGCCCGTAAGCTCGCTCCGGCGTTGTTGACCGGGAATACCATCGTCATTAAACCCAGCGAATTTACGCCAAACAATGCGATCGCTTTCGCGCAGATCGTGCATGACATCGGCTTACCGAAAGGCGTATTCAACCTGGTGCTGGGACGCGGTGAAACGGTTGGGCAGGAGCTGGCGGGGAACCCGAAAGTCGCGATGGTGAGCATGACCGGCAGCGTGGTCGCCGGCGAGAAAATTATGGCGGCGGCAGCGAAAAACATCACTAAAGTTTGCCTGGAACTGGGCGGGAAAGCCCCGGCAATCGTGATGGACGATGCGGATCTTGAGCTGGCCGTGAAAGCGATTGTGGATTCCAGAGTGATCAACACCGGGCAGGTCTGTAACTGTGCTGAGCGCGTTTATGTACAAAAAGGGATTTACGATCGCTTTGTGAATCGTCTGGGCGAGGCGATGAAAGCGGTTCAGTTTGGCGATCCGGCACAGCGTGATGACATCGCAATGGGGCCGCTGATTAACGCTGCCGCGCTGGAGCGGGTAGAGCAGAAAGTGGCGCGCGCTGTACAGGAGGGCGCTCGCGTGGCGTTGGGCGGCAAGGCCGTGGAGGGCAAAGGTTATTATTATCCACCGACGCTGCTGCTGGACGTTCGCCAGGAGATGACCATCATGCATGAGGAGACATTTGGCCCCGTGCTGCCGGTTGTGGCGTTTGATACGCTGGAAGAGGCGCTGGAGATGGCGAACGACAGCGATTACGGTCTGACATCGTCTGTATATACGCAAAACCTGAATGTTGCGATGAAGGCGATCGGCGGGCTGAAATTCGGCGAGACCTATATCAATCGCGAAAACTTTGAGGCGATGCAGGGATTCCATGCTGGCTGGCGCAAGTCAGGTATTGGCGGGGCGGATGGCAAACACGGTCTGAACGAGTATCTGCAAACGCAGGTGGTCTATTTGCAGTCCTGATGTAACAGGCCGGGGTTTTCCCCGGCCTGCTAATGGCGGTCACACTTTGGTCGCAATCCAGTTCATCATCAGTTCCGGCCAGACCGCGACCGGCAATCCCTGCGTATCACGAATGCCAAACCCGTGTTTTCCTCGCTCAAACAGATGCATTTCCACCGCTACGCCAGAACGGCGCAGCGCGTTAAAAAATACCAGGCTGTTTTCCACCTTTACCGCCGGATCGTCGATGGCATGCAGCAGAAATGTGGGCGGCGTAGCGGCATCCACGCGTTCCTCAAGCGAGTAGTGGCGAATCTGTTCATCGTCAGGTTCCGCGCCCATCAGTTCAAGGCGTGAGCCGGGATGATGAATGTCGTCACGCATGGTGATGACCGGATAGACCAGCGCCATAAAAGCAGGGCGGGCGTTGATTTCATCCAGGCTATCTATAGGGGAATAGACGGGTTCAGCAAAACGCGTCCCCAGACTGGCGGCGACATGCGCACCGGCAGAAAAACCCAGCACCCCGATGCGTTCCGGGTCGATCTTCCACGCTTGCGCATTGGCGCGAAGATAGCGCATCGCGCGCTGCACATCCGCCAGCGGCGCGTTTGCCCCCTCATCATGGCCATCTCCGGGCATCCGGTAGGTCATCACGAACAGGGTATAACCACGCGCATTAAAAAAGGGCGCCAGCGCGCTGCCTTCTTTGTCCAGTACGACGCGCCGGTAGGAACCGCCAGGCGTCACGAGAAGCCCCACGCCGTTGGGTTTATCTGGCGCGTAAACGGTGATTTCAGGAGATCGGACGCCCGTGACGGCGCGATCGAAGATGGATGTACCGGTATGCCGCGGTTCTGGCGTAAAAACAGCATCGCTGTTTTTCGCTCCGGGGGCTTCGCCATCAGGCCAGAGGGTAAATGTGGCTGAGCGGGAGACGGCTTGCGCCATCATTTCTTCTAAGGTTTCGCGGCTGAATACGTCCATGACTGTGCTCACTCAGTGATAAATGTTATCTATAACACAGTTAATCCATTGAAAATCGGAAGGGATTCACATCGTCTTGAATGACCAGATAAATAGTGAAAACGGCGGAGGAACAATGCCTCCGCCAGAGGGTCAGAGTTTGGCGAATTTATCCAGCGTGCGAATAAGTTGGGTTACAAAACCGTACTCGTTATCGTACCAGGCGACGGTTTTCACCAGTTGCAGATCGCCCACTGTGCTGATTTCAGTTTGCGTGGCATCGAACACCGAACCGAAATGTGAGCCGATGATATCGGAAGAGACGATCTCTTCATCGGTATAGCCAAACGACGGATTATGGGTTGTCGCTTTCTTCAGCGCCGCGTTGATCTCTTCCGCAGTGACTTTTTTCTCCAGAATCGAGACCAGTTCGGTTACAGAGCCGGTTTTCACCGGGACGCGCTGAGCATGGCCTTTAAGTTTTCCGCTCAGTTCAGGAATCACCAGACCAATAGCCTTCGCCGCGCCGGTGGTGTGGGGGATGATGTTTTCCACCGCCGCCCGCGAAGCGCGCAGATCCTTCCCGCGCGGCCCGTCAACCAGCGACTGGGTTCCGGTGTAGGCGTGAATTGTGGTCATGGTGCCAACCTGAATGCCAAAGTTGTCATTCAGCGCTTTCGCCATCGGCGCCAGGCAGTTAGTGGTGCAGGATGCGACAGAAACAATCTGGTCGCTGGCATCCAGCGTGTCGTCATTCACGTTGAAGACAATGGTTTTCATATCGCCAGCCGGGGCGGAAATCAGCACTTTTTTAGCGCCAGCGTCGAGGTGCGCTTTGGACTTCTCGGCTGAGGTATAGAAGCCGGTGCACTCGACAATGATCCCGGCGCCGGTGGTTTTCCACGGAATATTTTTAGCCTCTTTTTCTGCGTAAACCGCAATTTTTTTGCCGTCCACAATCAGCGCGTCTTCGGTGAAATCCACACTCCAGGGGAATACGCCGTAGTTTGAGTCATATTTCAACAGATACGCGAGGATTTTAGGGGAGGTCAGGTCATTGATGGCGACGACATCAATGTCGCTTTTCACTTCCAGCAGACGACGTAACACCAGACGACCGATACGACCAAAGCCGTTAATGCCAATTTTACTCATGGTTTTCTCCTGTCAGGATGCAACGATACGACACATTTTTTCCTACCAGGCATAGTCCAGTCAGGCGTCCAGGGCAATAACAGATTTTGCGGCTAAGCGTAACTGGTTGAAATTGGGTGAACAAAAGTTAATGAATTTTTAACAAAAGCTCGCTATGTTGACGCTTTATTTTTTTACTCAGGACGTGTTATGAGCAATAAGTACACAAGCCTGCAAATTGGCATCCACTGGCTGGTCTTTTTACTGGTTATTGTGACCTACTGTGCAATGGAGTTGAGGGGATTTGCGCCCCGCAGCTATCGTCCGTGGATCAATATGGTTCATGTCTCGTGCGGGATGACCATCCTGGTGTTGATGGTGACGCGCCTGCTGGTCAGACTGAAATACCCGGCGCCGCCCATTGTGCCAAAACCAAAGCCGATGGTGACCGGAATGGCGCATCTTGGGCATCTGGTGATCTATCTGCTGTTTATTGTCTTGCCGATTATTGGCCTGGTGATGATGTATAACCGGGGCAATCCCTGGGTTGCGTTCGGCCTGGTGATGCCGCATGCGTCAGACGCTAATTTTGAGGTGGTGGATATGCTGAAAACCTGGCATATCACGCTGGCGAAACTGGGGTATTTTGTTATTGGCTTGCATGCCGCCGCGGCGCTGATGCATCACTACGTCTGGAAAGACAATACGCTGTTGCGCATGATGCCGCGCAAACGTTCCTGACTCTTCTCACCACCCCGCGTAATGCGGGGTTTCTTTTAGAAAACACCTGCGTGTAACCAGACCCGTGACGCAGGTGAAGGAAACGGGTCTACATCGGAAGCGGGCAGTATAGCTATTTGTCATACAAATAGCGAGATGCTGCTGTTGGTTTTACAGCCACATAACAAATCTGATAGTATACCCCCCTATAGTATGGAGGGCGTATGCCGCATTCACCTGAAGATAAAAAACGTATTCTCACTCGAGTTCGCCGTATCCGCGGGCAGGTTGACGCGCTGGAACGGGCGCTGGAGTCAGGAGAACCTTGCCTGGCGATCCTGCAACAGATTGCCGCCGTTCGCGGCGCATCTAACGGGCTGATGGGAGAGATGGTTGAGATTCACCTGAAAGATGAACTGGTCAGCGGCGACACCACGCCGGATCAACGCGCCGTGCGCATGGCTGAAATCGGCCACCTTCTGCGCGCTTATCTAAAATAAACAGATCACCTCACAATAATGGGAAGAGACAAATGAAATCACGTGCAGCAGTTGCATTTGGCCCCGGCCAGCCGTTAAAGATTGTTGAAATTGACGTCGCGCCGCCGCAAAAAGGCGAAGTGCTGGTCAAAATTACCCATACCGGCGTTTGCCATACGGATGCGTTTACGCTCTCCGGCGACGACCCGGAAGGCGTGTTCCCGGCGGTGCTGGGTCACGAAGGCGGTGGCGTGGTGGTTGACGTTGGCGAAGGCGTCACCAGTCTGAAGCCAGGCGATCATGTTATTCCGCTGTACACCGCAGAATGCGGCGAGTGTAAGTTCTGTAAATCCGGCAAAACCAACCTGTGTCAGGCGGTGCGCGCCACGCAGGGTAAAGGGCTGATGCCGGATGGCACCACCCGTTTTTCTTACAACGGCGAACCTGTCTATCACTATATGGGCACCAGCACATTCAGTGAATATACCGTTTGTGCTGAAATTTCCCTGGCGAAAGTCAATCCGCAGGCGCCGCTGGATAAAGTCTGTCTGCTGGGATGCGGCGTCACCACAGGGATTGGCGCGGTACACAACACGGCAAAAGTAAAAGAAGGGGATAGCGTTGCGGTCTTTGGCCTGGGCGGTATCGGCCTGGCGGTGATTCAGGGAGCAGTGCAGGCGAAAGCCGGGCGTATTCTGGCGGTTGACACCAACCCGGAGAAATTCAAACTGGCGGAAGAAATGGGCGCGACCGATTTCATTAACCCGAATGACTATGACAAACCCATCCAGGATGTGATTGTTGAGCTGACCGATGGCGGCGTCGATTTCAGTTTTGAATGTATCGGTAACGTCAATGTGATGCGCGCAGCGCTGGAGTGCTGCCACAAAGGCTGGGGCGAGAGCATCATCATCGGCGTGGCTGGCGCAGGCCAGGAAATTAAAACCCGTCCGTTCCAGCTTGTTACCGGGCGCGTCTGGCGCGGTTCCGCTTTTGGCGGTGTGAAAGGGCGTAGCCAACTGCCAGGCATGGTGGAAGAGGCGATGGCGGGGAAAATTCGTCTGGACCCGTTCATTACCCATCGCTTGCCGCTTGATCAAATCAACGATGCCTTTGATTTAATGCATCAGGGCAAGTCCATTCGCACCGTTATCCATTTCGGTGATAACTGATTCACATGCCAGCGGGTCTGCCGCTGGCACTTTCCTGAATTTTCAGGAATAAATGTTGTGAAAATGTGACAAACATTCCGATTTTCACCGTAAGCAAACTTCCTGGAATGCCGATGACTATCTAACGGGCGTGTTTTATACGCAATAACCTACAAGAGAGTCGACGGTCATGGACAACACATCAACGATGCAAGCACCGCATAAGCTGGGTTTTCTGCATCATATTCGGCTGGTTCCGCTGTTTTCCTCCATTCTCGGTGGCATCCTTCTTCTGTTCGCACTCAGTTCCGGGCTGGCGGGGTACTTCCTGCTACAGGCAGATCGTGACCAGCGGGATGTGACGGACGAAATTCAGGTGCGGATGGGCTTATCCAACAGTTCTAACCATCTGCGTACCGCGCGTATCAATATGATCCATGCAGGCGCGGCGAGCCGCATTGCTGAAATGGATGACATGAAAGCCAATATCGCTGAGGCGGAGAAGCGGATTAAGCAGTCGCAGGAAGGCTTTAACGTCTTTATGGCGCGGGCGGTAAAAACACCGGCGGACGAAGCGCTGGATGCGGAGCTGAATACCCGCTTCAAAGCCTATATTGATGGCCTGCAACCTATGTTGAAATACGCCAGAAACGGCATGTTCGAGGCGATTATCAACCATGAAAACGAACAGGCCAGACCGCTCGATACCGCGTATAACACCGTATTGCTCAAGGCGATTGAGCTACGCACGGCGCGCGCGAATCAGCTTAGCGACCAGGCGCATCAGCGCAGCCAACTGGGATTGATGTTCATGATTGGGGCGTTCGCGCTGGCGCTGGTGCTTACGCTACTGACGTTTATCGCGCTCCGCCGGACGGTAATCAACCCTCTGCAACGTGCTGCGCAGCGTATTGAACAGATTGCCGCAGGCGATCTCACCATGCCGGATGATCCAACCGGACGCAGCGAAATCGGTCGCTTAAGCCGCCATCTCCAGAAGATGCAGTCCTCTCTGGGGCAAACGGTGGGAACGGTACGTCAGGGGGCGGAAGAGATTTATCGCGGCACCAGTGAGATTTCCGCCGGCAATACCGATTTGTCATCGCGTACGGAAGAGCAGGCCGCAGCAATTGAACAGACCGCAGCCAGCATGGAAGAACTCACGGCCACGGTGAAACAAAATGCGGACAACGCGCACCATGCCAGTAAACTGGCGGAAGACGCCTCCGGCAAAGCCAGTCACGGCGGTCAGATGGTGTCTGGCGTCGTGAAAACAATGGGCAATATCTCCAATAGCTCGAAGAAAATTTCCGAGATCACCGCCGTCATCAACAGCATCGCTTTCCAGACCAATATCCTGGCGCTTAACGCGGCGGTCGAAGCGGCGCGAGCGGGTGAACAAGGGCGTGGCTTCGCCGTAGTCGCCAGTGAAGTGCGCACGCTGGCAAGCCGCAGTGCGCAGGCGGCGAAGGAAATTGAAGGGCTGATCAGCGAATCGGTCAGACTGATTGACCAGGGCTCCGGGGAAGTCGTCGCAGCAGGCAACACCATGAATGATATTGTCGATGCCGTGCGACGCGTAACGGACATTATGCTGGAGATCGCCGCAGCCTCTGATGAGCAGAGCCGTGGGATTGTGCAGGTGAGCCAGGCGATTTCCGAGATGGATAAGGTCACGCAGCAAAACGCCTCGCTGGTCGAAGAGGCCTCTGCCGCCGCCGCGTCTCTGGAAGAGCAGGCCGCTCGCTTAACCGAAGCGGTCGGGGCATTTCGTTTGCAGGGGGGAAGTGCGATTAAACGCGCGCCGTCTGTGGACGTCGTCGCCAGTTCATCACCGCAGCCGGTAACAACCAGCGGTGATAACTGGGAAACGTTTTAAGCCTTAATATTGCCGGGTAACGACGCTAACGCGTCTTATCCGGCATTTATTTGAGGGCGCATTCAGTGTGGCATGGATTTGCGGATAGCGGCGATCAGCGCCTGCGCGCCGGGAGAAAGCGGCGTGTCCACGCGGGTGAGGATGCCAATCGGTTCGCCAGCGCCCAGAGTGGGAATCGGCAGTGATACCAGCGTAGCCTGGCGCAGATCTTCTTTCACCGCGCCTGAAGGAACAAACCAGACGTAGTCATAATCAACGGTAAGCTGGCGAGACAACGAGGCCGACAGCGTTTCGATGCAGCCAACGGGCATTTTGCAGCCCTGACTTTGTAGCAGACCTTCCGCATTCTGCCGGGGAGCGGTGCCTTTGGGCGACACAACCACCGGCCATTCCATCACACGGCTTAAGGTGACGGTTTCCTGTAACAGCGGGTGATTAGGGCGCACAACCAGCTTCAGCGACTCCAGAAACAGCAGCTCGTAATTCAGACCGCTCATCAATTCCGGGTCGGACATCCGGCCAATACCGAGGTCGATTTCCCCCGTTTTTAAGCCAGCGAGCAGCATCGGGTTATTCATGGTGGCGACCTGTAACGTCGTCTCTTTTTGCTGCTTATGGAACTGACCAATAACGGCCGGAAGGATACCCAACGCGGCGGTGGGCAATGCGCCAATGCGCACCACATCATTATTGAGGCTTTCTTTGCGATTCAACGCCTGGCCCGCGGTATTAAGCGCATCAAGCACTTTTACCGCATGGGTGAGGAACTGTTCGCCGGGCAGCGTTAACTGCGCGCCGAGGCGACCGCGCTCAAAAAGGCGGGTTCCGGTCAGTTGCTCCAGCTCGTTAAGCGTTTTAGAGAGTGCAGGTTGACTCAGGTTAAGGGTTTCAGCCGCGCGCCCCAGTGTTCCTTGTTGGGCGACAGCTACAAAAGTATGAAGATGGCGCAAACGGATGCGCTGACTAAACAAGCTATTTTTTTCCATAAGCGATGTTAAAAACAGAGCGGTGCCGGTGACAAGTAAAGTTATTGGTTTTTGATAACCTGATAGCAAAATATTATTAACATCTAACTCATTTCTTTTACAAGAAGTTTGTTTTGCTTATGTTTTGTACGATTCACAGTGATGTGAGAATAATGGCAATGCGTGACGCAGAAAGCGACAGGTCATAACGTGAGTTCATACTTGAAAGAGACATCAAGCGGGTTCACAATCCAGTGCAGGGTGATGGCGTTCCACCTTATTCCAACCGCCTCGTTTCAGTAGGCTGATGACGCCTGATATGACTCTTTATCACCAGGAGCGTGTCGGGCTGGTCAATACTCTTCCGGTTCCTCATGCTTTTTCCAACAGGAAACAACAATGATATATGTAATTGGTCACCTCAATCCTGATAGCGATGCTATCTGTACGGCCATGATGACGGCGCGCTGGCTGACGTTACGCGGGCAGGAGGCAGTGGCGTTCCGCACGGGGGAAGCCAACCGTGAGACGCAGTTTATTTTTGCGCAGGCGGGGTTGCCCATTCCTGAACGATTAAGCGTTCCGCTCACCGATCGGGACGTCTGGCTGGTTGATTTTACCGAACCAGCCCAGGGGCCGGATTCTTTAGCGCAGAGTAACGTTGTTGGCATTATTGACCATCACCGCTTAGGCGGGTTGATCACCCGACTGCCGCCGGAAGTGTGGGTAAAACCTGTTGGCAGTAGCGCGACATTACTGTGGCAACTGATGACGGATGCCATTCGAAAACAGCTTTCATCCGCAGAAGCGACGTTATTACTGGGCGCCGTTCTGAGTGACACTGTCACGCTTCGTTCGCCGACAACGACCCCGGATGACCGCCTTGCGGTGGAATCGCTCAGCCAGCTTGCCGGTCTGTCTCTTGAACGCTTTAGCCGCGATCTTCTGTACGCGAAAACCAGCGTGGAAGGGATGCTGAGCCGTAAGAAACAGATGCTCCCCTGGCTGGAACATCACCTG
This sequence comes from Citrobacter sp. CK202, assembly GCF_030333225.1. Lineage (NCBI taxonomy): Bacteria > Pseudomonadati > Pseudomonadota > Gammaproteobacteria > Enterobacterales > Enterobacteriaceae > Citrobacter > Citrobacter sp. CK202. The sequence goes on from NZ_JAOWGI010000026.1 coordinate 450,028, forward strand.
AATCCGCACAGGTGAGATCACACTTTGTAAATTCTTCCCACCAGAGTGAACGGCGTTTTCTACACTCCAGGTAATATTCACTGGAGGCATGACATTATGGCGAACACCATCGCGGCTGATGAGATTCGGGAACACTTTTCGCAGGCAATGTCAGCAATGTACCAGCAGGAAGTTCCACAGTACGGTACATTGCTGGAACTTGTCGCTGATGTGAATCTGACGGTACTGGAAAATAATCCTACGCTGCATGAAAAGCTGGCCAACGCGGATGAGCTGGCGCGGCTGAACGTTGAGCGGCATGGCGCGATTCGGGTGGGTACGGCGCAGGAGCTTTCCACCTTGCGCCGAATGTTTGCGATTATGGGGATGTATCCCGTCAGTTATTACGACCTTTCTCAGGCGGGCGTTCCCGTTCATTCCACCGCCTTTCGCCCCATTGACGATGCGTCGCTTTCCCGCAACCCGTTTCGCGTCTTCACCTCGCTATTACGGCTGGAGTTAATTGAGAACGCGGCGCTGCGCCAACGCGCGGCGGATATTCTGGCGAAGCGCGATATCTTTACGCCGCGCTGTCGCGAACTTCTGGACGTCTTTGATGCGCAGGGCAATTTTACCGGGGCGCAGGCGCGGGAGTTTGTGCAGGAGGCGCTGGAGACTTTCCGCTGGCACCGGCACGCCACGGTGGACAGGGAAACGTATCAGGCATTACATAATGAACACCGTCTGATTGCTGACGTGGTGTGTTTTCCGGGGTGCCACATTAACCACCTGACGCCGCGCACTCTGGATATCGACAAAGTACAGTTGATGATGCCGGAATGCGGTATCGAACCCAAGATCCTGATTGAAGGGCCGCCGCGCCGTGAGGTGCCGATTCTGTTACGCCAGACCAGTTTCAAGGCGCTGGAAGAGTCGGTGCTGTTTGCCGGTGAAACGGAGGGCAGCCATACGGCACGTTTTGGTGAGATTGAACAGCGCGGCGTGGCGCTGACGCCTGAAGGGCGGCGGTTGTACGATGCGTTACTGCATAAGGCGGGGACGGGCAAAGATAATCTTACGCATCAGCTGCATTTGCAGGCGGTCTTTAACGCTTTCCCGGACAGCGAATTTTTACTGCGCCAGCAGGGGCTCGCCTGGTTTCGCTACCGGTTAACGCCTGCCGGTGAATCGCACCGCCAGTCTATTCATCCGGGCGACGACCCACAGCCGCTGATTGAACGCGGTTGGGTGGTGGCACAACCCATTACCTATGAAGATTTTCTGCCGGTAAGCGCGGCCGGAATATTCCAGTCTAACCTGGGTAACGAAACCCAGGCGCGCAGCCACGGCAATGCCAGCCGCGACGCCTTTGAGCAGGCGTTGGGGTGCCCGGTATATGATGAGTTTGCGCTTTATCAGGCGGCGGAAGAACGCAGTAAACGGCGTTGCGGACTGCTCTGATCGCGGTATGCTGTCGGGATGTGAAGGAAAAGGAATGCGTCATGTTGAATCCCTCCATCCCGCTTGTCGAAACGCAACAGGGAAATGTCATGGGTGTCGTGCAAAACGACATCCACATCTGGCGCGGTATACCGTATGCCGCGCCGCCTACGGGTCAGCTCCGCTGGCGGGCGCCACAGCCTGCCGCCCCCTGGCAGGGCGAACGCCCTGCGAATACATTTTCATGCGCCAGCTGGCAGGATATTGAATATTGTCGCGAGCTTGGCGGGGGCGATCCAGGGCGTTTTTCCGAGGATTGCCTGTATCTGAACATCTGGGCGCCCGCGGTGCGCCCGCAGCCGTTGCCGGTGATGGTCTGGCTGCATGGCGGCGGCTACACCATCGGCGCGGGAGGATTACCGCCTTACGACGGTTGTGCGCTGGCGAAGCGCGATGTCGTGGTAGTCACGCTCAATTATCGTCTTGGTCACCTGGGATTTTTTGCTCATCCGGCCCTTGATGGCGAGGACGGCGAATGCGTGCATAACTTCGCCTTGCTCGATCAGATCGCGGCGCTACGCTGGGTGCAGGACAATATTGCCGCTTTCGGCGGCGATGCGCAGAATGTGACGCTGTTCGGCGAGTCCGCTGGCGCGCGTAGCGTCCTGTCGTTGATGGCGTCCCCACGGGCAAAGGGCCTGTTCCATAAAGCCATTATTCAGAGTGGTTATACGTTACCGGATACGCCGCGCGAGGTCGCGCTGCAAAAGGGCATCGAACTGGCGGCGCATTTTAATTTGCCGGACGCTACTGCTGAACAGTTGCGGGCGCTACCGGCGGAGGCATTCTGGCCGCTGGGCGCACCGTTGAAAATCGCGCCGACGCCGATTTCCGGCGATGCGATATTGCCACAGCCGATGATGGAGACCTTCTTTGCCGGAAAGCAGCACCCAATGCCGGTTCTGATTGGCTCCAACAGCGACGAAGCGAGCGTGATGGCGGTGTTTGGCGTTGATCTCGCCGGGCAGATCGCGAAATTGCGGCGCGAACGCCGACTGGGGTTAGGGCTGATCAAGCTGCTCTATCCCGGCGTGAAAGGCGATGAAGAGCTGGGGCGTCAGGTCTGCCGCGATATGGCGTTCACCACGTTGGGCTATGTGGTGATGCAGGCGCAGCAGCGGGTAGGTGAACCGTGCTGGCGATACTGGTTTGACTATGTCGCGGAAACTGAACACACAACCTACGCCAACGGCGCCTGGCACGGAAATGAAGTGCCGTATGTCTTTGATACGCTGACGCTGGCGGAACCCGCGCGCAATTACGTGAATGACAACGATATGGCGTTTGCCCGGCATATCGCCGATTACTGGGTTAATTTCGCCCGTCACGCCAGCCGGACCTGCGATGTTCTGCATGGTCCGGTGCGCTGGCCCGCCAGCGTTCAGGGGCGGGATCGCTTGTTACGCATCGGACTGAATAAATTTGCCGGTTTTAAAGTAGAGAACCGCTTTATGGGCGCGCGAATGGCGCTGTTCAAACGGGTGATGAAACATCACGTCAGTCTGGAATAATGGCGAGATGTTCGGCAGGTTGCGCTTTTCATAACCTGAAAGCGCGCCCATCTGTATTTACACGGTATTCAGTCTGTTCTTATCGACATAAAATATTTTGGCTTTTGTACAGATTATCGACAGCCAACAATTGGATTATTAATGAATTTTGTCTAGAGTGAGCGGTCAGAAACGTTGCACTTCTTGCCGCTGATAGAGACCAGCGCGGGACCATTCACACGACCAGAAGGACTCACTTTCAGGTATGGATCGTAGACGATTTATTAAAGGTTCAATGGCAATGGCCGCCGTGTGCGGTACGAGCGGTATTGCTTCACTCTTTTCCCGCGCCGCTTTCGCGGCAGAGTCTGATATTGCAGATGGTCAAACCGTCCGTTTTGACTTTTCCGTTCTGCAATCAATGGCGAACGATTTAGCGCAAAAGCCGTGGGGCGGCGAACCCCGGGCGTTACCCAATACGCTGGCGAATCTGACGCCGCAGGCCTACAACAGCATTCAGTACGATGCGGCGCACTCTCTGTGGAACAACATCGAAGGCCGCAAGCTGGATGTGCAATTTTTCCACGTAGGAATGGGCTTTCGTCGTCGCGTGCGTATGTTCTCGCTTGATGCCAGCACACATCAGGCGCGCGAAATTCATTTCCGCCCGGAACTGTTCAAATACAACGATGCCGGTGTCGATACCCGTCAACTGGAAGGGCAAACCGACCTTGGCTTCGCGGGCTTTCGCGCCTTTAAAGCGCCTGAACTGGCGCGTCGCGACATCGTCTCCTTCCTGGGGGCAAGCTACTTCCGCGCGGTGGATGACACTTATCAGTACGGGCTGTCCGCGCGAGGCCTGGCGATAGACACCTATACCGACAGCAAAGAAGAGTTCCCGGACTTCACCGCATTCTGGTTTGAGACGGCGAAACCGGGCGACACCACGTTTACCGTGTACGCGCTGCTGGATAGCCCAAGCGTCACTGGCGCCTATAAATTTGTGATCCACTGCGAAGAGAGTCAGGTGATCATGGATGTGGAAAACCACATCTATGCGCGTAAAGACATCAAGCAGCTGGGTATCGCGCCAATGACCAGCATGTTCAGCTGCGGCAACAATGAACGCCGGATGTGCGACACCATTCATCCGCAAATTCACGACTCTGACCGCCTGGCAATGTGGCTGGGCAATGGCGAATGGATCTGCCGTCCGCTGAATAACCCGCAGAAATTGCAGTTCAACGCCTATCTCGACAATAACCCGAAAGGGTTCGGCCTGCTGCAACTTGACCGTGACTTTTCCCACTATCAGGACATCATGGGCTGGTATAACAAACGCCCAAGCCTGTGGGTGGAGCCGCGTAACAAATGGGGGAAAGGGTCTATCGGCCTGATGGAAATCCCGACGACCGGTGAAACGCTCGATAACGTGGTGTGCTTCTGGCAGCCGGAAAAAGCGATCAAAGCGGGCGATGATCTGGCATTCAAATACCGTCTTTACTGGAGCGCGCAACCGCCGGTTCGCTCGCCGTTGGCGCGCGTGATGGCGACCCGTACCGGTATGGGCGGTTTCCCCGAAGGGTGGGCGCCGGGTGAACACTACCCGGAAAAATGGGCGCGCCGCTTTGCCATTGATTTTGTCGGCGGCGACCTGAAAGCCGCTGCGCCGAAGGGGATCGAGCCTGTCATTACGCTGTCTAACGGCGAAGCGAAACAGATTGAGATCCTCTATGTCGAACCGTTCGATGGTTATCGCATCCAGTTTGACTGGTATCCGACGTCAGATTCGACCGACCCGGTGGATATGCGTATGTTCCTGCGCTGCCAGGGGGACGCCATTAGCGAAACCTGGCTGTATCAGTATTTCCCGCCGGCGCCGGATAAGCGTCGCTATGTTGATGACCGCGTGATGCGTTAATCCGCTCTGCTGCCCCGAGCCGCCACACTGCTGGCGGCTCTTTTCTCCCGACGATTCCCGGCGCATTTTCTGCTCATTATTTAAACTCGATCCCGTTCGCATTATTCCTTATGTCAAATGCGTAAGCTGACGGTGTGTACTTCAGTACACGTTTTACAGCCACTAACAGGGAGTGCGTATGTTTCCAGAATACAGAGATCTGATTTCACGACTGAAAACCGAGAATCCTCGCTTTCTTTCCTTGTTCGAAAAACACAACACCCTTGATCATGAGATTGCCCGGCTGGAAGGTTCTGACGGCAGGGGATACAGTTTGGATATTGTTCGTCTGAAGAAAGAGAAACTCCATCTGAAGGAGGATCTGCTCAGAATATTGCAGAAAGAAAGTTTGAATGAGAGCTGATTCGTTGTAGGCACTGCGCAGTCTTTGTCCTGCTCAAAAGGGCTTCCTGACAGACAAGGAAGCCCTTCCTGTTTTCAGGTATGCGGGCAAGTCTGTGATAAGCTAATAAATCCTGCTGTTGTCACCGTAAAGGATGGAGAAATGGCTGAAGTCATCACGATCAGCGAAACACTGGAACTGCGAGCGGTGGAAGAGTGCCATGTTACGCCGTTACATCAACTGGTGCTTAAAAACAAAGACTGGCTACAGGCATCGCTAAACTGGCCGCAGTTTGTCGCCAGCGAAGACGATACGCGCAAAAATGTGCAGGGTAATATGATGTTGCACCAGCGCGGCTACGCCAAAATGTTCCTTATCTTTCAGGAAGAGGAGGTGGTGGGCGTCATCTCGTTTAATCTGATAGAGCCGTTGAATAAAACCGCCTATATCGGTTACTGGCTGGATGAATCTCACCAGCGGCAGGGTATTATGTCGCGCGCGCTTCAGGCGTTTATCGGCCATTATGCCGGGCGCGGCGAGCTTCGACGCTTTGTGATTAAATGTCGGGTTGCGAACCAGGCGAGCAACCAGGTGGCGCGCCGCAATGGTTTTGAACTGGAAGGATGCCTGAAACAAGCGGAGTTTCTCAACGGGGAGTATCACGACGTCAACCTGTACGCCCGCATTATCGAGAACGCCTCAGAGTAACCCTGCCAACGGTGTTCGTGTAATATGCTGTTCACCGTTAACCACTTTTGGGCCACGCAAGTGGATGCTGTCGCCATCAAAGGTTTCGATCGTCGCCCGATCGGTGATTTCCACATGATGCTCAATCAGCACGTCCCCCAGAATGCGGGCATGGCCTTCGATCAGGATATGATCGTCAAGCAGGACAGGGCCGCCGCGTAGTTCGGCATGACCACCGACCAGAACGTGATGTTTCAATACGCAGTTACCTTCAACCGTCGCGTGCTCCGCCACCTGAGCACTGTAACGCAACGTAGGGATGGCATCTTCCTCCGTTCCCGCAATAACGCGGGCGTGACCGTACACTTTGGCACAGTCGCAAAGCCAGACGTTATTCTCTTCATTTCCTTCGACGATCGCGAAATCAAACACTTCCGCGCGGTGTTCAATAAACGCCTGGGTGACTATCGCATCGCCGTAGATTTGCGCCTGATGCACAATGCGCGAGCTGCTGACGGTGGCGCGATCGTAGATTTGCAGCGTCAGGTCGCTTTCCTGAGTTAGGCCTTTTGCGGCGATAATCTCCGAATGGTGCAGAATACGAGCGTCGCCAGACAGATGACATTCACCGCGAACGACCGAATTCTGCACGGTGACGTTGTTGCTTATCCGGGCGCCGTGACTAATCTCGGCCAGATCAATCCAGACGTTATCACCGATTTGCGCGCGATCTCTGATGATGCAGGCCTGGGTGATGCGGGCGTTGCCTGAAATCATCGCCCCGGCGAATGCGAGGGCATTCTCGTCGTAAATCCAGCAGTGTCCTTCTTGCGCCAGCACGCTTTCGTCGTCGACCCAGCCGCCAGCGGTTCCGGCTTTGACGTCGTTAAAGTCGGTAAGGGCAATGATCTGGCGTAGCAGGACGCTTTTCTTGTGGCCGTTATCCTGATAACTAAAGGCACGCGATTCTTCACTCAGGTGATATTTGCTCATGGGGAATTTCCCTTTGCTCGCTTAAGATAACCGTAGCAAATTTTTCAGCACTGGCTAAACAGGGCGAAATTCCATAAAATGCATTTAAAATATACTTTATAAATTAAACAAAATGAGTAAGAACAAGCAGAGCGACCGGGTGCTCAATCTTCCGGCTGGCTATTTTGGGATGGTACTGGGCACCATTGGCATGGGCTTAGCGTGGCGCTATGCCAGTCATATCTGGCCCGTCAGTCACTGGATTGGCGATGGCCTGGTGATCCTGGCAATGATCATCTGGAGCTTGCTGACGCTTGCCTTTCTTAACCGTCTGCTGCGTTTTCCACAGAGCGTACTGGCGGAGGTACGGCACCCGGTAAAGAGCAGTTTTGTCAGCCTTTTTCCTGCGACCACGATGCTGGTGGCGATTGGTTTTGTCCCCTGGTGTCGTGGGTTAGCCGTGGGATTGTTCAGCATTGGCGTCGTGGTGCAACTGGCTTATGCCGCATGGCAAACGGCGGGACTCTGGCGCGGTTCGCATCCTGAAGAGGCGACAACGCCGGGGCTGTATCTGCCGACGGTAGCAAACAACTTTATTAGCGCGATGGCCTGCGGCGCGTTGGGTTACAACGACGCCGGGCTGGTCTTTTTAGGGGCTGGCGTATTCTCGTGGCTGAGTCTGGAACCCGTTATTTTGCAACGTTTGCGCAGTTCCGGTGAATTACCGGCGGTACTGCGCACATCGCTGGGCATTCAGTTGGCTCCGGCGTTAGTGGCCTGTAGCGCCTGGCTGAGCGTCAACGGCGGAGAAGGCGATACGCTGGCAAAAATGCTGTTTGGCTATGGCTTGCTGCAACTGCTTTTCATGCTGCGCCTGATGCCGTGGTATCTGTCGCAGCCGTTTAATGCCTCTTTCTGGAGCTTCTCGTTCGGCGTTTCAGCGCTGGCGACGACAGGGCTGCATTTAGGGCACGCCAGCGCGTCGGGATTTTTTCATACGCTGGCGATTCCGTTGTTTATTTTTACCAATTTTATCATAGCGTTATTGCTCGTACGCACGTTTGCGCTGCTGATGCAGGGGAAACTTCTCGTGCGCACAGAACGCGCCGCATTACTGAAATCTGAGGATAACTAATGACCCTTCGTGACGAAAATTACTTTACTGAAAAATACGATTTAACCCGCACGCACTCCGACGTCGTTGAGGCGGCAAAGGTGGTCGCGCCGGGTAAAACGTTGGATCTGGGCTGCGGAAATGGCCGTAATAGCCTCTATCTGGCGGCGAACGGCTATGACGTTACCGCCTGGGATAAGAATCCGATGAGCATCGCCAACGTTGAGCGCATCAAAGCGGCGGAAGGGCTGGAAAACCTGCAAGCAAAGGTGGTTGACCTTAACGCGTTAAGCTTCGAAGGCGACTACGATTTTATTCTCTCAACGGTCGTGATGATGTTCCTGGAAGCGAAAACCATTCCGGGGCTGATTGCCAATATGCAGCGCTGCACCAAACCGGGCGGGCATAACCTGATTGTGGCGGCAATGGATACGGAAGATTTTCCCTGCACCGTGGGTTTCCCGTTTGCGTTTAAAGAAGGGGAACTGCGCCGTTACTACGAAGGCTGGGAATTGCTGAAATACAACGAGGATGTGGGTGAACTTCACCGCACGGACGCCAACGGCAACCGCATCAAACTGCGTTTTGCGACGCTGCTGGCGCGTAAAAGCGCATAACGCAATTTTACGATAGCGTTGCAGGCCTGATACGGCCTGCAACTCGCCGTGTTGAATTTGTGCTGGCGATACCATTTATAGTCCATCCAGATTAGTTTCCTTTTGCTACTATTCCAATTGCATATCTGCAAAAACAAAAGGGATAGTTTCCATGCGTACTCATACTTTATTTAAAGTTGCAGTGCTTTCTGGCTTATTGGCTTTATCTGGCTGTGCGTCAAAAATCACTCAGCCGGATAAATATTCTGGGTTCTTAAAAGATTATTCAGGGCTGAAAGAAACAACCTCCGCAACGGGAAAACCGGTGCTCCGTTGGGTTGACTCCAGCTTTGATGAATCTAAATATGACAGCATCGTCTGGAACCCGATAACCTACTATCCGGTGCCAAAACCCACGACGCAGGTCGGGCAGCAGGTTCTGGATAAATTACGAAGCTATACCGATACCCAACTGAAAACGGCCATTGAGAAACGTAAACCTCTGGTAACGACCCCAGGGCCGCGTAGCCTGATTTTCCGCGGCGCGATAACCGGCGTTGATACCAGCAAAGAGGGGCTGCAATTCTATGAAGTGGTGCCGGTCGCCCTGGTGGTTGCGGGTACGCAGATGGCGACAGGTCATCGCACAATGGATACGCATCTTTACTTTGAAGGCGAGCTGATTGATGCCGCCACCAATAAACCGGTGGTGAAAGTGGTTCGTCAGGGCGAGGGTAAAGACCTGAGCAACGAAAATACGCCGATGGCGTTTGAAACGTTGAAAGAAGTGATTGATGACATGGCGACTGATGCCACCATGTTTGATGTCGGTAAAAAATAAGTTCACGCGCCATCTTTGGATGGCGCGTTTTTTTATGCCGCCCGGCGACGGTAAATTAACTTACTCATTAACGCCTCTGGACGCGTGAACATCACCAGATTGCCAACCAGAATCAGCACTAATCCAACAACGGCATTCATTTGCCAGACGTAACCTTCATAGAGTGTGGATATTGTCAGCGCCACCAGAGGAAACAGCAGCGTACTGTAGGCCGCGTTGCCAGGGCCGATGCGTCCCACCAGAGTAAAATACGCGCCAAACGCGATAACAGAACCGAATATTGCCAGATACAGCAGGGCGCCGAGGTAGCTCAACGTCCATTGCGGCGTGAAGTTATCGCCGCGTATACAGGCAATGGCGGCGATCAGCAGCGTGCCGTACAGCATCGCCCAGCTGTTGGTGGTCATGACTTCCAGACCTTTTCTCTGATGGCGCATGCTGATCATATTGCCCAAAGAGAAGCCAAACGTTCCCAGCGCGCTCAGACCAATCCCCAGTAACAGCGAGTGGTTCCAGCCGCTGTTGGCCAGATCCTGCCAGAACAACGTGATAATGCCCGTTAATCCCAGACCAGCAGCGTAATAAAAGCGTAGCGGCGGTTTATGCCCGAAGAACACAAAGCTGTTAACCGCATTAAACAGTACGGCCATTGAGAAAATGACGGACTCCAGCCCCGTGTTGATCCAGGCGGCGGCGCTATAAAAACACCAGAAATTAAAGCAGAAGACGCATCCGCCCTGTAACAGGCAAAACAGGTGGTCGCGCCCGGATAATTTTCGTAATTTCCCGCTCGCCAGCAGGATGAGCATCATTAACGCGCTGGCGACGGCAAACCGCCAGAAAATGGACACGGGCGCCGATACCGGGCCTTGTTGCAGATAAATCGCAATCCAGGTGGTTCCCCAAATGACAACCACCAGACAGTATAATAATGCGTTCATAACACTCTCTTCTTTATCTTTATTATCCGAAGAAGGAATGTGACATGTAAAAAATGCGCGCGCTTGCACCGGTTTGCGGATGACTTGCAAAATCTTGCGCTTTTTTGCCGCTGTCTGACCGGTGAGGGCTGGAAACGGGTCGTGGCTGTTATAGACTGAGATTCTACTTATTACTGCTTTGTGATGTGATGGTATGTCTCAGTCTTATGATGCCTTTGAAAATTTACGCAAACATAATGCCGTGCTGCATGACTCGGTTGCGTTGCATTCGGGTGTCCAGCTGGCGGCATGGTCAAATAAACGTGACAACATTACGCAATATTGCGATCACCATACTCTCAGCCTGTATGTCGCTGACGGCTACGAGAGCTACCACAAAACGCCGGGCGGCTGGAAGAATGGCGGGGGACCGGATCGCTTCTGTCTGATGCCAAAAGAGAGTGAGTCCGTCTGGGACATTCGCGACGACCTGTCGTTTGTCCATCTCTACTGTACAGATGCCCATCTGCGGGATGTTGGGGAAAAAGTCTGGGATAAAAGCCCGTACAGCTTTACCCTGGATGAGCGCACCTTTGGCAACGATCCGGGAATAACGGCGGTTTATCGCCAGTTCCTGCTGGGAAATGACTGGCAGCAACCGGCGAATCATATGACGCTCAGCGCCGCCTCGTCACTGCTGTTGACGCATCTGGTGCAGCATTACAGTAACGTGCAGTGGCGTCTCCCGACGGTTACTGGCGGGTTGGCGCCAGCCACGCTGCGCAATGTGCTGGCGTACATTGAAGCGCATCTTGCTGAGCCGCTGACGTTAAGCGATCTGGCGCGCGAGGCGGCATTGAGCGAATTTCATTTCGCCAGAATGTTTCGCCAGTCGATGAACATGGCGCCGCACCAGTACGTGATGCAGCGTCGTATGGCGCTGGCACAGCAATGGGTCTGCCATTCAACCCGTTCGCTGTCAGAGATCGCGATGGCCTGCGGATTCAGTTCGGCGAGCCATTTCAGCAATCGCTTTAAGCAGGTGACCGGTAAGACGCCGTCGCAGTTACGCGCGGCGAGCAAACGATAGCACCCCGTAGCAGACGCCTCCGACTACCAGTCCCCAAAACGCAGAGCCAATGCCCAGCAGCGTCAGCCCGCTTGCGGTGACGAGAAAGGTCACGATCGCGGCATCACGCTCCGTTTCATTAAGCAATGCCTGGTACAGACTGCCGCTGATTGTTCCCAGCAGCGCCAGCCCGGCCAGCATCTGAATCCAGCTTACGGGCAGGGCGGCCATCAGGGCGGTGACGGAACCGCCGAACAATCCCGCCAGCAGATAGAACCCGCCTGCGACAGCCGCAGCCAGCCAGCGACGCCCGGCGTCCGGGTGCGCTTCGGGACTCTGGCAAATGGCGGCGGTAATAGCGGCAATGCATATGGAGTAGACGCCAAAGGGAGATAAAACCAGCGCCAGCAGCCCTGTAAACACGATCAGCGGCGAAACCGGAAGGGAGTAACCGGAGGCTTTCATCGTGGCGATACCGGGCGCGTTTTGTGACGCCATTGTCACCAGAAATAGTGGAATGGCGACGCCGAGGCTATGAGCAAGCGAAAAATGGGGCGCGATAAACGCCGGTAGCACCGGGGAGAGGGTTATGCCATGCGTGACAATGTCACCTTTCATGCCCGCAACCAGAATACCGACAACCATTGCGGCGATAACCGCATAGCGCGGCGCCAGCACTTTCAGCGCTAACCACGCCAGCAGCATACTGCCGCACAGAAACAGCTCGCCATCCAGATGACCGAACGCCTGCAAACCAAAACGCAATAAAATACCGGCCAGCATCGCGGCGGCAAGAGAATGCGGAATCACCTGCATTAAGCGGGCAAACAACCCGGTTACGCCGCACAGAACGATTAACGCATTCGCGACAATAAATACGCCGATGGCCTCCGCAAGCGTGAGACCCTGCAAGCCGGTAACCAGTAACGCGGCGCCGGGCGTTGACCACGCCGTCAGCACCGGAGCACGATACCATAGGGTTAACGCCAGCGTACTGACGCCCATCGCGATGCCAAGCGCCGTCATCCATCCGGCAATTTGTCCGGTTGATGCGCCGGCGGCAATCGCGGCTTGCCAGATGATTGCCGCTGAGCTTGCATAGCCGACCAGGACCGCAACGAAACCAGACAACACGGTTGGCAGAGGAAGTGAAAATGACCGCATGATTGCCCCTTGTGCGTTATAACGGTCACAAACTGTAGCATTGTGCGCTATAGCGCACAAGTGATAGACTGCGGCTTTACCGGAGGAGAAAAATGGACAACCTGACCCATTATCTGGCGACGACGCTGAAGGCGCTGCGCCAACAGCGAGAATGGAGTCTGTCGCGTCTGGCGGAAGCGACAGGGGTTTCAAAAGCAATGCTCGGCCAGATAGAGCGCAACGAATCCAGCCCGACGGTATCGACATTATGGAAGATTGCCACCGGATTGAATGTCCCGTTTTCAACGTTTATCTCCCCGCCGGAAGCGGAGGATCTCCCGACCTTCGACCCGCAGCAGCAGGCAATGGTGATCACGCCGCTGTTTCCGTGGGACCCGCAGCTCCGTTTTGACCATTTTTCAATATTGATGGCCCCGGGCGCGCTTAGCGAATCGACGCCGCATGAGGCAGGCGTCATCGAACATGTGGTGGTGATTCAGGGAACGCTGGATATGTGTATTGCCGGGGAATGGCGCACGCTCAAATCCGGCGAAGGCGTGCGTTTTGCGGGCGATGCCGCCCATGCGTATCGCAATAGCAGCGACCAGACGGTTCACTTTCACTCCTTGATCCATTACCCACATAGTTAGACGGGAAAAGTATTCCGAAACGTCGCGCTTCTGACTACAATGGCCGCCATTTTGCTGTTATTGGATGATATTAACCGTATGCGCCAGCAACCTCATCACCTTGAACTGTTAAGTCCGGCACGCGATACCGCCATTGCTCGTGAAGCGATCTTACATGGCGCCGATGCTGTTTACATCGGCGGGCCGGGCTTCGGCGCGCGGCATAATGCCAGTAACAGCCTGAAAGATATCGCGGAACTGGTGCCTTTTGCGCATCGCTATGGCGCGAAGATCTTTGTGACGTTAAACACCATTCTGCATGATGATGAGCTTGAGCCCGCGCAACGGCTGATTACCGATCTGTACCAGACCGGCGTCGATGCGCTGATTGTGCAGGATATGGGCATCCTGGAACTGGACATTCCTCCCATTGAACTGCATGCCAGTACGCAGTGTGATATCCGCAGCGTTGAAAAGGCGAAATTCCTTGCCGACGTCGGTTTCACCCAGATTGTGCTGGCGCGCGAACTGAGTCTGAGCCAGATCCAGGCGATTCATCAGGCCACCGACGCTACTATTGAGTTTTTCATCCACGGCGCGCTGTGCGTGGCTTATTCCGGGCAGTGCTATATCTCTCATGCGCAGACCGGTCGCAGCGCTAACCGTGGCGACTGCTCCCAGGCCTGTCGCCTGCCGTACACCTTAAAAGACGATCAGGGGCGGGTGGTCTCGTACGAAAAACACCTGTTGTCGATGAAAGATAATGACCAGACGGCCAATCTGGGCGCGTTGATCGATGCCGGCGTGCGTTCCTTCAAAATTGAAGGGCGCTACAAAGACATGAGCTATGTGAAGAACATCACGGCGCACTATCGCCAGATGCTGGATGCGATTATCGAGGAGCGTGGCGACCTGGCGCGGGCTTCCGCCGGTCGTACTGAGCACTTTTTTATTCCTTCTACGGATAAAACCTTCCATCGCGGCAGTACCGACTATTTTGTTAACGCCCGTAAAGGGGATATCGGCGCGTTCGATTCGCCAAAATTTATCGGTTTACCGGTAGGCGAAGTCGTCAAAGTGGCAAAAGATCACCTGGACGTTGAGGTGACGGAACCGTTATCCAACGGCGATGGCCTGAATGTGCTGATCAAACGTGAAGTGGTGGGGTTTCGCGCCAATACGGTGGAAAAGACGGGACAGAACCGTTATCGCGTCTGGCCGAATGAAATGCCGCCCGACCTGCATAAAGTGCGCCCGCATCATCCGCTGAACCGTAATCTCGATCACAACTGGCAGCAGGCGTTAACCAAAACCTCCAGCGAACGCCGGGTGGCGGTGGATATCGCGTTAGGCGGCTGGCAGGAACAGCTAATTCTGACGCTGACCAGCGAAGAGGGCGTGAGCGTCACCCATACGCTGGAGGGGCAGTTTGACGAGGCGAACAATGCCGAAAAAGCGTTGAACAACCTGAAAGAAGGCGTGGCGAAGCTGGGACAGACGATGTACTACGCACGTAGCGTTGAGGTGAATCTCCCCGGCGCACTGTTCGTGCCGAACAGTTTACTCAACCAGTTCCGTCGCGAAGCGGCAGAAATGCTGGATGCGGCGCGTCTGGCGAACTATCAACGCGGCAGCCGTAAGCCGGTGGCGCAACCAGACCCGGTTTACCCGGAAACGCATTTGAGCTTCCTGGCTAACGTCTACAATCACAAAGCGCGCGCGTTTTATCATCGCTACGGCGTTCAACTGATCGACGCGGCGTATGAGGCGCACCAGGAGAAGGGCGATGTGCCGGTGATGATCACCAAACATTGTTTGCGCTTTGCCTTTAACCTGTGCCCGAAACAGGCGAAAGGGAATATCAAAAGCTGGAAAGCAACGCCGATGCAACTGGTACACGGCGACGAAGTATTGACGCTGAAGTTTGATTGCCGTCCGTGCGAAATGCACGTTATCGGCAAGATCAAAAATCATATTCTGAAAATGCCCTTGCCCGGCAGCGTTGTCGCCTCCGTAAGCCCGGAAGATCTGATGAAAACGCTGCCAAAACGTAAAAGCTAAGTCAGCGGCTGGCCGGGAACGCTGAGCGTCACCCGGCCACGCCTGATGTACCTTAAAACCCCTCTCACCATAGTTAACCTTCCCGCAAAACTGGAACCGGCTTTCCGGTTTTTGAGTGTTAATCAGCCAAAAGCCATTTCGGGGTGTATAACATTCAAAAAAAGAGAAAAGGTAAACAAAAATGTTTACCTTATGGTTATAATACATGGCAGGGAGGCGCGGTGAAGCAGAGCGAGTTCAGACGCTGGCTTGAATCTCAGGGAGTCGATGTAACAAATGGAACGAATCATTTGAAGTTGAGATATCACGACAAACGAAGCGTCATGCCCAGACATCCTGGTGATGAAATTAAAGACACCCTGCGTAAAGCAATACTAAAGCAGCTTGGTTTGAATTAATCATCAGATATATAAGGTTGATCACATGAGAGCGTTACCAGAAACTATGCGTTATCCCGTCAATCTCATTCCCGCAGAAGAAGGGGGTTACGTTGTGTCGTTCCCGGACATTCCAGAGGCGTTAACACAAGGTGACACCCGCCATGAATCTCTCGAAGCCGCGCAGGGCGCATTAGTCACCGCCTTTGAATTTTATTTTGAAGATAACCAGCCAATTCCTTTACCTTCAATGGTTGATGAAGCTGATGATTATGTGGAGATTCCTCTAAGCATTGCGTCTAAAGTCCTTTTGTTGAATGCGTTCCTTGAATCAAAAATCACGCAGCAGGAGCTGGCGAGGCGCATTGGCAGACCCAAGCAGGAAATTACCCGACTATTCGACTTGAAACACGCAACGAAAATCGATGCTGTACAGATTGCGGCCAGAGCATTGGGTAAAGAGTTATCGCTGACTATGCTTTAGCTTTTCCGGTTGTTCCAGCAGGCTTACATATTGTGTGAAATAAAAAAACGATGAAGAAATATCAGCGACTGGCGGAACAAATTTGCGATCAAATCGCCTCCGGCGTGTGGCAGCCTGGCGATCGATTACCCTCCTTGCGTGAGCAGGTAGTCAGCAGCGGCATGAGTTTTATGACCGTAGGACATGCGTATCAGTTGCTGGAAAGCCAGGGGCGCATTATTGCGCGTCCGCAGTCGGGTTATTACGTGGCGGCGCGCCCGGTGCGTCAGCCTGCGATGCCGCCCGTGCAGGTAATGCGCGATGAATCCGTTGATATTAATACCTATATTTTCGAAATGTTGCAGGCCAGCCGGGATGCGTCGGTGATGCCGTTCGCCTCTGCCTTTCCAGACCCGCGTCTGTTTCCGTTGCAGCAGCTTAACCGTTCCCTGGCGCAGGTCAGTAAAACCGCCACGGCCATGAGCGTGATTGAGAACCTGCCGCCGGGGAACAGCGAGCTGCGCCATGCCATCGCCCGACGCTATGCGCAGCAGGGAATTACCGTCTCTCCTGATGAAATCGTCATTACCGCCGGGGCGCTGGAAGCCCTGAACCTCAGCCTTCAGGCGGTTACCGAACCGGGCGACTGGGTTATTGTGGAGAATCCCTGCTTTTATGGCGCGTTACAGGCGCTGGAGCGACTCCGCCTGAAAGCGCTTTCGGTCGCCACGGATGTAAAAGAAGGGATCGATTTAGCGGCGCTGGAACAGGCATTACAGGAGTATCCGGTGAAGGCGTGCTGGCTGATGACCAATAGCCAAAACCCGCTCGGCTTCACCCTTAGCCCGGAGAAAAAAGCGCGGCTGGTCGCGTTACTGGATCAGTACAACGTCGTGCTGATTGAGGATGACGTGTACAGCGAGCTCTATTTTGGCCGCGACAAACCGCTGCCTGCCAAAGCCTGGGATCGCCACGACAAAATATTGCATTGTTCGTCATTCTCGAAATGTCTGGTTCCCGGTTTTCGTATCGGTTGGGTTGCAGCGGGAAAGTACGCCAGACAAATTCAGCGGCTACAGCTGATGAGTACGCTATCCACCAGTTCACCGATGCAGCTTGCTCTGGTCGATTACCTTTCGACACGCCGCTATGACGCGCATTTGCGTCGGCTGCGCCGCCAGCTGGCGGAGCGAAAACAGCAGGCCTGGCAAACGCTGCTGCGCCATCTGCCCGCTGAGGTGAAGATTCACCACAATGACAGCGGCTATTTTCTCTGGCTGGAACTGCCCGAATCTCTTGATGCCGGGGAACTCAGTGCGCAGGCTCTGGCGCATCAGATCAGTATCGCCCCCGGTAAAATGTTTTCGACCTCTGATACCTGGTCGCATTTTTTCCGGTTTAATACCGCATGGGGGTGGGGAGAAAGAGAGGAGCAGGCGGTATCTCAACTGGGGAAACTTATTCGCGATATGCTGAAATAAAATACGCGTTGCCATCTTTTGGTTTTAGCCAAAATAGAGAAAACGTATCGATTATCAGGGCAGAACGTTATTTATCGCTGACTCGCCATAGGAAATATCAATACCCCCCGTCTTTTCCATCCTCAGCCTAACTCCTTGTCTATACTCCGAAAGATGGAACATGCGCGCCGCGTGGAGCGGCGTAATGCGCGTCAGCTCACAACCTGATTAAATTTCCTTATCCCAACAGGTGCGCGACAGACGC
Source organism: Citrobacter sp. CK202 (assembly GCF_030333225.1). Taxonomy (NCBI): domain Bacteria; kingdom Pseudomonadati; phylum Pseudomonadota; class Gammaproteobacteria; order Enterobacterales; family Enterobacteriaceae; genus Citrobacter; species Citrobacter sp. CK202. The sequence goes on from NZ_JAOWGI010000026.1 coordinate 467,897, forward strand.
GCCGACTATTTTTAGGAAAGGACATATATTTACGGCAAGGCTGCCGCTCAATATTTTGCGACAGGAGTAAGATGTATGCCACATCAATTACTGATTAACGGCGAGCTGGTCAGCGGTGAAGGTGAAAAACAGCCCGTCTACAACCCGGCGACGGGCGAGGTGATTCTGGAGATTGCAGAGGCGTCGCCCGCACAGGTAGATGCCGCCGTTCGCGCCGCAGACCGGGCATTCGCGGAATGGGGGCAAACCACGCCAAAAGCCAGAGCGGAGCTGCTGTTAACACTGGCGGACGTGATTGAGGAAAATGCGCAGACATTCGCCGAACTGGAGTCGCAAAACTGCGGGAAGCCGCTGCATTGCGCGCTCAATGATGAGATCCCGGCGATTGTCGATGTATTTCGCTTCTTTGCCGGCGCCGCACGCTGTCTGAACGGCCTGGCGGCGGGGGAGTATCTGGAAGGGCATACCTCGATGATCCGCCGCGATCCGGTTGGGGTCGTCGCCTCGATCGCGCCGTGGAACTATCCGCTGATGATGGCGGCCTGGAAACTGGCGCCAGCGCTGGCAGCGGGTAACTGCGTGGTGATAAAACCGTCTGAAATCACGCCGCTGACGGCATTGAAGCTGGCGGAGTTTGCGAAGGATATTTTCCCGCCAGGCGTGCTTAACGTGCTGTTCGGGCGGGGCAAGACGGTCGGCGATCCGCTCACCGGGCATGAAAAAGTACGGATGGTCTCCCTGACCGGCTCGATTGCGACGGGCGAGCACATTATTCAACATACCGCGCCCTCCATTAAGCGCACGCACATGGAATTAGGCGGTAAGGCTCCGGTGATTGTCTTTGATGATGCCGATCTGGATGCCGTTGTCGAAGGTGTGCGAACGTTCGGTTTCTACAATGCCGGGCAGGATTGTACGGCGGCCTGTCGTATCTATGCGCAAAAAGGGATCTATGACGCGCTGGTTGAGAAACTCGGCGCGGCGGTCGCCAGCCTGAAAACCGGTTCGCCAAACGACGAATCGACTGAGCTTGGGCCGCTCAGCTCGCAGGCGCACCTTGAGCGAGTGACAAAAGCGGTGGAAGAGGCGAAAGCGCTCGGACATATCAACGTGGTGACCGGCGGCCAGAAACTGGACGGCGCAGGATACTATTTTGCGCCAACGCTGCTGGCTGGCGCAAAACAGGAGGACGCCATCGTGCAGCGAGAAGTGTTCGGCCCGGTTGTCAGCATGACGGTGTTTGATGATGAAGAGCAGGTGCTGGCGTGGGCAAATGATACTCAGTACGGGCTGGCATCATCCGTCTGGACGAAAGATGTGGGTCGGGCGCACCGCCTGAGCGCACGATTGCAATATGGCTGCACCTGGGTTAATACGCATTTCATGCTGGTGAGCGAGATGCCGCACGGTGGGCAAAAACGCTCGGGCTACGGCAAGGATATGTCACTTTATGGGCTGGAAGACTATACGGTTATCCGCCACATAATGGTTAAACATTAAGGATAATTTACCGTTCCGGCGCGGCATGGGAAGATCGTAAATCGATGGCAGAGAGAAGGAACGCTCTCTGCCAGTATGCGCAGCAAGCACTCAGTACATCAGGCAAACCAGCCGAATCTCAATGAGATAAGGCCAAAAAGTCCAATAGCAGCAAAGACATTTATCAGCACCACGGTTTTACTGGAAACATTCATTTTTGCCACCTTTCGTTATGACCCCTTTGTGTATAGTACGGGTTCAGGCAATCCGCAATAAGACAAAATATGAACATGGTGAATGGTGCCGCTATTTCAGCGTTTTGCTGAATAGTACGGATAAAACTTGATGTACGTCAAAAAAAAGAGCATATTGCGCGCGTTTTTCCCCTCTGGTTCGGATGCCCGAAATGTCGCTCTACCAAAAAATGTTGGTTTTTTACGCAGTGATGGCGGCGATTGCCTGCCTGATTACCTGGTTTCTTTCCCACGATAAAAAACGTATCCGCTTTCTGAGCGCCATTCTCGTGGGCGCAACCTGGCCGATGAGTCTGCCCGTCGCATTGTTATTTTCGTTGTTTTGATGAGATGAAGATTGCCGGATGGCGGCGCGAGCGCCTTATCCGGCTTACGATGTTGCGTAGCGCCATCAGGCATTGAGCAGCGCCATCAGCCGTTTTTTGTCGGCGTCGGACACATCCTGCGGATGCTGATACCCCTTATTTTCATTTGCCCGGGTATAGAGCGCGACCAGCCAGTCATACACATAGCGACTGGCGGCATGTACCGGCTGTTCATCCAGTTGGGTGAGCCGGGCCATCGGTTGCAGGCGAGGCGCGCTGAAGATCGCCGATCCTTTCTGGAACCGGCTGGCGGGTCTGGCGTCCTCCGCCACATTTTCGTAGCCAAGCCAGGCGATAAAGTTACCGATCCCTGCATGCAGCTGCGCGCCGCAAACCTCTTCACGCTGCATAATCTGCTGTAACTGCTGAGGCACATTAAGCCGATAGCTGGCGGTAATCAGAATATCCACGACCAGCCTGAGCGTATGCGACTCCAGACCTAAACGACGGGCGTTGCTCTCATTTCGGCTCCACTGGCGCACATGGTTAATCCACATTTTGTGGGCCAGATACCCTGTCTCTTTGTTTTCTGCCGGGCGGGGAGCGTCTGGCTCATCCGCAAACAGATCGATCGCTTCATTAAACAGGCCGCTGACCTGCTCCTCGCGCGGCTGCTGGATACGCAAAAGCGACTCAAAATGGTGTATCGGCGGCAGAAGCCCGTCGAGCAACTCGCCATGCCGGGCGGCCTGCCCCTGAAGCTGGCGAATAACGGATTCCGTCGCCTTATTGCCGCTGTCTTTTGGGGTGATATGGCTCAACAGCAGGTCATGAAGCCGTTGTTGATGCTGCTCACACAGGGAGGCCAGCCGCGCCTGGCGCTGTAACGGCGACGTCGCCTGCGACAGCCATTCCACCAGACGCTGCAAGCTGTGTTTATCCAGCGCCTGAAGGGTGCCCCAGTGAAGGCCGGGTTTCCCCATTAACTGCTGCACGGCTTCATCAAGATTCTGCTGCGTTGTGAAACGCGCATCCTGCGGCGTAATGGCCCAGACCACGCCCGGTAGCGCGGCGTCGCGCAGCGGTTGTGTATCGTTCACCCAGCCCAGCAGCGTGCGGGCGGCAGCGGGCGTCTGCGATCGGGCGGAGGTGGCATTGCAAATGACCAGCACATCGGGCTGCAAATGTTGGCGATAATGTTCCAGCATCCAGCCGAGTTTTGCCCGCCAGAGTGGATGCGGGTGCGCATCCGGCGCCAGCGGAATATCCAGCAGATCGACATTATCCAGCGCCGTGTTTTCAACGCTAAGCACCAGTTCACGCGTCAGCAAAGCCAGTGAATCCAGAGAGAGGCTCACCGCATTGAGTAACTGATGGTGCTCAACAGGATGTACAACGACGTCGCTCTGCGCGTCGTTGCCGGATAACGCGCCCTGGGTCAGAAAACTTTCTGCCGGAAGGCCGAAATGATCGACCAGCAGACTCAACGGCGCCGCTAACTCCTGCGCATGGCCGGTCTGTTGCAGCGTACGCGCCAGCGTTAGCCACTGTTGCGTTAATTCAGGCTGTTCGCCCCAGAGTAATGCCCAGGCGCTGGCGCGGGTCGTCAGATCCACCGAGGGCAGCAGGGAGGCGAACTGATGCCAGAGCGCATCGTCGATTTGCTGTTGCCCGACAGGAACGCAGGCGCGCCAGAAACGGGCAATGGCGGCGACGTCCTCTGCGGTCACGCCCTGAACCGGCTGACGCTGACGCAGCGCCTGCCACTTTTCTAACCGCGTCTCAATAATGGATTTTTCGACCTGCCGGTTATCGGGTGAGGCGCTGGCCCAGGCGATAAACAGTTGTACCAGTTCAGCTTCACTGATGAGCCGCAGACGCAGCGGCCATTCGCTATCAACCGCCGCGCTTTCATCCTGCGTAAAACGGATCGCCATATTGGCTGGCGCATGGCCTGGGTTGATATGGGTAAAATAGTCAAAGCAGCGATCCGGCGTGGCGATGTTCAGTTTTCCCTCGCCGTTACCGCACAGCGCGCCAAGCAGATGCGCTTTTGAGGATTGTGAATGGCCATACAGACCGATGCTGCCTCTTGCCTGTTGCGCGGCATTCAGCGCCGATTCACCGGCAGCGGCGAGTGTGAGCTGCGCCAGCAGGGCGTCCGCTTCATCATCCAGGCGTACTGCGTGCTGACGTGTATGGTTAACCCACGCAATGGCGGCCTGTGTGGTGTTTAACGTCTTGCTCATTTCAGGTACACGCTCCCGCTGTCGATCCAGTAGTGGCTGCCGCTATGACGACGGTCGGCCAGGGTATTCAGTTTTAAGGTCAGGGCATTCGCGGCGACGGGCGTTCCATCCTGTAGCCAGGCGTCACTCAGCACAAACGATTCCGGCCCCGTCTCTTTGTTCCCGCCGCGCAGTTGCAGCCGGACATTGAGAACGCCATCACCGGCGATAGTTTTCGCCAGCTCTGCTGAGTTAATGCTCAGGGTATAGAGTGGGGTCGCAGGCCAGCGGCTGTTCGCCAGTTGGCGGAAACCGAGCGTCACATTGCCGCGAAGCGGGAAGTGCAGACGGGTATCCAGCTTCGCGCCGGGTTTATCGAGATCGATCTCCTGATACCAGACGTTTTCATCGCGCAAGGTATTGACCGTGTTATCCAGAACGCCGAGATAGCGTACGGTGGAATAGGCGCCGATATCGGCGGCTTTAAAGTTAAAGCGCGGCAGCCGTAAATCCAGCGCCAGGCTGCACAGCATCGCCCCCACGGCGGCGGTTGATTTCGGGTTGCCAATCCGCCCCTGTTGGCTGAAGGGATACCATTCATGGACGCGATACTTGTCCATCCAGACGATGCGGTTAACGGGAACCGGCTGTAAATGGCGGATCAGCGCCTGCACGCCGGGCAGGCAGGTTGGTCTGCCCGTCACCAGCAGAATGTCGCAGCGGTAATGAGAAATCGCTTCGCAAACGGCATGCAGCGGCGAGGTCAGGGTAAACTGACCGGCCAGTAATGCCTCCTGTAAGTGACTGAACTGCACCTGCAACGGTACGCTCAGCAGATCGAACGCCGGTGAGCCTGAAGGCAGCGCATGGTCGATCGCCTGCTGGATGTAATTCATCACGTTGCGCGTAGGGCGTTGAGTCAGCAGTTCGCCGAAGGTCGCGTGTAGACCCGCCAGAGGATCGTTAACATCGCTCTGTTCCCAGGCGGCCAGTACGGCGTGTCCCAGCGGCATAAACAGCTGTAGCGCCGTTTGTTGACGCAAAATCGCCTGCGTATCAATGCGGCCTGAATCTCCAAACAGCGTTGCCAGCAGGGCGGCGGCATCCGTCACGCCGGCCTGCTGTAAGCGGGTTTGCAGCGCAGGCAATATGCATTTCTGGATGACGTCCAGCAGCATGTCATCGCCCGCAACTTTAAACCCTTCACGGAACAGTAAGTGCGGGGTGATCTTGACGTTCGCGCCGACGCCGTCATCAAGCTGGTAGTGGACGACCGCCATATCCGTCGTGCCGCCGCCAATGTCGATAGACGCCACGCGTAGCGCCCGACCTTTGGTTTCGCCCGGTTCCGGCAAACGGTCCGGGCGAGCCAGGGCGTTGAAGAACGTCTCCGTGCGCCCGGCGTAATGGGAAATCGCTTCGTTATACAGCCATACCAGTTGTCCGCAGCTGGCTTCATCCCATTCCATCTGAATGTCCGGCACCGGAACAACGCTCTTTTCCTGCTGTTTACGGGAGGAAAAATCCTCATCCTGCGGATGCCAGCCCATCGCTTTCCATACCAGTGCGATGGCTTCGAACATACGCTGGCGGAAAATTTCGCGTTCCTGTTTCGGCATTGCCGATGGCAGGGTCAGAATCAGCGTGCGCAACTGACGCGGCGACGCCGGAAAACCGAGGCGTAACCGCGTCGCCACGCTGTTCATTTGCCCCAGCGCCTGCGACAGAATTTCGCACAGCATGTGCGTCATCAGTGTGCTGCGGCTGTACTGCGGCGAAAAGACCGGCAACCGGTCATCAGGCGGCAGGCTGAATAACGGTTGTCCGTCGTCATTCATCAGATTCATCAGCGGGAAGGCGGTGGCGAGCGGTTCTCGCTGCGTTTTGCTGTTCATCTGGCTGAAGCGCCAGTCCTGTAAAACCGGGGTTTCGTCCCACAAATAACGACGCGGGCTGGAGATCCCGCTGCTGCCTTCCGTTCCCAGACGCTGCATAGCCAGTTTGCGGGCTTCGTCGCCCACGCGCACAATCGATGGCCAGATAAAGGCGTCGTCACGGCCGCTTTCAACCGAAAAATGCTGTTTGCCGAAACGCGCTTCGGAGAACTCCAGTCGGCTGGTGAACAGCGGATCGTTAAGACATTGCGGCTCACTTAAAGAGCGTACCTGTAATTCCGCCGTCTGGCGCAAACCGTCATTGGCGTCGCCGTGATCTTCAATCAATACGCCGCAGGTATGGGTATTGCCGACGTCCAGAATCAGATCCACCGGAATCGCAGGCGTGCTGAGCGTGTGGGTGACCAGCTTCACTTCCGGCACGGAAAGCTGTTCCCCCAGTAACGTCATCAGATTCAACCAGTGCGCCTGGTACTCAAAGTTACGCAGCGCCTGCTGAATCTCCTGCTCGGAGCGGTTCTCCTCCTGGGTGACGTGGTGAAGGAAGGATTCACGCAGCCAGCCGTCAATCCACGTCTGGTCAAGAAAATCGGCAATTTCATCATCGCGCCAGGCCAGCGCGAACCGCGTGCCATTGAGCAGGTCGTTTTCGTTAGGCGCCAGCGCCGCCGGCGCGTTCTCGCTTAACTGGCTGTCCAGCGCCACGGTAATGCGGTGCGTATGACCCGCGCTGTCGGGTTCAGGCAGCTTACGCACCTGTACACGCGCCCAGTTGTCGGGGCCTTCCACAAACGTACGGGGAGGGTTAAAGCGCAGGAAAGGGAGCGGTAACCAGACGCCATCCAGCACATCCAGCGAATAGTGCAACATCTGGGTGCTTTCCGGTTTGACCACTTCAGGTTGCCCCCCCGTGCGCCCCGGTACCGTATAGCGCCCGTTGGTCAGATCAAAGTCGAGCCGGAGCAGGGGGCCGTTCGCCGTTTTACGCACGAAACGACCAAGATGGGCAGACTCCTGCGGCGTCAGGCCGAAGTCGAGGAATTGTACGCCGCTGTTTGCGATGAGCGTTACGCTCTGTTTGTAATCACACAGATTCACCAACATAAAATCAGGCACCTATCTTTTTGATCGTCAACGGGACTTCCGCATGGGCGTCATAACGCGCTGAGCAAGCCGCAACGTCATTCGTGCTGGCTTTACAGGTGATTTCCGGCATCGGGTAGCGCGAACCATCGGTGCAACGTGCGTGACCACGGCTCTTGATCATCAGCTCTCCGGTCTGATGCAGGCCGGAGAAAATGTCCGCCCGGCAGACGATGTTGTCGCCGTGTACCACCCGGGCGGTGCCTTTATTGTTCTGGATCTGGTAACGCAGCGAAGGCGCTTTTCCGCTGACCGGATCTTTAACGTCAATCAGTACGCGCCAGTTTCCATTCAAAAAGCGCGTGACTCCCGCTTTCATCTGACCGGCATCCATCACCAGCGCATCTTTGGGGATGGCGGCGATCACCACCGGTTCATCTGCGGGCTTCGCTTTTTTCACCGGCGGAATCACTTCCGCCTGATGCAGCGGCAGTTGGGCAATCATCTTCGGCAACGGTTTACTGTCTACTTTCGCGGCGACAACCGGCGTACTGACCGTCGTGGCTTCGGCGGCGGGGGCAGACGGTTTCCATAACAGCGGCGCCGCAACGGCGGCGACAATCACGGCGGCAACCGGCAGGCTCCATAGCGGCAGACGCGAAGAGGGCTTCACGGGAGCGGTTGGAGATGGCGAAGGCGCTTGCGGTTCGCTGACAACAACAGGGGCGACCAGTTCAGGTTCGGGTTCCTGGGGGCGTTCAATTATCACCGGCGTCAGTAAGGGCTCATCGGAACGGGCAAACGTCACCTCTGGCAGCGGCTCATCTTCGACCTCCTGCTCGGGTTCAGCGGCAGGCGGCAGGACGGGCGGAACATCAATGGCGCGCAGGCAGTCAAGCACGTCCTCACGGGTGTTTTCATTAAGATTCACAAACCCCCAGAAGGTGATGACCGGTTTGCCATCAACCAGAAAAACGTGGTTTTCCCCAGGGAACTGAACCGCTTTTTCCAGCAGGGAACCGAACAGCTGCAACGAAGTTTTCCCGGATTGCAGACTTTTGCGGCTCAGCGCCGCCGCGTTTTCCAGCGTGCTGCTCAGGTAGCGCAGCGCCCGAAATCGCGCCTCTTCCTCTGCGGCCTTCCATGCGATGGCTTTTCCCTCGACCGGGGAATACCAGTCGACGCGATCGCCGCTGTCATTAATTTGCGGGATCGCCAGACAATCCACCATTGCCTGCTGTTTACGCAGACGAAGCGTTTCACGAATTTGCAATGCGGAATCAAATACGGCCTGACCGCCGCCGCCCACGGCCTGATAGTCGTCCAGATTGCCGCTACGTAAGAGAGTTTTTGCCACGTTGTTGTCCCTTAGACTTCTTCACGCATCTACTTTACGGATTACAAAGACAAGCAAACGGCGGAAGAGAGGCAAAAAGGGGCTAATTTTCATGGCATAGCGCCGGGGGAAAAATCTTGACGTTTTCAAAAAGACTTAAGGGAAATTATTTCACGCCGCAGGACGCATTCATCAGCGAAAAATACCAGAACGGAATAACCTGAGAGTGATTCGTTATTTGTCAGCTTTTGTAAGCTATGCTCATATGACTCTCTTTATAATCAAATGAAAAGGCTTATAACGATGTCTACAGGGAAAACGTTGCTCGCGCTGGCGCTCAGCGCACTTTTACCGGCAGGGGCGGCATTCGCGGCCAATACCGATACCATCATCTACTGTTCTGAAGCCTCACCCGAATCGTTTAACCCGCAAATCGCCAGTTCCGGCCCGTCATTCGTGGCCAGTTCGCAGGTGCTGTACAACCGACTGATCAATTTCGATCCGGTAAAAAATACGCCGGTGCCGTCGCTGGCGACCGACTGGACGATTTCCCCGGACGGGAAAACATACACGTTTACGCTGCGTCAGGGCGTGAAATTCAACAGCAATAAATTCTTTAAACCGACGCGCGATTTTAATGCCGATGACGTTATTTTCTCGGTGCTGCGCCAGAAGGATGCGGATCATCCGTACCATAATGTGTCGCAGGGCAGCTACGAATACTTCAATGATGTCGGCCTCGATAAGTTGATTAAAGAGGTGAAAAAGGTCGACGATTATCACGTCCAGTTTGTGCTGAACGAACCCAATGCGGCATTCCTCGCTGACTGGGGCATGGATTTCGCCTCCATTCTCTCCGCAGAGTATGCCGATGCGATGCTGAAAAAAGGCACACCGGAAAACGTCGATAACTGGCCTGTCGGCACTGGCCCTTACGTACTGCAACACTACAAGCAGGATTCACAGATTCGCTACCTGGCGAACCCGAACTACTGGGATGGCGAAGTGCCGACCAGACATCTTATTTTCTCGATTACGCCGAACGCCCAGACGCGCCTGGCAAAACTGCAAACCAACGAGTGCCAGATTATTCCGGCGCCATCACCCGTACAGTTTGACGAGATTAAAAAGAATAATGCGTTAACGCTGCATTCGGTCGATGCGCTGAACGTCGGCTATCTGGCCTTTAATACCGAGAAAAAACCGTTTGATAACGTACTGGTGCGCCAGGCGTTAAATTACGCCACTGATAAAAAAGCCATTATCAACGCGGTGTTCCTCGGTTCCGGTACGGTGGCGAAATCGCCCATTCCGCCAAATATGATGGGCTTTAATAACAACCTGAAGGATTACGACTACGATCCGCAAAAAGCCAAAGATTTGCTGAAGCAGGCGGGGCTGGAGAAGGGGTTTGAGGCAACGCTCTGGTCGATGCCGGTGCAACGCCCTTATAACCCCAATTCCCGGCGCATTGCGGAAATGATCCAGAGCGACTGGGCAAAAGTCGGCGTGACGGCGAAAATCGTCTCTTACGAATGGGGAGAGTATCTGTCCGGGATGCGTAAAGGCGAGCACGATACCGCGCTGTTCGGCTGGATGTCTGACAATGGCGATCCAGATAACTTTGCCGATGTGCTGCTGGGCTGCAACAGCATAAAAACCGGCTCAAATGCCGCGCGCTGGTGCGATAAAGGGTATGATGATCTCGTCCAGAAAGCGAAACGGGTGAGCAAGCCGGAAGAACGTGCGCAGCTCTACCAGCAGGCGCAGGATATTTTCTATCAGCAAGCGCCGTGGATCGCGCTGGCAAACGGCAAAACGTTCTACGCCACACGCAGCAACGTAACCGGATACAGCGTAAGCCTGATGGGCAGTGATTTTTCAAAAGCTAAATTGAATTGATGGTTTAAGGAGAGTTTATGTCGCACCTGGAAGAGGTCACTGCGCGCGTAGATGCCGCTATCGAAGAGAGCGTCATTACCCATATGAACGAACTGCTGATCGCGCTGAGCGATGACGCCGAACTGAGCCGGGAAGATCGTTACACCCAGCAACAGCGGCTACGGACGGCGATTGCGCATCACGGTCGTCAGTACAAGGAAGATATGGAAGCGCGTCGCGAACAGCTTACCAAAGGTGGTAGCATTCTCTAACGTTGATAAGCACGGCCTGTGAGGGATGTACAGGCCGGATAAGGCGTTTACGCCGCGACGCCGCCATCCGGCGAAGCGGCAGTTAAAACTGACGTCTGGCGACCAGCCACGCGCCGATCACCAACAACACCGCTCCGCAAACCGGGCCTGCCAGCGCACGTAACGGCACGCCATGACTTCTCAAAATGTCCAATACCAGGCCGCCAATAAGCTGGCTGGCAACCAGAACCGCGATAGTCGTCGCCGCGCCAACGTACTGATACCCGCTAATACTGGCGAAAACAAAAAACGATCCGAGCAAGCCGGGAATCAACGTCCACCAGCGCACGCTGGAAGCCAGCTCGCTAAACCCCGCCGTGCCTTGTTTAAACCACAAAATGCTGACAAACAGGACAATCCCGACCAGCGAATTCAGCAGCATGGCGATGAGAATCGTTGATGAGTTCTGTGTAATGCGCACCATAAGCGTGTTTTGCACAACCAGCCCAATACCGGCGGCAATCAGAAAGGCGAGGGTCAGCGTCTGGTTCATCCGCGCGCATCCGGGTCGCGGCGATCGTCAAGCTGAAGCTGCATAAACGTCAGATCCAGCCAGCGGCCGAATTTGGTGCCAACCTGCGGCATTTGGGCGGTAATGCGGAACCCCAGCGTTTCGTGCAGATGCAGCGATGCCTGATTTTGCGACTCGATTCCGGCGACCATCACATGCTTGCCGCATGCGCGCGCTTCCTCGATCAGACGACTGAGAAGCGCCCGTCCGAGGCCTTTCCCCTGATGATCCGGGTGGACATATACGGAATGTTCGACCGTATGGCGGAAACCGTCAAAGTTACGCCAGTCGCCAAAGGAGGCGTACCCGGTGACGACGCCATTCTCTTCACTGACCAGAACCGGATAGCCTGATAGCTGACGCGCATCAAACCATGCGATGCGGTTATCCACATCGACCGTTTGATCGTTCCAGATTGCCGCCGTGTGCAATACCGCGTGATTGTAGATTTCGGCGATGGCGGCGCAGTCTTCTTTGCCAGCAAATCGAATAGACATGTTGAACCTCAGTTGTTGTTCACTATAGTATTACGATATGAATACTATCGAAGACAGCATAAATCAACGGATCAGTGCAAGAATTCGCATTGAGCGTGAATCGCGGGGCTGGTCGCTGACGGAGCTTGCCGAGCGGGCAGGCGTATCGCGCGCCATGATCCACAAAATCGAACGCGGAGAGAGCAGCCCGACGGCCACGCTGCTGGGGCGGCTTTCCGGGGCGTTTGGCATCAGCATGTCAACGCTGATCGCGCGTGCAGAAATGCAGGAGGGCAAGCTGCTGCGTTTTGCCGATCAACCCGTCTGGCACGACCCGCAGACGCACTACCTGCGCCGCCACGTCTCACCGCGCAGCGACCTGCCCATCGATCTCGTACAAATCTCGCTTCCGGCGGGGAGTGACGTACCGATGCCTGCGGCATCCTACGCGCTGGCAAGACAGCTTATCTGGCTACAGCAGGGAGAGCTGGTCTTTGTCGAAGGCGGGGTTCGCCATGAGATGAAAGCGGGCGACTGCCTGGAGCTGGGGCCGCCAAACGACTGCTGTTTTATCAATGAGACGCAGGAAACATGCGTTTACCTGGTTGTGCGCTTAAACCACGCGGGTAATTAATGTTCGGCTACTATTGAGGGATTCATGCCACAAGCAGAGGAGAACATCATGGGCCAACAAGCATACCGTAATCGTCGTTGGGTTCTGGCTTCGCGTCCGCATGGCGCGCCGGTTGAGAGCAACTTCCGCATGGAAGAGGACGACGTGGCGACGCCCGGTGAAGGGCAAGTGCTGTTACGTACAATTTTCCTGTCCCTCGATCCCTACATGCGCGGAAGAATGAGCGACGAACCGTCCTACTCACCGCCGGTGGAGATCGACGGCGTGATGGTTGGCGGAACGGTCAGCCGGGTCGTGGAGTCCAGTCACCCTGATTACCATCCGGGAGAATGGGTATTAAGTTACAGCGGCTGGCAGGATTATGATATTTCCGACGGGAAAGGGCTGGTGAAACTCGGTGACAACCCTGAGCATCCGTCATGGGCGCTGGGCGTGCTGGGGATGCCGGGCTTTACCGCCTATATGGGACTGCTGGATATCGGCCAGCCCAAAGCAGGGGAAACGCTGGTCGTTGCGGCCGCCACCGGGCCGGTCGGCGCAACCGTCGGGCAAATCGGCAAACTGAAAGGCTGTCATGTGGTGGGTGTCGCAGGCGGCGCAGAAAAATGCCGCTACGCGACCGAGATTCTCGGTTTTGACATATGCCTCGATCACCACGCGGCGGATTTTGCGGAACAACTGGCGAAAGCCTGCCCGCAGGGGATTGATGTGTATTATGAAAATGTCGGCGGTAAGGTGTTTGATGCGGTTCTGCCGCTGTTGAATACTTCGGCACGTATCCCGTTGTGTGGTCTGGTGAGCGGGTATAACGCCACAAAACTCCCCGACGGACCTGACCGGCTGCCACTATTAATGGCGACGCTGTTAAAAAAACGCATCCGCCTGCAAGGGTTTATTATTGGTCAGGACTACGGGCACCGGATTCATGAGTTTCAGCAGGAGATGGGGCGCTGGGTCAAAGAAGGGAAGATCCACTACCGCGAGCAGATCACCGACGGACTGGAAAAAGCGCCGGGGGCGTTTATCGGTCTGCTGACCGGGAAGAACTTCGGCAAGGTCGTGATTCGCCTGGCGGATGATGCCTGAGAATTGACGCTGCATGACATTAAAAAATAGCGGGGCGATTCCCCGCTATTTTTTTAGCTTTTTTAGCTCTGGCGCTTACTCAAAACGCCATGCCAGATTGACGCCAACGCCGTAGTTTCTCCCCGGCGCCGGTTCGTAATAGCGTCCGTTTGATTCGTTGACGATCACCGAACCGACATACTCTTTATCAAACAGGTTATCGACCCGGCCAAACACATCGACCGTTAAGTTGCTGTAGTTAAACTTATACCCGGTGTTCAGACCAACCACGGTATACGAGGGCGCTTTTGCCGTGTTGTGATCGTCTGCCATGATGTCCCCCATATAGCGGGCATCGGTGCCGGCATACCAGCCTTCATCCGGTACATATCCCAGCGAGGCGAACCCCATATTACGCGCAATGCCCGGCATGCGGTTACCGTTGCAATCGCCACTTTTGCAGACGTTGCTGCGGTAGGTCGCATCCAGCCAGGTCCAGGAGGCGTTTACCCGCCAGTTACCGGCGAAACGCTGATCCCATGATAATTCCGCGCCCTGGCGACGGGTTTTACCGGCGTTTTTATATGTGGTGCGCCCACCGCCGCTGGTGGCGACGACAATTTCATCATCCGTATCCGTCTGGAAGAGCGCCGCCGTCAGTAAACCATCGCCAATACGCGTTTTACTGCCAATTTCCACCGTGTCATTGGTGGCGGGTTTCAGGCCGAAGTTCAGGCCGCTTTGTCCGTCCGGGCGATAGGAGAGTTCATTGATGGTCGGCGTTTCAAAACCGCGCCCTGCGGCCAGATAAACGTTCCACGCATCGGTGAACGCATACTTGATCGCCCCGGCAGGGAGCCATTGATGGTAGCTGGCCTCGCCGCTGTCATCTCTGTTTCCAGGCGTAACGTAATGATCGTTAGAGTCAAACCAGACTGAGCTGTACCGCACGCCGGCATCAAGCGAAAGTTTTTCGGTCAGTTGCCACTGCGTTTGCAGGTAGGGATCGGCGTTCCACATCAGGTTGCGCTCATTACGACGCAAATCGCCTTTCACGCCAAACTGCGGCACGCCGTTATTCAGGCGGTAGTTCTCGTATCCCTTGCGATTTTCGCTCATATTTTCATAGTTCAGGCCGGTGGTGAACGTCACAGGTACGCCCAGCTCGCCCCGGTGCGTCCAGCGGGTGTCGATACCCTGATAATGCCGCTGAAGCACGATTACGCCGCCTGCATGCGCGGGGTTATCCCGCTGCGGCGTCATCGGTATGGACTGGTATTGTGTGGTTTCACGTTCACCGGCATACATCATCACGCTCAGATCGTCGTGTTCGCTGAGCTGACGCTCATAGCGCAGGCCTGCCTGAGTCTGCTTGATGGTCTTTCGCGTGTTGAACTGTTCGGCGCGCGGCGACTGCTGCGGGTTGGCTTTCCATTCGGATTCGGTCAGGCCGCCGGGGTCGTTCGCGTGAATGTCTACGCTATTGAAAATCAGGCTTAGCTTACTGGCATCATCCAGACGCACCCCCAGTTTTGCGTTAGCCAGATTCTTTTGCGCGCTGCTGCGATCGCGAAAACCGTGGGTGGTGAATCGGGTCGTGGAGACGGTGTAATCCACGTCACCCGCCTGCGTTCCGTCACCCATCGCCCCCGTGGCTTTCATGCCATAGCGCCAGCTCCCGAAACTGCCGTAATAGCTGCTGGCTTCAATCGTCGGCGGCTGGCGTCCGGTTTCCGTCGTCACGTTCATCACGCCGCCGGAAGAGTTGCCGTACAGCGCGGAGAAGGGGCCGCGCAGCACTTCCACATTCTGGACGCTGCTCAGATCGATATTGGACGTCTGCCCTTGTCCGTCCGGCATGGTGGCCGGGATGCCGTCAACATACAGACGAATACCGCGAATGCCGTACGCAGAGCGGGAGCCAAATCCGCGAATTGACAACTGTAAATCCTGCGCATAGTTCTGACGGTTTTGCACCTGCAAACCGGGCACGCCGTTTAAGGATTCAGACAGGTTAATACGCGGCGTCGCCAGTCGCATATCTTCCCCTTCAACCACGGTGACGGCGGCGGGCGTGTCCAGTTCAGACACCGTTTGCGGCGTCGCGCTAACAATCATCGTTTGTTCATCTTCAGCCGTGGCCGCCTGGCTCACCGGCGAGAAAACGAAAGGGAATAAAAGGGCGGGAAATGCGGCCTGACGAGCGGTAATGATCTTCATGAAAAAAAACCAATCACGAGTAAACGTGCCAAATGAAATTTAATGAATACTTTAATTACTTTGTAAATATATGAAAAATTTAATAGCACGATGCGTTAATGGAACATGAAAAAATTAAAGAAATTGTAGACTGCCTGCAAAGAAACACTCCACTTTGCACTAAATAATGATTACTATTCGCATCTACATACAGCGAGTGGGACATGGATTCACTCGCCGAAGCCATGTGAAGCAGCTACAAACGTGTTTATCAAAGGGAGTCGTCATGCATTTACGTCATCTGTTTTCGCCGCGCCTGCGTGGTTCTTTACTGTTAGGTTCACTGCTGGTCGCGTCTTCATTTAGCACGCAGGCGGCAGAAGAAATGCTGCGTAAAGCCGTCGGCAAGGGCGCTTATGAAATGGCCTATAGCCAGCAGGAAAATGCGCTGTGGCTGGCTACTTCGCAAAGCCGCAAAACGGACAAAGGTGGGGTGGTTTATCGCCTCGACCCGGTTACCCTTGAGGTGACGCAGGCCATCCATAACGATCTCAAACCGTTTGGCGCGACCATCAACAACGCGACGCAAACGCTGTGGTTTGGTAACACCGTAAACAGCGCGCTGACGGCAATCGATGCCAAAACAGGTGATGTAAAAGGGCGTCTGGTGCTGGATGAGCGCAAGCGTTCCGAAGATGTCCGTCCGCTGCAACCACGCGAACTGGTCAGCGATGATGCGACCAACACCGTATATATCAGCGGTATCGGTAAAGAGAGCGTGATTTGGGTGGTTGACGGTGAAAAAATCGCCCTGAAAACGACCATCCAGAATACCGGTAAAATGAGCACGGGTCTGGCCATTGACAGTAAAGCGAAGCGTCTTTACACCACTAACGCAGACGGCGAGTTCATCACCATCGATACTGCGGACAACAAGATCCTGAGCCGTAAGACATTGCTGGATGACGGGAAAGAGCACTTCTTTATCAACCTGAGCCTCGACACCGCGGGCCATCGCGCTTTTATCACCGACTCCAAAGCGGCTGAAGTTCTGGTGGTGGATACCCGTAATGGCAATGTGCTGGCAAAAGTAGCCGCGCCGGAATCACTGGCCGTGCTGTTCAACCCGACCCGCAACGAAGCCTATGTAACGCACCGCCAGGCCGGTAAAGTGAGCGTGATTGACGCGAAAAGCTATAAGGTCGTGAAAACTTACGACACGCCGACATTCCCGAATAGCCTGGCGCTGTCTGCGGACGGGCAAACGCTGTTCGTGAGCGTGAAGCAGAAATCAACCCGTGAGCAGGAAGCCACTCAGCCAGATGATGTTATCCGCATCGCGCTGTAACGGTTAAATAACGCTGTAAGCATTAAGTAAAAAAAGGAGGGGCAAGCCCCTCCTTTTTACCGCGTAACAACATCCCGATAAACGTCACGCCACCGGGCTGCCAGTGTTAACTCGCCGTCTCTTCTCGTAATACCATGTCCTGCTTACTCTCTTCCTGCGGCACAACCGGCGCGGTGCGGTGAATTTCCGCCACGCGGTTGCGCACGCCAAACCAGCCAGCGACCAGCAGAATGGCAATCAGCGGAAGTGAAGCGATGGTATAGGTGCCGTTAGGGTAATCAAACGCCATCAGCACCAGAACGCTCAGCAGGAACAGCAGGGTGAGCCAGGAAGTAAACGGCGCGCCCGGTAACTTAAAGCTGACGTCTGCCGCTTTGCCTTCTTTAATCGCCTTACGCAAACGCATCTGGCACACCACGATGAAGCCCCAGGAGGCGATAATACCCAGCGATGCGAAGTTAAGGACAATTTCGAAAACCTGAGAAGGCACCAGATAGTTGAGCAACACCCCGATGACATACACGCCCAGCGTCGCCAGAATACCGGCGTACGGCACCTGCTGACGGCTCATTTTCGCCATAAATTTCGGCGCGGAACCGCCCATCGACATCGAACGTAAAATACGGCCGGTGCAGTACAGGCCTGAATTCAGACTGGAGAGGGCCGCCGTCAACACCACAATGTTCATAATGCTGCCGATGTAAGGCACGCCCAGTTTTGAGAAGAAGGTCACGAAGGGGCTCTGACCGGCCTGATACGCGTTCCACGGCAGCAGCAACACCAGCAGGACAACGGAACCAACATAGAACAGGCCAATACGCCAGATCACGCTGTTGATCGCTTTTGGCACCATCGTTTGCGGATCTTTGCACTCTCCGGCCGCCGTACCAACAAGCTCAATCGACGCGAAGGCGAAGACAACGCCCTGAACCAGCACCAGAGCAGGCAACAGGCCATGCGGGAAGAACCCGCCGTTATCGGTGATCAGATGGAAGCCTGTTGTGTTGCCATCCAGCGGTTTGCCGCTTCCTAAAAAGATTGTGCCGACAACCAGAAACAGGACAATCGCCAGCACTTTTACCAGCGCAAACCAGAACTCCATCTCGGCGAACCACTTCACGCCAATCATGTTCATTGTGCCCACAATCGCCAGCGCGCCCAGGGCAAACACCCATTGCGGAACGTCACCGAATGCGCCCCAGTAGTGCATATACAGCGCCACTGCGGTGATATCGACGATCCCGGTCATCGCCCAGTTGATGAAGTACATCCAGCCTGCGACGTATGCCGCTTTCTCGCCTAAAAATTCACGGGCGTAGGAGACGAAGCTGCCGCTGGAAGGGCGATGCAAAACCAGCTCGCCGAGCGCGCGAAGAATAAAGAATGAGAAAATACCGCATACCAGATAAACCAGCGCCAGGGCAGGGCCAGCCATTTGCAGTCGTGCGCCAGCCCCTAAAAACAATCCGGTGCCAATTGCGCCGCCAATGGCAATCATTTGTACCTGTCGGTTGCCCATCGCCTTGTGATAACCCTCTTCATGGGCGTTCAACCAGCGTCGTTTCGCGGCATGTTGTTCAAGCGCGTTTGTATTGTGTGTTTTCATTGTGTTACCTGTTGACCTGTCGGACAGAAGAGATACTTTTTGTGCCGCACCTTTTGCTAACCAAACGATTGCCTGGCTAACGCTGAAACGGTTTTTCCCATCATTCTGTGGTAGGGATAAAACCATCGGCGGAGCATCCTACCTGCAATTGTTAAACGACGCAAAACATACCCGGAAACGCAGCGTTAAGACGTCGTGCTTTTACGTGTGGTCAGCTCAGCCGCGCTGTGGTCACGATTCAGCCAGTAGCACGGTGAATCAACTACACTTAGCGTTTTACACGTTGTGGAGGCCGCATGATCAAAGTTTATGGCGTACCCGGCTGGGGCTCGGCAATTAGCGAAGTCATGCTGACTCTGGCGGAGATTCCGTATCAATTTATCGATGTGAAGGGGTTTGATGCCGAGGGGCCGCAGCGGGATCTGCTCCAGAAGCTCAACCCGCTGTGCCAGATTCCAACGCTGGCGCTGGAAAACGGAGAAATCATGACGGAGAGCGCCGCCATTGCGCTGATGATCCTCGATCGCCGTCCCGATCTCGCGCCGCCGGTCGGACACGCCGAGCGTCAGCAGTTTCAGCGTTTGTTAATCTGGCTGGTAGCGAACGTTTATCCCACATTCACATATGCTGATTACCCTGAACGCTGGGTGCAAAATGCCCCGGAGCAGTTGAAGAAAAGCTGCCTTGAATACCGTAAGGCGCTGTATATGTGGCTCAACGATCGGCTGATAGCGGAACCCTACGCCTTTGGCGGACAGCTAACGCTGCTGGATTGTTATCTGTGCGTGATGCGCACCTGGGGGCCGGGTCATGACTGGTTTCAGGACAATGCCCCGAACATTAGCGCGATTGCCGATGCGGTCTGCCAGCATCCACCGCTCCAGACGGTGCTGAAAAATAACGACATCATTTAGCACGGGCGGCGCCGATGATGGCCGTTAGCGCGCATTAACGGACACACCGTTCGCCGTTCCTGTGATAACGTGATATTCACTCAGACAATAAAAGAACAGGAACCTGCTATGCCGCACATTGATATTAAGTGTTTTCCTCGCGAACTGAATGACGAAGAGAAGGCCGCCCTGGCTGCGGAGATTACCGACGTCATTATCCGCCATCTGCAAAGTAAAGACAGCTCGGTAAGCATTGCGCTCAGTCAGGTTCAGCCGGATGCCTGGAAAACCGTCTGGGACGCGGAAATCGCCCCGCAGATGGACTCGCTGATTAAAAAACCTGGCTACAGCATGTAACGCTGTCAGCGCGCCCAACGATTCCGTCCGGCCTCTTTGGCCCGGTACAGCGCAGCATCGGCATCCGCTATCGTCTGTTCAGCGGTTTTGCCTTTCTCTGAGCAGGCGATACCCTGACTTACCGTGACGCTGTCACTTACCGTTGACGCCGGGTGAGGGATCGCCGCCGCTTCCAGCGCTTGTTGTATTCTCACCGCCACGCGTTCTGCGTCTTGCAACGTCGCGTCAAACAAAATAACAGCGAACTCTTCGCCGCCATACCGGGCGACCACATCTTCCGGGCTACGCACCGACTGAGCGAGTATATCCGCGACCTGACTCAGGCAGGCATCGCCGGCCGGGTGCCCGTAGGCGTCGTTATAGCGTTTAAAAAAATCGACATCGAGCATGATCAGCGCAAACGCATTTTGCTGTGCCGTTGCGCTATGCAGCAGTTTTTCCATTGCGCGCCGGTTTGCCGTACCGGTGAGCGGGTCGCGATGCGCAAGGTTATCCAGGCGCGAAATAAGCAGGTTGTTGTGTTGGTTCTGTCGCCAGGCTTCATCAAACCAGCGAATCAGCATAAAACGGCCGCCCAGCAAAATAAGCGAGAAAATGCCCCAGATCACCGCGAAATGAATATTCACTTTCTGATTCAAAACAACGCTGGCGACGGGGACGGTCAGCCATAGCGGGAGCAGAAAAGCGAGTACGCTCGGCGTATGAAAATAAAGTGCGATCACGGCGCTGAGTAATAACACCGCACAGAGAGGATAGGCGAACGTTAATTGCCAGTGGCTGATGAAATAATAACTGCACCAGGACCAGAACAGGCTAAGGGTGATTAATAATCCCTGCGTCAGCCAGGATTGCCGCCGGGAGGTAATCAACAGCAGGGCACAGACCAGCATAATGCCGATAACGGCGTCATCAATAGTGCGGACAATACGCATCTCTGCCAGATAGCGCGCGTGGGTATCGTGGAATAACGCGTCACGAAAAAAGATCATCAGCGCAAAACTGATATTCACAAAAGCAAACCACGGCAGGCTGAGAGTCATTCCTCGTCTCACCATATCCTCGCGAGTGGTCCAGATGGTATGTTTCGCTTTTCTGTTATCCTGAGCCATAGCGTTATCTGAAAAGTGGATGATAAACGGGGATGCCGGGGGGCATTTCGCCTTCAGCCCGCGGTAATTTTTTTGCCCGAGGTAACGAAGGTTCCCGCGCCTAAATGATGCAGGGTATTCAGTTTATCGTCATCAAACTGCCAGCGGCCTTCAATAAAAACACGTTCATCCGCCGCCGCCGAAACCACTTCGCCAAAAAGCGTGTCATATTTTTCCTGTGCCGACGTTGCGGGCAGCAGTCGGCATTCCATCCAGGCGAGGCATTTCTCTTCGATCATGGGTAAACCGAGCACCGGGCCTTTTACCACCGGGATGCCATAGCAGTTGAATTTATCTTCTTCGCGGCCAGAGACGCTGCCTACCGCATACGTCCAGTTCGTTGCCGCTACGCCGGGAATCACGATGCCAAACATACCGCTGCGTTCTATAAGCTCGCGCGACCAGGTGGTTTTATCCAGCACAATGGCAAGACGAGGAGGCTCAAACTCGACGGCATAGACCACGCCGCCGCCATAACATTCCGCCGCTCCGTGCGATCGTCCCGGCTGGTGATCAGAACCGTCGGGCCGTGATTTAACAGACGGCTGGCATGATGTAGCTCTACAGGACGAAAACGACTCATAGGTATGCCTCGTTCAGGGGGATTATCGTCTTATCGTAACGACACTATTGAAAATAGTGGCTAAAGGATACATGTGCAACGCACGTTATTGTACGTAATACCGCCAAAAATAAATCATACTCCAGGTTGAGAACCGCATCCGTGACATATTACGCCAGGCGGCGGGGTAACAGATTGCCGCCATCAGCGTAGAATCAGTTTTTTTGCGTGAACCCCTACAGACAGGAATGCCTTATGACGTCTTTTTTGACCGCCTATTTTGCCCGCATAAATTGGTCGGGCGCTGCCGAAGCTAATCTTGACACTTTACGAGCGCTGCATTTGCAGCATAACAGCACCATTCCGTTTGAAAATCTGGATGTCTTACTGCCGCGCGAAATTCAGCTCGACG
The DNA here is from genome assembly GCF_030333225.1 of Citrobacter sp. CK202. NCBI lineage: Bacteria > Pseudomonadati > Pseudomonadota > Gammaproteobacteria > Enterobacterales > Enterobacteriaceae > Citrobacter > Citrobacter sp. CK202. Next base: position 489,880 of record NZ_JAOWGI010000026.1, read on the forward strand.
ATTTGTCGCTGGAGGAAAAATTGCTGACCGCCCGTCGCGGCGGCTATTGCTTCGAACAAAATGGGCTGTTTGAACGTGCTTTACGGGAGACAGGCTTTACCGTGCGCAGCCTGCTGGGGCGCGTCGTACTAACAAACCCGACCAGCTTGCCGCCACGCACGCACCGACTGTTACTGGTCGAACTGCAAGGCGAGCCGTGGATTGCAGACGTCGGATTTGGCGGGCAGACATTGACCGCGCCCATCCGTTTGCAGGCAGAATGTGAACAACAGACGCCGCATGGCGAATACCGTTTGCGACAAGAGGGGAATAACTGGATTTTGCAGTTTCGCCATCACGATCACTGGCAGTCGATGTATTGCTTCGATCTGGGGGTTCAGCAGCAGAGCGATTACGTGATGGGCAACTTCTGGTCAGCGCACTGGCCGCAGTCGCATTTTCGCCATCACCTGTTGATGTGCCGCCATTTGCCGGATGGCGGTAAGCTGACGCTGACCAATTTCCATTTCACCCATTATCAGGAAGGCCATGCGATAGAACAGCGTAATGTGCCGGATGTGGCGTCGCTTTACGCGCTATTGCAGGAGCAGTTTGGGCTGGGAGTCGATGATGCGAAGCACGGGTTTACCGAGGCGGAATTAGCGGCCGTTATGGCGGCGTTTGATACCCACCCGGAGGCAGGGAAATAACGTTTTGCGCCGGATGGCGGCTTACGCCTTATCCGGCCTACAGGGAGTATTTTGTAGGCCCGGTAAGCGTCGCGCCACCGGGCATGGGGTCAGGTCAGCGACGTGAGCGGACAATCTGGTAGCGGCGAGTGAAATACTCAAACGGCGCGCTCCAGACATGCACCAGACGCGTGAACGGGAAAATCAGGAAGATGGTCATTCCCAGCACCAGATGCGCACGGAAAATTGGCGCCACGCCGTCCAGATGCGCCGAAGCGCCGCCCTGGAACGTCACAACCGCCTGCGCCCAACCGACCAGTTTCAGCATCTCGCTTCCGTCCGGGTGTTGCGCGGAGAACGGTATTGTCGTCAGCCCGAGGATGCACTGGATCAGCAGGATACAGAGGATCAAAATATCCGCCGTGGATGAGCTGGCGCGCACGCGCTGATTAAACAGGCGCCGAATCAGCAGACCTGCGCCGCCGACCAGCGTCAGCACGCCGCAGACCCCGCCAAGAATCATCGCCATTTGCTGTTTCACCGCAATGGGCAGGAACCAGGCGTACATCCAGTGGGGCGTTAGCATACCGAACAGATGGCCGAAGAAGATCCCCAGGATGCCGATATGGAACAGGTTTGACCATAGCACCATGCCGCGTTTGTCCAGCATCTGGCTGGACGAGGCGCGCCAGGTGTACTGTCCGTAGTCATAGCGCAACCAACTGCCGAGAATAAACACCGTGCCGCAGAGGTAGGGGTAGATGTCGTAAAAAAAGACGTTCAGGTACTGTATCATTTCGGGCCTCCCGCGCTGACGTCGACATACTGTGGCGCCACGTCCTGGCTAAAGCGTCGTTGATAGTGTTGTAACGGAGAACTGTCACAGGCGGTGGCGTTATCTTCGATAAACTTCACCTGTTCCTCTTCCCAGACAGCATCCAGCGCCTGACGGGTATCGTCACGCGCCTCGCCGCCGATCTGCTGTGTGACACTGTCACTGGAAAGTGGGCTACCCGCTAGCGATAGCAGGGCGTCAAACAGCTGATACCACGGCGTTTCCCGTTGTTTTAAACGCCCGCCCAGCAGCGCGAGGATCGGCGCGATGTTCTGCAATCCCTCCCGCGCTTCTGCTTCCGGCAGCACGCTCAAATACTCCAGATAGAGCGGCAGATGGTCGGGTAACTCGCGGCAGTCAAGTTGCAGTCCCACCTTTTCATACTGGGCCAGCAGATCGACCATCGCCTGGCCCCGATCGCGCGATTCCGCATGAACGTGTTCAAACAGCAACAGCGACGTCGCGCGCCCACGATCAAAGATTTCGCACCACTGCGCCTGCTTATCCAGCAGCGGGGCGTTTAACAGCTCAGTGGTGAAGTCGGTGAGCATTGGCGCGTCATGGCGAATAAGCGCGATGGCGTCGTCACGGCACTCCCACAACAGCTCATCCGGGTACTCCATCAGCAAGCCAATAATCTTGAGGATCTGCATTATTCGCCCTCCGCCTTATCGCGTACTTCGGTGATGTTGATGGCGTCAATGCGGCTGCTGTTAAACAGGTTAAATTTGGTGTCGGAACCGTGGCAGCCATCGCCGAAGGTGAAGCCGCAGCCGTTACGCTCAGGGAAGGCGTCACGCGCCATTTCACGGTGGCTGGTTGGGATCACGAAACGGTCTTCGTAGTTGGCGATCGCCAGGTAGCGATACATCTCTTCCACCTGTTCCACACTTAAGCCGACTTCCTCAATAGCACGGGTGTCCGTAACGCCTTCCACCGTCTGCGAACGCATATAGTGGCGCATCGCCATCATCCGTTTCAGGGCGCGCAGCACCGGGCCGGTATCGCCTGCGCTCAGCATATTGGCAAGGTACTGCACCGGAATACGCAGGCTTTCGATCGCCGGAAGCACACCTTCGGTTTGCGGCAGGCCGCCAGCATCGGCATAAGACTGAATTGGCGACAGCGGCGGCACGTACCAGACCATCGGCAGGGTGCGGTATTCCGGGTGTAACGGCAGCGCCAGCTTCCAGTCCATCGCCATTTTGTAGACCGGGGAACGCTGAGCGGCCTCAATCACGTTTTGCGGAATACCCTGTTTCAGCGCTTCTTCAATCACCGCCGGATCGTTCGGGTCAAGGAACACGTCGCACTGACGCTCATAGAGATCGGTTTCGTGTTCGGTACTGGCCGCTTCTTCAATGCGGTCCGCGTCATACAACAACACGCCGAGATAGCGAATACGGCCAACACAGGTTTCCGAGCAGACGGTCGGCTGACCGGATTCGATACGCGGATAACAGAAAATGCATTTTTCTGATTTGCCGCTTTTCCAGTTGAAGTAGATTTTTTTGTACGGACAACCGCTGATGCACAGACGCCAGCCGCGACATTTGTCCTGGTCGATCAGCACAATGCCATCTTCTTCACGCTTATAAATCGCGCCGCTCGGGCAGGTCGCCACACAGCTTGGGTTAAGGCAGTGCTCGCACAGACGCGGCAGATACATCATGAAGGTGTTTTCGAACTGGCCGTACATCTCCTTTTGCATCTTCTCGAAGTTACGATCGCGGGCACGTTTTGAAAATTCGCCGCCGAGCAGCTCTTCCCAGTTTGGCCCCCAGACAATTTTGTCCATCCTTTTGCCGTCAATCAGCGAACGCGGGCGGGCGGTGGGCTGGTTTTTGCTCTCCGGCGCGCTGTGCAGATGCTGATAATCGTAGGTAAACGGTTCGTAGTAATCATCGATTTGCGGGATCACCGGGTTGGCGAAAATTTTGGTGATAACGCCCATCTTGCCGCCCAGACGCGGTCTTATCTTGCCGTTGACATCGCGAACCCAGCCGCCTTGCCACTCCTCCTGATCTTCCCAGTTTTTCGGATAGCCGATACCGGGTTTTGTCTCAACGTTGTTAAACCACGCGTACTCCATACCTTCACGCCCGGTCCAGACGTTTTTACAGGTGACGGAGCAGGTGTGGCAGCCGATGCACTTATCAAGGTTGAGAACCATGCCTACCTGTGAGCGTATTTTCATTTTTTCGCCTCCTGTACCTGATCCCGACCTTCATCATCCAGCCAGTTAATATTTTTCATTTTTCTAATCATGATGAACTCGTCGCGGTTCGATCCGACCGTACCGTAGTAGTTAAAGCTGTAGGCCAGCTGCGCATAGCCGCCGATCATATGGGTCGGTTTCGGGCAGACGCGCGTAACGGAGTTGTGGATCCCGCCGCGCATCCCTGTGACTTCAGAACCCGGGATATTCATGATGCGTTCCTGAGCGTGGTACATCATGGTCATACCCGGCGGCACGCGCTGGCTGACCACCGCACGCGCGGTGAGGGCGCCGTTGGCGTTGAAGGCCTCGATCCAGTCGTTATCCTCAATGCCCAGCTCACGGGCATCAGTTTCACTGATCCAGACAATCGGCCCGCCGCGCGACAGCGTCAGCATGAGCAGGTTTTCGCTATAGGTGGAGTGAATGCCCCATTTCTGGTGCGGCGTGAGGAAGTTCAGCGCTTTTTCCGGGAAACCGTTCGGCGGGATTTCGCGCATTTCGCTGACGCTACGAGTGTCAATCGGCGGACGGTAGGCCACCAGACTTTCCCCGAAGGCGCGCATCCAGGCGTGATCCTGATAGAGCTGCTGACGACCGGACAGCGTGCGCCACGGGATCAGCTCATGAACGTTGGTGTACCCGGCATTGTAAGAGACATGCTCGCTTTCAAGACCGGACCAGGTCGGGCTGGAGATAATTTTGCGCGGCTGGGCCTGAATATCCCGGAAGCGGATTTTCTCGTCTTCTTTGTTCAGCGCCAGATGAGTATGATCGCGCCCGGTAATCGCGCCCAGCGCCTCCCAGGCTTTGACGGCCACCTGACCGTTGGTTTCCGGCGCCAGCGCAAGGATGACCTCAGAGGCGTCCAGCGCGGTGTCAATCAGCGGGCGACCTTTCGCCGGGCCTTCGCGTTTGGTGTAATTGAGTTTACCGAGGAAATCGACTTCGTTTTCCGTATTCCAGGAAATGCCTTTCCCGCCGTTGCCCAGCGTATCCATCAACGGGCCGAGGGAGGTGAACCGCTCATACGTCGCCGGATAGTCGCGTTCCACCACCGCGATGTTCGGCGCGGTTTTACCGGGGATCAGATCGCATTCGCCTTTGCGCCAGTCGAGAATATCAAACGGCTGCGCCAGCTCCGCCGGGGAGTCATGCTGTAGCGGTTGCAGCACCACATCGGTTTCTTTGCCAAGATGCCCCACGCAGACATCGGAGAACACTTTGGCGATCCCTTTGTAGATTTCCCAGTCGCTTTTCGATTCCCACGCCGGGTCAACAGCAGCAGACAGCGGATGAATAAACGGATGCATATCCGAGGTATTCATGTCGTCTTTTTCATACCAGGTGGCGGTCGGCAGCACAATATCCGAGAACAGGCAGGTGCTGGACATACGGAAATCCAGCGTCACCAGCAGGTCGAGCTTGCCTTCAATGGCGGCCGTTTGCCACTCCACATCTTCCGGTTTGACGCCGTCACTGGACCCCAGCGCCTCTCCCTGAATGCCGCTTTCAGTGCCCAGCAGGTATTTGAGCATGTATTCATGCCCCTTGCCGGATGAACCCAGCAAATTCGAGCGCCAGACGAAGAGGTTGCGCGGGTGGTTTTTACCGCTGTCCGGCTGCTCGCAGGCAAAACGAATATCCCCCGACTTCAGCGCCTGTACGGTGTAATCGGCAGGGGATAATCCGGCCTGTTCCGCTTTGCTTTTCAGCGTGAGCGGGTTGAGATTGAGCTGAGGCGCGGAGGGCAGCCAGCCCATACGTTCAGCTCGTACGTTGAAATCAATTAAATGGCCGGTAAAGCGTGAGGAATCAGCCAGCGGCGACAGCAGTTCCTGCGCGGTCAGTTTTTCATAACGCCACTGGCTGGCGTGATTATAGAAAAACGACGTGCTGTTCATCTGACGCGGCGGGCGGTTCCAGTCCAGCGCAAACGCCAGCGGCAGCCAGCCGGTTTGCGGGCGTAACTTTTCCTGCCCCACGTAGTGCGCCCAGCCGCCACCGCTTTGCCCCACGCAGCCGCAGAACACGAGGATGTTAATCATCCCGCGATAGTTCATATCCATGTGATACCAGTGGTTCACACCGGCACCGAGGATGATCATGGAACGGCCATGCGTTTTATGCGCGGTATCGGCAAATTCCCTGGCGATCGTTTCGATGTGACGACGCGGTACGCCGGTAATCTGTTCGCCCCAGGCGGGAGTGTAGGCCTTAATTTCCGCGTAATCTTTGGCGCTGTGATCGTCATCCAGACCACGGTCCAGGCCATAATTCGCCAGCACCAGGTCGTAGACGCTGACGACCGGGCAGAGGCTGCCATCGGCCAGGGTAAGACGCTTCACCGGCAACTGGCGCACCAGAACCGGTTCTTGCTTCACGCTGCGAAAATGCGGGTTCTCATTACCGCCAAAGTAAGGGAACGCCACGCCAGCGACATCATCATGCTGGCCCAGCAAGGAGAGGGTCAGTTCCGTTTCGTTGCCTGCCGCCAGCGGCTCAAGATTCCACTTGCCTTTCTCGCCCCAGCGAAAGCCGATGGAACCGTTCGGCACCACCAGTTCACCCGCGCGGTTATAAGCGACGGTTTTCCATTCCGGGTTATTGGTTTCACCCAGCCCGTCGACCAGATCGGACGCCCGCATCATGCGACCCGGCACATAGCTGCCGTCTTCGCGCGCTTCAAGCATGACCAGCATCGGCATGTCGGTATAGCGGCGACAGTAATTCAGGAAATAGTCGCTGGGGTTATCGAGATGAAACTCTTTGAGGATGACGTGGCCCATTGCCATCGCCAGCGCGCTGTCAGTACCTTGCTTCGGCGCCAGCCACTGGTCGCACAGCTTGGCAACTTCTGAGTAGTCCGGCGTAATGGCAATCGTCTTGGTGCCTTTGTAACGCACTTCTGTGAAGAAGTGTGCGTCCGGCGTGCGCGTTTGCGGCACGTTAGAGCCCCAGGCGATGATATAGCTGGAGTTGTACCAGTCTGCGGATTCCGGGACATCGGTTTGCTCGCCCCACGTCATCGGCGATGCGGGCGGCAGATCGCAGTACCAGTCATAGAAACTCAGACAGGTTCCGCCGAGCAACGAGAGATAACGAGTCCCGGCGGCGTAGGAGACCATCGACATCGCCGGAATCGGCGAGAACCCGGCGACACGGTCAGGGCCATAATTTTTGACGGTCCAGACGTTGGCCGCCGCGATCAGTTGATTAAGTTCTTTCCAGTTAGAACGAATAAACCCACCGCGTCCACGCACCTGCTTGTAGCTTTGGCACTTTTGCGGATCGTTCATGATCGACTCCCACGCCAGTACCGGATCAGGCTGGCGGGAAAGGGCGTCACGCCACAGTTCAATCAGGCGTTTACGCACCAGCGGATACTTCAGGCGGTTAGCGCTATAGAGATACCAGGAATAACTGGCGCCGCGTGGGCAGCCGCGCGGTTCATGATTAGGCAGATCCGGGCGGGTTCGGGGGTAGTCCGTCTGCTGCGTTTCCCAGGTCACCAGACCATTTTTAACGTAGATTTTCCAGCTACAGGAGCCGGTGCAGTTCACGCCATGCGTGGAGCGCACGATTTTATCGAACTGCCAGCGCTGACGATAACTGTCCTCCCAGTCCCGGTTGGTGTGCATCACCTGACCGTGACCGTCCGCAAAAGTGTCGCCTTTTTGCTTAAAATAGCGAAAGCGATCCAACAGTTTACTCATGACATTTCTCCTGCTCCATAATGTGTCAGGCGGTCTTGTAGGCCGGATAAGGCGCTGCGCGATTGCCTGATGGCGACGCCCGGCGTCTTATCCGGCCTACGTCCGAACCTGTGATGAATATGTTTTATTTTTTTGTTGCTGCCGGTTTACGGCGACCATAAACCAGCCAGGTCACCAGTACGCAAACGATGTAAAACACCAGAAAGATTTTCATTGCGCCAACCGGCGAGCCGGTCAACGCCAGAGAAGAACCAAAAGCTTTAGGGATAAAGAAACCGCCGACTGCGCCAATCGCAGAGATAAAACCGAGGGCGGCGGCCGTATCGGTCACGGCTTCACGCTGGGCCTGCGCATCTGAGCCGCCGCGCAGTTTCACCCTGTAGATCGTGATCTGGCGGAAAATGACCGCAATCATCTGGAAGGTCGAGCCGCTTCCCAGGCCCGCCGTCAGGAAAAGCCCCATAAACACCAGATAGAAGGCGATAAAACTTCCTGAGCCGGAGCCCGGTAATGTCAGAAACAGCAGGGCGGTAAACAGCGCCATGAAAACGAAGTTAATCAGCGTGACGCGAACGCCGCCAAACTTGTCAGAAATAACGCCGCCCGCAGAACGCGCAAGCGCGCCGATAAACGGGCCAAAGAAGGCCAGTTGCAGAATATTGACGTCGGGAAACTGGGTTTTCGCCAGCATGGCGAATCCTGCGGAGAAACCGATAAAAGAACCAAAGGTGGCGAGATAGAGCAGGCTGAGCAGCCAAAGGTGAAAGCGTTTCAGCACCGGCAGTTGAGACGCGACAGAGGCTTTCGAACTGGCGATATCATTCATCCCGGTCCAGGCTGCGAGGGTCGCGATAAGCAATAACGGCACCCAGATCCACGCGGCGTTCGTCAGCGAAAGCAGCGAGCCATCGGGCTGCGGCACGCCCTGTACGCCCAGAAAAGTGAACATGGGCAGGAAAATCACCAGCGGGGCGACAAGTTGCATCACGCTGACGCCAAGGTTGCCTAAACCGCCGTTCACGCCGAGGGCGCTACCTTGCTTTGCTTTCGGGAAGAAAAAACTGATGTTGCCCATGCTGGAGGCAAAGTTAGCGCCAGCAAAACCGCACAGCAGCGCAATGATAATAAATACTCCAAAAGGGGTGGATGTGTTTTGCACCGCAAAACCGAGCCAGATACAGGGAATAATCAGAATAACTGTGCTAAAAATCGTCCAGCGACGCCCGCCAAATATAGGTACCATAAAGGAGTAGGGCACGCGTAATATAGCCCCGGACAGCGAAGGTAAAGCGGTTAATAAAAAGAGCTGGTCAGTGGTGAAATTAAAACCAATCTTATTCAAATTAACGGCGACGGCACTAAATAACATCCAGACGCAGAATGCGAGCAATAAACAAGCCACTGATATCCAAAGATTTCTTCGGGCAATGTGTTTACCTTTGTTTTCCCAGAAAGCGGGTTGTTCTGGCCTCCAGTCACTCAAAAGATAACGATTATTTTTCTCATTTTGTAGCGCCATATTGCCCTCACACGCACACGTCGTTCATGAAAAAAAAGAAATAAGTCCAGGAAGGGCGCGCGGGCCCTTTTTAGAATTTATTGAAGACTTTTAAGAATATTGATTGAAAGGATAGATAAAAAAGCGAGACCACGAGGAGTGAAGGGCGGTTAATAAGTTGCTTAAGTGTTACTAAATGTAAACATAAAAGACACATCGTTAACTAACGCATAACATCAGCGAAATAACTCCAGCGTAATCATGCGGTCCAGATGCTGCTGGTAGGCAGGGTCGGTCATTTCAGGCATACCGAGGGCGTACATGCCGTCCAGTCCGCAGGCTAATGCGATTAATCGCCAGGCGACATCAGCGGCGGCTGAGGCCAATGAAAATTCACCCGCTTCCTGACCGCCTTCAATGATGGCAGTCGTTTCTTCATGCCACATTTGCATGGTCAGCAGGTAGGCGCTTTTAATTTCCGGGTCGTTATCCGCCAGGATCTGCGCTTCCCGCCAGAGTTTAATGTAGGGCTCTAATCCGCCATCGTCACTCCCCAGCATGGCGTGCAGCCGCATGCGCCAGGTGCAGTGCTCGGGCACCAGACTGGCATCCAGCAAGGTGCGAATCAGACGAACGAATACCTGAGATTTAAGCTCGCCCGAACTGCTGAAATGGTGGTGGAGTTGCCCGGTCGCGACGCCGGCTTCCTGCGCGATTCGCCTTACCGTCATGCCGCTCAATCCCTCTTCCAGCGCGACGCGCATTGCCGCTTGCAGGATCACCTCACGGCGCTCATCCCGATTCAGATAACTCATGGCTTTCTCCCATTTTCGCAGTTGGCGCAGTGTAACAAAAAGCTGGACATGCGTTCAACTTTCCGTAGGATCGCGAGAGTTGAACATGTGTTCAGTTTTTGCTTTCAAAGGACGTTTTATGTTTCGTCAGTGGTTAACGTTAATGATTATTGTACTGGTCTACATCCCTGTTGCGATTGATGCAACGGTGCTGCACGTTGCCGCACCCACGCTGAGCATGACGTTGGGCGCCAGTGGCAACGAGCTGTTGTGGATCATTGATATTTATTCTCTGGTGATGGCAGGGATGGTATTGCCGATGGGCGCGCTGGGCGATCGAATCGGCTTTAAACGCCTGCTGTTGCTGGGGGGAGGCTTATTCGGTCTTGCGTCGCTGGCGGCAGCGTTCGCCCACAGCGCCAGTTGGCTGATTGCTACCCGCGCGATTCTGGCTATCGGCGCGGCGATGATTGTTCCGGCGACGCTGGCCGGTATCCGCGCCACGTTTTCTGAGGCCCGTCACCGTAATATGGCGCTTGGCGTCTGGGCGGCCGTAGGGTCGGGCGGCGCCGCGTTCGGCCCGCTGGTCGGCGGTATGTTACTGGAGCACTTTTACTGGGGATCGGTCTTCCTGATCAATGTGCCCATTGTCCTGGCGGTGATGGCGTTAACGGCGCGCTTTGTGCCTCGCCAGTCCGGTCGCCGCGATCAGCCATTGAACTTTAGCCATGCGGTCATGCTGATTATCGCCATCCTGCTGCTGGTATACAGCGCGAAAACCGCGCTGAAAGGGCAACTGGCCAGCGGCGTTATCGCCCTGACGCTGATGATCGGCGCGCTGTTGTTGGGCATATTTATCCGCACGCAGCTCGCGGCAGCGCGCCCGATGATCGATATGCGTCTGTTTACGCATCGCATCATTCTGAGCGGCGTTGTGATGGCGATGACGGCGATGATCACGCTGGTCGGCTTCGAGTTGCTGATGGCGCAGGAGCTTCAGTTTGTTCATGGCTTAACGCCGTATGAAGCAGGGCTGTTTATGCTGCCGGTGATGCTCGCAAGTGGATTCAGCGGCCCCCTTGCCGGGATGCTGGTTTCACGACTGGGATTGCGAACAGTGGCGACTGGCGGCATGGCGCTAAGCGCGCTGAGCTTTTATGGCTTGGCAATGACGGATTTCAGCACGCAGCAATGGCAGGCCTGGTGCCTGATGGCGCTGCTGGGTTTTAGCGCCGCCAGCGCGTTGCTCGCCTCTACTGCCGCCATTATGGCCGCCGCGCCCGCAGAAAAAGCGGCGGCGGCCGGGGCGATAGAAACCATGGCCTATGAACTGGGCGCCGGGCTTGGCATTGCAATCTTTGGCTTGTTGTTAAGCCGCAGCTTTTCCGCATCTATCCTGCTTCCTTCCGGCCTGAATGCAGAGGAAATCGAACGCGCATCGTCGTCAATGGGAGAAGCGGTGCAGCTGGCGGATACGCTCTCGCCTTCACTTGGTGAGGCGATACTGGACGCCGCCAGACAGGCGTTTACCTGGTCGCACAGCGTGGCGCTGAGCAGTGCCGGAAGCATGTTAATTCTGTTAGCGGTAGGGATGTGGTTTAGTCTGGCAAAAGTAAAACGCGGCTAACCTAATGTGCTAATTGACAGGGGTAATCCATCGCTTCGATCTCTTTACCGCTCAGGCGAGCGTATTGCCCCGTCAACCGCCAGAACGCAGGTTGCGTTTCGGTATAGATTTCGGCTGCCAGGATCAGACGACGCCGCTCATCTTCGGTTAATTCCAACAGCGTCCAGGGCATAAAATAGCGGTCGCTTTCCGTCAGCCGGAACCACAGCGGACACCCACAACCTGAACAGAAGTAGCGTTCGCCACGCAAAGAAGAAGAGAAGTGAGAGGGCTCTGGTGAATGGGGAGCCATAAGCGGACGACCGCAGGCTTCCAGGTACATCGCAATACCACCAGACCATTTTTGACACAGCGTGCAGTGACAGGCATAAACATCGAGCATTTCAACGTCAACGGTAAAATGACTCTGCCCACAGAGGCAACGTCCTGTGAACGTTTGCACGGCATACTCCTTATGACCGAGGCATACAAAACAAGATAAAAAGCCAGCCCGCTATGGACTGGCTTAGAATTACGCTACAACAGACTTAGAACTGGTAGTTCAGACCAACAGCAACCACGTTGTCAGTGCTCACACGAGCATCTTTAGTGAAGTTGGTATCGTCCAGCAGGTTGATTTTGTAATCAACGAAGGTAGACATGTTTTTATTGAAGTAGTAGGTCGCACCTAAATCAATGTATTCAACCAGATCCTGGTCGCCCCAGCTACCGATGTCTTTACCTTTGGATTTCAGGTAAGCGATGGACGGACGCAGACCGAAGTCGAACTGGTACTGAGCAACAGCTTCAAAGTTCTGAGTCTTGTTAGCAATATGATCGTCACCGAAAGTGGTCATGTTCAGCGTTTCAGAGTAAGTTGCAGCCAAATAGATGTCGTTTGCATCATATTTCAGACCTGCTGCCCATACTTCTGCATTTTTACCGTTAGCGTTAAAATTGCTTGCTGCATTGACTTGTTTGTCAGTACGGTCAGATTTCGCATAGGTAGCACCTACACCGAAGCCTTCGTATTCATAAGTTGCAGACAGACCGAAACCATCACCATTAGCTTCTTGAACACCGTCACGGTCGTTTTTGCCCTGGTACTGAGCAGCAAAGTTCAGACCTTCAACCAGACCGAAGAAGTCAGTATTACGGTAAGTTGCAACGCCGGTAGTACGGCCAGTCATGAACACGTCAGTCTGGGTCCAGGTATCGCCACCGAACTCAGGCAGAACGTCGGTCCATGCGCCGATGTCATATGCAACACCGTAGTTACGACCGTAATCGAAGGAACCAAATTCAGCGAATTTCAGGCCTGCAAATGCCAGACGAGTTTTGTCTTTGTCAGAACCCTGGTTTTCAGAACGGTTGCCTTTAAATTCATATTCCCACTGGCCGAAACCGGTCAGTTGGTCGTTAATCTGAGTTTCACCTTTGAAGCCCAGACGCGCATAAGTTTTATCACCATCATTACCGGTATCATCAGAGAAGTAATGCTGAGCGTGAACTTTACCGTACAGGTCCAGTTTGTTGCCGTCTTTGTTATATACCTCAGCTGCGTTTACCGCACCTGCTGCCAACAGGGTAGTCACTGCCACTGCAACTAATTTAAGTTTCATTTTAATTAATCCTTATAATTTTCTTAGCGTGTTTCCTAAACCATTTCTAAACGAGGCCGCTTGTCAATGGCAGACTATTTTTAATAGACGTCGTGGTACTAATTCAATAATAAGTTTCATAAGATTACAAATTATTTGAAGTTGTGTGATCCAGATCTACATAATAGATCTCATGGTATTAATTTTAGATGGGTATATCCTGAGATAATATATTTTCAAAAGGAATTGTTTTGCGGGTGATGGTTTTATTGTCTCTAGTCACGCTTGCTGACTATATACGAAAATACAGTTACAAATGAACATAAAATGCTTTATTTTATCAATTGAATATCATAATTTTAACAAAAACAAAACAAGTGATGAAGTATTATACACTCCGTTCGCCATTCATCAGCAACAACAAATTTTCATTTAAATAACTATATGGCAAGAAGCCAGAAAAAAAGCAAATAAGAATTTTCGAAGAAATAACGCCGATCGCAATATTCATTTAACCGAAATTAATACAGCAGGAAGAGAGTCGGGGCAGCCACAGAACTCGAAAGATAATCCGCCCCGACCACTTACTTCAGGCGCGACGCGTCGCTAACCAACAAAGCAGGGAACCCGCACACACCATAACCGCACCTTGCCAGAATGAAAATGACAGCGGCGCGCTTAACAGGACAGCGGCCAGCGCAGATGACAGTACCGGGGTAAAATAGGACCCCACAGCCATAATCGTGACGTTGCCATGCAAAATACCCACGTTCCATGCTGCATAAGCAAATCCTAACGTCAGGGCAGCAGAAAACAGTTTGATAACGACAGGCGTGCTAAAAATCATCTCCGGCTGCGGCGTCAGAAAATAATGTACCCATAAACTTGCAGCAGTGAGGAGGACAAATATCGTAATGCCATTAAACCCTCTGGCATATTTGTTAGTGACGGTACAGTAGGTTGCCCAGATAAATGCGCCGAGAAAAGCGAGAAAATAGCTTAATGGGCTGGTTGCAATATTGCTGATAATTTCATCAGCATGGAGTCCATGTTCACCGCCTAAAACCCAACAGACGCCGGTTAACGCGACAATTAATCCAGGAACAACCAGCCAGGTTGTTTTTTGTCCATTGAACAAAATAGCAAAAAGAATCGTCAGGCTGGGCCATAAATAGTTGACCATGCCGACTTCAATCGCCTGGTGACGCGTTGCTGCATATCCCAGCGAGAGCGCCAGACATATTTCATAACTGACAAACAGTACGCTGCCAGCGATTAAATAACGAACAGGAAAACGACGAATATTGGGGAACCCAACGGTAAAGATGAGCAATAATCCGCTTAGCGAATAAATAGCGGCGGCGCCGCCAACAGGCCCAAGTCCTTCACTTACCCCACGAATAAGCCCGACCATCGTGCTCCAGAGTACGATGGCAATAAGTCCAATTAACGTTGCTTTTTGTGTCGTCATTCTCTCCGTTTATCCCCATTCCTGGTCAAAAAAATATCGCTGAAATTTATAGCACTTTTACACCTTCCCGCGCTAATTCATTGTCTTTCTGATACTCCTTTGGTGGTATATAAACTCGACAAAAAGAACTATTTAGTAGCGGAACCGATTCGTTATTGATTTGACGCAAAAAAGTTATGGATATTGCTGTTAGTTTCCTCGCGAAGTTACATCCCTGGAAAAAAGAGGAAAGCAATGGACGTCAGCCGCAGACAATTTTTTAAAATCTGCGCGGGCGGTATGGCGGGAACAACAGTCGCTGCTCTGGGTTTTGCACCCAAAATGGCACTGGCTCAAGCGCGAAATTATAAGCTGTTACGCGCTAAAGAGATCCGAAACACCTGCACATACTGTTCCGTAGGTTGCGGGCTATTAATGTATAGCCTGGGCGATGGAGCAAAAAACGCAAAAGAAGCAATTTATCACATCGAAGGGGACCCGGATCATCCGGTCAGCCGTGGCGCATTGTGTCCGAAGGGCGCAGGTTTGCTGGACTATGTACACAGTGAAAACCGCTTGCGTTACCCGGAGTATCGCGCGCCCGGTTCAGATAAATGGCAACGCATTAGCTGGGATGACGCGTTCACCCGCATCGCAAAGCTGATGAAAGCCGACCGTGACGCCAACTTTATTGAAAAGAACGAACAGGGCGTAACGGTAAACCGCTGGCTTTCCACGGGGATGCTTTGCGCCTCCGCCGCCAGTAACGAAACAGGCATGTTGACGCAGAAATTCGCGCGTTCCCTCGGCATGCTGGCAGTAGACAACCAGGCACGCGTCTGACACGGACCAACGGTAGCAAGTCTTGCTCCAACATTTGGTCGCGGTGCGATGACCAACCACTGGGTTGATATCAAAAACGCCAACGTCGTTATGGTGATGGGCGGTAACGCCGCTGAAGCACATCCGGTGGGATTCCGCTGGGCGATAGAAGCGAAAAACAACAACGACGCCACGCTGATTGTCGTCGATCCACGTTTTACACGTACAGCCTCGGTCGCGGATATTTACGCGCCTATTCGTTCCGGTACGGACATTACCTTCCTGTCCGGCGTACTGCTGTATCTGATTGAAAACAATAAAATCAATGCCGAATACGTTAAGCATTACACCAACGCCAGCCTGCTGGTGCGGGACGATTTTGCTTTCGATGATGGTCTGTTTAGCGGCTATGACGCCAAAAAACGCCAGTATGACAAGTCATCCTGGAACTATCAGTTCGACGAAAACGGCTATGCAAAACGTGATGAGACGCTGAGCCATCCGCGCTGCGTATGGAATCTGCTGAAACAACACGTTTCCCGCTATACGCCAGATGTTGTCGAAAACATCTGCGGTACGCCAAAAGCCGATTTCCTGAAAGTGTGTGAGGTGCTGGCCTCCACCAGCGCCGCCGATCGTACTACTACCTTCCTGTACGCGCTGGGCTGGACGCAACATACCGTTGGCGCGCAGAACATCCGTACGATGGCGATGATCCAGTTGCTGCTCGGCAACATGGGGATGGCAGGCGGTGGCGTCAACGCCTTACGCGGCCACTCTAACATCCAGGGGTTAACGGATTTAGGTCTGCTTTCCACCAGCCTGAGCGGTTATCTGACTCTGCCGTCTGAGAAGCAGGCGGATCTGCAAACCTATCTGAGCGCAAACACGCCGAAAGCCACGCTGGCTGACCAGGTGAACTACTGGGGCAACTATCCG
Source organism: Citrobacter sp. CK202 (assembly GCF_030333225.1). Classification (NCBI taxonomy): domain Bacteria; kingdom Pseudomonadati; phylum Pseudomonadota; class Gammaproteobacteria; order Enterobacterales; family Enterobacteriaceae; genus Citrobacter; species Citrobacter sp. CK202. The sequence goes on from NZ_JAOWGI010000026.1 coordinate 506,027, forward strand.
AAGTTCTTCGTCAGTCTGATGAAATCGTTCTACGGCGATGCGGCGCAGAAAGAGAATGACTGGGGCTTTGAATGGCTGCCGAAGTGGGATCAGGCCTACGACGTCATTAAATACTTCAACATGATGGATAGCGGTAAAGTGACCGGCTACATCTGTCAGGGCTTTAACCCGGTTGCGTCCTTCCCGGACAAAAACAAAGTGGTGCAGTCGCTGAGCAAGCTGAAGTACATGGTGGTCATTGACCCGCTGGTGACGGAAACCTCCACGTTCTGGCAGAACCACGGCGAGTCTAACGACGTCGATCCGGCGTCGATCCAGACTGAAGTATTCCGTCTGCCGTCAACCTGTTTTGCCGAAGAAGATGGCTCTATCGCCAACTCTGGCCGCTGGTTGCAGTGGCACTGGAAAGGTCAGGATGCGCCGGGCGAAGCCCGCAACGACGGCCAAATTCTGGCCGGTATTTACCACCGTCTGCGTGAGATGTATCGCAGCGAAGGGGGTAAAGGCGTTGAACCGCTGCTGAAGATGAGCTGGGACTACAAACAGCCGGATCATCCTGAATCTGAAGAGATTGCGAAAGAGAACAACGGCTACGCGCTGGAAGATCTCTATGACGCCAACGGCGTCCTGCTGGCGAAGAAAGGCCAGTTGCTGAGCAGTTTTGCCCAGTTACGCGATGACGGAACGACGTCGTCCTCCTGCTGGATTTATACCGGCAGCTGGACCGAGCAGGGCAACCAGATGGCTAACCGTGACAACGCCGACCCGTCAGGTCTCGGCAATACGTTGGGTTGGGCATGGGCATGGCCGCTGAACCGCCGCGTACTGTATAACCGCGCCTCGGCAGATCCGCAGGGTAAACCGTGGGACCCGAAACGGATGCTGATTCAGTGGAACGGATCGAAGTGGACGGGGAACGATATCCCGGACTTCAACACCGCCGCACCGGGTAGCGCAACCGGGCCGTTTATCATGCAGCCGGAAGGGCTGGGACGTCTGTTCGCCATCGATAAGCTGGCGGAAGGGCCGTTCCCGGAACACTACGAGCCGATGGAAACGCCGCTGGGCACCAACCCGCTGCACCCGAACGTGATCTCCAGCCCGGTCGTTCGTCTGTACGAAGAAGATGCGCGGCGTATGGGCAAGAAAGATCAGTTCCCGTATGTCGGTACAACCTATCGTCTGACCGAACATTTCCACACCTGGACCAAGCACGCATTGCTGAATGCGATTGCTCAGCCAGAGCAGTTTGTGGAAATCAGCGAAAACCTGGCGGCCTCGAAAGGGATTGCCAACGGCGACGCAGTGAAAGTCAGCAGCAAACGTGGATTTATCCGGGCGGTTGCCGTGGTGACCCGACGTCTGCAAACGCTGAACGTCAATGGTCAGCAGGTTGAAACCGTGGGTATTCCGCTGCACTGGGGCTTTGAAGGGGTTGCGCGTAAAGGCTATATCGCAAACACCCTGACGCCAAATGTCGGTGATTCCAACTCGCAAACGCCGGAATATAAAGCGTTTTTAGTTAACATCGAGAAGGCGTAAGGGAGGCGAACATATGTCTTTGGAAACGCAGGACATCATCAAACGGTCTGCAACAAACCCGATCACGCCGCCTCCCCAGGCGCGTGATTATAAAGCGGAAGTCGCAAAACTGATCGACGTCTCCTCCTGCGTAGGCTGTAAAGCCTGTCAGGTGGCTTGTTCCGAGTGGAATGACATTCGTGACGAGGTAGGTCATTGCGTCGGGGTGTATGACAACCCGGCCGATCTCAGCGCGAAATCCTGGACGGTGATGCGTTTTAGCGAAACCGAACAGAACGGCAAGCTGGAATGGCTGATTCGTAAAGACGGCTGTATGCACTGTGAAGATCCGGGCTGCCTGAAGGCATGCCCGTCTGCCGGCGCGATCATCCAGTACGCTAACGGGATTGTTGATTTCCAGTCCGAACATTGTATTGGCTGCGGCTACTGCATCGCCGGGTGTCCATTTAATGTTCCGCGCCTCAATAAAGAGGACAACCGCGTCTATAAATGTACGCTGTGTGTGGATCGCGTCAGTATCGGTCAGGAACCGGCTTGCGTGAAAACTTGCCCAACCGGGGCAATCCATTTCGGCACCAAGAAAGAGATGCTGGAGATGGGGGAGCAGCGCGTGGAGAAACTCAAAGCGCGCGGTTTCGAACATGCCGGTGTTTACAACCCACAAGGTGTGGGCGGTACGCACGTCATGTACGTTCTGCATCACGCGAACCAGCCGGAGCTGTATCACGGCTTACCGAAAGATCCACAGATTGATACCTCTATCAACTTGTGGAAAGGGGCGCTGAAACCTCTGGCTGCCGCCGGGTTTATCGCCACCTTCGCCGGGCTTATCTATCACTACATTGGTATTGGCCCGAACAAGGAAGTGGACGATGAAGAGGAGGACCATCATGAGTAAGTCGAAAATGATTGTGCGCACGAAATTTATCGATCGCGCCTGTCACTGGACGGTGGTGATTTGCTTCTTCCTGGTGTCGCTGTCGGGAATTGCGTTTTTCTTCCCGACGCTGCAATGGCTGACGCAAACCTTCGGGACGCCGCAGATGGGGCGTATTTTGCACCCGTTTTTCGGCGTAGCGATTTTTGTCGCACTGATGTTCATGTTTGTGCGCTTTGTACACCACAACATCCCGGACAAGAAAGATCTTCCGTGGCTGAAAAATATTGTGGAGGTTCTGAAGGGCAATGAACACAAAGTCGCCGATGTCGGTAAGTACAATGCCGGGCAGAAAATGATGTTCTGGTCGATCATGAGCATGATTTTCGTGCTGCTGGTGACGGGCGTGATTATCTGGCGTCCGTACTTTGCGCAGTTCTTCCCGATGCAGGTCGTGCGTTACAGCCTGCTGATCCATGCGGCGGCAGGCATCATCCTGATGCACGCCATCCTCATCCATATGTATATGGCATTCTGGGTGAAAGGATCGATTAAAGGGATGATCGAAGGTAAGGTGAGTCGTCGCTGGGCGAAGAAACACCACCCGCGCTGGTATCGCGACGTCGAGAAGGTCGAAGCGAAAAAGGAAAGCAAAGAGGGATTACAATAACCCGCTTTCAAAAGACAAAAGCGCTACGTCTGTAGCGCTTTTTTTTGCCAACAGAATGCCGGATGGCGCTGCGCTTATCCGGCCGACAACCGTATAAAACACAGGCCCGGTAAGCGTAGCGCCACCGGGCAAACACTCAGATAGAGGTACGGCGGTAATCGCGGTATTCCGCTTGCCAGAAATTCTCGTCGATGGCTTGCTGTAGCGCTTCTGCGGACGTTTTTACCGCCACGCCCTGTTGCTGCGCCATTTTACCCACGGCAAAGGCAATCGCTCGTGACACGGTCTGAATATCTTTCAGCTCCGGCAATACCAGACCTTCGCCGTTGAGCACCAGCGGAGAGTATTTCGCCAACGTTTCGCTTGCCGACATCAACATTTCGTCAGTAATACGCGACGCGCCGGACGCAATCACGCCCAGGCCGATCCCCGGGAAGATGTAGGCGTTATTACATTGCGCAATAGGGTAAATTTTATCTTTCCAGGCCACCGGCGCGAAAGGACTGCCGGTCGCGACCAGCGCATTACCTTCGGTCCAGGCGATGATGTCCTGAGGCGTGGCTTCAACGCGGGACGTCGGGTTAGACAGCGGCATCACGATCGGACGTGGGCAGTGCTTGTGCATCTCGCGAATGATCTCTTCAGTAAAGAGCCCAGTTTGCCCCGACACGCCGATCAGAATGTCCGGCTTCACGTTGCGCACGACATCAAGCAGGGAGAGCACTTCGCTTTCGCTGTCCCAGTGTTGCAGGTTCTCGCGTTTTTGCACCAGCTTCGTCTGGAATGAGAGCAGGTTAGGCATCTGGTCCGTCAACAGACCAAAGCGATCCACCATAAACACTTTCTGGCGAGCGGCTTCTTCGCTGAGCCCTTCGCGTTGGGTCTGCGCGATGATCTGTTCAGCGATCCCGCAACCGGCAGAACCTGCGCCAAGGAAGACGATTTTCTGCTCGCTCAACTGGCTGCCCGCCGCACGGCTGGCGGCAATCAGAGTACCGACGGTCACGGCTGCCGTTCCCTGAATATCATCGTTGAAAGAGCAGATTTCATCGCGATAGCGATTAAGCAGCGGCATCGCGTTTTTCTGCGCGAAATCTTCGAATTGCAGCAAGACGTCCGGCCAGCGCTGTTTCACCGCCTGAATAAACTCATCGACGAATTCATAGTATTCGTCATCGGTGATGCGCGGGTTACGCCAGCCCATATAGAGCGGATCGTTCAGCAACTGCTGATTGTTGGTGCCGACGTCCAGTACCACCGGCAGGGTATAGGCCGGGCTGATGCCGCCACAGGCGGTGTACAGCGACAGTTTACCGATTGGAATCCCCATTCCGCCAATGCCCTGGTCGCCAAGACCGAGGATGCGTTCCCCGTCCGTCACCACAATCACTTTGATATTGTGGTTAGGCACGTTTTGCAGGATATCGTCCATGTTGTGGCGGTTCTGATAAGAGATGAACACGCCGCGCGCGCGACGGTAGATCTCAGAGAAGCGCTCACAGGCGGCGCCCACCGTTGGGGTATAGATAACCGGCATCATCTCATCGAGATGGTTTTGCACCAGTCGGTAGAACAGGGTTTCGTTGGTATCCTGAATGTTGCGCAGATAGATATGTTTATCGATTTCCGTTTTGAATCCCTGATACTGGATCCAGGCGCGCTCCGCCTGTTCTTCAATCGATTCGACCACTTCCGGCAGTAACCCCAGCAGGTTGAAGTTACGGCGTTCTTCTATACTGAAAGCACTTCCTTTATTCAGGAGAGGAAATTCCAGCAGCACAGGGCCAGCGTAAGGAATATAAAGGGAACGCTGTTTCTTGATTTTGGTTTCCATGTCACTCACTCTTTTTCGAATATCCGTTCCTGGTGCTGTTTTATGGGCGTACTTAGGTTTTCACCAGGGCGTCGGGCAAAGAGTATAAAGCATTGTGAATGAATCCAGGCTTTTGTAAGCAAAAACACCATTGCGGTTGCAATGGTGTTTATCGTCATATCAGAACAGGGCGCTTACTTTTGGCTGTCAGCGTGACGTTTTCTGCCAGTAGGGTTGTTGACCACGCTGACTTTGTCGCCTTCGGTCACGAGCTTGCGTTGGTTGGAAATTTTATGGTCCAGTCCAAGAATATGACGGGCCTGACGGTTCGATTTCATTTTAACTCCTCAATCCTGTTGCTAGTTTTAAGGACAAATTCGCAATCGCGAAAGAAACGTAACCCCTTAGGTTGCTGGTACAGCATAGCAGGTTTTCCCCGGAAGGCGACCGAACGCGTGTAACAGAGTTGGTCTATACTTTCTGTTTTGAGCCAACAGGAGAGCAAGAATGACAATCCATAAGAAAGGTCAGGCACACTGGGAAGGCGATATTAAAGGTGGAAAAGGTACGGTATCGACCGAAAGCGGCGTGTTGAATCAACAACCCTATGGCTTTAATACACGCTTTGAAGGCGTAAAAGGAACCAACCCGGAAGAGTTGATCGGCGCGGCCCACGCGGCCTGTTTCTCGATGGCGCTTTCGCTGATGCTGGGCGAGGCGGGTTTTACCCCATCGTCAATCGACACGACAGCCGATGTCTCGCTGGATAAAGTCGACGCGGGTTTTGCGATCACGAAAATTGCGTTGCACAGTGAAGTGGCCGTACCCGGCATTGATGCGTCCACCTTTGACGGCATTATTCAGAAAGCAAAAGCCGGATGCCCGGTTTCGCAGGTGCTGAAAGCGGAAATCACGCTGGATTATCAGTTGACGTCATAACGGCATCGTTCTTGACGGCCCGGTGATTGAGCGTCGGGTCGCCCCCACAACACCCTGTAGGCCCGGTAAGCGACAGCGCCACCGGGCGATTGTCTGGCTCTTACTCCACCGCTCGCCAGCAGCGAACGTCGCTCTCCGATCCTCGCGTCAATAATGCCTGCGGTTTTTCACAGCCACGGGTTGCCAGCGGACAGCGATCGCGAAAATAACACCCTTGCGGCAGGTGGCGGTTCCCCGGTAATTCCGTTTTGCGCAGCACCAGATCTTCTGCCAGCGGCGCACCCGTTTTCGGCACGGAATCCAGCAACAGCCGGGTATAGGGATGCGCAGGCGTGGTCAACACCTGTTGCGCGTCGCCCAGTTCAACAATTTGCCCGAGATACATCACCGCCACCCGATCGCTCATGTACCGCACAACCGACACGTTGTGTGAAATCAGCACATACGTCAGTTTACGGCGCGTCTGTAGCGCAACCAGCAGATTCAGGATCTGCGCCTGCACGGAGATATCCAGCGCGGAAGTTGGTTCATCAAGCACGATAACGTCCGGCTCTGACGATAAGGCGCGGGCAATGGCGATGCGCTGGCGTTGTCCGCCGGAAAACGCATGGGGAAGCCTGTCGAGGTACTCAGGCCGGATGCCAACCTGTAAGGCCAGTTCCTCCGCCAGCGTCCGCCGCTCGCGTTCGCTGTTATGCTTCTGGAGCCAGACGGGCTCGGTGATAATCCGCCAGACGGGTAATCGGGGGTCCAGCGAAGAGAGCGGGTCCTGAAAGACCATCTGCATCCCGCTGTTGGCGCCGGTGCGCGCAACGCCAGGCCGCGAGCACTCGCCGTGGCTGGGTTTTAACATTCCCATCAGCAGTTGCGCCAGCGTACTTTTCCCGCAGCCGGATTCCCCCACGATGCCAAGCGTTTCTCCCTGGCGAATCTGCAAATCCATACCGTTCAGGGCATGTACGCGTTCCGTCACCCGGCCCAACCAGTTTTTACGGGCGGGGAAGGTGATATGGACATCCCGTAACGAGAGCAATATGTCAGACATGCGTCATCTCCTGTTGTGGATACCAGCAGGCGGATTGTTGTTCAGGTTCGCCATGATTCTCCAGCGCCGGGACAGCCTCGCACAGCGTCCCGGCGGCAAAACAGCGTTCGCGGAAGGCGCATCCGGTTGGCAGGCAGGTCAGGTTAGGCACCGTCCCTGGAATCGCGGGCAGCGGCGCGCGAGGTTCGCCGTGCTCCGGCGCGCATTTCAACAAACCAATGGAATAGGGATGCGTGGGGCGGCGAATAACCGTCTGCGTGAGGCCGCTCTCAATCACGCTTCCGGCATACATGACATACAGCCGATCGCACAACTGCGATACCACCGCCATATCATGACTGATAAACAGCACCGCAGTACCGCTGGCTCGCGCTTTCAGTTTCAGCAAACGCAGAACCTGTAGCTGCACCGTGACGTCCAGAGCGGTAGTGGGTTCGTCGGCAATAATCAGCTCCGGCTCGCAGGAGAATGCCAGCGCGATCATCACCCGCTGGCGCATCCCGCCGGACAGCTCAAACGGAAATCGCGCCATAACCTGCGCCGCATCGGGAATTTGCATCTCTTCCAGCAGGGCGATGGCTTTTTCCCGCGCCGTCTGGCGGCTCACCGCCTGATGATGGCGAATGACTTCCACCATTTGTTGCCCAATGCGCCGGGTGGGATTCAGCGCCGTCATTGGCTCCTGGAAGATCATCGACACGCGCGCGCCGCGCCATTTACGCATCTGCTTTTCGCTGGCATTCAGCACGTCCTCGCCCAGCAGCGATACGCGGCCCTGATGAATGTGATAGCTGCCTTCCGGCAGCAGCCGCATTGCCAGCATGGCGGTGACGGATTTACCTGACCCGGACTCGCCGACCACGCCGACGATTTCGCCCCGGTCGATACGCAACGATACGTGGTTAAGGGCGTGAACATCGGCTTTGTAACCCGGAAAGCTCAGGTGTAAATCCTCAATTTCCAGCACGGGTTGGGTCATGACTGTTTTCCTCCGGCTTTAGGGTCAAGCAGATCGCGAATACCATCGCCAAACAGGTTAAACCCGACAGCGGTAATCAGGATCGCCGCCCCAGGAAAGGCGCAATACCACCACTGGTCTAGGACATAGTTACGACCAATAGCCACCATTGCGCCCCATTCAGCGGTGGGCTGTTGTGCGCCAAGGCCAATAAAGCCCAGCGTGGCGGCCATCAGGATCGCACTGCCAATATCCAGCGACGCCTGCACGATAAGCGGCGGCAGCGAATTACGTAAGATATGCCAACTGATAAGGTGCCAGCGGGAAGCGCCATACGTTCGGGCAGCCTGTACATAGGTAAACTGGCGCACGACCAGCGTTTGCCCTCGCGCCAGGCGCACATAAAAAGGAATACGGACAATGGCGATCGCCATCATGGCGTTAAACAGGCTCGGCCCCAGCGCGGCGGCCAGCGCCATCGTCAGCACCAGCGAAGGAATCGACAGCATAATATCCATCAGGCGCATAATAATGGCGTCGGCGCGCCCGCCCATGACGCCGGACAGACAGCCAAGCAAGGAGCCGATTCCACCGGCAATCCCCACGACGACCAGCCCGGCGACAATGGATTGCTGGCTACCGACCAGTACGCGGCTGAACAGATCGCGTCCCACTTCGTCAGTGCCGAACCAGTGCGTCGCAGAGGGCGCAAGCAGGCGCGCGGTCAAATCAATGGCATTGGGATCGTAAGGCGTTATCCAGGGCGACAGCACCATCAGTAGCAACATCAGGATGATAATCACGCCGCCAGTCAGCGTCAGCGGGCTGCTTTTCATCAGCCAGAAGAGTTTTGCCCAGTCGATCCGGCGGCGGGCGGTCTGCGACGGGGCGGGCGTCTCTTGCGTTAACATCATTCAGCACCTCCGCGACCGATTCGGGGATCGATCCACAAATAGAGTAAATCGACGACCAGGTTTACCAGCACATAAGCCAAAGAGACCACTACGGCGAATCCCATCACCGCCGGAAAATCCAGCGCCTGAATAGAGGTGACCACCCACGCCCCCATTCCCGGCCAGGCAAAGACCGTCTCGGTAAGCACGGCGCCATACAGCAAATCGCCCAGCGCCAGCCCCAGAACGGTAATCGACGGAATCAGGGCGTTAGGCAAGGCATAGCAGAGCACGATGTACCAGCCAGGCAGACCGCTGGCACGCGCGGTACGAATGTAGTCCTCGCTGAGTTGCTCCAGCATGGCGGAACGAATCTGACGGGCGACAATTCCCAGGTGGACAAACGCCAGAGTCAGCGCCGGTAAAATAAGGTGTTGTAACGCGTTGAAAAAGACCTCGCCATTCCCCTCCAGCAGCGCGTCAATCAGGTAGAACCCGGTGACGTGGGCGGGCGGGTCCAGCCAGTCATCAAGCCTTCCGCCGCCGGGCAGAATTTGCAGATGCCCGTAAAACAGAACAATAACGCCCAGCCCCAGCCAGAACGCCGGGGTGGAAATGCCGGTTATCGCCATCAGCCGCACCAGATGGTCCAGCCAGCGGTTTCGCCAGACGGCGGATAAAATCCCCAGCGGAATTCCGATCACCAACGCCAGCAGCAGGGAACAGAAGGCCAGTTCAAGCGTGGCGGGGAAAAACACGCGCAACTCTTCCATTACCGGGCGGCCAGTGCGTATAGACGTGCCCAAATCACCGTGAAAAACGTCGCTGACATAGCGGAAAAATTGCACATACAGCGGCTGATCCAGCCCCAGCTGCTGGCGAATGTTTTCGACAATTTCATCACTGGCGCGATCGCCGGCCAGCAGTCGCGCAGGGTCGCCAGGAATCAGGTGAGAAATAATAAACGTAATTACGCAAACACCGGCGACCACCAGAATAAGTCCCCAGCATCGCTGGCGTAAAATGCTCCAGAACGTCATAGGCTTCCCCTTGCGGAGCCATAACGGCCCCGCATCAACGTGGCTTATTTACTCATGGCGCCAATGTTAAAGACCTGTTCCAGCATGGGGTTGAAAACAAAGCCTTTGACCTCTTTGTTCATCGCCAGCTGGTAGTTTTTCTGGAAGAGGTAGACGTAGGCGGCCTCATCAATCACGATGGTTTGCGCCTGCTGGTAATCCTTCGTTCTGGCCGCCTGATCGGTGGTGGTCAGCGCGCTGCGCAGAAGTTTATCGACCCCGGCGTTTTCATAAAACGAACGGTTACCCGGCAGACCTTTCTTATCAGACTCAAACCAGTAGTTCATGAACATGTACGGATCGGCGAAGTCCGGGCTCCAGTTGCCGATGGCAATGTCGTAATCACCTTTGCCGATCCGGTCGCGCATGGTGGCATTCGCCAGTTTTTCCAGCTTCACCTTAATGCCCAGCTTGCTGAGGCTGGCCTGCGTGGAAAGCGCAATCGGTTCCCAGTTCGGATCGTTATCAGAGTAGAGGAAGCTCAGGCCATCGGGCTTGGTCGCGACTTGCTCCCAGGCGGCTTTGGCTTTCGCTTCATCAAAACTGTATTGCATTGCCTTCGCGTCATAGCCCCACATACCTTCAGGAATCGGGCCGCGCATCTGCTTGCCGTTACCGCTGAGGATACCCGTCACCATGCCCTGATAGTCCGTTGACCATGAGATGGCCCGGCGCAAATCCACCTGATTCAGCGGCGCTTTACTGTTGTTCAGATAGAGATAAGTCACGCGCAGCGAAGGGTAATCCGCCACGTTGACTTTCCCTTCCTGTTTTAACGCGTTGAGCTGGTCTACCGGGAGAGCATCGGCAATGTCGATGTCTCCCCGCGACAATTGCAGGCGGCGGGAGGCGCTCTCACCAATGATTTTTACCGACACGCGCTTAAAGGCAGGTTTGGCTCCCGCATAATGCGGATTCGGCACCAGAATCAGCTGCTGTCCTTTCTGCCAGCTTTTCAGCATAAACGGGCCAGAACCTGCGGTGTTCTGCGCCAGAAAACCGCGCGCATCATCTGCGGCATGTTCTTTCAGAACCGCCGGGTTAATAATGGAGGCGCCGTCATTCGCCAGCGTGTACAGGAAGGGCGCAAACGGCTGGCTCAGCGTAAATTTCACCGTATAGTCATCGACGGCTTCGACTTTCAAATCTTTTGGAAAGGCTTCTGCCGGGCCTTGTCCAATTTTCAGCAGACGCGCAAAAGATTGTTGCACCGCATCTGCCGTAACGGGCGAGCCATCAGCGAATCGGGCATCTTTATTAAGGGTAAACGTCCACTCTTTCTGATCGTCTGAGGCCTTCCAGTCGCTCGCCAGATCGCCTTCAACCTCCGTGGAACCTTTACCTCCCTCGGTTTTGTACTGCACAAGGCGTTGATAAGACGGGTAGGTCACCGTCCAGTCGTTGTTATCAATAGTGACGGCAGGATCAAGCGTTTGCGGATCGGCCGCTTTACCAATCACCAGCATATCTTTGGGTACAGCCGCCTGAGCGGCGGGCAGGGCAACAGCCAGTGCCACGGCAATCAGGGCGGGACGAAACAGCGAAGTTAAAGCGTGTGTTGTCTTCATGACCGTGCTCCATCATTTACAGGGAGGGTTGTGTTGTTGTGCGTGATGCCGGGAAACAGGCAATGCAGTCGTCGAGCAAGGGGTAGCTGGCCGCGTCCGGCAATTCGAAATGCCACCATTCACTGCTGATGCCGACAAAACCACCGCCAAACATAATGGCGTTCAATAACAATCGATTACGTTGCGCTGCGGGTGGAACAGAAGGGTGATACGAGTGCGAGCGATCGTGCATTTCATCAAAACCGGCTCCCATATCAAGCACGTTGCCATGCTCATCCATCAGAGTGACGTCAATTGCCGTACCACGGCTATGGTTTGAACCGATGGCTACATCCACCACGTATTGCGGATCGGGACAGACATGCCACAGAACCGACTGCGCCTGCTGCGGACGATAGGCGTCGTATACCACCAGAGACAGCCCTGCCAGCTGCGCGATGCTGATACTTTTCGCCAGCGCGGTGACGGCATCCGTATGCAGCAGGCAACGGGCCTCCCGGTAAATGGGCGCGCCGGTGAGGTTATCGGCGGTGGCGTATTTGAGATCGATATGCAGCGAGGGGAAAATCACTGACAGATCGACCAGTTCAGGGGTTTCTGACATAGCACGTTTCCTGTTTATTGTTCGAATTGACCAAACTCTTGTTGCAGCTGGCGATTGGTTCGCAGCCGTTCAGCAAGCGTATCGCCCAGTTGATCCACCACGCCTGACAGCAATAAGTTGAACAGGCAGCTCACGGGGGCGAGTGAATCCCAGAAGTGCCCGGTGTCGGTTTTTACCTGCAATAAGTCGATGGCGTAGTCTCTGGCCCACGGACACCAGACATCGGTGATTAACGCCAGCGGAATGCGCCGCTCGCTGGCAACGCGACAATACTGACGGGCAGCGGCGGAATAGGCGCGGGTATCCGTGATCACCACATATGGCCGTGCGAACCCGGAATTCAGCGACTCAACCCAGCTCCCGGATAGCCCTTCGGAATAACTGACTTTGGGCCGCAGGTATTCCAGATGGCTGAAAAAGGCGTTAGCAATGCCGCGCGTGGACTGAATCCCCAGAACATACACGGCCTCCGCATGCGCCAGTTGCTGAGCGATGCGCAAGAACGTTTCACTTTGCGCCAGCTGATAGACGTGGGTGATGGCATCAATTTCCAGCGACAGCGACTGACGCGCTCTGTCGGGCAGCCGCTGCTGCTGTTGCCAGGAGTCAAGGCGTTCATTCATCCCCCAGGGCTGATAGGGCACGGATGGCAGTTCCCGCAGGCTGGCCTTGGCGTCCTCAAGATTACGAAAACCAAGCTTCCGTAAATAACGTCCCACCGTGATGCCGCTGGTGCCTGTCGCTCTGGCGATACCGTCTGCCGTTTCAAACGGTATCTGCGCCGCGTGCGCTAACAGCCAGCCTGCAACGCGCTTTTCGCTGGGCGTATGCTGGCTAAAACTCTTCTCAATTCGGGCAAATAACTCAGGTTTTGATGTCATTACCGTCTCGCTGTTAGTGAGCTGTCAGAGAGCGTTCCGCTGTTACTGAATTAACAATGCAGGACGCATGCCAACCTGGAAACCACGGCATCGCCGTCTTTTTTGTTAAATTAAGGTGATATTTAATTAACGAATGATCAACATTTGTGCAGATTAGTTCACTTTTGGTGCAGCGATCGTCAGAGAGGGCATGAATGTGTCGAATCCGTCGCAGGGATCACATTGTGATGCCAGAAATTGCAAGGTCAAAAATGGCAAACGCCAACGTGGATAGCAGAGAAATATAAAAGCGTGAGACACATTATTTATCGGCGGAAAGAACGGTGTATTATTTTTGTAGATTTAATAAATATTCATCAGGCAAGTAATCTGTTCATTTTACGCATTAAAATACAACGCGATATTAATTCTTCTTTTATAACAGACAGGTTTGTAGCAACGTATGAAGGCAGGCGAAGCGTAAAACCCCTGACTTATGAAGTGCGGCACAACCAGGAGAACACAAGGCCTGGCGCGTAAGTGATTAAAACAACGCATTAAAAATAATATTCAAAATAAACTTATCACGCTATTTAAATCAGGTGAAAGTGCAGGATTTTGTTATTGGTGACAACGTCACATTTAAGGGTGTGTTAATATTTCTTAACGAACCATAAAACCGCATAAAGATATAAATTTGTGTGCCGATACTGAATAAAAGAGAGTCGTTTACATAAGGGGTTTGTATGGTCTGGTATCCATCACGTATTTCCACCCGTCTGACGATTGGGGGGATTGCGCTGCTTGCAGTGACCACGCTGGTTATTGTTGCCATTATGCTCTGGCGCGGTCAGCCGCGCGTTGTTGAGATCAACTCCGCCCTGATAGAGGAGACAGGGCAAGGACTGACTCGCCAGTTAGGTACTGTTTTATCGCGTATTGAAGGTGAAACGGTAAGCCTGTCGCGCCTTGCCGAAGTGCTGCCAAACGACGAATCGCTATACCAGCATGTCGTTCCGCATCTTATTGGCGGACAGAATGATTCCATCATTACCGGCGGCGGCATCTGGCCGGAGCCGGATGCCTTTACGCCCGGCATTGAACGACGCAGTTTCTTCTGGGCGCGTGATGCAGAAGGGAAATTGATCTTTTCCGACGACTACAACGTTGCCGGAGGAAGCGGTTATCATAACGAAAGCTGGTATCTCCAGGCGAAAGGGCACTCACAGAACAGCTGCGTCTGGTCTGATGTTTACCAGGATACGATTTCCGGGGTTAACATGGTGACCTGTAGCATTCCTTATCAACTGGCAGGGAAATTTGCCGGCGTCGCCACAACCGATATCCGACTGGATAACGTCGCCACCTTTATGCAACAGCAGGGGAATAGCACGGGCGGTTATGCCTTTGTGGTGGATAAACAGGGGCAAATCCTCTATTTCCCGCAGGCCGATCACGCGCAGTTTAAAACGTTTACTGACCTGGTCAAAGCCTCTGACTGGCTCGCCCCGGTAGCCGGATCGCTGAAAACGCTGAATGCCTCGGCCGATGTCGCCACCATTCCTCTTGCACACGACGGCATACTGGACGGGCCTTCCCGGGTGATGCTTTTCCCGATGGCGGATACCGGGTGGATCGTTGGGCTGGTGACGCCTGAAGAACGCGTTGTCGGACTGGCAAAAGTGATGATGAAGGATGTACTGGAAGTGCTGATTCCGATCATGGCCATTCTGCTGGTGGGCTCCTGGCTGGTGGTGCGCCGTCTTATCTCTCGTCTGGACGATACGCGTCGCGCGCTGGATGATATCGCCCAGGGCGAAGGCGACCTGACTCGCCGCCTGGACGTCCGGGGTAAAGATGAGATTTCCGATATTGCTCAGGCCTTTAACCTCTTTGTGGACAAAATATCCGCGATCCTGATTACCGTTCGCAGCAGTAGCGTGGTGGTTGCGAATAACGCCGTCAGTCTGGCTGACAGTAATATGGAGTTATCCTCCCGCGTAACGCAGCAGGCTGCCGCGCTGGAGGAAAGCGCGTCGGCGATGGAGCAATTAAATGCGACCGTTCATCAAAATACCGGGAATACACAGTTAGCCGATGAGCTTTCCGAAAACACGGCGCAAACGGCTAACCGCTGTGGCGATGTCATGCAGGGCGTGATTTCCACGATGGATAACGTCAGCGCGTCGTCCGGCCGGATGGTGGAAATTGTCGCCGTTATCGACAGCATCGCGTTTCAGACCAACATTCTCGCGCTGAATGCGGCGGTGGAAGCCGCACGAGCGGGTGATGCCGGTCGCGGATTTGCCGTCGTCGCCTCTGAAGTGCGCACGCTGGCACAGCGCAGCGCCACCGCCGCACAGGAGATCAAAGCGTTAATCGATGAGTCGGTTTCACACGTAGACAGCAGCAGTCAGCAGATCCATAACGCCGGGGATCGTCTTGGCGAGTTGGTCGGCAACGTGCGTCAGGTCAGACAACTGATGGGTGAAATTCGCGTGGCGGGTGAAGAACAGCGTAAAGGTGTCTCTGAGGTCACGCTGGCAGTAACCGAAATGGACAGTACGGTTCAGCAGAACGCGTCGCTGATTGATGATGCCGCTGCGCGAACCCAGGTCCTGAAAGAAGAGGCTGAACAACTGGCGCTGCTGGTCTCTTCATTCAGATTGCCTGAACCCACTGCGGCATAATTTTCTCTCTCCCTCACAGAACGTCTGCAAATTGCAGACGTTTTGCTTGTGTCAGTCAGATAACTAAATCCATTATTTAGTGTTTTATCTCCATAAATAGCTAATAACTCCATTATATAGTGATTTATGCTTTTTGCCTTCGTTGCACATTAACTCTATAATATGGTGTATTACGTCAGAAATATTGCGATAAGGGACACTATGATGGATTTAACCCTTAGTTCTCCAGCCGAGATTGTTACGCTGCTGTGCGACCGGTTACGCAAAGAACGCCTGGCAAAACAGATGACTCAGGCTGACGTGGCCGCCCGGGCGGGAGTTGGCGTCAATACGGTTTCAAACCTTGAAGCAGGCAAAAATGTGGGCTTCGAGAATCTGGTCAGAGTGGCGGTGGTATTAGGTTATGGCGACGCGTTGAAAGCGCTGTTCAAGCCCAAAATTGATAGCCTGGATGATATCTTACGTTATGAGAAGAGCGCGACGCGTCAGCGGGTGAAGAGGAAAAATAGCGATGCCTGAGCAGATAGACGTCTTCTATGAAGGATGGGGGGAACGATGGCTCTGGGGCAAGCTGGCCTCATCAACGGCATTGACCGGTCGGCCAGTCATCGCCTTTGAATACAGTGACGAGGCCGTTCGCAAAGGTTTTGAGCTGTCCCGCTTAACATTACCGCTTGAGGGGCCGCGATTACGCAGGGACTTTCCGGCTCATCAGTTACATCTTCCGGGGCCGGTTTACGACGCTCTGCCTGATGGCTGGGGAATGCTGCTGATGGATCGCTTATTCAAACGCAGAGGACTCAATGCCGCCCGGATTGGCCCCCTGGAGCGGCTTACCTGGGTGGGCGGCAACGCAATGGGGGCAATGACATTCCAGCCGGTACAGGCTGAGGCAGAACTCACCTCGCAAGAAGAGATCCCGCTGGTGCAGCTGGCCGCAGAGGTGCAGGAGGTTCTGAGCGGAGAAGGCGGGGAGTTCCTGCAAAAATTATTGCAGATGGGCGGTTCACCACAGGGGGCACGGCCAAAAGCATTACTCTACCGTGACACTGTCACGTCAAAATTCACAACCTCGCCGTTAGCAGGCGCGGAAAGCTGGCTGGTCAAATTCCCGGCCAGACAGGAACATGCCGAGGTCTGCGCCATTGAAGCCGTCTATTCAGCGTGTCTGCGCAAATGCGGCATCCAGACGCCTGACGTTACGTATTTCGCCTTGCCGGAAGGGCAAGCGGCATTCGCCACCCGCCGTTTTGATCGTGAACAAGGGATGCGTGTGCCCATGCAAAGTCTGGCCGCCTTCACTGGCGCGAATTACCAGACGCCGGGTTCGCTCGACTACCGAAG
Organism: Citrobacter sp. CK202; assembly: GCF_030333225.1. Lineage (NCBI taxonomy): Bacteria > Pseudomonadati > Pseudomonadota > Gammaproteobacteria > Enterobacterales > Enterobacteriaceae > Citrobacter > Citrobacter sp. CK202. The sequence goes on from NZ_JAOWGI010000026.1 coordinate 522,909, forward strand.
TTTTTTACGTGCGACGCAAATATGCACCAACGATATTCGGGAAAAAGCGCTTGCCTTCGAACGAGTGGTCTTTAATGTCGTGTTCAACAACCGGGACGATCATCCTAAGAACTTCGCTTATCTGATGTCCGCAGATGGGCAATGGACCCTGGCGCCCGCCTATGATGTGACCTATTGCGATGGGCCTGGCGGCTATCATCAGATGGATGTGATGGGTGAAGCTCTGGATATTGAAAGAAAGCATCTTCAGGCGCTGGGTGAACAGGAAGCCGAATTGCCAGCCACCAGAGTCGCGGAGATCATCGCGACTATTTGCGACGTTGCGGCGACGTTCAGCGCAATTGCTACCGACCTCTACCCGGGGCAAATCACGAGCGACACGCTGAACTATATCCAAAAGCAAATTGATGGGAATATCAGCCGCCTGAAGGGATGACGGCTGAGTCAGTCTCACGGAACAAGAGGGTGTGGGGAGGTTAGCTTCCCCACCGGCTTTTCAGATAGTTCACCGCTTGCTGGGTTTGCGGCCGATCAAGATAGCTTTCTCTGAACAGAATTGTGCCTTTGATTTGTGAGACGGATTCATTCAGATCCAGTTGCTTCTTAAGCTCCGGGACGCCGCCATTAATCATCCAGTCCGGTTCATTCTTTGACGGTTCGCCGACTTTATACAACGCCACACCAATATAGAGATGGGTATTCGTGGGTTTCACCACATCCGCCCACCATTTCGCCAGCACATCATAACGGGCCGCGTCACGCGCAAAGGGCCAGTAGAGCTGCGGCGCAATGTAATCCAGTAATCCCAGTTGCACCCAGCGGCGAGTATCGGCATAGGATTCATCATACGCCGCCGCGCCCCTCGTATCCGAACCTGCCGGATCATGCGAGCGGTTACGCCATACGCCAGCGGGGCTGACGCCAAATTCAACATCCGGTTTCAGGTTTTTGACCGTGCGGGACACCTGCTCAATCAGCAGTTGCGTATTGTGTCGCCGCCAGTCCGCTTTTGAGGCAAACGCCTGACCATATCGGGCAAAGATGGAATTGTCGTTAAGCGTGGAGCCTGGCGTTTCGGTATAGAAATAGTCATCAAACTGTACGCCATCGATGGGATAACGTGTGACTACTTCCGCCACGATACTGGTGATCCAGTCCCGGACGTCAGGAATGCCGGGATCAAGAACAAAACGGTCTCCAGAGATGCGCACCCAGTCGCGATGCAGCACAAACACGCTCGCCGGATTTGACGTCACCGTCGCGTTTAACTGCGCTACCGTTGCTGGTTTGGTGTTTACTGATACGCGGTAGGGGTTAAACCAGGCGTGTACTTTCATTCCCCGCTTATGCGCTTCATCAAGCATAAACTGTAGCGGATCGTAGCCCGGATCTTCACCAATCTTTCCGGTCAGCATATCTGACCACGGTAAAATTTTTGACGGCCAGAGCGCCGTTCCATCCGGCTTGACCTGGAAAAACACGGTATTGATTCCCAGACTTTTTAGCTTATCCAGCTTTTCGATCAACGCGTTCTGTTGTTGACGCACCCGAACCGCCGCGTTACTCGTATTCACGGAACTGACCGGAGGCCAGTCAAGACGCGAAACGGTTGCCAGCCAGATACCACGAACCGGCTGCTGATTTTTCTGGGATGAAGCTGGCGTCGCGGAAGAAGGGGGCGTAACCAGAGAAACGGGAGGTTTTGAGGCGCAACTGGCAAGTAAAAACGCGGTGGCGACAAGCGTAGCCCGTTTTTTTACTTTGCTGACAAGACGAGCGTGACGAGAGCTGATGATCATATTTGCCAATTTTCCGTTTGGTTAATCCAAAAAATCTTACACGAGATCTGGCTAATTACAGAGTTCATTGCTACGTTTTTTACAGGAGATGGCATTCCTCCTCATAACCGCCCTCTGGCTGATGATGCCTGCACATTCTGGACGTTGCCCCGCGTGGACAAGTCAACGTGTATTGTGTAGGAGTCATTATGCGCCGTACCTCAACAACATCGCTGCAATTTATTACCGTTTTGTATGCCTCTGGTCGTCGTCATACACCCCCTTCGGGCGATCGTGCTCCTGCATATTTTGTCGATCTGAATCTTGATAAAATCGTCGATCGCATTGTTCAGGGACGGGAAGAGTACGGCATCAGCGCTTTCTTTTATTCACCGCTTGAATGTCTGGAGGATATCCTCTATCGACAGGAAATTATTCAGGATGTGACAATACATGCGCTCTATAAGGCGCTAATGGCATATTCCACAGATATGAAGAATATCAGGGATATTTCAGAAGAAAAAACAAACCGGTTTTACTTCTATCAACAGCGGCGCTGGGAGCTTGAGTGCATTTTGTTGTATTGCCAGGCCGTTACGGCGCTGTATGAGCGTATAGCGCCGCTGTCTTTGTCTTCCGATGGTATGATTAATTTCAGGCATTATCTTCGTCAGTATATCGAGAGTGAAAATTTTACCGGGTTATATTCAACCGCCACTATGATAAGAAAAAGTCTGGAGGCGGTTCAGTACGGCCTGAAAATTAAAGGCGACGCCATTATTGTTGAACGGTATCACCAGGAGAAAAACTATAGCGATGAGATCCTCGATGTGTTCTCAAAATTTAAGCAGCATGATGTGAATGTCGAGGTGGAGAATAGACATCACAGCTTCGGGATGAACCATATTCAAGCACAAGTTCTGGATTGTGTTGCCAGACTATTTCCCACCGAGTTTCATCAACTTGATGTGTTTATAGATGCCAACAAACGCTACAGAGATAACACGCTGGATCTTTTTGAACGTGAAGTGCAGTTTTATCTGGCTATTGTGGAATACATTGAAAAATTTCGGCAGAAAGGGCTGCCATTTTGTATCCCGGAGGTACAACGAGATGAAAAGGCTATTTCGGCTGTTGCGGCTTTCGATCTCGCGCTTGCAGAGGTCATCCTTGAGAAAAAGGAGAAGGTTGTCTGCAATGATTTCAGCTTCCAGGAGCATGAACGTATTTTCGTCATATCGGGCCCCAACCAGGGCGGGAAAACCACCTTTGCCCGCATGATAGGGCAACTGCATTTTCTTGCCTTGCTGGGCATTTATGTCCCTGCCAGGCAGGCAAAGCTCTTTCTGACAGACACTATTTTTACGCATTTTGAGAAAAGCGAAAATATTTATAATCTCCGGGGAAAACTGTATGACGACCTGGTGAGAATAAAAGCGATCCTTGATACTGCCACATCACACAGTTTGATTATCATGAATGAGATTTTTACGTCAACCACATCGCGGGACGCTATTTATCTGGGAACACGGGTAATCAAGAAAATAATCATGCTCGATGCGCTTTGTGTCTGCGTAACGTTTATCGACGAGCTTACGGCATTAGACCCGTCCATCGTCAGCTTAATGAGTACGGTTGAGCATAATAATGCGGCATTAAGAACCTATAAAATCACCAGGAAACCGGCCGATGGTATCGCATGGTCAACGACGCTGGTGATAAAGCATGGGCTGACATATGAGCAGATAAAAACGAGGTTAAACGGATGAACGCGTATCTGATGTATAAAGATAACGATTTTATCGTTGACGATAATATCCCAGAGAACATCAAATTTGCCATGAAAGGTCTGGAGCTGGCGGTGTTGTTTCATGCGTTGTCTGATGGAGATGATTTTCTTTATTCCGTCGTCAGGAAGGCATGTTCTGTGCTGCTATCGGGCATTCCTGACATTGAGTACAGGCAGGCTATTCTGCGGGATTGTCTATATAACGAGGACGTTATCAGAACATTCTATAACGTGGTGGTTGAATGTCTGCAAATGGAAAAGGAGAAACTTCACTACGGCGTTTTTGGTCATTATCCTTCCGCTGTGCTGCATCAGTCTCTTTCGTTTACCCAATTCCTGATGACCTATTTACAGAAAATAAAAATTATCGCACAAGAAAATATCCATCACGTTGAATCTCCGGGGATGGTTCGTCTTTTCTCGATGCTTGTTCAGGAGTTAAACGATGATTATATGAGCACTATTGAAAGACATCTGAAACAGATGTCTTTCAAAAAAGGCGTATTAATCAGCGCGCGATTAGGGCAGGGGAATCAGGGCAAAGACTATGTACTCAGGCGGCCCAATCCCCCGCAAAAAGGATGGCTTCGGCGTCTTTGGACAAAAAGGCCAGCGCATTACACCGTACAGCTAGCCGCGCGTGATGAAAATGGCTTCAGGGCATTAAGCGACTTAAAGGATGAAGGGCTCGTATTGATCGCCAATGCAATGGCGCAATCCACCGCGCATTTGCTTAATTTTCTAAAGTCACTGCGCACTGAATTAGGATTTTATATTTCATGCCTTAATCTTGCGCAGGCCTTAAACAAACGCAATATTCCACTGTGCTTTCCTGTCCCGATATATCAAAGAGAACGCCATCATGTGTTTGAGGCACTCTTTGATCCCTGCCTTGCACTGACATCGGATCGGGAAATCGTTAGCAACACATTAAGAACGGATAATAAAAATACTTTTATTATCACTGGCGCAAACCAGGGAGGGAAATCCACGTTTTTACGCAGTATCGGGCTGGCGCAGATAATGATGCAGACAGGGATGTTCGTTTCTGCTGAATGTTATAGCGCAGATATTTGTCGACAGATATTCACGCATTACAAATGTGAAGAAGACAGCCATATGGTCAGCGGAAAGCTGGATGAAGAGCTCCGACGAATGAGTGATATTGTTGATGCTCTACAACGTGATGACCTGGTGCTGTTTAACGAATCGTTCTCTGCGACAAACAGTCAGGAAGGGGCCGAAATCATCAGAGGCGTGGTAACCGCACTGGCAGAAAGCAACGTGAAGCTCTTTTTTGTTACGCATACTGCGGAATTTGCATGTTCGTTTTATCAGGAGGATCGCCAGGACACGGTATACCTGTGCGCCGAACGACGCGACGATGGAGAAAGGACATACAAAATAGCAGAAGGCGTGCCTCTGGATATCAGTTATGGCGAAGATCTGTACCGGGATGTTTTTGATGCCTCTCCCGTATACCGGAATACGGGAGAGGTTTCAGAGCATTAACCTTTTCTGAAAGCAGATTTACCGGCAAAAACGGCGGCATCGCCAAGTTCATCTTCAATACGCATTAGCTGATTGTATTTCTCGATGCGTTCTCCACGGCTTGGCGCTCCCGTTTTGAGGTGTCCAGCGCGTAAGCCTACCGTCATATCAGCAATGAAACTGTCTATTGTTTCTCCGCTACGGTGTGAGATAAAGCTGCCCCAGTGATGATCATGACACAATTGAACCGCTTCGATTGTCTCGCTTAACGTACCAATCTGGTTCAATTTGATCAGCGCGGCATTCGCCAGATTTTCATCAATTCCTCGCTGGATATATTTTACGTTAGTCACAAAAAGATCGTCACCCACCAGTTCAATCTTATTGCCAAGCGTATCACTCAGAATTCGCCAGCCAGCCCAGTCATCTTCGGCCAGGCCATCTTCGATCAGAACAATGGGGAATTCGTTGACCAGCCGCTCATAATAGCGCGTCATCTCTTCCGCACTGAATTGCGCATTTTCGCTGCGCAGGGTGTATTTTCCGTCTGAATAAAATTCGCTGGATGCGGGGTCCATGCAAATAACAATATCCTCGCCGGGTTTATAACCGGCTTTTTCGATCGCTTCGACAATCAATTCCAGCGGTTGCCGGTTTGACGAGACGGCTGGCGCGAATCCACCTTCATCGCCCACACCAGTAGACAAACCTTTCTCCAGTAAGACCTGACGTAAATTCTGATACACCTCGCTACCCCAGCGAATGGCTTCCCGAACAGAGCTTGCGCCCCAGGGGGCAATCATGAACTCCTGAAAATCGGCGCCTTGCCAGCGAGCGTGAACGCCGCCATTGATGATATTCATACAAGGAACCGGGAGGAGGTTAGCGCCAACGCCGCCGAGGTAACGATACAGCGGAATGTTTGATAGCTGCGCGGCCAGACGCGCCACGGCAAGCGATACCCCGAGAATAGCATTGGCCCCAAGACGACTTTTATTTTCCGTACCATCAAGAGTTATCAGGCGGTTATCGATATCTTTCTGGCGGCGGACATCATATCCCCGCAGCGCATTATCGATCTCAGTATTGATACTCTGAACCGCGCCCAATACACCTTTGCCGCCAAAACGCGACTTATCTCCATCACGGCGCTCAATGGCTTCGCGCGAACCGGTACTGGCACCGGAAGGGACTGACGCGCGCGCAACACCGCCGCCGATGGCGGAGACTTCGACCTCAACGGTCGGATTACCTCGGGAGTCCAGAATTTCTCTTGCGATCACACGTTCAATTTCATAGCTCATAGAAATGACCTTATTTTATGGAGTGGATATATGTTTAATCAGCACATCAACCGAGAGATGATTGATGAACTCAAAAGAGAACGAGGAAAAAACCCCAAACAGGCGATTCTTATGACCCAGCATGACCAGGTCGATATCCTCATGTTGGATAACCGCTTCAACGTCTTTGAAACGTTGAATGCTGATAATTGATTTCACTTGCACATGAATACTGCTGGATTCCGCCAGGCGACTGAGCATCGCTTTGGCCTCGATCACTTCATGTGATTGCCGATCCCGGGTTAAAGCATCACTCGTGTAATCCAGCTCCCGGTAATCAGAACTGATATGCCCGAGGGTGATCTGAGTCCCCATTTCTTTTGCCAGACGTTCAGCATGGTGCAGCAACAGCACACCATCGATTTCATTCTGGACCAGTAATAATGCGTGTTTGTACATATGCATACGCCACCTCTCAAGTAATGAGAAACGTTCAGCATCGCAAATGAACAATGTGTTGCAGACGGGCCGATGGACATAACAAGAGCCGGTGAGCGCTACGTTGTTGCAGATGTTGTGATAGTCAAAGGCATGGATAACATCTTTCTTTTCAAAAAGATGAGATTCAGGAAGTAATGAAGTGGTTGTTTTACTATTCATAGCGATACCCGACATACATGCCTAAGAAAAACAGCAACAGTTGTATATCAGGCGTCATCATCCGATTCGAGCGAACCGGCGGTTGGGAAAGGTGGAACACCATCACCTTGTGAACTAAGCGTATAGCAGGTTCAGGCGGAAATCAATGAGAAGTAAATCTGTTGCGCATGGATCGCGAAGAAGGAGAGGGTAGTCAACGAAATCTGCGGCGTAAATAACGCAATAAAAATTATAACTTAGTACGATTTTGACTTTAACAATTCCATAAGTCGTTTAATTATAGACAATTATTGTATCTACAAGTCTTCGAGTGTGCTTATGAAAGAGATCTGTTCCGCAGATTCGTCAACATTTAAACATGTGCGTTTTGTTCTCACAGACATGGATGAAACGCTGACTTACAAGGGGCGCCTTGCGGCTGAAACCTATCTGGCGCTGGAACGGTTGCAGAACGCGGGAGTCAAAGTGATACCGGTCACAGCCGCGCCCGCAGGCTGGTGCGACCAGATGGCACGGATGTGGCCAGTTGATGGCGTCATTGGTGAAAATGGCGGTGTGTTTTTCAGAAGGCGAAATGACGGTCATGGCATTGAGCGTTTCTTCTGGCACGGCACAGAAAAATATCCTGACGTCGCTGAGCGCCTGACGCAAATTGGGGAACAGATAAAAAGGGAAATTCCTGCCGCTCATTTTGCCGACGATCAACCTTTCAGGATGACGTCCATTGCCTTTGCTAAACCGTCAGAAGCCCATCAGTGTTCATTAATACTTAACGCATTGACGCAAGCAGGCGCTACAACCACCGTAAACAATCTCTGGATTCTTGGCTGGTCTGGAGAATATGACAAGTTATCTATGGCCCGACGAGTGCTCAGGGATTTTTACGATCTCGACATTGATGCCGAACGTTCTGCCGTATTGTATAGCGGCGACTCGACGAATGATGCGCCAATGTTTTCATTCTTTGAACATACGGTAGGAGTGAGCACGGTATCAGATTACCTTGATCAAATCCCGAAACCTCCGCAGTGGATTACCCGTGGCCCGGGAGGTGCTGGTTTTGTGGAAATTGCAGATGCGGTAATTGCCGCCAGATAGTGAGAAACGCAGATCCCATTGGCTTATCCGGTCACAGTGGCCGGGTTTTTAATGCGTGCGCTACATGAAATCTGACGCAGGGTAACCGCCAACAGTTTGCAGAATTCACACAGGACACGATGGAAGGTATGCATAAAAAGGCGAGGGATGCGTTATGAGTCAAGGGAGTAAGCCCGTATTGGGCGTCATAAATTCAATTTAACATAATATACATTATGCGCACCAAAGAGGATAAAGGGAAAATCTGTGGTTTTGTAGTCATCCTTGTGCTGGCCGCTATAGTCTCTGAAGCACTTTCTCCAGCACGACTCTCCGTTGATTCTGAGGCTCTGTTTCACAGCTCCAGCACTTCCCGCGATGTCTAAATACATTTTCCGAATACATGTAACACGTTTTTTTGCTTAGGCGTTGTGAATTCCTCATCCGCAAGATGCTGCATCCCCAGGGATTCATAAAACCGACGCCCGCTGTCGTTACCCTTAAGAACCTGCAACCAGAAAAAATGCTGCTCCTTATGCCTTGCTATCTCGATAGCTTTTTCGAAAAGAATTCGGCCATATCCTTTCCCGGTTTCTCCGGGTGCAAAATACAGTTTGTTTAAGAGCGCTCCTGAGTGATTACCACCGCTAACTGGACGGTCCCAGCTTATCTTTGCAAAACCTACTGGCTTATCGCTTTCCGCAATGAGCCAGGTGACTGACGGATCATTTAAACTATTTTCAAGTTGGTCCGGCGCGTACTCACTGTCAATAAATTGTCGAAGCTCTACAGGACAATCCCATAACTCTTTGAAATGATGGTAATAACTTGACTTCCCAAGCGTTTGCAATATCGGGGTATCGGCAGGTACAGCATAACGTATGGTCAAGTTCATACACTCTCCTGAAACGGCTTAAATTTAAGTTAACGCACAACATAATGCTGAATATGATATTTATCACAAAGCGCTCAGAAGTGCTGTAGCAAGATTAAAATATGCTATGGTTAATATATAATGTTTTCATCGGGTACATCCACCAGTTGTTGTTAACATACTAAGGAACCTGTCGCTTACTCACATAAACATACCGATATTACTCGTTTAAATCCTTGTCGTTATTATTTTAAGGAGAAGAGTATGAAAGAGCTTAATATCTTCGGTCAATATGTAGGCAGACATCTTGAGGGTAACCTTGATTTTATTTTACCTGACACGCGCCAGTTGTCAGGCCGTTATTGTCACTTACAACCCCTTGCGACTTACCACTGTGATGATCTTTATCAGGGCTGGCATAGCATAGAAGACCCACGGGACTGGACTTATCTTCCTGATGAACGCCCCGAGACAAGGCAAGCAACCTTTGACTATATCAAACGCATCATCAGTCAGGGCGGAATTTCATATTATGCCATAATAGAAAATAAATCTGCGAAAGCCCGAGGCACCCTCGCCCTTTTTAATATAGACAAGAATAATGGCGTTGCGGAAATCGGATATGTACATCTCACGCCAGCGATAAAACGCACCTTTTTAAGCACGGAAGCAATTTATCTTTTACTGATGTATGTTTTTGATGTTCTTAAATATCGTCGTTGTGAGTGGCAAACAGACACGCTTAATCATGCTGGAATGAATGCTGCTGAAAGAATTGGGTTTCGGAAAGAAGGCATCTTACGTGATAAGCAAATCATAAAATCAAGGAGCGTGGATATCGCAACATATTCAATTATTAGCGCCGAGTGGCCGAAGATATCCAGTGCGATATCTGTCTGGCTAAGAACGGAAAATCTCGACGAGCGCGGACATCAGATTCACCCTTTACGGCACTACCTGGCGGAGCCTGAAGTGTAATCTGGAATACGGGGCCGTGACGACGGCCCATGCTTTTATTTATCCCATAAGCATTCAAGTTTTAAACACTCAGCGCCTTTGTATAAGCATTCATCATAAATACGGTAGCCCACATGCTCAGCAACACGAATGGACGGAATGTTATTCTTTGCGATAAGACAAATTGTCTTCGAAGGTGAAAACGAATGGACAAACCACTGATGCGCAGCGACGGCGGCTTCCTTTGCTACGCCAGCCCCCTGAGCTGAACGTGAAATAACCCATGATGCCTCGACACAGTTCTCAAAGTTTTCATCAATGCCACGATGAAAATTAGCCAGCCCTGTTTCGCCTAAAAACGTGCCGTCAGACTTTTGAAAAATAGAAAATATACCGTAACCAAAAACAGACCAATGCCCGATGTTTCTCAACAGGCGGTTCCATGCCTCTTCTGGCGTAAAGCCTGGGGCATTAACCAGATGAAATATTTTAGGGTCTGAATACATCGGATACCATACATCATAATCTGTGATGACTTGAGGGCGCAAAATGAATCTTTCCGTGACGATAGCAGACATTATTTTCCACTCATTATGCTTACGTTGCTTCTATTGTAACTGAGTTATCCACTCATTCCGTCCAAAACTTTCTGTGGATAACGCGTTGGCGTTAATCCCGTGTGTTGACGGAAAAACGCAACAAATGCGCTGTCGCTGGCAAATTCCAATAAACAGATAGACACGGTTTTCCCGCCATTGAGATATCTGTTTAGCCTCCGTTGTAACACAGATCCCGCTTTGTCATTATGATCCTGCGTCTGTTCTCCTTTCTGCCATTCATCACTGGTTGAGTGTGGGATCATCTGATAGTGTCGGGAAATGAATGTTTAACGGAAATGACGATGAGCAAAGTCTATACTGGCGGCTGTCTGTGCGGTTTTATCCGTTTTTCGGCGGTAGCGCCGAAAAATCCACATACCTGTTCCTGCTCGATTTGCCAAAAACATACAGGTGCATATTCTGTCAGTTGGGTCGAGTTCGACGCTCAGGATGTGACGTGGACAGGACAAGGAGACAAGCCTGCGGTCTGGCGCTCTTCGGATATCTCCAGTCGGGCATTTTGTTCTCACTGCGGAAGTTCAGTAGGCGCAATTGATGATGCGCCTACCGTTGCGTTGTTAACTGGCGTATTTGACGAGCCTCAGGATGAAGATCTTCATGCGCATTAAGCGCATCGCCCTCCCTTTTCTGCCTGACGGGTAAACGCACGGAAGTTTCAGACAGCGATTAACTTCCCCCTTCAAAAGTATGTTGTAACTAAATAACATGAAAACAAAACCCGGCCGCAGCCGGGTCAGATGATTAGCACAGCGGTTTTACCGCTTCACGCATCCCTTTCGCCAGGATTGCATCCAGGTCGGTCGTGACCTGTTCGACCAGACCTGCAACGTGCGTCAGATCCTGCTCCCAATGCGCGTCCACGGCCAGCACGGTATGAACCAAATCCTGTGTGCTGATAAGACCGTCGCTATGTTGATGCCACAACTGTTGATAGCGCTCAATCCAGCGCGCATCATCCTGGAGCGGATACGTCTCGCCGCGACGTTCACCACGATAAAATGCGATCAGCGCCGCAAGCGCAAACGTCAGGCGCGCCGGTAAAACGCCGCTGACCTGCTGCCCTGCCAGTAGCTGCGGTAAAATACGGGTGCGAAACTTAGTCATGCCATTTAACGCAATCGACAACAACTGGTGTTTAATATACGGATTCTGGAAACGCCCCGTCACCGCACTGGCGAACGACATTAATTCGTCGCGAGGTAAATCCAGTACCGGAATAATCTCTTCATAGATGGCTTTTTCAACAAAGGCGCAAATGTCGCGGTCATTCATGGCTTCACCAACGGTATCCAGCCCGGCCTGGAACGCAACGGGCACCAGCGCCGTATGCGCACCATTCAGGATCGCGACCTTACGCTCTTTGTACGGCTTGATGTCATCAACAATCAGCACGTTGAGCGGATACTTATCAAGACGCAGCTCAGACGCTACCTTTTTTGGCCCCTGAATCACAAACAGATAAAAATGCTCCGCAGTATCGAGAAAAGCATCGTGATAGCCAAGTTCCGCTTCAAGTTGCGTCACTTCATCACGCGGATATCCGGTCACAATCCGGTCAACCAGCGTGGAACAAAAGGTGTTCGCCTGATCCAGCCACTGCACAAACGCAGCGGACAAGCTCCACTCCTGAGCGTAACGCAGTACCAGCTCGCGCAACGCCTCGCCATTGTAATCAATCAGTTCACAAGGAATGATAATCCAGCCTTTATCAAGCGCGCCGTCAAAACAGGTATAACGTTCAAACAGCAGCCGCGTCAGCTTCGCGGGGTAGCTGACCGCGGGCGTGTCATCAAATGCGTCACCGGCATGGTAGCTAATACCGGCTTCTGTGGTATTAGAGAAAACAAAACGCATGTCCGGGTTATGCGCCAGTTTCAGGAATTCATCGTAATCCTCATAGACGCTGATTTCACGGTTAACAGAACGGATCAAACGCGCGTCGCTAACCGCCTCGCCCTTTTCATTCAAACCACGAATAATCGTGGTATAGAGCCCGTCCTGGGTACTCAATGACGGCGGAAACGTGCTTTCGATAGGGCGAACAATGACCACTCCGGCGTTCAAATCGGTATGTTCATTCAGCAGATCAACTTGCCAGTCAACAAAGGCGCGCAGGAAGTTTCCCTCACCAAACTGAATGATGCGCTCAGGATAGCTGGCACCGGGAAAATCGCGACGGTTTAGAGTTTTCACAATGGGTTCCCTTCTTAATTAGTCATACAACCTGTTTGAATTGGTAGAACAGGTTAGCAAACTTTATGATATTGAAACCCTGTTTTGATCAAGTAGTCACGATTAATCAAAACTGTTTTATGCTTTAACATCTCTCACGACGCGGAGATTTACGGCTGAGTCATCTGGATAACCAGCCAGTGGTGAATGACGGCAACAACATACTGCTGCTGTTCTTCACTCAGCGGTTCTCCCTGGGGAATGTTGTGCCATTTCGCCAGACAACCACGGCAGCAGGTCGCCGTCGCGTGTTGGGCAATAAATACGGGGTGGCCGCGCATCGGCGTTTGTTTACCATCGTTGCGCGGAAAAGCCGGGGCCAGCCGCTTAGCAATAAACTCGGCGGCATGTTGTTCAATAACCTGCGCGCCTTTATCCCAGCAATACTGCCTTTCTTTTGCGCCAAGACGAAACCGCGCGCGAAATGGCGAACGTGACAGGCGAGAAAAAAGTGGATCAAGCGCGTTCATCAGTAAACCGAACGACCTAATTGTTGGGTGAGTTGTTCGAGTACCGCAATACCCGCCAGGGAGTTGCCCGCCGGGTCCAGTTCAGGGCTCCATACCGCAATCGCCATTTCGTGCGGGACAATCGCCACAATCCCGCCGCCAACGCCTGACTTGGCAGGTAATCCTACTCGCCAGGCAAATTCGCCTGCGTTCTGGTACATTCCACTGGTCGCCATCAGCGCGTTGATTTGTCGGGCCTGCATCGGCGAGACAACCGGTTCATCAAGGTGAAACGCCTGCCCCTGTCTGGCCAGAAAAACAAATGTACGCGCCAGTTCCGCACAGCTCATTTTCAACGCGCAGTAGTGAAAGTAATTTTGCAAAACGGTAGTGACATCATGCTGGAAATTACCAAATGACTTCATCAGCCAGGCAATAGCAGCATTGCGTGCGGAGTGCTCAAATTCAGAACGGGCGACCGTGACGTCATACGCAATATCCGACACGCCGCTAAGCGCCCGGACCACTTCCAGCATACGCTGGCGCGGCGCGCTCAGTCGCCCTTGCAGCATATCGCAGACCACCAGCGCGCCAGCATTAATGAAGGGGTTACGCGGTATCCCTTGCTCCAGTTCCAGTTGCACCAAAGAATTGAATGGCGACCCGGAGGGATCTTTTCCGACACGTTGCCAGATTTCCTCTTCCGGGTAGTGACGCATCGCCACTACCAGACTCAGCACCTTTGATATGGATTGTATTGAGAAGCGTTCCTGCGCATCGCCAGCCTGATAGTATTGCCCGTCAACGGTGCAAATGGCGATCCCCAGTTTTGACCCATCGACAGAAGCCAGCGCAGGGATGTAATCAGCCACTTTCCCCTGTCCAATCAACGGGCGCACCTGCTGAAGGATGGTCTCTAAAATTGAATTGTCCATGGCCCTGGCCACAATGTGCTCCTTGCTCGCAGGTCTGAAAAGGCCTGCGAGTATAACAGAGCTGAATGTGCGGCGTCAGGCAGAAAGACGAAATCGCGCCACCGCGTTCAGAAGCTGATGAGATTCATGATGCAGTTGCAGCGATGATGCCGATGCGGTATTCACCAGGCTGCTGGTCTCTTGCGCCGCACGGTTAAGCGCCTGTAGCTGCCCCGTCATCTGGTGGATGCTGTCCCCCTGGCTTAACGTGGCGCCAGAGATGTCATTCAACAGTATGCCCAGATTGTCTACTAACGAAATCACCTGCTGTAAATTCTCTTCCAGCCGATTAACCGCATGTGAACCCTCCTCGATTCCCTGCAAGGAGTGGTGGATAAGTTCCTGTATGTTCTGCGTGGACTGACTGCTTTTACGGGCCAGCAGCCCCACTTCTTTTGCCACCACGGCAAATCCGCGACCTTGTTCTCCGGCATGGGCCGCTTCGATAGCCGCGTTCAGCGCCAGGATATTGGTCTGGAACGCGACGCTGTCAATCAGAGAGATGATCCCGCGCATTTCTGACGATCGCTCAACAATCGCCTGCATCGAACGGTTAACGGTCTCCATCATACGATCGCCGCCAGCCGCTACCTGACGCGCCTCGGCTGCACGTTGATTAGCCAGTCTGGCAAAGCCGCTATTGTCCTCGACATGCGTTTCCAGAAACGAGATATGCGAGGTGACACTACTTAACTCTTCGCTCTGTTTCGCCGATTGCTGATAAAGCTGTTTGTTGCTCTGCGCAAGCTGATCGATGTTGCCGACCATTGCGGTGGTGGCATCGCTCACCTGCTGCACCAGCTGCCTCAGCCCCTGTTGCATCGCATCAATGCGTGAACTGAGTTGCGCGACCTCGCGGTTAAACCCGCTCACCTTCGGCATTGGTTCGGACAGATCGCCTGCGGCCAGAATATTAATATGGGCGATCAGGCGGCGCAGCGGAGAAATAACCCAGCGAGACATGCCGCTCCAGACCAGCAGGGCAATCACCACCAGCACAAACGGGATGAACAAAAAGAGGTGCTGCAACCCTTCCAGGCTGGCAATCAGCTGCTGCCTGCCACCTTCTGTCTGACGCCCACTCTCTTGCTGAAAGCGAGCATAGTTTTCATTGAAATCTGTCTGAAACGCCTGAACAGGAACAGCAAAGAACGCGTCGATGGCGTTAGTCTGGCTCAAACCATCCGCCTGTTCCTGAATACCACTATAAAAACGCTGATAACTCTCAATCAGGCCGTCGTCTTTATGAGGGGCCATTGCAAGCCAGGCATCCCAGGCCGTTTTTGACTCTACCAGCGCCTGCTGAGCTTCATCCATCAACGGGCGCCAGCTGCCTTCTGATCCCGTTGCGGCATCCTGCATAAAGTAAACGCCCGCCCGGTTCAGCAGATCGCTTGCGGACAACAGCGCTACCCTCGCCTCATCCACCTTCGTTTGTTGCAGCAGTGCCTGCTGGTTACGTTGTTCGTTGCGCTGAGCGTCTCGCACGGAAAACGACAGCATCAGGGATGACGCAACCTGCAAAATAGAAAACAGCGCGATAATGCAAAATATTCCCGTTAACAGACCAAACTGGCGGGGAGTGAAACGACGAATTAAGCCTCGAAAAATTTGCGTTAAGTTCATGATATTCTTCTGTATCAATGCGTTATGCGCGAGTGTACGGAGAGAAAATGACAGAACTATTGCAGTAATGTGACATGGCGCCTCAAGAAGACGCCAGAATGATCACAGACGGTTTTTCCAGACAGTTTGTACGTTGCAAAACTCATGCAGGCCAAAATGAGAGAGCTCGCGACCAAAGCCGCTTTTCTTCACGCCGCCAAATGCCACACGCGGATCGCTGGCGCTGTATCCATTGATAAACACCCCGCCGCATTCCAGGCGCGATGCCATCTCCTGAGCCAGTGCATCACGCGCAGTGAACAGCGTCGCCGACAACCCAAAGTCGCTGTCATTAGCCAGTTGCAAGGCATGTTCGGCGTTCTTCGCTACGGTTATCGCCGCCACGGGCCCAAACAACTCCTGACGAAACGCCGTCATCTCAGGCGTCACATCGCCCAGCACCGTAACGGCATAATAGTTGCCTTCCCCGGCGAGCTTCTCACCGCCCAGTAATAAACGCGCGCCTTCTGCTATTGATGCCTCCACTTGCTGATGCAGCTCATCCCGTAGATCAAAACGCGCCATAGGACCGAGATCGTTCTCTTCCGCCAGCGGATCGCCCATTTTCAGTGCGCTGGCGGCGGCAACAAACCGTTCAGTAAATTCCCCGGCAATCCCCTCTTCAACAATAAAGCGCTTCGCCGCCGCGCATACCTGCCCGGTATTTTGATAGCGACCGGCGACAGCGGCTTTAACAGCCAGATCCAGGTCGGCATCGTTAAGAACGATAAACGGATCGGAGCCGCCCAGTTCAAGCACGCATTTTTTCAGCGCTGCCCCGGCCTGCGCGCCAATCGCGGCCCCGGCACGCACGCTGCCCGTTACCGTCACGGCGGCAATACGGGGATCGTTAATCATCTGGCTAACGCCGTCGTTACTGGCATTTACCCAGCCATAAACGCCCGCCGGAATATCGGCATCGGCGAAGATCTGCGCAATACGTTCAGCGCAACCGATCACATTCGGCGCATGTTTTAGTAAATAGCCGTTACCCGCCAGCAGGATGGGAATCGCCCCGCGTAATACCTGCCAGAGCGGAAAGTTCCACGGCATGACCGCCAGTATTGTCCCCAGCGGACGATATGCAATCACCGCCTGCTGATTTTCCACCAGCGTCGGTTCCGGGTTAAGCATCGCGGGGCCATGTTCTGCATACCAGTCACAGAGCGCCGCAGATTTCGCCACCTCGGCGCACGCCTGCCGGATCGGTTTTCCCATCTCACGGGAAATACTGTGCGCCATCTCGTCTGTACGGTTACGCAGCGCTTGCCCGATATCGCGAAGTTTCTGCGCCCGGTATGCCACCGTCGTGCGTTTCCATTCCTCAAATCCACGGGCAGCCAGAGTGAGTGCATTTTCAATATCATCAGCGCTGGCCCACGGCATCATCGCCAGCGTTTCACCGGTTGTCGGGTCCACGGAAATCGCATGTGTAGCAGGTGTCATCGTCATCGGTTTGTCTCTCTACGTTGCGGGATATGCCTGCATAATGGGCGCATTTACTCTTTCTGAAAAATGAATAATATTAAGCACCGCGTTCACAAAAAGAGAAAACCATGGATCTGACTCAGTTGGAAATGTTCAATGCCGTGGCTGAAACCGGCAGTATTACGCAGGCGGCGGCGAAGGTGCATCGCGTCCCGTCGAACCTCACTACGCGAATCCGCCAGCTTGAGGCCGATCTTGGCGTGGATCTGTTTATTCGTGAAAGTCAGCGGCTGCGCCTTTCTCCCGCCGGGCATAACTTTCTGCGCTACAGCCAGCAGATCCTGGCACTGGTTGATGAAGCGCGAATGGTGGTTGCTGGTGATGAACCTCAGGGACTGTTTTCACTCGGCGCGCTGGAAAGCACCGCAGCGGTACGCATCCCGGCCACGCTTGCAGGGTACAATCAGCGTTACCCCAAAATTCAGTTCGCCCTCTCTACCGGGCCTTCCGGGACAATGCTCGAAGGCGTTCTGGAAGGCAGACTTAACGCAGCGTTTGTTGATGGCCCGATTACTCATCCGGGTCTTGAAGGTATGCCGGTATACCGTGAAGAGATGATGATTGTCGCCCCTCATGGGCATTCCCCCGTACGGCGGGCAAAAGACGTGAATGGCAGCAATATCTACGCCTTTCGCGCAAACTGCTCTTATCGCCGTCACTTTGAAAGCTGGTTTCATGCCGATCGCGCGATGCCCGGCACCATTCATGAAATGGAGTCGTACCACGGCATGCTGGCGTGCGTTATCGCCGGAGCGGGCATCGCGCTGATCCCTCGTACCATGCTGGAAAGTATGCCCGGGCATCATCAGGTCGAAGCCTGGCCGTTGAGCGAAGAGTGGCGATGGCTGGACACATGGCTTGTGTGGCGTCGCGGGGCAATGACCCGTCAACTGGACGCGTTTATCGCCCTGCTGAATCCGTCCTCGCAGCCATAGCATTATCCTATGGGTTTGGGGCTACGCCTGCCGGGAGAAGCGTTTTATACTGCGCAAGACGAAAACGGATATGGAACAGTCATGAACACCAAAGCGCGTAAAGTGATGATCATTGGGGCAGGTAATGTTGGCGCATCAGCAGCTTACGCTCTGCTCAATCAGAATATTTGTGAAGAACTGATTCTGGTCGATTTGAACAGAGATCGTTCGGAAGGCCATGCTTTGGATCTCGCCGATGCAGCGGCCTACATGCCGGGGATGATGACCATTTCCACCCGGGAGGCGCATGAATGTGCCGATGTCGATATCGCCGTGATTACCGTTTCCGGCGGCGCATTAAAACCAGGGCAAACACGGCTTGATGAGCTGAACAACACCGCGCGGATCGTCCAAAAGATCGTACCGGAAATGATGGATGGCGGCTTTAACGGCATCTTTCTTATCGCCACCAATCCTTGCGATATCATTACCTGGCAGGTATGGACGCTATCAGGCCTGCCGCGCAGCCAGGTAATCGGCACCGGCGTCTGGCTGGACACCACCCGTTTACGGCGCGCACTGGCGCAGGAACTGGATATCGGCGCGCAAAGCATCGATGCCTTTATTCTGGGAGAGCATGGCGATACGCAATTCCCGGTCTGGTCCCACTCTTCCGTCTACGGTTCTCCGATTGCGGATGTTTATCAACGCCGTACGGGTAAAATCCTGGACGTCGAGGCGATGGCGGAAAAAGTGCGCAAACATGGGTTTGAAATCTATAACCGCAAGGGCTGCACTGAATATGGTATTGCCGGAACCATTGCGGAAATTTGCCGGAACGTCTTCACCGGAAGCCATCGGGCGCTGGCCATCTCCTGCGTACTGGAGGGGGAATACGGCGTTGACGGCGTCGCTATCGGCGTACCGGCGGTGCTGACTCAAAGCGGTGTTCAACAAATTATCGAATTACAGTTAGCCGATGATGAGCTGGCGAAATTCAGATACTCCGCCGAAGTCATCAAAGCGAATATCGCAAAACTCCCCTGAATACGGTGTCCGGGATGATTTCCATACCCGGACGCCATTTCGTTTGTTTCATCAATCGGCTCACCAACGATAATGAGACATACATCACAAAATGATTGTATTTTCGCCAGCAAACGTTTTAAGATCGTGACCTCGCCTTTTCGCAACTAACCCGATTTACTCTTATGACAACAAACACTGTTTCCCGCAAGGTCGCGTGGCTACGGGTAGTTACGCTTGCTATTGCCGCTTTTATTTTCAATACCACAGAGTTTGTCCCTGTTGGCTTACTGTCGGACATCGCCCGAAGTTTTGCTATGCCGACCGCGCAGGTCGGGATTATGCTGACGATCTATGCCTGGGTTGTGGCGCTGATGTCGTTGCCCTTTATGTTGCTGACCAGTCAGGTTGAGCGGCGTAAGCTGCTAATCTGCCTGTTTGTTCTCTTCATTGCCAGCCATGTGCTCTCCTTCCTGGCATGGAATTTTACCGTGCTGGTAATCAGCCGCATCGGGATCGCGTTTGCACACGCCGTCTTCTGGTCTATTACCGCTTCGCTGGCCATTCGCCTTGCGCCGCCAGGCAAACGTGCGCAGGCACTGAGTCTGATCGCCACCGGAACCGCGCTGGCGATGGTGCTGGGGCTGCCTATCGGGCGTATCGTTGGTCAATACTTCGGCTGGCGAACAACGTTCTTCGCCATTGGTATAGGGGCGTTAATCACGCTGGTATGCCTGATCAAACTGCTGCCGAAATTGCCCAGCGAACATTCTGGGTCACTAAAAAGTCTGCCGCTGCTGTTCCGTCGCCCGGCGCTAATGAGTATTTATTTACTGACGGTCGTGGTGGTCACCGCACACTATACGGCATACAGCTATATTGAACCGTTTGTACAAACGGTGGCGGGTCTGAGCGCAAACTTTGCCACGGTATTACTGCTGATCCTCGGCGGCGCCGGGATTATCGGCAGCGTGGTATTCGGCAAACTGGGTAATCAGTACGCCTCGCCGCTTATCAGCATTGCCATTATGCTGCTGGTGATTTGCCTGATGCTCCTGCTGCCCGCAGCAGACAGCGAAAGCCATCTTGCCGTGCTGAGTATTTTCTGGGGCATCGCCATTATGGTGATAGGCCTGGGGATGCAGGTGAAAGTCCTGGCACTGGCGCCGGACGCCACCGATGTGGCAATGGCGCTGTTCTCAGGCATTTTTAATATTGGCATTGGCGCTGGCGCATTGGTGGGGAATCAGGTGAGTTTACACTGGTCGATGTCCACTATTGGCTACGTTGGCGCAGTGCCAGCCCTGGCGGCGCTGGTGTGGTCGATCATTATCTTTCGCCGCTGGCCTGTTTCACTGGAAGAACAGCCGCAGCATTGAAGTAAAACCCCAATAAAATGACTTTTTTATAAAGGGCCAGAGCAGGTAAGTTCTGGCCCTTTACTCGTTTCTTATCAATGTTACTTAATGAACGATAAGATCAGTTGCAATGATGCAACGATGAACTCAAGAACCACAATAATCGTGCTTAAGATATTCACCACGCTTTCTTCCTCTTAAAGAGGAATGCGATTACTCCGGCTTAGCCTCTCCTTGCCCGTCCACCGAAGATCAAGTGTGTTAAGTTTGGTTTATCGCATTCCTGGCCCAGGCGCTCGCAGGTACCACCCCGTAAGCCAGGACTTAGAAACTTTTTCTGCACAGGAGCAAAAGCCAGTAAAACGATAATCAACACACCTGTGCAGTATAACCCTCCCCGAAAAAAACGCATCAACACAATGATTTTTATACATTAATTCACAGGGTGTATATAAAAGCATAAATAATTCAGCACCGAATATAAGACGGCTTAGCGATGTAATCATTAACGGTTAGATTTGTATGATGGCCTGATGTGGCGTAAGATAATGCGCGTGTTAAGTTTGGTTTATCGCACTTTTTATAAGTGCTGAAGCCTTTCCTGAATCAATGACTGGCTTCAAAAATAAAAACCACCGCTACCAACGGTGGTTTTTATTTTTTTCAGGGCAACACATGTCACTTAATGGTAAGTCTTAATAATTTCCAGCACGCCGTTAATGATAAACTGCACGCCCATACAGACCAGTAAGAAGCCCATCAGCCGGGAAATAGCTTCAATTCCCCCCTTGCCGACCAGTCGCATAATCGCCCCTGAGCTGCGCAGAGAACCCCACAGAATCACTGACACCGCCAGAAAAATAAGCGGTGGCGCCACCAGAATAACCCAGCCGGGAAAATCGACGCCGTGACGTACGGTAGAGGCCGAACTGATGATCATCGCGATCGTCCCCGGCCCTGCGGTGCTCGGCATCGCCAGCGGAACAAAAGCGATATTGGCGGAAGGCTCATCCTCCAGCTCTTCTGACTTGCTTTTCGCCTCCGGCGATTCGTGCGCCTTCTGCTGCGGGAACAACATCCGAAAGCCGATAAAGGCGACAATCAGCCCACCCGCAATGCGCAAACCGGGGATGGAAATTCCAAAGGTGTTCATCACCAGTTGACCGGCGTAATACGCAACCATCATGATGGCGAACACATACACGGAGGCCATCAGCGACTGACGGTTACGCTCCGCGCTGTTCATATTACCGGCCAGGCCTAAAAACAACGCCACCGTGGTTAGCGGGTTCGCCAAAGGCAGCAGGACAACCAGCCCAAGCCCTATCGCTTTAAACAAATCCATCATAATGCCATCTCTTCCCCATCAAGCTCGTTGTAAGCGGCAAGTATAAAGGGAAAACGCGGCGTTTCGCCATTAAGCATTCATTATGCCGAATAAGCATAACCAGTAATTATTATTAATAAATTACCCCGTGATACAGCCCCTGCACTGACGCGTTTTAGCAAATCGTGGCATCCCCTTATTCATTCGATTGACTTATATTTGCCTGGGCAATAGTATCTGCCGTGACTAACTACTTGCCGGGGCAACCATTGTGAAAAGCACCAGTGACCTATTCAACGAAATCATCCCGCTGGGTCGCTTGATCTACATGGTCAATCAGAAAAAAGATCGTCTGTTGAACGACTATCTGTCGCCGCTGGATATCACCGCATCGCAGTTTAAGGTGCTCTGTTCTATCCGTTGCGCGGTATGCATTACCCCGGTCGAGCTGAAGAAAGTGCTGTCTGTCGATCTCGGCGCATTGACGCGCATGCTTGATCGGCTGGTCTGTAAAGGCTGGATCGAAAGACTGCCAAATCCACATGACAAACGCGGCGTGCTGGTGAAGCTCACCGAACACGGCGCGGCAATTTGTGAGCAATGTCATCAGTTAGTAGGACAAGACCTGCACCAGGAACTAACAAAAAACTTAACGGCGGATGAAGTGGCAACACTTGAGCTTTTGCTTAAGAAAATCCTGCCGTAAACAGAAAGAGGTATGACGATGTCCAGACGCAATACTGACGCTATTACCATTCATAGCATTTTGGACTGGATCGAAGATAACCTGGAATCGCCGCTCTCACTGGAAAAAGTGTCAGAGCGTTCAGGTTACTCCAAATGGCACCTGCAACGGATGTTTAAAAAAGAGACCGGTCACTCATTAGGCCAGTACATCCGCAGTCGCAAAATGACTGAAATAGCCCAGAAATTAAAAGAAAGTAACGAACCGATCCTGTACCTGGCGGAACGTTATGGCTTTGAGTCACAGCAGACGCTGACCCGGACATTTAAAAACTATTTCGACGTTCCACCGCATAAGTACCGTATTACCAATATGCATGGCGAATCCCGGTATTTGCATCCACTCAACCATTGTAATTGCTAATCGCCTGTTAATGACGTAATCGAGGAAATCATGAAATCTCTGTCTTCCGCAATGCTGGCTGTGCTGTTTGTCGTCTCTGGCCCAAGCATTGCGGAGCAAACCGCACAACCTGGAACACAAAATGATCGCGATGCGATGGTCATGCCGTCTGCGCATGATCAGTCGCCATTCGATTTCAATCATATGGGTGCGGGAAGCGATAAGTCCGACGAATTAGGCGTGCCGTATTACAACGGACACAGCCTGTAATTCGTTTTTGCCCCGCCACTGCGGGGCTTTTTTTATCCCCTTACCTGCGCCGCTTTGCGCAGCCGAAAACCAAACACGTTGATGTACAAACCCGCCATAATCAGCACCGCGCCAAGAAACTGTAACCCGGTAAGCGTCTCATTGAGCAACACAGCCGCGCTGGCCAACCCCACGACCGGCACCAGCAAAGACAGCGGCGCCACGCGCCAGGTTTCATAGCGTCCGAGCAACGTTCCCCAGATCCCGTAACCGACAATCGTGGCGACAAACGCCAGATACACCAGCGATAAAATCGTCGTCATATCAATCGCAATCAGGCTCTGAACCATCTGCGCAGAACCGTCCAGAATCAAAGAGGCCAGAAAGAAGGGAATAATCGGGATCAGCGCGCTCCAGACCACCAGCGACATCACCGCCGGGCGAGTGGCATGTTGCATGATCTTCTTATTGAAAATATTCCCGCACGCCCAGCAGAACGCCGCCGCCAGCGTTAACATAAACCCGAGCATCGCAATATGTTGCCCATTGAGGCTGGCTTCTATCAGCAGCAGAACGCCAAACACCGCCAGCGCGATACCGGCCACCTGTTTGCCCTGCAAGCGCTCGCCGAACGCAAACGCGCCCAGCACGATGGTAAAAAACGCCTGCGCCTGTAGCACCAGTGACGCCAGGCCGGCAGGCATTCCGAATTTAATCGCACAAAAGAGAAACGCGAATTGACCAAAACTGATGGTCAGACCGTAGCCGAGTAACAGCGACAGCGGGATTTTCGGACGCGCAACGAAGAAGATAGCCGGAAACGCGACCAGCAAAAAACGTAATCCCGCCAGCATCAGCGGCGGCATATTGTGCAGCCCGACTTTGATGACGACAAAGTTAAGCCCCCACACCACCACGACCAGTAATGCCAATAACCCGTCTTTACGCGACATACCACGGCCCCTGCAAATATTAAATTTTTGTAAACAAGTTAAGTTAACGGAAATCATCGCCCCGGAACAGATCATTAATTCAGGTAGGGCGGGACGAGCACTTTCGAACAACATCCCGGGTATACATCACACTTTTGCCGTGCTATTGCTTTAAATCACCAATAAATATAATGAAACGCATTGTCGGGCAGGAAAATGAACACAACGCTGAGACGCTCCACCCTCGCTTTACTCGCCTCATCACTGTTATTGACCATTGGGCGCGGCGCCACGCTTCCGTTCATGACGATCTATCTTAACCGCCAGTACGATCTGAGCGTCGATCTGATCGGCTATGCCATGACGGTAGCGTTAACCATCGGCGTGATTTTCAGCCTGGGTTTCGGCATCCTCGCGGATAAGTTCGATAAAAAGCGCTATATGCTTCTGGCAATTTCGGCGTTCTTGCTGGGCTTTATCGCCATCCCCCTGGTGCACAGTGTCACGCTGGTGGTGCTGCTTTTCGCCCTGATAAACTGCGCCTACTCCGTCTTTGCCACCGTGTTGAAAGCCTGGTTTGCCGACAATCTTTCCGCCACAACCAGGAGCAAAATATTTTCCCTCAACTATACCGTGCTCAATATTGGCTGGACCGTCGGGCCGCCGCTTGGCACCCTGCTGGTCATGCAAAGCATCAACCTGCCGTTCTGGCTTGCGGCCATTTGCTCTGCTTTCCCGCTGGTGTTTATCCAGACCTGGGTGAAGCGCGCAGAGACGCCCGTTGAAGGAACAACGGCGTCAGTCTGGTCGCCATCGGTGCTGTTACGCGATAAAGCCCTGTTCTGGTTTACCCTGTCGGCCTTCCTGGCGTCATTTGTCAGCGGCGCGTTCGCCTCATGTATTTCCCAGTATGTCATGGTCGTCGCGAACGGTAATTTTGCCGAAAAAGTGGTGGCTGTCGTACTCCCCGTCAACGCGGCGATTGTTGTTAGTCTGCAATATGCCGTAGGCCGTCGGTTAACGACCGCAAATATCAGACCCTCGATGGCGGCCGGCACAATCTGTTTTGTGGCTGGGCTGGTTGGTTTTATGATTTCAGGAAACAGCCTTCTGCTCTGGGGGCTCTCCGCCGCCGTATTTACCATTGGCGAGGTTATTTATGCCCCGGGCGAATATATGCTGATCGATAACATTGCTCCGGCGGGGATGAAAGCAAGCTACTTCTCAGCGCAGTCGCTTGGCTGGCTCGGCGCGGCGGTCAACCCGCTGGTCAGCGGCGTGATCCTCACCACCTTGCCCCCCTGGTCCCTGTTTGCGGTGCTGATCGTTGCGATTATTCTTGCCTGGGCGCTAATGCTAAAAGGGATGCGGGCCAGACCCTGGGGGCAGCCCGCAATGTGCTGACGGCACGCCAGACTGTGCCGGATAACGTCCGGTACAGTCCCGGAACTCAGATCGCGACCAGCCCGCGAACGCCCTCCGCTTCCATATTCTCGCCCCTGCCGCTCTGAATAATGCTTCCCCGCGACATCAATAAGTAGTGATCCGCCAGTTGGGCGGCAAAATCATAGAACTGCTCCACCAGCAAAATCGCCATATCCCCCTGACGCGCCAGATGTGCAATCACCTGCCCAATCTCTTTGATCACCGACGGCTGTATCCCTTCGGTCGGTTCATCCAGAATTAACAGCTGAGGACGGCAGGCCAGCGCCCGGCCAATTGCCAGCTGCTGCTGTTGCCCCCCGGAAAGATCGCCCCCTCGCCGGTGCTTCATCTCTTTAAGCACCGGGAAAAGCGCGTAAATGTCATCCGGCACCTGTTTTGCATCGCGGGCGGAAAAACGCGACAGCCCCAACAGCAGGTTTTCCTCTACCGTCAGGCGAGGAAAAATCTCCCGCCCTTGCGGCACATAGGCGACACCGGCCCGCACGCGCTGATGCGGTTTACGCTGGGTGATGTTCTTCCCCTGCCAGACCACATTGCCGGTGCGTGCCGGGATTAACCCCATCAGACACTTCAGTAAGGTGGTTTTTCCCACGCCGTTACGCCCAAGCAAACAGGTTACTTCGCCAATGCGGGCCTCAAAACTTACCCCGCGCAGGATATGACTGCCGCCGTAATATTGATTCAGTTCATTCACCTGTAACATCCGTCCTCCCTATCGCCCGAGGTAAACTTCAATAACCTGTTCATTGGCCTGGACGTCGCGCAGGCTCCCTTCCGCCAGCACGCGCCCCTGATGCAAAACGGTAACATGGTCGGCAATGGTTTCGACAAACCCCATGTCATGCTCCACCACCATCAGCGAGTGTTTCCCCGCCAGAGTGCGAAACAGCTCAGCGGTATACTCCGTTTCCGCGTCCGTCATCCCCGCCGCAGGTTCATCCAGCAGCAGCAGGTGCGGTTCCTGTACCAGCAGCATACCGATTTCCAGAAACTGCTTTTGTCCGTGCGAAAGCAGCCCGGCGCGACGCCCACGCTCCGCGCCCAGGCGCAATAACCCGAGCATCTCGTCAATGTGATCCCGCTGCTCGCCCGAGAGGCGCGCTCTTAACGTGGCCCAGACGGATTTATCCTCTTTCATCGCCAGTTCCAGATTCTCCTCCACCGTCAGGGCCTCAAACACGGTCGGTTTCTGAAATTTACGCCCAATGCCCTGGCGGGCAATCGCGATAGGATCGAGCGAAGTTAAGTCCGTGGACTGATCGTAAATCGCGCGTCCGCTTTGCGGCCGGGTTTTACCGGTAATCACATCCATTAAGGTGGTTTTTCCGGCGCCATTAGGGCCAATAACGCAGCGCAATTCCCCTACGCCAATGTTCAGGGTTAAATCCGTCAGCGCCTGGAAGCCGTCAAAATTGACGTTGATCCCTTCCAGTTGCAGAACCGGGTCTGTTTGATCGCGAAAACGATCCCCCGGCAACTGGCGGGTAAAAAGTCCGTCATCCGGTTGCATCATTTTTCTCCTTTGCGAAACAGACCAATGACACCGCGCGGTAAAAACAGCGTAACGCCAATAAAGATCAGGCCGAGAAACAGCTGCCAGTACTCCGGCATGATCACCGTAAACAGACTTTTAGCGCCGTTCACCAGCACTGCGCCAAACACCGGGCCAATTAAGGTGCCGCGACCGCCCAGCGCGACCCAGATGGCCGCTTCAATAGAGTTGGTCGGCGACATTTCGCTGGGGTTAATGATGCCGACCTGAGGAACGTACAGAGCGCCCGCCAGACCGCACAGAACAGCGGAGAGCGTCCATACCAGCAGTTTGAAGCCACGCGGATCGTACCCACAAAACATCAGGCGATTTTCCGCATCGCGCACGGCGGTCAGAACGCGGCCAAACTTACTGCGTGCAAGGAGATACCCCAGACACAGCGCCAGCACCAGTAATATGACGGTCGCGAGAAACAGCGCTATGCGCGTGGAGGTCGCCGCAACAGGGAAGCCCAGCAACGTGGTAAACCCCGTAAACCCGTTATTGCCGCCAAACCCGGTTTCGTTACGGAAAAACAGCAGCATGCCTGCAAACGTCAGCGCCTGGGTCATAATGGAAAAATAGACGCCTTTGATTTTTGAGCGGAAGGCAAAATAGCCGAACACCAGCGCCAGCAGTCCCGGAACCAGCACGACCAGCAGCATCGCCCAGGCGAAGTGCTGCGTTCCCCACCAGAACCACGGTAATTCACTCCAGGAGAGGAAAGACATAAACGCGGGAAGTCCGTCGCCAGAGGCCTGACGCATCAGATACATTCCCATCGCATACCCGCCCAGCGCGAAGAAAATACCGTGCCCCAGCGACAGCATTCCGGCATACCCCCACACCAGATCCAGCGCCACAGCGACAATGGCGTAACAGAGGATCTTCCCGGCCAGCGTTAACACCCAGACCGGGACAGCCAGCGGGTGATCCGCAGGCAGCAGCGCCAGAAAAGGCAGAATCAGCAGCGCCGCCAGCAGGCAAAGGCCAAAAAACTGGACAGTACGCGGCGCTCTACGCGCCAGTGTTAATGTCATTGGCATGGTCATTAATCAATAACCCTCCCTTTCAGCGCAAACAATCCCTGAGGCCGTTTCTGGATAAACAGAACGATCGCAATCAGAATGACGATTTTGCCCAGCACCGCGCCCATTTGCGGTTCCAGAATCTTATTGAAGATACCCAACCCAAATGCGGCGGCCACGCTCCCCGCCAGTTGTCCGACGCCACCGAGCACCACCACTAAAAATGAATCAATAATGTATCCCTGACCCAGTTCCGGCCCGACGTTGCCCAGTTGCGACAAGGCCACGCCACCCAATCCAGCGATCCCCGAGCCGAGGCCAAACGCCAGCATGTCCACGCGCCCCGTCGGCACGCCGCAACACGCCGCCATACTGCGGTTCTGCGTTACCGCGCGAACGCGCATCCCGAGGCGGGTTTTATTCAGCAATAGCCAGGTGAAAAACAGCACCAGCATGGCGAACCCCAGCACCACGATACGGTTCCAGGGCAACGTCAGGTTGGCATAGACCTGCACCCCGCCAGAAAGCCACGCAGGGTTGGCAACCTCCAGGTTTTGCGCGCCAAAGGTCATGCGTACCAGTTGGATCAGCATCAGGCTAATCCCCCAGGTCGCCAGCAGCGTTTCGAGAGGACGACCATAAAGATGGCGAATAATGCCGCGCTCCAGCGCCATTCCAGTTCCGGCAGCGATCAGGAAGGCAACCGGCAACGCCACAACGGGATAAAACGCCAGCCACTGTGGCATGAACTGCCCCATAAACTGCTGAACCATCCATGTGCTGTACGCGCCAAGCATCAGCATTTCACCGTGCGCCATATTGATTACGCCCAGTAATCCATAGGTGATTGCCAGCCCCAGGGCCGCCAGCAGCAGAATCGATCCCAGCGACAGCCCCATAAATGCCTGCCCCAGGAGATCGCCAATCACCATCCGCTGCGCGATTGCGTTCAGGCTTTCTGTCGCGGCCTCGCGAACACGCGCATCCGGTTCATGTTCAGCATCCGTAAAGGGTTGCAGGCGTGATTGCGTTTCCGGGTCGCCCGACTGCCCCAGTAGGACAATCGCCTGACGCCGGACGTCAGCGGAAGGACTCACCAGTTGCAGGTTAGCCAGCGCAATCTCCAGACGTGATGTCACTTCGCTTTCCGTTTCCTGCGCCAGCCGCTGCTGTAAAAGCGGCAGCATCGCGGGCGTGGCCTCCCGCTGTAACAGGCTGGCGGCAGCGGCTCTTTCCGTGACATTGTCACTTAATAGTTGATGCGTGGCTAACGCCCCGCTGACCAGGTTTCGCAGACGGTTAGTCAGACGAACCTTTTTCAGTTCGCCATCGGGCGCGGCGACAGCGCCGAGCGGCAGAACCTGCGTACCCTGCCGAATGAAAGCGTGCTTTGCGCTATCAGTCAGCACATTCTCACGCGCTAATGCGTTCAACAAAGGCAAACGCTGCGCCTCAGGCGTGATGGCCCATTGTTCTAATAACGTCGCCTGTTGCGCCCGGCTGGCGCCAACAAACACATCGGCATCGGTTGCCTGCACGATCCACGGCACCAGCCACGTCATTAGCAACACACCCCGAATAAAGCGCATGGCTTTCATGAAAGTGTTCTCCAGAATGTGCCCTCCCGCAGGAGGGCAAAAGATCAGTTGCTGGCGGTTTTAACAGGCTGGTCTGATTTTTTATCGTTACCGGCGATAAACGGGCTCCAGGGCTGGGCGCGAACCGGTTCGTCAGTTTGCCATACCACATTGAACTGGCCGTTATCTTCAATTTCGCCAATCATGACGGGTTTATGCAGATGGTGGTTGGTGGCGTCCATCGTCAGGGTAAAGCCAGACGGCGCAGCGAAGGATTGCCCCGCCATCGCCTCGCGGACTTTATCGACGTCGGTCGTACCGGCTTTTTCTACTGCCTGCGCCCACATATGCAGGCCCACATAGGTCGCTTCCATCGGATCGTTGGTCACGACGGTGTCGGCATTCGGCAGCTTATGCGCTTTGGCGTATGCCCGGTAATCCGCAACGAATTTCTGGTTAGTGGGGTTGTCGACAGATTCAAAATAGTTCCACGCCGCCAGGTTGCCCACCAGCGGTCTGGTATCGATACCGCGCAACTCCTCTTCACCGACCGAGAATGCCACGACCGGCACGTCTGTCGCTTTTATCCCCTGATTCGCCAGCTCTTTGTAGAACGGAACATTTGAGTCGCCGTTAATGGTGGAGACCACCGCCGTTTTGCCGCCCGCAGAGAATTTTTTGATATTGGCGACGATAGTCTGGTAGTCGCTGTGTCCGAACGGGGTATACACCTCTTCAATATCTTTATCCTCGACGCCTTTGGCATGCAGCCAGGCGCGAAGGATCTTATTGGTGGTACGAGGATAGACATAATCGGTTCCCAGCAGGAAAAAGCGTTTCGCGCTGCCGCCGTCTTCACTCATCAGATATTCGACAGCCGGAATAGCCTGCTGATTTGGCGCTGCGCCGGTATAGAAAACATTCGGCGATAACTCTTCCCCTTCGTATTGCACAGGGTAAAACAGCAGCCCATTTAACTCTTCAAATACCGGCAACACCGATTTACGCGATACCGACGTCCAGCAGCCAAACACGACCGCGACTTTATCCTGGCTCAGCAGCTGACGCGCTTTCTCTGCAAACAACGGCCAGTTTGAGGCCGGGTCAACCACCACCGGTTCCAGCTTTTTGCCCAGCACGCCGCCTTTAGCATTG
Source organism: Citrobacter sp. CK202 (assembly GCF_030333225.1). NCBI lineage: Bacteria > Pseudomonadati > Pseudomonadota > Gammaproteobacteria > Enterobacterales > Enterobacteriaceae > Citrobacter > Citrobacter sp. CK202. Next base: position 553,876 of record NZ_JAOWGI010000026.1, read on the forward strand.
ATCTCATCAATCGTCATCAACGCCATATCTTTAAGCGGGGTTTCTGAAATGGCCATCGTGCCGGATAGCGAATGCATGATGCCGACCTTAATCGTATCGGCCGCCTGAACGCTAAAGCTCAGCCCCATCGCAACCATCGAGGCGGACAGTGCAAAGGCTTTTAATAATGTACGACGCTGCATAGTTTCACTCCTGAAATTAAGCTTGCTGGAAGTCCCGGTGCAACCGGACGGGCAAATGGTGCAAATTAAGGATGTTCAGAAGTGATAAGGCAAAATCGATGCCAGATTTTTAAATGTCTATAAATATCAATTTATTAACCGACAACAGGGCTGAAACAAGAAAATCGGAAACCACAAGGCAGGAAATACAGCGAGGAAAATGATCCAGAATGAAACAGCGTTGCATTACGAATGTGCAACGCTGTGTAACAAAGAAAGGCAACTTACCAGACCTGACTGGCGATTTCGGTGATGAGGCGTACTTTGCCCCATTGCTGGGCCTCCGTCAGCGTATTCCCCTCTTCCGTGGAGGCAAATCCGCACTGTGGGCTAAGGCAGATCTGCTCTTTTGCGACATAGCGCTCTGCCTCCTGCAAGCGGGCTTTCACCCCTTCCGGGTTTTCCAGCTCGCCGTTTTTCGTGGTCACCAGACCCAGAACCACCTGCTGACGTCCGGGCCGAACAAAGCGCAGCGGCGCGAAATCACCGGAGCGATCGTTATCATATTCCAGGAAAAACGCATCAACGTTCACCGTGCCGAACAACACTTCCGCCACCGGTTCATAGCCCCCTTCAGAGATCCACGTCGAACGGAAATTTCCCCTGCAAACATGCAGCCCGACCGTCAGATCGGCTGGTTTATCCTCCAGCGCACGGTTAATCACGCGGGCATAAATCTGCGCCAGCTCGTCAGGATCGTCACCCCGCTCACGAATCTGCTGACGTTGCTGGTCGGAGCACAAGTAAGCCCAGACGGTGTCATCCAATTGCAGATAACGACAGCCTGCTTCATAAAAAGCATGAATCGCATCGCGCCAGGTGGTAGCCAAATCATCAAAATAAGCGTCCAGATGCGGATAAACGGTAGCATCGATATCTTTGCGCCCGCCACGGAAATGCAGCACGCTGGGGGATGGAATGGTCATTTTGGGCTCGGCTGCACCGCTAATGCTTTTCAGATAGCGGAAGTCTTCCAGCATAGGGTGATCGCCAAACCCCAGTTTTCCGGTAACGCGCACGCCGTGCGCTTTTGTCTGCACGCCATTAAACTGGATCCCCTTCTCAGCGTCATAGCGTTCAACGCCTTGCAGTCCATCGAAGAAATCAAAATGCCACCAGGCGCGGCGAAACTCGCCATCCGTGACGACATGCAGCCCGCAGGCACACTGCTGCTCCACAACGGTGCGGATAGCGTCATCTTCTACCGCGCGCAATTGTTGCGCCGTTATCTCACCGCATGCAAATTGCAAACGAGCTTGTTTGATCGTGTCCGGGCGTAAAAAACTGCCGACGATGTCTGCGCGAAATGGGGCCTGTTGTTTTTGCATGTGATCTCCTCATTCACCCGGCATTAGTTGCCTGACGTGATAATTTATTATTTGAAGTTTAGACTTCTGGATGGCTATGCGTCTAAAAATGACATGCAACCTGCTCACTGACAACCGAGAAAAATTCATCACCCTTGAAATAAATTCACATTGCCTCATCGTTTTGTGACGCTTTTTCATAGTCTGAAATCCCATACCGGAAAAATCCTGACGTTAACGTTGAAATAATCACCTAATTCAGCATTTGTTTAGATTTAATCTGCTACTATGGGTGCTCATGAGGTGAATTAAGGTAAGAGAGGAAACACACAAATAAAAGGAGGCATTATATGCTGGGTAATATGAACGTTTTCATGGCCGTTCTGGGAATTATTTTATTTTCTGGTTTTCTGGCCGCGTATTTCAGCCATAAATGGGATGATTAATGAACGGAGATAGCTCCTCACCGACAAGGCCCCTTGTAGCGTAACTGCACAAGGGGCCATTTTTTTACCCGCCCGGCAGACAGACAAAAAAAACCGCCGGATAAACCAGCGGTGAATGCTTGCATGGATAGATTTGTGTTTTTACCTTATGCGTTATCAGGCAATTCCCTGCGCAGATAACGGATCGTTTACCATCCTGACACAGACAATATCAATGAAGGTTAAACAACATAGAACTAAACCAGCAAAACCGGCGTTTCGCGCTTCCATCCCTTTGCACACTTATGTCAGTGAACCGGTTATGTAAAGAGCGTGCCGTTCGGCTCATGTTACACACGCGTGATTTGCTGATCTTTGTCCATAAACATGCAGCGATTCCTTCCGGTTTGTTTACCCCGGTACATTGCCCTGTCTGCGCGTCCGATGACGACATCCAGCGGTTCTCCCTGCTGCGCCTGGGTAATGCCCGCAGTTACCGTTATCGAAAGTTCTCCGTCAGGGTAGTTAATCGGATTATCCGCCACTAGCTGGCAGATACGTAACCCTGCCCGACAGGCCTGTTCATCCGTTTTTGTACGGATGATAATCACAAACTCCTCCCCGCCATAGCGGTAAGGCGTTTCATCGTAGCGCGTCCAGACGGATAAATTCGACGCCAGGGTGCGCAGCACGCTATCACCGACCAGATGACCATAGTTGTCATTGACCAATTTAAAGCGGTCAATATCAAAAAGCAGCAAATATAAATTAAGCGGTTGTGCATCAATAAGCTGACGATCGAAAGATTCATCAAGGACTCTGCGCCCGGGTAATCCGGTTAATATATCCATATTACTGCGAATATTGAGCAGATATATTTTGTAGTCCATCACCGCCGAGGTAAATGCTAATAACGCTTCCTGAAAGCTGTCAAAATGGTGATCTTCCGAACGTTTTTCCGCGATCGCCCGCAGTAATTCCCGACCTCGTGTGTGCATGTGTTCATGAGCAATAATAATCTTGATAACAAAGCCCTTTTCTTCAGGTTCGTGTACCGGATGATTATTTAGCCATTGGCTGAACTGACACAGACAGTGAGAATTGATATCGAAAATATCGGGTTGATTGACATCGCCAGACACTGTGCAACGAAACATTTTCACCAGCCACTGATAGTGGGCATCAATAGACTGGTTCAGATCTAACAAGATGGTATCGATTTCTATCGTTTTTTTAATCATTGCCACTCCTTGGGCATACATCCTTGATGTACCGTAGTCTAGCGGTACAAAAGCAAATTTATGTCAATTTATTAATAGAAGGCCGAGCCAGGAAATGGAGAATCTATAACGCTATGATTTTAAAGTGGTAATAAAGGAAAAAAGTGAATAATCCTGGAATATTTGCAATGCGCTTAACATCTTTAATCGCCCTTCCCCTGCTGCGCCAGGCGAGTCAGGATCGTCTGACCGATATAATTACTCCAGTTGAAACTATTTTGCAAAACCACTACCGCGTTGCGATTTCTTTTATCAAACCCAATATAGCTGGAATACCCACCAATATATCCGACCTGATAGGTGATCTTTTGCGCAGAAAACTCATCACTCACCCACGCAATATTCGCTGCTTCTTTCTGTCGATAATAATAAGTCTGTGTGGCTTCAGCAAAAGCCCGATCGATGGCCGAAACGGTTTTGGATGTAAAATGCGCGCGGGCATAATTAGTCAGATCGCGGGCGCTACTGTATAAACTGGCCGCCCCCATCATATTTTTGTTAAAAACCCAGTCTGGCGTCAGATGACCACGGGTAATGAGCTTGGGCTGATCGCCAGCATGGCCCAGCGCTCTTCGCGGGTATGCCTTCAATAACATGGGCGTATAACTGCTGTTTGTCATCGCCAGTGGTTCAAATATCATGCGTTGCGCCAGCGCCTGGATCGGCTCTCCCGTTCTGCGCTGCAAAATATACCCCAGGATGGCGTAGCCGATGTTGGAATACTGCGGAACGCGCACGTCCGGCGCAGTAAAATCACTGAGATAACCCAGCACGGCGTCGCTGTCCAGCTGCGTATAAAAGTTCTCGCCGTTACTGAAATAGCGCATTAAGTTTTCCAGCGTCAGCAAATCCATAGGCTGCCGGGGCAAACCGGAAGTGTGAGTCACCAACTGGAGGAGCGTAATATTTTTGGCGTCAGGGCTTAAAGGCGTATTCTGTGGAAGCAACGTTTCCAGTGTATCCGTCCAGTTAAACACCCCTTCATCCACCAGCATCGTCGTCACTTCTGCCATCACGCCTTTACTCAGCGAACCTAAAGCGAACAGCGTATCTGGCGTGATGGGATAACGATTTTTATCATCGGTTATCCCGTAACTGTGAAATTCTGCCGGGCCATTATTCTGAATAACAGCAACAACGACGCCAGTCACCTCTTTTTCCCGCATATATTGCCGAATCATCGGATCAATACCGCGCCCGTAGTATCCCACCACAACTTGCGCGCTTTTTTGCGCAGGCATATCCAGCTGTGAAAGCGTACTGTTGCCACACCCGATGAGCGCAAATAAGGATACGCAGAGCATCTGGTGTTTAATTTTCATTGTTCTCATCAGTTCTGATTCACAGACACAACAAGTTTTTTCTCAAACAAAGAGAAAAGCGGAAGAGAATACGAACACATGAAAACAGGGGCCCCGGATAAAAAGAAGCCCGCATTGTACACCAGTATCCCGGCGGCTTACTTAACATTGACAAAAAATCAGAGCGTTGCCTGATAAACATTCAGGCAGCGCCCTTGCGCTTAGCGGTCTAAACCCCGGTGTTTTAACATGGGTTCGATACGCGGTTCATGACCCCGCCACGCCGGGTAGAGGCGTTCCAGGTCCGTACTGTTGCCGCGTGACAAGATGGCATCACGGAAACGCTGTCCGTTCTCACTCGTTAACCCTCCCTGTTCAACAAACCACTGGTAGCCGTCGTCTGCCAGCATTTGCGTCCACAAATAGGCGTAATAGCCTGCCGCATACCCGCCACCGAAAATATGGGCGAAATAGCTGCTCCGGTAGCGCGGCGGCACTGCCGGAAGATCGAGTTCTTCCGCCGCCAGCGCCTGCTGTTCAAAGAGATCGACCGACTGCGATGCCGAAAAGGTTTCAAGACTGTGCCAGCGCATATCCAGCAATGCGGCGCTGAGCAGTTCCGTCATGTCATAGCCTTTGTTAAACAGGCTTGCCCGCCGCATTTTTTCCTGCAACGCTTCAGGCATTTTTTCACCCGTCCCGACGTGGCGCGCATAGCGTTCGAACACCTGCGGATGACTCGCCCAGTGCTCATTAATCTGCGAAGGAAATTCGACAAAATCGCGCGGGGTGTTCGTCCCCGACAGCGTCGCATAGCGCTGTGTCGCAAACAGGCCGTGCAGCGTATGACCAAATTCATGGAACAAGGTGATCACATCATCCCAAAGCAGCAATGCGGGCTGCCCTGCCGCTGGCTTCTGGTAATTACAGACGTTGTAGATAACCGGTCTGGTTTCGTTAAGCGTGGATTGTTCAATAAAATTGCCCATCCATGCGCCGCCGCTTTTTGACTCGCGGGCAAAGAAATCACCATAAAACAACGCCAGACCGACGCCATCATGATCGAAAATTTCCCAGACGCGCACATCAGGATGGTAAACCGGGATATCAAAGCGCTCGATAAACTTAATGCCGAACAGCTGGTTTGCCGTCCAGAACACCCCGTCGTTCAGTACCGTATCTAACGCAAAGTAAGGTTTGAGCTGCGCTTCATCCAGCGCGTATTTTCCACGGCGTACCTGCTCAGCATAGTACGCCCAGTCCCACGCCTGGGTCGTGAATCCTCCCTGCTCATCATCGATCACTTTCTGGATCTCAGCCTGCTCATCCAGCGCGCGCTGACGCGCGGCCGGAACAATGGCGCGCATAAAAGCGAGCGCCGCGTCAGGCGTTTTCGCCATCTGATCGGCGGTTTTCCAGGCGGCATAACTGGCAAACCCGAGTAATGTTGCCTGCCGGGTACGGATGTCCACCAGACGCTGAACAATCGCACGCGTGTCGTTGGCGTCGTTCTTTTCCGCACGAGTCCATGCGGCGTTGAACAGATTTTCACGGGTCTGGCGATCGCGTAAAACGGCCAGTGTCGGTTGTTGTGTGGTATTGAGAAGCGGAATAAGCCAGCGATCCGCCAGCCCTTTTTCTCTGGCGGCATCAGCGGCAAGAGCGACCTCCTCCTGACTCAATCCGTCCAGTTGATGGCGATAATCAACCACCATCCCACCGGATTTATTCGCCGCCAACAGCCGCTGATTAAACTGGCTGGTCAGCGTGGCGGATTCGGTATTCAGGCTCCTGAGCTGCGCTTTATCGTCATCGCCAAGCTGCGCGCCGGAAAGTACAAAACGCTGGTGGATAATCTCCACAAGACGCAACGACTCGGCATCCAGCGCCAGCGTCTCCCGCTGTCGCCAGACCGCATCCACACGCGCAAAGAGCGTACTGTTGAGATAAATATCATTTGCCAGCGCCGCCAGTTCAGCGGAAAAGGCTTCATCAAGGCGCTGTAATTCGTCATTGGTATGCGCCGCTGTCATGGCGAAAAACACGCTTGTCACACGGGTGAGCAACGCGCCGCTTTGCTCCAGCGCCAGATACGTGTTCTCAAAATCAGGCGCTTGCGGGTTTTGGACAATCGCATCAATTTCAGCGCGCTTTTGCCGCATCCCTTCGTCAAACGCCGGGCGGTAATGGCGGTCTTCAATCAGATCAAAACGCGGGGCCTGGTAAGGCAATACGCTCTGGCTAAAGAATGGATTCGTTAACGACATTTTTCACTCCTGCAAACGATTTGTTCATTAGAGTAGGTCTCCCTTGAAATGACCGCAATCCCATTAACGAGGATTACCCCTGAACAGAGATGGCGTGCTATGGTAATACAACACAAAAAGCGTTGAGGAACAGTGAGATGATCGTTTTAGTCACCGGTGCGACCGCAGGTTTCGGCGAATGCATTACACGTCGTTTTATTGAGAATGGACACAAAGTGATTGCCACTGGCCGTCGCCAGGAACGCCTGCAAGAATTGAAAGATGAGCTGGGCGACAATCTGTTTATCGCTCGTTTAGATGTGCGTAACCGTGCATCCATTGAAGATATGCTGGCGTCATTACCCGCAGAGTGGCGCAACATTGATGTGCTGGTCAACAACGCCGGGCTGGCGCTGGGGCTTGAGCCCGCGCATAAAGCCAGCGTGGAAGACTGGGAAACCATGATCGACACGAACAACAAAGGTCTTATTTACATGACCCGCGCGGTTCTGCCAGGCATGGTGGAGCGCAATCGCGGCCACATCATCAATATTGGCTCTACCGCAGGTAGCTGGCCATACGCGGGTGGCAACGTATATGGCGCAACCAAAGCGTTTGTGCGCCAGTTCAGTCTGAATCTGCGCACGGATTTACACGGTACGGCGGTACGCGTCACCGATATTGAACCCGGTCTGGTCGGCGGCACGGAGTTTTCTAACGTCCGCTTTAAAGGCGACGATGACAAAGCGGGTAAAACCTACGAGAACACAACCGCGCTCACGCCGGATGATGTCACTGAAGCGGTATGGTGGGTCGCTAATCTGCCTGCGCATGTGAACATTAATACGCTGGAAATGATGCCGGTTACGCAGTCTTTTGCCGGACTGAGCGTTCATCGGGGTTAATTTTTATACCCGGCCTACGGGTCGGGTATAGATAGTGACAAAAAAGTGGTAGAGTACTCTGGTTAACTCTCTAAAAAGTAAGAACGAATGACCGTTGAAACCCAACTCAATCCTACGCAGCCTGTAAATCAGCAAATTTACCGCATTCTCCGACGTGACATCGTGCACTGTCTGATTGCGCCAGGCACACCGCTTTCCGAGAAAGAGGTTTCCGTGCGCTTTAACGTGTCGCGCCAGCCTGTACGTGAAGCGTTTATTAAGCTGGCGGAAAACGGTTTGATTCAAATCCGCCCTCAGCGCGGCAGCTATGTGAATAAGATTTCATTATCGCAGGTGCAGAATGGGTGCTTTGTCCGACAGGCCATCGAATGTGCGGTCGTTCGTCGCGCGGCGTTGATGATCACCGACAGCCAGTGCTATCAGCTGGAGCAGAACCTTCACCAGCAGCGGATCGCCATTGACCGCAAGCAGCTCAACGATTTCTTCCAGCTTGATGATGAATTTCACCAGAAACTGGCATTAATTGCCGATTGCCAGCTGGCGTGGGATACGGTTGAAAATATTAAAGCCACCATTGACCGCGTGCGTTATATGAGTCTGGATCATGTGTCGCCGCCTGAAATGTTGCTGCGCCAGCATCATGATATTTTTGCCGCCCTGGAAAAGCATGATGCCGACGCGGTGGAACGCGCAATGACTGTGCATCTACAGGAGATTGGCGAGTCCGTTCAGCTTATCCGCCAGGAAAACAGCGACTGGTTCAGCGAAGAGTAATCCCGCTGACAAACAAGCCGGATGGCGGCGTAACCGCCTTATCCGGCCTACAATAGTCAATGATGTTGAACGTTGCAGGCCTTATCCGGCCTACAACCATGCAGAGATTACGCTGATGCGATATTCGCCGCATATTTTGCAACGGTTGCTTTCGCGCCGTTGGCAAGCAGCGACAGATACGCTTCTTTCACCTTATTCGCAAACAGCTCAACGTGCGGCAATTCGTTACCGAAAATCGCATCAATGGCCAGCAGCGCCTGAACGCGACTTTCCCCTTCTTCACTGCCCTGAACCGCTTGCTGAATAACCGGCAGCAGCGGATCGCTAATTTCAATCGGATTCCCCTGCTCATCAACGCCGCCAACGTAACGCATCCAGCCCGCCACGCCTAAGGCCAGCAGGTCGAAACGGCTGTTATGCGCGATATGCCAGCGAACGGAGTCCAGCATACGCTGCGGCAGTTTCTGGCTACCGTCCATCGCAATTTGCCAGGTACGGTGACGCAACGCCGGGTTGCTGTAGCGCGCGATCAGCAAATCGGCATAACGCTTCAGATCCACCCCCTTCACTTTCAGCGTCGGCGCCTGTTCCTGCAACATCAACGCATGCGCGGCCAGGCGGTAATTTTCATCTTCCATGCAGTCATTAATGTGCTGATAGCCCGCCAGATACCCGAGGTACGCCAGGAATGAGTGACTGCCATTAAGCATACGCAGTTTCATCTCTTCGAACGGGATAACATCTGCCACCAGTTCAGCGCCCGCTTTTTCCCATTCAGGGCGACCCGCGACAAAATTATCCTCAATCACCCACTGGCGGAACGGTTCACACGCCACACCCGCAGGATCGCGTACGCCGGTTAACTGTTCGATCTTATCCAGCGTGTCAGCCGTCACCGCCGGTACAATACGATCAACCATCGTGGACGGGAACGTCACATGTTGCTCAATCCACGCGGCCAGCTCTGCATCTACCGCACGGGCATAGGCAGTAACTACATTGCGCATGACGTGTCCATTTTCAGGCATGTTATCGCAGGACATCACGGTAAATGGCGCCAGGCCAGCCGCTTTACGACGCGCCAGCGCTTCCACCACCACGCCAGGCGCGGATTTCGGCTGCTGCGGGTTTTGCAGATCGGCGGCGATCATCGGGTGATCCAGCATCAACTGACCGGTCGCCGGAGAGTGGCAGTACCCTTTTTCTGTAATCGTCAGGGAAACAATCGCCACCTGCGGCTCGCACATGGCAGCCAGGACGGTTTCCAGACCGTCAACCTGCGCGTGCAGCGCGTTTTTTACCACCCCAACAACCCTTGCGGTCCAGGCATCCGCTGACATTTCCGCCACGGTATACAGGTTGTCTTGCTGTTTCAGGTCGGCAATCTGCTGCTCGCCGCCAATCAGGTTGACTTCACAATATCCCCAGTCGCTGTTGTGTTCCGCCGCGAGGATATCCGCGTAGACACCCTGATGCGCGCGATGGAATGCGCCAAAGCCCAAATGCACAATGCGAGGAACCAGTCTGGCGCGATCGTAATGAGGAAGCGAAGCCTTAGCCGTTAAGAGCTTGTTTTGCATGGTATGACCTATTGTATGAATGAATTCAGGACTGTCTCAGAGTAACGCCTGTAGGGTTGTATGATTTGATTTGAATTAAGCTTTTTGCAATTGGTATGACATCATTTTAAAGTTATGTGACAACATGACCGAAATTCAACATTCCCTGTCCATTCCGGTCATGCCCTGTGCGACGTTACCCTACCTGCGTTGCCGAACCCTGAACGCTACTTGCCGCCTTTAGGTCCGCTGCATCCTCCAGCACGCTCAGATCGCGATCTCTCACTTCCGGCATCAAAATCGCTGAAATTAAGCCGATAAGAGAATAGGCAATGATCATCGCTAATATAGGCAACCAGGAATCGGTCATATTACAGAAAATACCTGCCAGTACAGGACCAAATCCAACGGCGACTAAGCCACCGGCTTCTTTTGAAATCGCCATCCGGGTAAAGCGATTACGCGAACCAAACATCTCGGCCATCGTAATGTTTTCCAGCGCGAAGAGACCCAGCACGGCAAAGTTATGAATAACAATAAGCGCGGTCATAATCACGCCGGGGCTATAGGTTTTATCCACGATGATAGACAACATCGGGTACGCAAGAATAATCGCAGATATATTCAATAAAATATAAGGTAGGCGGCGACCATATTTATCAGATAACCACCCCAAAAGTGGAATAGTAATAAAACCAATGACAGAGCTAATCATTAACGCGTCGGTAGGAATCGCCTTATTGAATAATAACGTCTGCACTAAATATCCTGCAAGGAATGTCTGAATTAATCCAGAATTGCCCGCCTGACCGAAACGTAAACCGGTTGCCAGCCAGAAGGATTTACTGCTAAACATGGCACCCAATGTGTTTTCTGATGCGTTGTTTAACGCCGGCGCATTTTCGCTTTCATTGACCTTTTCAAATACCGGGCTTTCTTTGAGGTTCATACGCAGCCAGATAGCGAAGATCATGACAACAACGCTCGCCAGGAATGGGATACGCCATCCCCAGGCCAGAAGCTGTTCTCTGTCAAGTGCAAAGAACATCACCGCCCAGATTGCCGTTGCGCTCAGCGTACCGCAGTTTGTTCCCATTGCGACAAGCGAGGAAATAATGCCGCGTTTCCCTTTAGGCGCATACTCAGCCAGCATCGTTCCTGCCCCGGAGATCTCCGCCCCGGCGCCTAACCCCTGAACAATACGTAACGTCACCAGTAAAACAGGCGCAAATATACCAATTTGCGCATAGGTCGGCAGAACCCCAATGAGGGTTGTACAAATCCCCATCATGGTGATAGTGATAAACAAGACTTTTTTACGCCCAATACTATCGCCCATTTTGCCGAAAATAAACGCGCCGACAATACGTGCGATATATCCTGCGCCATAGGTTCCCATCGCCAGAATAAGCGCCATTGCGGCGGACTGTTCCGGGAAAAATATTTCATGAAAAACTAATGCAGCGCCCAGAGAATATAACTGGAAATCCATAAATTCAAGGGCGGTTCCCAGCCAACCGGATACGGCGGCTCTGATTAAATCTTTTGTTGACCGTTCATGTTTTTGTTGAGTCATATTGGCAATCTCTAAGAGGTAAGATGCGTACCACTCTCTCGCATTTATTAATATTATTCAGAGAATGTGAGTAAAACCTTGCAGCAGTGCCGTTGGTCTTTCTCAAACAATTCAATCGCGTCAGTGACATGGTGGTAATTAAACGTATGCGTGACGAGCTTATCGGGATCGATCAGACCTTTTTCCAGCCAGCCAATAACGACCGGGAATTTATTCGCATTCAAACGGGAGGAATAAATTGACAGCTCCTTGCCGGTAATCCCCTGCTGCACAATCTGGCAAGGATCGCTGGAGAACCCCATCAGTACAATGCGCGCGGCGGGCGACGCCAGCGAGATAGCTTCTTGTAAAATAGACGGATGACACGCCGCATCGACGATCAGCGTCGGTTTTAACCCTTTTTCATCCAGGAAATCTTGCAGAGATTGCTGTCCATTATTGATAACCCAGTCGGCGCCGCTTTCTTTCGCCATCTCCAGTCGTTCATCAATACGATCGGCAACAATCACCTCTTTAACGTTATAAACGCCCTTCAGCGCCTGAACCGTTGTCAGTCCCATCGGCCCTGCGCCATAAATCAGCGCAATATCGTTCTCTGTCGGATTAACCTGCCCGGTGACGTTCGCCGCAATGGTGAAAGGTTCAACCATCACCGCGTGCTTATCAGCAATGGCATCCGGGATCGTAAACGCGTTTTTCTCCGGAACGACCGCATATTCACTAAATCCGCCGTCGCGGTGTACGCCCAGAACAACCAGCGAGGTACATACATTGGGCTTGCCTATTGAACAGGGATAGCAATGCCCGCAACTGATGACGGGATCGACCGATACGCGTTCCCCCACTCTGGCGCGGCTAACACCTTCGCCCACGGCGTCAATCACACCAAAAAATTCATGCCCGATAACACGCGGATACTTTGCAAAAGGATTATGCCCACGATAGATATGGCTATCAGAACCGCAGATCCCCGCCAGTTTCACTTTAACCCGAACGTCCCCGGCCGCAGGCTCAGGGATAGGACGCTCCGCTAAAACCAGCGTGTCAGGTTTTTCAATCACTATACTTTTCATGTCATATCACTCCTTACCAGTTCCACAACGTGCCATCTTCCAGACGGGCGACCGGCAAATACGCAGGGTCATACGGATATTTCGCCGCCAGTTTTTCATCAAACTCAATACCAAGACCCGGCTTGTCGCCTGGGTGCATATAGCCGTTATCGAACGTCCAGCTATGCGGGAAGACATCAAGCATTTGTTCGGAGTACCCCATGTATTCCTGAACGCCAAAGTTAGGCACCCACAGATCAAAGTGAAGCGCTGCGGCCATGCAAACCGGCGACAAATCAGAAGGCCCATGAGACCCTGTGCGCACCTGGTAAAGCGAGGCAAAATCCGCAATGCGGCGCATCCCCGTAATGCCGCCGGCATGGGTAATGGTGGTGCGGATATAGTCAATCAGTTGCTCCTCAATGAGCTGCTTGCAGTCCCAGATGCTGTTGAACACTTCCCCGACGGCAATCGGCGTCACCGTATGCTGACGAATCAGACGGAAGCATTCCTGGTTTTCCGCAGGCGTCGGGTCTTCCATCCAGAACAGACGATAATCCTCAACGCGCTTACCAAAACGGGCGGCTTCAATCGGCGTCAGGCGGTGGTGCATGTCGTGAAGCAAATGCTCTTCAAAACCAAATTCAGCACGTACGGCGTCAAACAGTTTCGGCGTGAAATCGAGGTATTTCTCGGTTGACCAGAGTTGCTCTTCCGGCCACTGGCCTTTCGTGGCGGGCTCGTAGGCCAGACCTTTGCCTTTAGACATGCCGTAGGTGGTTTGCATACCCGGCACGCCGCACTGCACGCGAATCGCTTTAAACCCCATCTCTTTGTGACGCGCATAATCTTCCAGCACATCATCAATGGTGTGACCCGTCGTGTGGCAATAGACCATCACGCCTTCACGGGATGCGCCGCCCAGCAACTGATACAGCGGCATGTTGGCGGCTTTCGCTTTGATATCCCACAGTGCCATGTCAACGGCAGAAATAGCAGACATCGTGACCGGCCCGCGACGCCAGTAGGCGCCTTTATAAAAGAACTGCCAGATATCTTCGATACGGTGCGCATCGCGGCCAATAAGCTGCGGGCAAAGGTGATCTTTCAGATAGGATGCCACCGACAGCTCACGGCCATTCAGGGTAGCGTCGCCCAGGCCGGTGATACCGTCCTCGGTGGTGATTTTCAGCGTGACAAAGTTACGTCCCGGACATGTGACAAAAACTTCAGCCCCTACAATCTTCATTGTTGTTCCTTACATCTCTTCTGTGCGATGCAGGAAATTTATACACCTGAACTACTACCATACAAGTATAATGATCAAAAAATCGCTCATCGATCACAAAATAAGGCGCTTAAGCGCGCCCCCACCCGGCAACGATAATCAGCATTCCACAGAGTGCGATCAGTGCGCCTGACCAGTCATAAAGACTGAGTCTGACGCCGTCAACAAAGCGTAACCATAACAGCGCAGTACAGACATAGACCCCGCCATAAGCCGCATAGACGCGGCCGCTGGCGGCCGGGTGCAACGTCAGCAGCCAGACGAATAACGCCAGTGAGACTCCCGCCGGAACCAGCAGCCAGGCCGTTGCGCCCCGCTTCAACCATAGCCAGGGCAGAAAACAGCCCACGATTTCGCACAGTGCGGTCATGAAAAAAAGAAGTGTTGTTTTTAGCATCATCATCATTGCGTTACGTCAGGTTTAAGCATGATACGCCAGAATAGCGCCTTCGTATCCATACCCGCAGGATGGGTATGCCCTGCGCCAGGAATGGTGTAGAATTTAAACAAGTTTTATCCCTCTATCATGAAAGGAATTAACCATGAACAATACACTTAGCAAACGCCTGTGCCTGACGGCAATGCTTGCGCTGGGTGCTGTCGTGTATACCACCTCCGCATTCGCGAATACCAGCAAACTGATCATTGAATCTGGAGACAGCGCGCAAAGCCGCCAACACGCAGCCATGGAAAAGGAACAATGGAATGATACCCGCAGCCTGCGCCAGAAAGTGAACACGCGCACGGAGAAAGAGTGGGACAAAGCCGACGCCGCGTTTGATAACCGCGACAAGTGCGAACAGAGCGCCAACCTTAACGCCTACTGGGAACCGAATACGCTGCGTTGCCTGGATCGTCGTACTGGCCGTACCGTTGCGCCATAACAGTGCGTTGAGCGACAGACGGTAAGGACACAAAATGACCCACGCCAACAGTGTTAAGTTGCGCCCGCTGGAGCGCGAAGATTTACGATTCGTCCACCAGCTTGATAACAACGCCAGCGTAATGCGTTACTGGTTTGAAGAGCCGTACGAAGCGTTTGTCGAGCTGTCTGACCTGTATGATAAGCACATTCATGACCAGAGCGAACGGCGCTTTGTCGTGGAGTGCAACGGCGAAAAAGCCGGTCTGGTCGAACTGGTAGAAATTAATCACGTTCACCGCCGGGCTGAGTTTCAAATCATCATCTCGCCGGAATACCAGGGAAAAGGGCTGGCTTCGCGCGCAGCGAAGCTGGCGATGGACTACGGATTCACCGTACTCAACCTTTATAAGCTGTATCTGATCGTTGATAAAGAAAACGAAAAAGCCATTCACATTTACCGTAAGTTAGGTTTTATGGTTGAAGGTGAACTGATTCATGAGTTCTTTATCAATGGCCAATACCGCAACACCATTCGTATGTGCATTTTCCAGCAGCAATATCTGGACGATCACAAAACGCCAGGCTCAAGCCTGCTGAAGCCTACCGCACAGTAAGCCGCTACCCGGCTGTGTCAGACGCAGCCGGGTAATAATCAATCGTATTTTTAATGGTATAGCTCCGCGCAACGGCGGGTTCGACGCTTTCATCAACGATCACAAGCTGGCAGTTGATCGGATTGGCGTAATTATCATATTCACACGTCTGCTTCACATTGCCTAACGGGCGATCGTTCAGCAGGCTGACCGCCGTATAGTCGAGCTTTTTAAGCGGGTCCGCCGACGGTTTTGCATCAATGGATAACGTTTTGTCTTTACTGATGGTGGTCTTACCCAACGGATACCCTTCCGCATCATAGCGGTATTGTACCTTCGTCTCTCTTCCCGTTGCGGAAACAACAAAACCGTTATCGTCCGTATCCCAGACCACGCCTGCCGAGGGCAACTCCGCCAACTGACATTTCCCCTGCAAGCGCACTCTTTTCTCCATCGTCTCGGCATCGCGGTAGTAGTTTGCATCCAGTACCAACGCCAGCCCGGTATTGTTTTCCAGATCGTGCAGTTCCAGCGTATCAAAGCAGCCTTCCTGCGAAAGCGTTCCGCTGATGCGCTTCGTCACTTCCCCTTTGTCGTTCATCAACGTCTGGCTGAAATCTTTAACCGGGCCGCGCAACGGATCAAAATCGAACTCATTGGAAAAGCTGGCCATTTCCGGGGTAAAGGAGACCAGAACAGTGGCGTTATCACATCCAACAAGCAGCACACACAGAAAGCTCACCAGGGTCTGTTTCTTCACGTTATTCACCAGGATAAGGAGATGATTCTCAATCATATTAGCAAATACAGTTGTTTACACTAGAAATGCTAAGCTTTCATTATCGTGTTCATAAAAGGAGTGAATGATGAAAATCTCAGCAGGAATTGCAGCGTGTCTGCTCATCGTCGCCTCCCCGCAGGTACTGGCGGCGCCGGAGTCATGTGAAAGAGTCAAAAGCGACATCGAACAGCGCATCATTAACAATGGTGTGGCGGAGTCCAGTTTTACGTTAACTATTGTTCCTAATGACCAGGCGGATCAGCCCGATTCCCAGGTCGTAGGCCACTGTGCAAACGATACCCATAAAATTTTGTATACCCGCACCAGCAGCGGAAACGCTCCTGCCAGTACCAGTCCTTCTCAGGACGGGCATGCTGTCGAACCTCAGTAACAGATAAGAGCCTGATATACCAGGCTCTTACTCCCTCTTAGAAAGATTCCCTCAATTTTGACATGGATTAATAACCCCTACCTATAAGGGGTTAAAATCACTCTTTCATTAGTATCCTATTAATTTCGTTATAAACATAATTATATAACGATAACTATAATGGAGTGAATTATGTCCGATGTTGAACAACAGGGAGGCATCAGCCGCAGGACGTTAGTGAAATCCACCGCGATAGGATCGCTGGCGCTCGCTGCCGGAGGACTCTCCTTGCCTTTCGGGATGCGTACCGCGGCGGCTGCCGTGCAGCAAGCAATCCAGCCCGTTGAAGACAAAGTGGTCTGGGGAGCATGTTCGGTCAACTGCGGTAGCCGCTGCGCCCTGCGTCTCCACGTCAAAGATGATGAAGTCTGGTGGGTGGAAACCGACAACACCGGCGAAGATGTCTATGGCAATCACCAGGTGCGCGCCTGCCTGCGCGGACGTTCAATCCGTCGGCGAATTAACCATCCTGATCGCCTCAACTACCCGATGAAACGCACAGGCAAACGCGGCGAGGGGAAATTTGAGCGCATCAGTTGGGAAGAAGCGCTGGATACCATCAGCAACAGCCTGAAAAACACGGTCGATAAATACGGTAACGAGGCGGTGTACATTAACTACACTTCCGGTATCGTCGGCGGCAACATCACCCGCTCCTCGCCTTATGCCTCTCTGGTGGCCCGCCTGATGAACTGTTACGGCGGTTTTCTTAGTCACTATGGCACCTACAGCACCGCGCAAATCGCGGCGGCCATGCCCTACACCTATGGTTCGAACGAGGGTAACAGCACCTCCGATATCGAGAACACCAAACTGGTGGTGATGTTCGGTAATAACCCGGCAGAAACCCGTATGAGCGGCGGCGGAATTACCTGGTTCCTGGAACAGGCCAGGGAACGTTCAAATGCGCGCATGATCGTTATCGATCCACGCTATACCGATACCGCGGCAGGACGTGAAGACGAATGGATACCTATTCGTCCCGGCACCGATGCCGCGCTGGTCGCCGGACTGGCCTGGGTGCTCATCACCGAAGATCTTGTCGACCAGCCTTTCCTCGACAACTACTGCGTGGGTTACGACGAAAAAACGCTACCGGCCGATGCGCCAGCGAATGGCCACTATAAAGCCTATATTCTGGGCCAGGGCGAAGACGGCACGGCCAAAACGCCTGAGTGGGCGTCACGCATTACCGGTATTCCGGCGGATCGCATCATTAAGCTCGCCAGAGAGATTGGCGCCGCTAAACCGGCCTGTATTTGTCAGGGATGGGGCCCGCAGCGTCAGGCGAATGGTGAACTCACCGCACGCGCGATTGCGATGCTGCCGATTCTGACGGGCAATGTCGGTATTCACGGCGGGAACAGCGGCGCGCGCGAATCCACCTACACCATCACCATTGAACGCATGCCGTTACCGGAAAACCCGGTAAAAACGCAGATCTCCGTGTTTACCTGGACGGACGCCATTGCCCGCGGCCCGGAAATGACCGCCCTGCGCGACGGCGTGCGCGGTAAAGAAAAGCTGGATGTGCCGATCAAGTTCATCTGGAATTACGCGGGCAATACCATCACCAACCAGCATTCGGATATCAATAAAACACACGCGATCCTGCAAGACGAATCAAAGTGCGAAATGATCGTGGTCATCGACAACTTTATGACCTCTTCCGCGAAATACGCCGATATTCTGTTGCCGGACCTGATGACGGTCGAACAGGAAGACATCATTCCTAACGACTATGCGGGCAATATGGGTTATTTAATCTTCATCCAGCCCGCGACCGCCCCTAAATTCGAGCGTAAGCCCATTTACTGGATAATGAGCGAAGTCGCGAAGCGGCTGGGCCAGGACGTGCACCAGAGGTTTACCGAGGGGCGAACCCAGGAACAGTGGCTGCAATATCTGTACGCCAAAATGCTGGCTAAAGACCCGGAGTTACCGGGCTATGACGAGCTGAAAAAAATGGGGATCTACAAGCGTAAAGATCCCAACGGCCATTTCGTGGCCTATAAAAAATTCCGTGAAGACCCACAGGCAAACCCGCTGAAAACGCCGTCCGGCAAGATAGAAATTTACTCCAGCCGCCTGGCTAAAATCGCCCAAACCTGGGAGCTGGAAAAAGACGACGTCATCAGCCCGCTTCCCATTTATGCTTCAACGTTCGAAGGATGGGACGATCCTAAGCGCAGCGTATTCCCACTGCAACTCTTTGGTTTTCATTATAAATCACGCACGCACTCCTCTTACGGCAACATTGATGTTCTCAAATCCGCCTGCCGTCAGGAAGTCTGGATTAACCCCGTGGATGCGCAAAAACGCGGTATCGCCAACGGGGATATGGTGCGGGTATTTAACGATCGCGGCGAAGTCCGCATTCCGGCGAAAGTTACGCCACGCATTCTCCCCGGCGTGAGCGCGATGGGCCAGGGCGCCTGGCATGATGCCGATATGTCAGGCGATCGCATCGATCATGGCGCCTGCGTGAATACGTTAACGACGCAGCGCCCCTCTCCGCTGGCGAAAGGAAATCCGCAGCACACCAATCTGGTCGAAATCGAGAAAGTGTAACCCCCATCCCCTGAAACGATTACAGGCGTTTCGGGGGATGTGTTCGCCCGTCCATCGGTCATGTGAACAAACCAACGTCCTGTAAAAACAAATTTTATAAATCGCGTTTCTTTTTTTTAATCAATAAGCAAAGTGAGTAACTATGAAAATCACCACGCCTGAGGCGCTCATGACGGCCACTATCAGCCGTCGTAGTCTGGTGAAAACATCCGCCATTAGTGGTCTCGCGCTCGCCAGTAGCGCCTTCACGCTTCCTTTCTCCCGAATCGCCCGCGCCGCTGACGGCCTTTCGCCTGCGCCAGTGGAAGAAAAAGCGGTCTGGAGTTCCTGTACCGTCAACTGCGGGAGCCGCTGTCTGCTACGGCTGCATGTGAAAGATGATGCGGTGTACTGGGTCGAGTCCGACACCACCGGCGATGACGTCTACGGCAATCATCAGGTGCGGGCCTGCCTGCGCGGACGCTCAATCCGTCGCCGTATGAATCACCCGGATCGCCTTAAATACCCGATGAAACGCGTCGGTAAACGCGGCGAAGGCAAATTTGAACGTATCAGCTGGGATGAAGCGCTGGATACCATTGGCGACAACCTGAAGCGTATTCTGAAAGACTACGGCAACGAAGCCGTACATGTGCTGTATGGCACCGGCGTGGATGGCGGGAACATCACGAACTCCAACGTGCCTTATCGTCTGATGAACTCATGCGGCGGTTATCTCAGCCGTTACGGCAGCTACAGTACCGCACAAATCAGCGCCGCAATGAGTTATATGTTCGGCACGAATGACGGTAACAGCCCGGATGACATCGCCAACAGTAAACTGGTGGTAATGTTCGGCAACAACCCGGCAGAAACGCGCATGAGCGGCGGCGGCGTGACCTACTATGTGGAACAGGCTCGCGAACGCTCCAACGCCAGAATGATCGTCATCGATCCGCGTTATAACGATACGGCGGCGGGTCGCGAAGATGAATGGCTCCCTATTCGTCCCGGTACTGATGCCGCGCTGGCGGCGGGGATCGCCTGGGTACTCATCACCGAAAATCTGATCGACAAGCCTTTCCTCGATAAATACTGCGTCGGTTACGACGAAACGACCTTACCCGCCAGCGCGCCGCGTAATGCGCACTATAAAGCCTATATTCTGGGCGATGGCCCGGACGGTATTGCCAAAACACCGGAATGGGCCGCACATATCACCAGTATCCCGGCGGAAAAAATCATCCAGCTGGCACGGGAAATCGGCTCGGCAAAACCGGCGTATATCTGTCAGGGCTGGGGGCCGCAGCGTCACTCCAATGGCGAACAGACTGCGCGCGCGATCGCCATGCTCTCTATCCTGACCGGCAACGTCGGGATCAACGGCGGCAACTCCGGCGTGCGTGAAGGCACCTGGGACCTCGGCGTAGAGTGGTTTTCTATGCTGGATAACCCGGTAAAAACGCAGATCTCCGTTTTTACCTGGACAGACGCCATCGATCATGGCGCGGAAATGACCGCCACACGCGACGGCGTGCGCGGTAAAGATAAGCTTGATGTCCCGATCAAATTTATGTGGTGCTACGCCAGCAATACGCTGATTAACCAGCATGGCAACATCGCCCACACCCATGACGTATTACAGGACGACAGCAAGTGCGAAATGATCGTCGGGATTGAGCACTTCATGACAGCGTCCGCCAAATACTGCGACATTCTGCTGCCGGACCTGATGCCAACGGAACAGGAAGATCTTATTTCGCACGAATCCGCAGGCAACATGGGTTATGTCATCCTGGGGCAACCGGCCACCTCACCAAAATTTGAAAGAAAGCCGATCTACTGGACGCTGAGCGAAATCGCCAGACGTCTCGGCCCGGATGTCTACCAGACATTTACGGAAGGCCGTACCCAGCACGAGTGGGTGAAATACCTGCATGCCAAAACCAAAGCGCGTAACCCGGAAATGCCGGACTACGAAGAGATGAAAACCACCGGCATCTTCAAGAAAAAATGCCCGGAGGAACACTATGTCGCCTTCCGCGCATTCCGCGAAGATCCTGCCTCCAGTCCGCTGAAAACGCCATCAGGGAAGATTGAAATCTACTCCGAGCGGCTGGCGACCATCGCCGACACCTGGGAGCTGGAAAACGATGAGATCGTTCATCCGCTGCCCGCCTATGCGCCAGGGTTTGATGGCTGGGACGATCCCATCCGAATAACCTATCCGCTGCAATTGACCGGCTTCCACTATAAAGCCCGCACCCACTCCAGCTACGGCAATATTGACGTGTTGCAGCAAGCGTGCCCGCAAGAGATCTGGATTAACCCCATTGACGCGAAAGCGCGCAACATCCAACAGGGTGACACGGTGCGCGTATTTAACAATAACGGGCAGATGCTGATCCCGGCAAAAGTCACGCCGCGCATTTTGCCGGGCGTTACCGCCATCGGGCAAGGCGCCTGGCTCAAGGCGGATATGTTTGGCGACCAGGTCGATCACGGCGGTTCCATCAACATTCTGACATCACATCGTCCTTCTCCGCTGGCGAAGGGGAACCCGTCTCACAGCAATCTCGTTCAGGTTGAGAAGGTATAAGGAGTAACCGATGACAACCCAATATGGATTTTTTATTGACTCCAGTCGTTGCACCGGTTGCAAAACCTGCGAACTGGCCTGCAAAGACTACAAAGATTTAACCCCGGACGTCAGCTTCCGCCGCATCTATGAATATGCGGGCGGCGACTGGCAGGAGGATAACGGCGTCTGGCACCAGAATGTCTTTGCCTACTATCTTTCCATTTCCTGCAACCACTGCGAAGACCCGGCCTGCACGAAAGTGTGCCCGAGCGGCGCGATGCACAAACGCGAGGACGGCTTTGTGGTAGTGGATGAGGACGTCTGCATCGGCTGTCGCTACTGCCATATGGCCTGCCCGTACGGTGCGCCGCAGTATAACGCCGCCAAAGGCCACATGACCAAATGCGACGGCTGTCATGACCGCGTTGCCGACGGCAAAAAACCGATCTGCGTCGAGTCCTGCCCGCTGCGCGCGCTGGACTTTGGCCCGATAGAAGAACTGCGGAAGAAACATGGCACGCTGGCGGCCGTTGCGCCGCTGCCGGGCGCGCACTTCACCAGACCGAACATTGTGATTAAACCCAACGCCAACAGCCGCCCGACCGGGGATACCACGGGTTATCTGGCAAATCCGAAGGAGGT